>CANFRV010000031.1 GCA_947449575.1 Flavobacteriales bacterium
CAGAATTTCTTTTCAATTCTCTGTAAACAACCGTTTTGTCTACTGAAATAGTATTTGCAATTTCCTTTTTTGATACTCCTTGATTTAATAATACTTCAATTGTGTATCTTTGTTCATAAGAAAGATGTGACATTACAACTTTATTTTTGGCGATTTAACGGGGTAAAATAACTCCTTTCCTAGAAACAGAAAGGGAAATTTCAATATTTCTCTTCTGTTTTGAAGTTTTTAGCCCATCAAAGCTAAAAGTTGCATTTGTTATTTGAACTTAAGTATTTTTAGAATATGCCACGAATAATAACTCCCAAATTAGTTTTATCTTTGTACGAAAGAAACAAATCAAGATCTAAATGCGTAATTCATTTGATCCTCTCAAACAAATAATCTGATATGAAAATTATTATCCTTTCTATATTTCTCCTTTTATCGCTGATTCCATTTTCGCAACAATCCTATACTGGCATTGTTTCTGATAATTTTGTCAGTTCCAATGTTTCCTCTTACAACCCTTCATCTATTGTGGATTCTAAAAGTAAACTTGCCATCAGTTTTAATTTTAACAATTCTAAAATCAGTAATTTTTGCTCCAATACTTTTTCGCCATATGGTGAGAAATCAAAGTACATTGACACGAAAAATTTAGGCTATATCAAAAGTTATTTAACAACTGATTTAATCAATTTAAAATATGAATTGAACCACGAAAATGCATTCGCGTATTCCTACAGAATTAAATCGTTTAATTCTTTGCGCGGTGTGCCAACCGTCTGGGCAGAAAACATGGTCAATACATTTCAAAAGAATATTACTGATAAACAGCAAGATATAAAAGGCATGTCCATCACGAGCTTATCTTTTACTGAACATGCTTTTACATACGCACGCACCCTTTTTAATAGGAAAACTTCCTTACTGAAAGCGGGAGCTACAGTAAAAATTCTGAATGGTTTAGATGCAAAATATTTTTATGCGAATGGTGGAAATATTAATTTCAATGCGACGCAGCCCGATATGCAATTTAACAATTTAGATGCCGATTTTGGAAAGAGCTATGGCAGCAATAGTCAATTATATTATAAAAATAGAGGTGCCGGTTTAGATCTTGGTTTTACGTATGAAATTCGTCCAGATCCATCTGTAGAATTGTATGATATGGATGGCGTGGAAAAAAATGTGCGGTATGATATCAATAAGTATACATTAAAATTTACGGGTTCAATAACAGACCTTGGTTGGATTCGATTTATGAAAGATACAACGTACTACAACTTTTCTAGCAATTCTGCCAGTGTTAGCGCATCGACTATTTACAATGTCGATGGATTATTTAGTGCCGCATATCCAAATATCAGTAATAATTTAATGTATAATGGACTAAAATCTGCTAAGCAGCAAAGTAAATTTCTACTAAATTTGCCAACTACCATTCACCTAAGTGCAGACTATAACATCTTGAAAAACATGTATATCAGCTATAATTTTTCTTTGCCACTAATTGTAAATAGTTCTGATAAAACGAAGATCCCAAATTTCTTTATTCACACCATTACGCCACGAATTGAAAAAAATAATTATTCTATCATGATGCCTATTTCTCAGATGGGGAATGGGAAAGCATACCTTGGGTTGGCTGGTAGATTTGCCTATAAGATGTATTCCGTTTTTCTAGGGTCAAATAATCTAGCCATATTATATGGACAAAAATCATCTTTAGCGCGCAATTTCTTTTTTGGGATTTCGTACAGCATTCTTTACAAAGTTCCATCAGATAGAGACTTAGACAAGGTTTCTGATTTAATTGACCAATGTCCAGTGGATCCTGGTAAATTCGAATTTCTTGGTTGTCCTGACATAGACGGGGATAAAATTATAGATAAAGAAGATAATTGTATTTACAACAAAGGGACTCGCCAAACCAATGGATGCCCGGATACCGATGGCGATGGGTTGATTGATATGAATGATATGTGTCCCACGATTGCAGGCTTGCCAATTCACTATGGTTGTCCTGATCGAGATTTTGATGGCGTTATAGATGCGGCAGATAAATGTCCAGATATTCCGGGAATTGAACTGAACAACGGGTGTCCTTTTGAAAATCAAGGATGTTGTTCGGACAATGATGGCGATGGTATTACAAATAAAGTGGATAAATGTCCTGAAATTTCTGGGTCTGTTTATAATTTTGGTTGCCCGATTGATTCTGCTTCTATCAATTCGATCCATTTAAAAGAGCAAAAAGATAAAAAAGACGCAAATAATACAAATCAACAGATTGATCTTGGAAAGAAAACATTAGACCCGAGAAAAGACTTGATTACTTCAAAAGAAGAATATGACAAACTTTTAGTGAAAAAAGAAGTTGTCACTGAGCACACCGTTCATTTTGATATCGATCAATCAACGTTAAGTCCTGCAGAACAGAAACTTTTTGAAAAATATGTTAAAACTTTGCCTATAGATGGAAAGTTAACGCTGATGGTGATTGGATATACAGATCAAGATGGCTCGCTAGATTATAATCTTACACTGTCTAAAAAGCGCGCGGAAACTATAAAACGAAAACTAATTGACGCTGGATTTCCTGAGAAAAATATTACCGTATATTATTATGGGGAGAGCAAATTAATTCACAAAGGAGATTATTCGAAAGAAATAAAAGCGCAAGATCGAAAAGTTGAAATTAAATTGATTAAATCACGTTAATAACCTGAGATTGTGTGAATTTTATATCGAGTAATCGATTTTGGGTTATTTTTTAGAGATAACGGTATCAAAGACTTTTAAAGTGCTCCCAATTAATACGCCATTTGCCCAGTAGAAGCCAGTATCTCCTTCAGGAAGAATGTCGAATGTAAAGGGCTCTTCGTAAGAAATATCTGTAATTTTCACAATAGAGACACCTTCCAATTTCTCTCCAACATTAAATTCTCCTAAATTTTTGTTAGCAATAGAAGAAGGGTGACCAGGAGAAACCTGCAATTTTCTACCATCTTTTAACTCTATCAAAACCATGGAATGTGCCCCTACAATTTCTACTTTATTTACCATTTTAATGCGCATTTCCACTTTTTCTCCTTTACTATTGATCGAAAGCACCTTGTCATTTTCCTTTAATTGATCAATTGGAACATTTCCTACTGATGTTAAAATTTGAGTTGAACCTGGCAAACATCTGCATCTGTTTGGAGTACCTCTAAATTCTCTATCGGAATAAGTATAGAGTAATGTGCCGTCTTCCAAATCTCTAATGACTGGTTGTTCTTTCGCGACAGGTATGCACACATCCTCAATGGGCCACGTATAAATGTTTGTTTTTATATAAATTTTCTTTTTATAACCCACTTTCGCCACTTTAACACCTTTTTTTTCAGCCCAACATCTGTTTAGATAACACTGTTTATCCTTGCCAATAACAGGTGCATAGATTGAAAAACAATCTTCAGAGACTTTCTTTTTGCCGCACGCTATTGCAAAATTTGGTGAGATTGTAATGATAGAAAATAATAGTATAAGGAGTTTCATAGTTCAATTGTTTATAGATACTCTCAAAAATAACAAAGAAAACTTAGTTTCCTATTCATTATTCACTTAAAAACTTAATGTTTCGAACTAATCCGGTGTATTTCGCTCTTTTTACAGCGCTATTTTTAAAAAGTTCACGGAAAATCTCTTCCGAAATATCCTCCCAATCCGCTTTTGACATTTTTAATAACTGATCATGGGGATTAAATTTTGGCTCCTTGTGAGGAGTAGAAAATCGATTCCACGGACACACATCTTGACAAATATCGCAACCAAACATCCAGTTTTCTAGTTTCCCTTTAAACTCATTTGGGATCAGTTGTTCTTTCAATTCAATGGTTAAATAAGATATGCATTTGGAACCATCAACCACATAAGGTTCAATAATCGCATCTGTTGGACAAGCATCTATACATCGTGTACAAGAACCACAATAATCCTTCATTGGACCATCTGCGGTCAATTCTAAATCAAGAATCAATTCTGCAATAAAAAAGAAAGAACCCTTTTTAGGATTAACTAAATTGGAATGCTTTCCCACCCAACCTAAACCACTTTTTTTTGCCCAAGCTTTATCCATTACAGGAGCCGAATCAACAAAAACCCTGCCACCCACCTCTCCAATTTCTTCTTGAATATAGGAGAAAAATTCCTTCAATTTATTTTTTATAACAAAATGATAATCTTCACCAAAAGCATATTGAGAAATTTTTGGAGCGTCAATATCTTCTTGCTTTTCGTCGGTATAATAATTAAGGAGCAAAGAAACGACTGATTTTGCATTATCAACTAATAAACGAGGATCCAAGCGCATATCAAAATGGTTTTGCATATAATCCATTTTCCCATTTCTCTCCTCCTTCAGCCATTTTTCGAGTCTTGGAGCTTCCTCTTTTAAAAAATCAGCTTTTGAAATACCACAGAAGAAAAAACCTAGTTCTTTTGCTTTTTCCTTAATTAGTTTTGTATTTCTATCTTGGAAGATCATAGTTATTTAAACACAGAGTTTCGTAGAGTATTTACACAGAGTCTCACTGATTTTTTAGAATAAACCACCTTGTATATACCCAGGTGTTTTTCCTAAATGTTTAAATGCTTTTTCAGTCGCTTTTCTTCCACGAGCTGTGCGCATTAAATACCCTTCTTGAATTAAAAATGGTTCATATACTTCTTCTAACGTACCTGCATTTTCGCCAATCGCCGTAGCAATGGTAGTAAGACCAACAGGACCTCCAGCAAACTTTTCAATAATGGCTGAAAGAATGCGATTGTCCATTTCATCCAAACCACTCTCATCTACATTTAGCGCCTTTAACGCTGTCTTTGTAATTTCAAGCGTAATCGTTCCATCTCCCTTTATTTGCGCAAAATCACGCACTCTTCTTAGCAAAGAATTAGCAATTCGAGGTGTTCCACGACTTCTAGTAGCGATCTGATAAGCAGCAGTTTCATCAATAGGAATATCTAATAAACTAGATGAACGTTCAATAATTGATGTTAATACTTTTGCTCCATAATATTCTAACCTAGAATTAATACCAAATCTGGCTCTTAAAGGACTTGTAAGTAAACCAGAACGAGTGGTTGCTCCAATAAGCGTAAAAGGATTTAAGGTAATTTGTACAGTTCTAGCATTTGGACCAGAATCAATAATTATATCAATTACATAATCTTCCATGGCAGAATACAAATATTCTTCGATAACAGGACTTAGCCGATGAATTTCATCAATAAAAAGAACGTCACCCGTATTTAAATTGGTGAGTAGGCCAGCTAAATCTCCTGCTTTATCTAAAACAGGGCCACTAGTTACTTTAAATCCAACGCCTAACTCATTAGCTATAATATTTGCTAAAGTCGTCTTACCAAGACCTGGAGGGCCATGAAGAAGAACATGATCGAGAGGTTCACCTCTTAATTTAGCCGCACGAACAAAAATATCTAGATTTTCAACCACATTATCTTGACCAGAAAAATCAACAAGTAGTTTTGGCCGAAGAACTTTATCGTATTCCTTCTCACCATTACTTTCTGCCTCCTCTCTATAATCAAATGACTCTTCCAAACGATAAATTTTACTCAAAAATACAAAAGCCCCTCCAAATGGAGAGGCTTTTGTGAAAATAAATATATATCAATGCTCTACTTCACCTTCCCCTAAAGGAACATCTTGCGGAATAAAATCATTTTCTGCACCTGGTTTAGAATAATCATAAGGCCATCTGTGCACTGTTGGTAATTCCCCATGCCAGTTTCCATGGATATGTTCAACAGGTGAAGTCCATTCTAAAGTATTTGAATTCCATGGATTTTGCACCGCTTTTGGTCCCCTAGCAATACTGTAGAAGAAGTTAAATAAGAAGATTAACTGACCTAATGCCGCAATTATTGCAAAAGTGGTAATAATGATATTCAAATCCATCATCATGTCGCCAGAATTCTGATTGAAATCACCATACACTGAATAATCATAATAACGTCTTGGAGCACCTGCTAAACCAACGAAATGCATAGGAAAGAATACGCCATAAGCACCAAAAATAGTAATCCAAAAATGAACATAACCAAGGCGTTTGTTCATCATCTTACCATACATTTTCGGAAACCAGTGATAAACACCGGCAAACATTCCAAATACAGCAGACATACCCATTACGATATGGAAATGCGCTACAACAAAATACGTGTCATGAATTGCGATATCTAGCGCAGAATCAGCAAGAATAATTCCTGTAACACCACCCGTAATAAAAGTTGAAACCAACCCAATAGCAAACATCATTGCAGGAGTAAGAACAATCGAACCTCTCCACAACGTAGTTATATAATTAAACACCTTCACTGCCGATGGAATTGCGATCAACAAGGTTGTAAAAACGAAAACACTACCTAAGAAAGGGTTCATTCCTGTAATAAACATATGGTGACCCCACACAATAAATGAAAGGAAACCAATTGCTAAAATAGAACCGATCATTGCTCTGTATCCAAAAATAGGTTTACGAGCGTTGGTAGAAATAATTTCAGAAGAAAGACCTAATGCAGGTAATAAAACGATATATACCTCAGGATGCCCAAGGAACCAGAATAAATGTTGAAACAAAATTGGAGAACCACCATGATTCGCTAACATTTCACCATTAACAATAATATCAGATAAATAGAAACTTGTACCAGCTAATCTATCCATCATTAATAACAACACCGCTGAAAACAAAACAGGGAAAGATAAAACCCCAAGAATAGCCGTTACAAAGAATGCCCAAATCGTTAAAGGCATTCTAGTCATTGCCATACCTTTAGTACGTAAGTTAAGAACAGTAACAATATAATTCAAAGAACCTAATAAAGAAGAAACTACAAATAAAGTCATAGAAACTAACCAAAGTGTCATTCCCAAACCTGAACCACCGATAGCTTGCGGTAAAGCAGATAATGGCGGGTAAATAGTCCAACCAGCACTAGCAGGTCCTGTTTCAATAAACAAAGAAACCAACATAATTATCGAAGAGATAAAGAAGAACCAATAGGACAACATGTTTAGAAAACCGGATGCCATATCACGCGCACCAATTTGAAACGGAATAAGTAAATTGGAAAACGTTCCTGATAAACCACCTGTTAGCAAGAAGAAGACCATAATTGTACCATGAATTGTAACAAGACCAAGGTACATATCCTCTTTTAATACTCCTCCTGGCGCCCAAGTTTCACCTAAAAAGAAAGATAAAAAATCTGAACTTTCCCCAGGCCATGCGATTTGAATTCGAAATAGTATAGAAAGTAACATTGCTACAATACCCATAAAAACAGCAGTTAACAAAAACTGCTTACTAATCATTTTATGATCTTGACTAAAAATATACTTAGAAACAAAACTTTCTTCATGGTGTCCGTGATCCTCAGAGTGTCCGTGAGAATCGTGATTTCCGTGAGCTTCATGCGCTAATGCCGACATATTATATCTATTTAATTTAAAACTGTACTAATTAATTTACTGGAGTTACTGCGACAGAATCCTTAGAAGGAACTGCTGCCGCTACAACAGGAGCATATGTTTGTCTAAAAGTGCTGCTTTTCACCTTGTTGTCCATCCACTTTTTATATTCATTCTTATTAAGAACAACAACAATCAATTTCATTTTATAATGCGCACTTCCACAAATTTTATTACATAATAAAATGAAATTAAATTTATCATTCTTCATTTTAACTCGCATATCCTTCGTTGTAATATCCGGAGTAAATTTAAAGCGAGTAGTCATACCAGGAACTGTATTCATTTGAGCTCTAAAATGAGGGAAATAAGCAGAGTGTATTACATCTTTTGAACGGAAATTAAACTCATATTCCTGTCCTGCACTTAAATATAAGGTGTCTTTTTGAATAATATCATCCCAAGCATATGCGTCAATTTTAGAATCATGATGTGCTCTCATTTGATATAAAATACGGATCAAACGCGTTTTTCTTTCCAGATCTACCATTTTTTTGTCACGATCTTCAGGAACTAACATAATGTTATTATCGTTTAACTCTTTTTCTAAAGCATTGATTCCTGCAACACCATTTTCCATTTGAAAAATAGCAGAGTCAATTGTACTTTCAGTCATTAAAGCTAACTCATTATTAGCGGTAGTTAATTTATAATCAAATTTTCCTAATTTATTATCTTCTCCAGAATAACGAACTGTCCAATCAAATTGCTTCGCAAATAATTCAATTTTAATCGATTTATCACCAGGTTTATCAACTATTGCGTTCCATGTTTTCAAACCAAGAATGATAATTGCTGCTAAAACAATAGCTGGAATAATTGTCCATATCAACTCTAATTTATTAGAATGTGAAAAATAGTATGCTTTAACACCCGGCTTTCTGATATATTTATATGAAAAGCCAAACAACAAAGCATTCATAAGGAAAAATACAACTATAATTATGACAAAATTTAAATTCAATAACCAGTCTAATTCTCTACCATGAATTGAAGCAGATTCTCCCCTTCCAGTCCATCCGTATACCCGCATCAAATAAATAAAACCAATAAAAAGAAATGCCATAAAAACAAGCATCAATTTTGCATTTAAATTATTATCGCGCGTATTTGTTTCGTGCTCTCCTTCTTTTCTAACCTTAGAAGATAATTCATATAATCGCACTAATTGAGCTATCGCAACAATTCCTAGTACTATAATAATTAATGAAACTAATTTACTTTCCATCATTCTATTTAAACTTTAAAAAAATACTATTATATCTCGTGGTGTATACTTTCATCCAAAAACGGGTGATTTACTGGTGTCAATGGCGCTTTCGTAAGATTCTTTAAAATCATGCGAATAAAGAAACCTGCAGCCAATAAAGCTAAACCTATTTCAAGGAAACCAATACTTGCTTTTGCACCTAGTGAGCCAGCTGAGATTAAGATATAAATATCTAACCAATGACCAACTAAAATAATCAATCCAACCGTTATTAGAATTCTTGAATTACGTTTTGCATCTCTTGACATCAAAATTAACATCGGAAATCCGAAATTAATAAGAAACATCCCAAAATAAAGAGCTTTAAAATGTTCGATTCTAGTCATATAGTACACAACCTCCTCACCAATATTAGCATACCAAATCAACATATATTGACAGAACCATAAATAAGACCACAAAAATGAGGTAGCAAAAGTCCATTTACCCAAATCATGAATATGACTATCATTTACGTTTGGTAAATACCCTAATTTTTTCAAGTACAAAGTTAAAATAACTAATACTGTCATAGTAGAACACCACATACCCGCAAAGCAATACCAACCGTATAAAGTTGAGAACCAATGAACATCAATAGACATTAACCAGTCCCACGAAGAAGCTGAACTAAAAACAGCGAAAAAAACTAAGAAAACCGCACTCTTTCTATAATTTAGAAAGTGAATTTCTGTTCCACCAACTTTATCTTCAAGAATCGATCTATTTTTAAATCCTTTCCAGAAAATAAAATAGACGATCATGTAAGTCAAAGTTCTAATCCAGAAAAAAGTCTTATTTAAATACGGTGATTTACCATCGATAATCTCATCATAATGATGATTACCTACTGTTGTGTAATCAGAATCCATCCATAAATAAATGTGAGCACCATCCATGAAAGTAATAATTAACAAGACTACTGCTAAAATCCCCATTCCAAAAGGAAGAAAACCTGCCACAGCCTCAATAACGCGTTTAATTGAGGCATACCATCCTGTTTCAGTAGCGTACTGCAAAGCTAAAAAGAACAGAGCTCCGATACCAAGGGCAAAGAAATAAAAACCATTGATTAACCCATTTGCCATAATACGCTGCACGATGTTCTCGTCACCACTATTAAGGCCAATTCCAATTGCGGTAAATAAAACACCGACTATCATAAGGACAGTTGTAAGTGTTTTAGATTTTTTAGTTATTTTAAATTCCATCTTCTTTCGTTAATGTGTTATTTATTTCTAATTTATAGAGGCTTTATTGCAGGTGCTGCTGTCGCAACTGAATCTTTCACAGGAGCACTACTAACAGCAGGATATGAAGGATTTTGAAACTTTTTAACAAAGTGCACTAAAGTCCAAATTTCTTTTTTATTCAGGAACGAAGAATGATTTCCCATTGCTCCTTTTCCATAATAAATAGAATAGAACATTTGCCCTTCCGTAATCGTTAAATTACTGTAGTTAGGCACACCAGCAAATGCACCACTCGCTACCATTGGTCCATTACCATCTCCTTTTTCACCATGACAATGAGCACAATTTGACGTATACAAAGCTTTTCCTTTTTTAAACATCTCTTCTGTATTTTCAGCTGTCAATTTTAATGGATTAACATCCCCAGCAGCCAACAAATACTCATCACTCACTGAAAGCTCTGCATCATACACTCCATGTGTCAATCGAAACATCTCATTTGCCTTACGATTATATGGCAGCATCAGCCTTACTGTAGCTGAATCAGTTCCATAATAAGGAATTGTATAACTTGGAGGAACCAATGCGGAAATTTTCATTTTGAGAGCATTATTTTCTCTTCCTCTAATTTCACCATAATCAACATATGGTTCAATAGCTGGTGAGCGATACATATCTGGCATATATTCAAATCCTGAACTATCAGCACTTGAACTACATGAGCCTAAAATTAATGTAGACGCTGCAACTATTGCTAAACTTGCTATTGCCTTAAATTTAATTTTCATCTGTCTTTATCAGTTTATTTGTCGAGACAACACCTTTCGGAGTTTTATGGCAAATTAATTAATTTCCTTTTGATCAATTTCTATTATCCCTGTTTCCTTCAACATCGAATTTAACTCTTCTTCAGAAAACTGAATGTTTTCAGAAAGTTTTAATTCAATTACAAATTTATCATCTGTCGTTCTTGGATCAGGGTTGAGCGCTGGCATACCAGGTAAAGTTTTGTTTCTCAACAAATAAGTAATAGCCATTCCGTGTGCTGCGCAAAATACGGTAAACTCAAATGTTACCGGAATAAATGCAAGCATATTATCCATATACGTTTCATTCGGCTTACCTCCAATATTCATTGGCCAATCAGTAATCATAAAGAACCTCATACCATACGTAGCCAGAAGTAATCCTGTGATCCCAAAAAGAAACGCAACAATACCTAATCGTGTATTTTTAATACCAATAATAGGATCAATACCATGAATTGGAAAGGGTGAAAACACATCAGAAATTTTAACACCTTTTGCAACTAATAACTTTGCGCCATCTTTTAGAACATCGTCATCGTCATACATTGCATAAATAACTTTCTCCGCCATTATCTATATTATTGATTGTTAGTATTTAAATTTTCATGTGAATGTCCATGATCATCATGACCATGACTAGGTGCATTTTTATACGATTCCCCAGAAGACTTCAAGATCGTTTTCACCTCATTTAATGCTAGTACAGGGAAGTACCGAGCAAATAATAAGAAGAATACAAAGAATAATCCTATGGTCCCAATATAAACCCCTATATCAATATGACTTGGAAAGTGCATTGTCCAAGAAGATGGTAAATAATCTCTGTGTAAAGAAGTTACGATAATCACATAACGCTCAAACCACATTCCTATATTTACAACAATTGAAATAATAAAAGTAAATATTAAACTTCTTCGTAATTTTCTGAACCACATTAACTGAGGAGAAATAACATTACAAGTCATCATAGAAGCATACGCCCACCAATAAGGACCTGTTGCTCTGTTAATAAAAGCATACTGCTCATATTCTACACCTGAATACCATGAAACAAACAATTCAGTTAAATAAGCAACACCAACGATAGAACCCGTAACCATGATTACAATGTTCATATACTCCACATGACGAACGTGAATATATGCTTCCAATCGCATCGCCTTTCTCATGACCAACATTAAGGTTTGTACCATGGCAAATCCTGAGAATACTGCACCACACACAAAGTAAGGAGGGAAAATTGTAGTATGCCAACCAGGAATAACCGAAGTAGCAAAATCGAAAGATACAATCGAGTGAACAGAAAATACTAAAGGAGTAGCAATACCTGCCAACACTAATGAAATCAACTCAAATCGATTCCAATGTTTCGCTCTTCCTGACCATCCAAATGATAAGATACTATACATCTTTTTTGAAACTGCTGTCTTAGCTCTATCGCGAATTGTAGCAAAGTCAGGAATTAAACCAATGTACCAAAATACAAGTGAAACAGATAAATACGTAGAAATCGCAAAAACGTCCCACAGCAATGGCGAGTTAAAGTTAACCCACAAAGAACCAAATTGATTTGGTAAAGGTAAAACCCAATATCCTAACCATAATCTACCCATGTGAATTAGAGGAAACATACCTGCCATAAAAACCGCAAATATTGTCATAGCCTCAGCAGATCGATTGATCGCCATTCTCCATTTTTGGCGGAACAAGAGCAGTACAGCGGAGATCAACGTACCAGCATGACCAATACCTACCCACCAAACGAAGTTCGTGATATCCCACGCCCATCCTATCGTTTTGTTTAATCCCCAGACTCCAATACCAGTACCTAAAAGATACGCGATACATCCGACTCCGTAAAGACCAATGATGAGAGCAATACCGAAAAGTATATACCACATTCTTGGTGCCTTGTCCTCAATTGGTTTACAAACGTCTACTGTAATATCGTGATACGATTTGTGCCCTAAAATGAGGGGTTCTCTAATTGCCGCTTCCTTATGCATTACAATTGTTATTTATCAATTAATGTTCACTCTTTTTCTCTCCGTGACCTTCAGCCGCATGACCATGTGCTTCGTGATGTTCAGCAACAACTTCTTTTTGTAGCTTATTCAATTCAGCATTATGCTCATTTCTAACTTTTACTTTATACCAGATATTTGGTTTCACACCCACTTCTTCCAATGCTTGATAAGCGCGATCATCAGACGAACTCTTACGAACTTTAGAATTCACATCGTTCCAATCACCTACGATAATTGCATTCGTTGGACATGATTCTGAACAAGCTGTTTTTAAAGCCCCATCTTCTACTGGTGTTCCATCTTTTTTCGCTTCCAACTTAGTAGCTTGTATACGTTGAACACAGAAAGAACATTTTTCCATAACTCCACGTGTTCTAACCGTAACGTCAGGATTTAATACCATTCGGCCTAAATCATCTTGAGCTGGGTTAACTTCTGTGAATTTTTTATATGAAGGGTAATTAAACCAATTAAATCGACGCACTTTATACGGACAGTTATTTGCACAATATCTAGTACCAATACATCTGTTGTATGCCATTTGATTCAATCCTTCATTACTATGATTTGTAGCAGCTACAGGACAAACTGTCTCACAAGGAGCGTGATTACAGTGGTGACAAAGCATTGGCATATGCACCACTTTCGGATTAACAGAAGCAACTTCAGCTTTGTGATAATCTATTTCCCCCTTACGAGTTCCAACCGCAGCTTCTTCGTCTGATGCATAATATCTATCAATTCGAATCCAATGCATTTCACGTCCTTTTCTAACTTCATCTTTTCCAACGACAGGAACATTGTTTTCTGCTTGACAAGAAACTAAGCAAGATCCGCATCCAATACAAGAAGACAAATCAATTGTCATTCCCCATCTATGACCGATGTTTGCTACCGGATGAGAATCCCAAAGATCCGCATCACTAACAGGAATTTTAACGTGTTTACCATCCTTATCAAGAACAGCAACTGTATTTAATGGATTAAAAGCACTTCTATCTTTTGATTTATACGTTTCATGTGTCGTTTCACGAACAATTGAATAACGCCCCATCACCGTATGGTGAATTTGAGTAGCTGCAATTGGATATAAACCCTCTACTTTACTAACAGTTCCAGAAACATTGTAGTTGAATGTTCCATTTTCCATTTTTGCAAAAATGAAAGCATTCGCACCAATCGCTTTAGGCTTTCCATTTTCCCCAGTTTTATGACCTCCGTATTCTTTTGTTTGAAAAGCAGCTTTACCAATTTTCTCTCCATTAGCTCCTCTTCCGTATCCTAGTGCAATACCGACTGTTCCTGGAGTTTGACCTGGTGATGGATAAACTGGCAACGTCACTTGGTTTGATCCAATTTTTACGGTAGCCATATTTAAACCTGTTTCTTGATCGAAAATAGTTTGATATGTAACTACACCTGTTTTTTGATCCTTCATTTCGGAAGGATTCATAGTAATATAATTATCCCAAGTAACTTTAGAAATTGGGTCAGGAAGTTCTTGTAACCATGGATTATTTGCTTGCGCTCCAGTTCCAATTCCCATTTTTTGATATAAAACAACCTCAACTCCATTTGCTTTAGGCAAAGAACTTGAAACTCCAGCTAGTGAACCTTCTATAAATAAAGGCGAAGTTGCTACTGCAGCTGGTATATCAATACAACTATTATGAATAGCCATATTCCAGTAAGTTGTGAAATCACTGTATTGATTAGGAAAAGCTAATGTTTCCCAATTTTTCATCATTGCTTTATAAACAACTTTTGAATCTTTTCCGCCACGAGAAGCTAGACCAGCCCATACTAATATTGACTCAGTGAAAGAAGCCGTATTAAATAAAGGTCGAATAGTTGGTTGAGCAATCGCGTAATGATTTGCTTTTGGATTGAAATCATTCCAAGATTCTAGTGCATGATGATCAGGACAAACAAATTTACATTTTGAAGCCGTTTCGTCAGCATGACCAGCAAAAGATACTGTCAATTTCACTTTTGATAAAGCATCTCCAAATTCTTTACCATTTGATAAAGAATAAACAGGATTTGCTCCCATTATTAACAACGCATCTGGACCTTTTCCAGCAATAACATCTTTTGTTAATTTATCCATTTTTTCGTCTTCCGACATGAATAATTTAACAGGATTATTAATATTGATTGTTTTAGTATATGCACCTAAAACACTATTTAATTTATTCACTAAAACCTGAACCGATTTATTATTTGATCCACAAACAATAAGTGATTCAGCTTTAGAAGATTTTAACGCTTTAATTGCCTCATCAGCAATCGTCTGAACATCTTTGGATAATGTAGAAGAAACTCCCGAATCAACATTAAAAGCCTTTAACAAATATGAAATTACATTCGCTTGTTCAGAAGGTTTAATAGTCGATCTATAATCAGCATTTGAACCTGTTAAAGACATCACTGATTCAAACTGAAAATGTCTTGACATTTGTTTTAAATCAGGGTTTCTATTTACTAAATATTCTGACTGATATTGCGTTGAAAGTAACCATGAACCGATAAAATCAGCTCCTATACTAACGATTGTTTTAGCAGCAGCAAAATTATAGTCTGGAATTACATTTAATCCAAAAGAAGCTACATTGGCTTGGCGAATACCTGCATATGAAACCGCATCGTATTGAATGTGTTCAAATGTTGGTGCTTCAACAGTTGATCCAAGTGAAGTAGCTAAAGAATTTATGCTTGCTTGAATAGTTGGACTAATAACCGTATTCGAAACAAGAACAACTTTTCCTTTTTTCGCAACAATCGCTTTTAATTCGTCTTTTATAGCAGCATCAATTTGAGACCAATTTTTTTCACTTCCACCCATTGTTGGACCTTGAAGTCTTGCACCTTCATACAATCCTAAAACAGAAGCAATAATTTGAGCATTAACAGCTCCTTTAGTCATTCCAAAATCAGAATTTCCTTTGATGTAAATTGGACGTCCCTCTCTTGTTTTTACAACGATGCTTGCATATGAATTACCATCGTAATAAGTAGAAGCATACCAAGTGGGCATACCTGGCGTTACATTTTCAGGTTTAATTACATAAGGAATAGCCTTTACAACGGGAGCCTCGCAAGCTGCCAAAGATGCAGCTGCAACACTAAATCCTAAAAATTTCATGAAATCACGACGATTTGTAGCAGTGCTTCCCAAATTATCATCGCCTAGAAATTCTTCAACAGATATTTCTTGAGCAAATTCGCTTTTTATAGTTTCGAGGAATTCTGGAGTTTGATTTAACTCTTCGATACCTTTCCAATATTTTCTATTTGTTCCCATGGACTTATTTTAATTTTTTCTATGAGTAAATTAATAGTGACATTTAGCGCATTCCCATCCACCAAGTTCTTTCACAGTTACCTTACCGTCATCTAAATATTTACCGTACAATGATTTACCATGTTTTAGTAAACGTTTGTGAATTTCATTGTAATAACCATCTCCTTTAGTATCAATAGGTCCTTTAGAAATTTCTTTCTCAGCATGACACTCAATACACCAACCCATTGTAAGTGTTGGTTTTTTAAGAACAATGTTTCCTTCGATTTTATTTAATTCAGAAACCGGTTGTACTTTTGCAGTAGCAGTCATTTTAGTCATGTCTCCATGACATTGTTTACAGTCAACTTGTCCAACCACAACGTGTTGAGCATGATTAAAATAAACATGATCAGGTAATGCATGCACTTTATTCCAAACAATTTCTTTTGTTTTTCCAGTATATTTCATCCCAACAGCATCCCAACCTGCAGCATCATAAATTTTCGCTATTTGTTCTTGCTGAGCAGGTGTTCTTCCATTAATTTGTTTGTGACAATTCATACAAACATTAACAGAAGGAATTCCTGCACTTTTTGATTTGGTAACTGAATTGTGACAATATTTACAATCTATACCATTTACTCCAGTATGAATAGCATGTGGAAAAGCAATTGGTTGAGATGGTTGATAATTCTCAACAACACCAATGGTTGACAAACTTATAATACCTGTAACAAGCAATGAAATAAATGAAGCTAAACACATCAACATTACCCATTTTCTGTTTTTCCAGGCCCATGTTCTCAGTTCGTCTGTGTAGGTTAAACCTTCTTTTACAGTTTCCCCTGACTCCTCAGCAGTTACTTGCTTTAACTGACGACGAACACCTCCAACAGCCATAATAATGGTGATGAAAATAATTCCAAGCAATACCCACACCCAAGAATTTGAATCTTCTTCAACAGTTCCTCCATCTGCTTTTGACCCTTCAGCCCCAGGAGCTGCTGCTACCATCGTCGCAGGATCTGGCTGCTCATCAACCCACGTTAAAATAGCATCGATTTCTTCTTTTTTCAAATCTGGAAAAGCACTCATCGCTGATGGCTTAGTAGCTGATACTTCTTTTGCATAAGGATCATTTGCTACAGCGGTTTGCCAATTATTTACCCATTGGTAAATAGAACCTTCTTTTGCGCCACCTGCTTCCCATTTTGCTCTAACTTGAAACAATTTTGGTCCCGTACCATCTTTATGTGGTTGGTGACAAGTAGCACATTTCGCTTTGAAAAGAGCTTCGCCTTGGGCATTCGCATTGAATGAACCAGCAAAAAGCATTGCTGACACTATACCGAAAAAACCCTTTCTAAAGTTTCTAAACATCTGATTATTAGATATTTTCATGTAAAAAACTATTAAACTAGTGCCAAAAAAACACATTTTGACAATCGCAAATTTAGGAGAATACTATTATTACATGACAGTTTTATGACAATTTTATCATTAAAATTATTAATTTAAAATCATTCTAAATAAGACTGAGTGTTATTCCAAAGTTATACTTATTGATTTGCAAAGATTTATGAGAGATTATTCTATTTTAACAACTTTTAACTAGTAAGGCAAAACATTTCACTTTAAATCAAAATTTGGGCGCGCTATTTGAAAAAGAAAAAACGAAAAATATATCCTGATTTATACTTATTTTTGTCCTCAAATTAAATTTACATATTATTGGCGGTGATCAGGAACACTAACGTGAGCGAAGATCTAAAAGGCTTATTACAATATAATTAATACAAGAAATATGAGAACATCTTTATCAAGCATTTTGTTTTTCTTCTTAGCACTAAGTTCAGCAGCACAAAACAAAAATATTGAAACGATCAAAGACCCAAGAATTGATGTGCTCGTGAAAAAACAAGGCGAGGTGATTCCGCCAGCAACAGTTCCTCAAATTATCGGATTTAGAATTCAATTATTCTTTGATACAGATAAAGAAAAAGTTGATGATGCTAGGTTATTATTTATTGGGAAATATCCAAAAATTGATACATATGTCTTCTATAACGCACCCAATTATTTTTTGAAAGTTGGTAATTTTAGAACACAGATGGAAGCCGAAAAAATCAAAAAAGCAATAGACAATGAATTTCCAACAAATTTTATACTAAAAGAGCTAATTAACTTACCGAGGATCGATTAAGAAGTTTCTTTTCTCGATTCAAATCAATTAACTAATTTCATACTTAATCATCCGTATCTAAATCGAACTCTCTTAATAAAATTACTATTTCACTCATTATTTGCGCTTTTTGAACATCTGCTTGAAGTGGAGCTTCCATATATTCTTTTAAGTGCAATTGACATTCTAAAATATGGTGTTCTTCAAATGGGCCGTCCAAATTTTCAAGAATAGTAAGACATTCCAAGGCTTCCATAAAATTTCCTTCACACGCAATTTCAACAAACTCTGCAATGTATCCAGAATAATCTACTTTACAATTCCATATTGTTGACAAAACGTGTTGTCTTTGATTTAAATATTTTTCATCCTTTAAAATTGTAATAATTTCTTCGGCAGCATTTGTAACTTTTAAATCACCTAAAAAAGTCAGCACTTCAGCTTGTATTTGAGGTGAAATATTAGTCGTTAAAAGTTCAACAATCGGTCTAATTACGGTTATATTACCATTTACCTGAAGAGATTTTAAAGCACTTGAAATTTTCGTGTCAACTCCACTATTCAATTCCTGCAACAGTTGTTCAACCTTTTGATTTTGCTGCTTTTCATTATTTTCTAATTCACTCACCTTTCAAAAATTTTCCGTAAAAATACACGTTTTATTTAGAAATAAATTGAAAACACTAATTTTCCGGCCTCCCAGATGTATCTTCAACGCTTGTGATAACTTCTAAACATTTCAAGAAAATACTTTTCCCTGACTATTTCAAGGGATAACCATTACAAAGTGTAACATATGTCTATTTAGCTACTAAAATCAAAACGAACCTAAAAATAATTCAAATAATTATCTCAGAAAGTTAGGTAATATATTAAGTGATTTATACATTTACCGAATATGCTATGCACTATGAGAAATTTTTATTGTATTATTTTATGCCTCTCACTATCACCTAGTTTCATTGCTCAATTATACATAAATGAATACTCTTGCTCCAATATGGCAGGTCCTACGGATGCTTTTGGAGAAAACGAAGATTGGATTGAAATTTATAATGCGGGAGGAACAGCCATTGATTTAACGGGTTATTTTTTATCCAATAAAGCGTCAAATCTGACTAAATGGCAAATTCCAAGTGGTTCTATTGCTGCTAACAGTTTTAAAATGGTTTTTTGCTCAGGGAGAAACACAGTTAGTGGTGCTCAATTACATCCCAATTTTACATTAACACAAACAAAAGGCGATTGGATTATTCTTTCAAACAACCTAAGTGTGGTGCAAGATTCTTTTAAAATCGTTCATTTAACAAAAGCAAATCATTCTATAGGCAGAGCCACCAATGGATCAGCAACTTTTAAACTTTTTATGACGCCTACCCCCAACGCCAACAACTCGGGGGGGATTAATTTTTATACCACAAAACCAGTGATGAGCTTGCAAGCAGGTTTTTACACAGGAACCCAAACCGTCACAATTTCTTGTGCAGATGCAGGTTCAACTATTAGGTATACTACTAATGGCTCCAATGTGACGGCTACATCAACTTTATATAGTGGCCCCATCTCCATTACTTCAACAAAAGTAGTAAGAGCGGTTGCCTTTAGCGCAAATCAGCCAAGTATAGGCGAAACTAACACGTATTTTATTGGAGTAACTCATTCAATCCCTGTTGTATCTGTCTGCAGTGCTGAAGTGTTTGATTTAATTGCTAATGGAAATGGTTGGGGTCCAAATCAGGTTGGGGCATTTGAGCTATTTGAGCAAGATCAAACATTTATAGATGAAGGTGAAGGTGATTTTAATAAACATGGGAATGATTCATGGGCATATGATCAACGAGGTTTTGACTTCATTATGAGGGACCAATTTGGACAGAATAATGAAATTGATCATTTCATTTTTCCTGAACGAACGAGACATAAATTTCAGAAATTAATCTTAAAACCAGCAGCGAATGATAATTATTCTTTCGAAACGGGAGGAGCTCATATTCGTGATGCCTATGTTCACACCTTAAGTGATAGAGCAAATTTAAAATTAGATGAAAGAACTTGGAGACCTTGTATTTTGTATTTAAACGGTCAGTATTGGGGAGTGTATGAAATTCGTGAAAAAGCAAATGATGCGGATTACACTAAATATTACTTTGGTCAAAATAAATTTAATTTAGAATACTTAATGACATGGGGTGGAACTTGGGAAGAGTATGGAGCACCAAACGCAATTCCTGATTGGGATAATTTAGTAAGCTATATAACCTCCAACAACATGGGGGTTGCTGCTAATTTTAACTATGTTGACAGTCAATTGAGTTGGCATTCATTAATAGATTACTTTGTGCTTAATTCATATGTCGTAACACAAGATTGGTTAAATTGGAATACGGCGTGGTATAAAGGTATGGATCCAACAGGGCAAAATAAAAAATGGAATTATACCCTGTGGGACATGGATGCAACATTTGGACATTATATTAACTACACAGGCATTCCTGACAACTCTCCTTCAGCTGATCCTTGTAATGTCGAAAATTTATCGGATCCAGGCGGGGAAGGACATACTGTTATTTTAAAAAAATTAATTGCTGAAAACCCCGTAGTAAAACAATATTACATTGCCCGCTATGCCGATTTACTGAATACGTATTTAAATTGTGATTATATGATTCCTTTATTGGACAGTATGATCAATGAAATTGACCCCGAAATGCAAGGCCAAATTACAAGATGGGGAGGAACATATGCAGGATGGCAAGCAAATGTGCAAGCTTTAAAAACCTATATTAATACACGATGCATTGCCCTTCAGACTGGATTGGTAGATTGCTATGATTTAACAGGACCATTTGCTGTTACATTTGATGTTTCGCCTCCCCTATCAGGAACTATTAAAGTTAATTCAACGATTTCGCCTACGTATCCCTGGTTAACAAATTACTACGGAGGTATTGAAACATTATTAATAGCATCTCCATTGCCTGGCTATGTTTTCAGTCATTGGGAATATACCACTACGCCAATGAATTTAGGCGATTTTGAAGATACTAATGGCATTAATATTGTTGGTGCAGAAAACATTACGGCGATTTTTGTAATTGATAGTGGCGATTTAGATGGTGACGGATTATTAAATGACGAGGAAACAACAGGAATAGATGATCCGTCAACTCCTGCTGTCCCAGTTGGTACTTCTGATCCTGCTAACTCATGTGATCCATTTACAGCAGGCCCAACTTGTGACCCAGATGGAGATGGTCTTTCCAATGCAGATGAGGCAACAAATGGAACGGATCCTGCTAATCCAGATTCAGATAGTGATGGTTTGTCTGACAATGAAGAAGTGACAGGAGTCGATGATCTGTCAACAACACTTGTAGCTTCAGTATCCACAAATCCGAACGATCATTGTGATCCATTTGATACTACACCAGAATGTATTGCTCCTCCAATTCCTCCTGTGACTCACGGGATAAATATTCCTACTGGTTTTTCACCAAATGGCGATGGAAAAAATGATTTATTAAAATTAATTGTCGGATCTGATGTAGAATTTTTCATTCTTTCAATTTTTGACCGATGGGGAAATCGAATAATTCAATCCAGTGATCCCCAATTAGCTTGGAATGGAACATATAAGGATTCGCCAGTTAATGCAGGAGCATATGCGTATATGTTGGAAATTACTTACATAGATGGCGCAACAGAAATAAAATCTGGAAATATTACCGTAATTCGATAAATTTGAAGAACTCTTTTTTCATAGTATTTGTCCTTCAAGTCATTTTTATAAATGCTCAGGATCTCCATTTTTCGCAAACAGCTCAGACACCCTTATTAATTAATCCAGCGTCTGCTGGCGTTTTTGAAGGATGGCAAAGAGTGATCATAAATCAAAGGACTCAATGGCTAGGTGCAACAACGAGCTTTATGACAACTTCATTCGCAGGTGATGTTACCTTATTTAAAAAGGAAAGAGGTAATAAAAGTTACCTTGGATTAGGAGCGATTTTTAATACAGATGTTGGCGGAGATGGACGATTTGGTAGTCAATCTGGTACACTTTCATTGAGTGGAATTCTTCCAATAGCCAAAAGTGCTCATACGCTTTCGGTAGGTTTATTGGGAGGATTTGGCAGCAGAAAAGGAGATATTTCTAAACTAAGTTTTGAAAACCAATGGAATAGTTCCTCGTACGCTTTTGATCCTACTTTACTTTCAGGAGAAAGCGCAAACCTCAATAACTTTAGCTATTTAGATGTTGGAACGGGCGTGTATTATCTCTACAATCCAGGTAAATCAACTTTTGCTAGAAACAATGAACTTAAATTTCAATTTGGTGCTTCTGTCTATCATCTAAACGAACCATTTTTGAAATACACGAATGGAACAGATGATCGGTTGCACAAAAAAATGGTGATACACTCTGGAATGGTGAAAGATATTGTTGGTTCTAATGTATCTATTGATGGAAGTATTGTGCAATTTATCCAAGGAGGACATTATGCAACAATTCTAGGAAGTATGATCCGCTATCGTTTTCAAGAAGGAACAAAACTTACTGGATTTTCACAAAATGCTTACTTCGGCTTTGGATTATATATGCGCGTCAAAGATGCTATTATCCCTTCTATTCTTGTAGATTATAAAGGCTTAAAATTTGGGGTTTCGTATGATGTAACCATATCCAACCTAAAAAGAGCTTATGGAGGAGGTTCAGTAGAATTTTCATTGTCTTTTTCAAATTTGAACAAAGGGTTATTCAAATCCGCTCGCTAAAATTTGAGATTAGATCCTACAGATTTAACCAAACCTGATCATCGATTAAAGTCTTTAATAATATCAATTCTCGCCTAAAAAAATGAAACGATGACACAATTACGTTCCTTTTAAATCAAGCTCTTTAGAATTTTACATTAAGGTGAAAAATTGTATTTAAAATGACATCCTCACTGAGTTTAAAAGTATTTCAAGGTATTAGTATTGAAACCTAAACAAACATCGAATAAGATTTTTAAACCCTATAAATTAGTCTACAATAACTGTTTATATGTTTTAACAATGGAATTAGAGATTATTAACATTAAATTCGTGATATTAAATTGTTGTATTATTAATCATTTAATTTATTTTTGTCTTAAAATCAAAATATGGAAACCAGCAGGTTTGAATTAATAGAAAAAGAATTAGTGCCATCATATCATTTTCCCGAAAGTGAAGTTTTGGTAAATTCTGATGAAAAAAAATTACTTAAGAGAGAGTTAGATCGCGCAATTTCTTTAGGGAACGTTGAGCATTTAAAAGTGAAAATTTTTTTCGCTGATGATAAAGGAGATAAAATCGTGAATACAACTATTTGGGCGATTACGGATAATGCAATACTTTTGAAAAAAAATGTGGTTATTCCAATAAGAAGAATTATTAAATTAGAAATATAAAATAAAAAGCATGTCTAAAAAACGAGCTATTGTTAGTTATGAAAAGCTAACTATTGAACAAAAAAAAGAATTATTGAAAAGTTTTCCGGAGGGATATGGTTCTTCACTTACACTTATTAAAACCCCGGCTGGAGAAACCCTTGAAGCTTTAATTTGGGAAACAGAAGAAATAATTTATCTTGTTAAAGTCAACAAAACAATTACAAAAGCATTGGATGACGATGACGATGATGACGATGATGATTTGGAAGAGGATATCTTAAAGCCTGACGACTTAGAAGAAGATGATGACGATGATGATGATGATGACGTTTCGAAAGAAGAGGATGTCGAAGATGAAGATGAAGACGAAGATTAAAATTTAATATAGGTTCTAAAAAGGCTTCCAAATTTGGAAGCCTTTTTAATAATTCAAATTTATTCAGTGACCTTACAACCACCTCTATAATTTTTTAGTCATTCAATTTCAATATTGCCATGAAGGCATCTTGAGGAATTTCAACACTACCTACTTGTCGCATTCGTTTCTTTCCTTCTTTTTGTTTTTCCAATAATTTACGTTTACGTGAAATATCACCACCATAACATTTTGCTGTTACATCTTTTCGCAACGCTTTTATTGTTTCTCGGGCAATTATTTTCGCTCCGATAGCCGCTTGAATGGGAATCTCAAATTGCTGCCTTGGGATTAATTCCTTTAACTTTAGACATAGTTTCTTCCCTAATCCATAGGCATTACTTCTATGTACAAGGGCAGATAAAGCATCGATTTGTTCAGCATTTAAAAGCAAATCCATTTTAATTAAATCTGATTCTCTGTATCCGATTGGATGATAATCGAAGGAAGCATATCCTCTAGAAACGGATTTCAAACGATCATAAAAATCAAATACAATTTCGGCTAAAGGCATTTCAAATGATAATTCAACACGATCTTGCGTCAAATAAACTTGATTTTTAATTTCTCCTCTTTTTTCAATACATAAGGTCATTATTTGACCTACATATTCCGACTTTGTAATGACTTGTGCTTTTATATACGGTTCTTCGATTCGCTCCATACCAGAAGGATCAGGGAGTTCTGAAGGGTTATTTACGATAAGTGCAACCGAAGGATTTTTGCGCATGTACGCATAATAAGAAACGTTAGGAACAGTTGTTATAACTGTCATATTGAATTCCCGTTCTAATCGTTCTTGAATAATTTCCATGTGCAGCATTCCTAAGAACCCACACCTAAAGCCGAAACCAAGTGCAGCTGAAGATTCTGGTTCAAAGACGAGTGAAGAATCATTCAATTGCAATTTTTCCATCGAATATCTTAGCTCTTCGTAGTCTTCCGTATCAACAGGATAAACTCCAGCAAATACCATAGGTTTCACATCTTCAAATCCTTTAATGGATTCTAAACATGGATTCTCAAACAAGGTAATCGTATCTCCCACTTTTACTTCATTCGCCGCTTTAATACCTGAAATAATATAGCCAACATCTCCTGCCTTGACCTCATTTTTAGGAGCTAAACCCATTTTTAAAATACCGATTTCATCAGCATTGTATGTTTTACCAGTATTAAAAAATTTAATTTTATCCCCTTTTTTTATCACCCCATTGCGAATTCTATAATACGCAATTATTCCTCTAAATGGATTAAAAACAGAATCGAAAATCATCGCTTGAAGTGGCGCATTTTCATCCCCTTTCGGAGCAGGCACTCTATTTATGATCGCATCTAATATTAAATCAACTCCCAAACCTGTTTTTCCGGAGGCTTGAATGATGTCTTCCATTTTGCAACCTAAAAGTTCAATGATCTGATCTGAAACTTCTTCTGGCATTGCGCCAGGCAAATCCATTTTATTTAAAATAGGAATTATCTCCAAATCATGTTCTATTGCTAAATATAGATTGGAAATTGTTTGTGCTTCGATACCTTGAGAAGCATCTACAATCAATAATGCTCCTTCACAAGCAGCGATAGAACGAGAAACTTCGTATGAAAAATCGACATGACCAGGAGTATCTATTAAATTTAATTTGTACGCTTGGCCGTCGTGTTTATAGTCCATCTGAATGGCATGACTCTTAATTGTAATACCTCTTTCACGCTCCAAATCCATGTCATCAAGCGCTTGTGCTTTCATGTCACGATCTGAAATTGTCCCTGTAGTTTGTAATAACCGGTCAGCTAAAGTGCTTTTTCCGTGGTCAATATGGGCAATAATGCAAAAATTACGAATATTCTTCATATAGTTGAAACAACTGTTGTTAAACCGTCTATAAAAACATCAAACGGATTACAAAAATACGCTAAAAAAATGATATTTATACCCCACTGCATTCGCATAATACAGATAAATCGATAATAAAGTGATTTTTTGTTTTTCCTTTATAAATCAAGAAAGAGAAGGACAGGCATCCTTCTCTTTCTTCTTACCTAAACCACTACTACTTATGAAAACTTATAAATGGGATTAATCATTCTTGTTTTTTACTAAAACGTACAAGAATTTTAAAAATTATATAAAGCAGCTTTAAATTAACATTTTTTTGATTTTATGATCCGAAATCAACGAGCTAAAATTTAAATATTAAACTTTATAAATTACACTTAATATTGATTATCAGTTAATTATAATCAAGTTAGAGGAGGTCTAAGTAGAGGGAACTAAAAAGTGAAATAGTCTTAATTTTTAAAAAATGTTACTTGCCTATCGTTCTTTTTTGATTTTTGATTTTTAACATCAAACTATTATTTCTACTTTCGTGTTCTATGAGTCAAAAAGCAGAGAAATTTAACAATAGAGGTGTTCGTACTAGTTACGTTTCCACTGTTATTGGCATTTCATTGGTTTTATTCATGATGGGACTAGTAATTGGAGGAATTATAGGGTTGCGAACGATTCAAAAACAAGCGAAGGAAAGTCTGCAGGTTGATTTATTTTTCAACCCTGATTTAAATGAAGCCGACATTAAGCAGGTTGAGCAAGAGTTAAAAACCTGGAAAAAATTCAAAGAGGTTTATTTTGTTTCTAAAGAAAGAGCAATTGAGGAGTTTAAAGGAGCTGATCAAGGTAAATTTGCCATCTTAGAAATCTATGATGGCGAGAACCCATTTCCGCCAACAATCGGATTTAAACCAAAAGCAGAATTTGCAAACAGTGAAGGAATGAAGAAAATTAAAGAAGAGCTGCTTAAAGCTTTTCCTGATGAAATTGAGGAAGTTAGTTATGAGGAGGCAAGCGTAAATTCAGTCAATCTTGGTTTTAAGCAATTTGTTTTTCTTTTTGGATTAGTTGCTTTTTTATTAATAATTGTTGCTGTCGCGATGATTAATAATACAATTCGTTTGGCCCTTTATTCGAAGCGATTTACAATTAAAACGATGCAACTAGTGGGAGCAACTCATTCCCATATTAGAAGGCCCTTTTTGATTCAATCGATTTTGCAAGGGTTTGTTTCTGCAGTTATTGGAATGGCTTTATTAATGACTTTATATTATGCACTAAACAACATACTTGATTCAATTGAAATCAATTATGATATACAAGGTTTATTAATGCTTTTTAGTTCTCTTTTAGCTACAGGAATTATCATCACGTTTGTCTCCACTTGGTTTGCATTAAATAAATTTTTACGCATGAAATTGGATGATTTATATTAAATAAATAGTATGGAAAATAAAAAACAACTTTTTGCATTTCAACCTGAAAATTATCGACTATTGCTGATAGGATTAGCGATAAATATTCTTGGTTTTATTCTAATGATTGGTGGAGGGGCTAAATCTGCAAATGAATTTCGAGCAGATGAATTGTTTAGCCAAGTCAGAATTACTTTGTCTCCCATGCTGATTATTGCAGGATACATTGTTATTTTGTACTCTATTATGCGTAAGCCAAAAAATAAACAAGAACAAAACTAATCGTAATGGATATTCTTCAAGCTATTATTCTTGCTTTTATTGAAGGATTAACGGAGTTTTTACCAATTTCATCAACAGCTCACATGATTTTTGCGAGCACTATTTTTGGAACAGAAAGTGATGAATTTGTGAAAATGTTTCAAGTTTCAATTCAATTTGGAGCAATTCTATCCGTTGTGATTCTCTATTGGAAGAAATTTGTTGATTTCAAATCATTTAAATTCTACATTAAATTAGCTTTTGCAGTTATTCCAGCTTTAGTTTTAGGGAAACTTTTTGATGATAAAATTGAAGCCGTTTTAGAAAGTCCAATTCCCATTGCAATTACGCTAATTGTAGGAGGAATCGTTCTTTTATTTATTGATAAATTATTTAAATACACCACAATCAAAAAAGAAGAAGATATTACTGTCAAAAAAGCGGTTACAATTGGATTTTGGCAATGTTTAGCTATGATGCCTGGGACCAGTCGATCAGCTGCTTCAATAATTGGTGGAATGCAACAAGGCTTGACGAGAAGAATGGCTGCGGAATTTAGTTTTTTCTTAGCAGTACCAACCATGCTCGCTGTGACAATGTATTCTATCTTCTTAAAAGATTGGAAATACAAGGGGCTTGAGCAGAAAGGATATGAAATGATACTTTCATCCAATGCCAATATTATCAATTTTGCACTTGGAAATTTGGTTGCTTTTATTATTGCCATAATTGCCATAAAATTCTTTATCGGATTCATTGAAAAATATGGATTTAAAGTGTGGGGATGGTATAGAATAATAGCAGGAATTATTCTTGTAGCTTATTTCACTTCTAAGTAATGGATTTTCTTCAAGGATGCACAATTGTTGTAGATAAACCTTACACATGGACCTCTTTTGATGTCGTTAATAAAATACGCTGGAATTTAAAACAAGCTTTAGGTATAAAAAACATCAAAGTAGGGCACGCTGGAACATTAGATCCATTAGCAACTGGATTGTTAATAATCTGTACCGGAAAAAACACAAAATTAATTGACCAGATTATGGTTGGTGAAAAAACCTATACGGGTACAATCTTACTCGGTAAAACCACTCCTTCCTATGACCTCGAGACAGAATACGATCAAGATTTTCCTGTTGAACATATCACAAATGAGTTAGCAGAGCAGGTTAGAAAGACATTTTTAGGAGAAATTCAACAAGTACCACCTATTTTTTCAGCAAAACAAGTAGATGGAAAGAGAGCCTATGATCTTGCTCGAGCTGGAAAGGAAGTAATTTTAAAATCAAATACAATTCACATTTCAGCCTTTACGCTATCAATGGATCGATTTCCAGAAATCGATT
The DNA here is from genome assembly GCA_947449575.1 of Flavobacteriales bacterium. Classification (GTDB taxonomy): domain Bacteria; phylum Bacteroidota; class Bacteroidia; order Flavobacteriales_D; family Crocinitomicaceae; genus CAIUKX01. Next base: position 28,957 of record CANFRV010000031.1, read on the forward strand.
TTGAAATTTCTTGTTCGAAAGGAACATATATCCGCTCAATAGCCTACGATTTTGGTAAGGCATTAAATTCAGGGGGTGTTTTGACTTCTTTAAGAAGAACAAAATCAGGAGATTTTAGTCTTGAAAACTCAAAGTCAGTAGATGAGTGGATTGAATTTATCCGTCAGTAAGATTCCCTTCTGATGTTCTAACTTTTTGGCTCTAGAGATCGAAGGATTTTCTTTGTTCATAGTGTTGCATTAAAAAGTTGCAAAGATTCTAAAACAAGGAATAAGTATAGTAGAAATTATTCAGTTTGGTCTTTTAGAAAAAAAAACAAGAAATAGTTAGCCAAAGATGAAAAGATGTTTGTTTTTGGCGCAATTTATCGAATAATATTTTATAACTTTGCACTCTTTTTGAATATTTTTTTTACCCAATAATAGATCAGTTTTATGACAAAAATGAAACTTTCAGAGTTTAGTTTTGACTTACCAGAGGAACTTATTGCAGAATATCCTACAGAAAATCGTGATGAGTCACGATTAATGGTTATTCACCGAGATACCGGAAAAATCGAACATAAATTATTTAAAGACGTTATCAATTACTTTACAGAAGGCGATACGTTAATAATGAATAACACAAAAGTATTTCCTGCCCGCATGTATGGGAATAAAGAAAAAACAGGTGCAAAAATTGAGGTTTTTTTACTTCGTGAATTGAATAGAGAAAGCTTGTTGTGGGATGTTTTAGTAGATCCCGCTCGTAAGATTCGTATCGGAAATAAATTATATTTTGGAGAAGATGATTCATTAGTTGCTGAAGTCATTGATAATACAACTTCACGAGGCAGAACCCTACGTTTTCTTTTTGATGGTACTTACGAAGAATTTAAAGCGAAAATTACTGAGCTAGGAGAAACTCCTATTCCAAAATACATCAAACGTGAAGTTGAACCATCTGACGAAGAAAGATACCAAACGATTTTCGCGAAAGAAGAAGGTGCGGTTGCAGCCCCAACAGCAGGATTGCACTTTTCTCGCCAATTGATGAAACGTTTAGAATTAAAAGGGGTGAATTTTGCAGAAGTTACCTTGCACATTGGTCTTGGAACTTTCCGTCCTGTTGAAGTAGAAGACCTAACGAAACACAAAATGGACTCTGAGCAAATGATGGTCTCAAGAGAATGTGCCGACATCGTTAACACGGCAAAGCGTGCAAAAAAACGAGTATGTGCTGTTGGAACTACCTGTATGAGGGCAATTGAAACTTCTGTTTCCACGGAAGGTTTGTTGAACCCTTATGATGGTTGGACAAATAAATTTATTTTTCCTCCTTATGATTTTAGTATCGCAGATTGTATGATTACTAATTTTCACACTCCATTATCGACATTATTAATGATGATCTCTTCATTTTGTGGACACGATTTAATGGTCGAGGCATACAGACAGGCAGTGGAAGAAAAATACAGATTTTATTCTTATGGAGACGCAATGTTGATTTTATAAGATTAAGGTTAAGATTGAGACTGAGGTAAAGGGTTGAGATGAGAATCAAAACTAATACTGAGATTGAAATTTAATATATTAAAATAGAGGTTGTCAGTCAGATATGGCACCTCTTTTTTTATGCAATTTTCACGAAAAATAGTAACTATGATTCAAGATCAATAGTCATAATCAAACATTAATCATTAAAAATTCAACATCACTTAGCGTATTCATCAATAATTAATTGATTACATTTGCATCGCAATTTAATAAAGGACAGCTCAATTATTATGTCAATAAAAGCGAAAATAAAGTCATACATTACTTTTACGAAATTTCGTTTATCAGCGTTGGTGGTAATATCTGCAGTATCAGGCTATCTTTTCGCTGATAATTTATCGGACCCAGATGATGGTCTTAAAATTTTTCTACTCATTGTAGGTGGCTTATTAGTTACTGCTGCTTCAAATGGGTCGAATCAAATTTGGGAAAAAGATCTTGATATCTTAATGAAGCGCACCGAAAAAAGGCCACTTCCTCAAAATGAAATGTCGGTTGCAGAAGCCTACATTGCCGTAATCGTTTGTTTAGTAGTTGGTACATATATGTTGTATCTAATTAATTTGTATTCTGCACTTTTAGGTTTATTGGCGTTTTTCCTTTATGTCTTTCTGTATACTCCTCTCAAGAGAATCAGTCCTTGGGCTGTTTTTGTAGGTGCTTTCCCTGGAGCTATTCCTCCTATGTTAGGAGCTGTTGCTGCTACTGGAAAATTTGACCTTGTGGCGGGTGTTTTGTTTTTTGTGCAATTTATTTGGCAGTTTCCTCATTTCTGGGCCATCGCTTGGGTAGTTTACGATGACTACAAAGCAGGAGGATTTGCTCTGCTTCCTTCTAAATTGGGGAAATCGAAAAATTCCGCATACTTAATTGCTTTATATTCTTTCATCTTAATTCCATTTAGTTTATTGCCTTGGGTATTAGGTTGGACAGGAATAACATCCTTAATCATCGCCACCCTATTTGGAGCTCTATTTTTTATTCAATCATACAAGTTATTATTGAGCTGTGAGGATAAGGATGCTCGTAAACTGATGTTTGCTTCGTTTATTTATCTACCAATTATTCAATTTTTATATGTTTTTGATAAAATTGAAGTGTCCATACCAAAATAAAAAGCAATGAATATAGAAAGCGATTTAAATGAGACTCCCGAAGAAGTAGGGAATAATGCAAAAGTGAACAAGATGGAAATGGACCCATTGGTAAAGGAGAAAATGAAAAAAAATCTCGTTTATGTAAGCATTTTTAGTGGTGTAATGCTGTTTGCTGGATTAACATCCGCTTACATTGTCTCGATGGGAGATTCTTTTTGGATCAAATTTCCTTTGCCAACTTCTTTTTGGATAAGCACCGCCGTTATTGCACTAAGTAGCCTTTTTATTCAATTAGGAATTACATTTGCGAAAAAAGATAAGCAAAAATTATCAAAATTATTTGTTGTTTTGACATTTATTTTTGGGCTTTTATTTGTTTATTTTCAGTACAAAGGGTATGGAGAGCTAGTAGATACTGGAAGTCATTTGAGGGGTGATATAATGGTTGTTGATGGTCGCTACGGCGGCATTGGTGATGACGGTAGATACTATGGCTATTATGAAGTAAAATACAATGGAAAATTTATAGAAATTGATGGAAACGATTATTTAGTAGATCAAAAAAAATTAACTTCCACTCAATTTTCAGAATTAAAAGGATTTACAAAGCAATTTGAAAAAATAGAAAATACGAAAGATTTGGCGGTTTCAAATTATGGAAAATCATTTGTTTTGTATTATAAGCAGCAACCCATTAGTTTGATAAATGGAAAACTTTGTTTGCCGGACAGTTCGGCTCTGCAATTTGTAGATCTTTTGCGATTAAGAGATTTGGCAATTAATATTCGCGCTGAAAGAGGGGACTTTTTCATGCGGGGTAAATTAGGAAAAGATTTTCATATTTATTTTAAAGGAAAAGAGCTAGAATATGAAAATAGAACTTGGAAACACAAAGGAAAACGCTTAGAAGATTATTTACAAACAAAACCTTTAGAGTCTCCTGATACTTCTTCTTCCTATTTGTGGATAATTACCTTTCTTCATTTGGGACATATTATCTTTACCTTGCTGTATATGATTCGAATTGTAAATAGTTCATTATTAGGTCGTTTTACTAGTTCTGATACACTAAGTTTAAGATTAGGTGCAATTTTCTGGCATTATTTAGCATTATTATGGGTATATTTATTGCTTTTTTTACTTTTTATTCACTAAACTTGTACAAAATTTATTACAATGGCTGAACACGCTGCACAAAAAATTGATACAAAAACAGCATGGGGAGGAAAGATTTCTCCATTTAATGCTAGTTATGGAAAGTTAATGATGTGGTTTTTTCTTGTGTCAGATGCACTGACATTTGGAGGACTATTAATTTCCTATGGTTTCACCCGATTTAACGCACAAGATGCTTGGCCGATTGGTGAAGAGACGTTTAATTCGTTACCTTTTTTAGGTCATGGTTACCCATTAATTTACGTTGCATTAATGACGTTCATCTTGATCGTTTCTTCTGTAACTATGGTACTTGCAGTTGAAGCTGGCCATAGAATGGACAAGAAAGGAGTGACTAAATGGATGATCGCGACAATTATCGGTGGTTTTTTCTTCGTAGGTTCGCAAGCGTGGGAATGGAGTCATTTTATTCACGGTTCTGAATTTGGTAAAGTTGAATTAGCAGATGGTTCACAAGCAATTGTAAAAGGGCATTTTGGAGAAATAAAGAACTTTACAGTTACAGTTGCTGGGAAACATCATAAAAAAGGGGAAGTAATCACGGATGATTTGATGCACCAGTATCATCATGCGGTTGTTGAAGGACATATTGTAAACGGTATGATTACTTTACATGATGGTTCTGTAGCAAAAGTAAATAAAGAAGCTGATCATGAGATGATGTTAGTGATAAAGAAAGCTGGAAAAAAACATAAATTATCAGACAAAATTAGTGGTGAAGAAGCTTCAAAACTATACTATGGTGCAATAAATAGCGGAGAATCACATAAAGTTATTTATGGAGCAGATTTAAAAGAGAATGAATATGGTCCACAACAATACGGTCAGTTCTTTTTCTTTATAACTGGATTCCATGGTTTTCACGTATTTTCGGGAGTATGTTTTAATATTATCATTTTATTAGGTGTACTTAAAGGGACATATCAAAAAAGAGGTCACTATGAAATGGTTGAAAAAACTGGTTTATATTGGCATTTTGTCGATTTAGTTTGGGTATTTGTATTTACCTTCTTCTATCTTGTTTAATTAATTTATAAAAAAATCTATCATGAAAAGAGATGATATTATAGAATATTCTTTAGACGCACATCACAGTGAGGAAGAAGGAGTAAAAATGCGTAAAAAGATTTGGTTCGTAACTGCGTTATTAACTGTAATTACAATCGTTGAGGTTGCATTAGGTTCTTTAATTAAACAAAGTAGTCCTAGTTGGCCAATTATAAAAGTGTTATTTATCATTTTAACCCTTATTAAAGCAGCGTATATTGTATTATCTTTTATGCATTTAGGTCACGAGAAAAAATCTTTGAAGTATATCGTATTAGTTCCTTATATCTTTTTCATCCTTTATTTACTTGTGTTACTTCTTACAGAGTCTGTCTATGTTGCAGGTGTTTGGGAAAAACACGGATATTAATAATTTATAGTAATAATGGCAATAAAAAAAAATGCCGGTAGAAATAGAATAGTAGCGATACTCATTTTACTTTTACCGGCATCTTTATTAGTTTTTTTATCAACGAGGGGATGTAGCCATAAGTTTGAAGAATTACCTGATTATGGTATTGCAAGTGATTATCATTTTATAGATGGGCGTGGAAAATCATTCTCTTCTAAAGATTTTAAAGACAAAATTGTAGTTATTACAACACTTCAACTCACCTGTCCTGATAGCTGCGCCATTTCTATGTGGCATGTTGACCAAGCAATATATCAACATATTCGCAAAAACAAAAAGAAATTGAAGCAGGTGAAAATTATTTCATTTGTAACGGATGGTAAAGGAAATCCAATTACAGATTTATCAATGCTCACGGAATCGATGAAGGATAATGTGGAAGGATTTGACCCTGATATTTGGTTTTTAGCAAGCGGAAATCCTCGTTCTGTTTTTGATTTTAAATTCAATGATCAATCCTTGCTACAAAAAGGCAGCAATTACTTTGGGGGTGAAGCATTTACAGAATTAATGCTCTTATTAGATAAACAAAATCATCTGCGTATGGTGAATAGGGGAAATGCAGAAGGTACAATTAGAAGAATGTATCAGCACATCGCTTTATTGCAAAAACAATATGATAAAGCAATGAAAGCAAAAATGATGAAATCAAAAAGTTATAGTAATAGCCAATAGTTTACAATGAAAATTACTTTTTTCTTTCTTTTTATCTTTACACTTTATTCATGTACTGATAAAAATTTAAAACAACAAATATTACCCATTTTAGGACATCCTGATATTATTTATAAAATGGTAGATGGCAAAGAGGTTGCTGACACAGTTTATCCTAAAATAATTGATTTCTCATACCTCAATCAAGACTCCATCCTTATAAAATCATCTGATATGAAAGGGAAAATTTGGGTAGCCGATTTCATTTTCACGAACTGTCAGTCGATATGCCCCAAAATGACGAGAGAAATGAAAAGACTAAATTCGCAAACAAAGGATTTAAGCAACTATATTCAATACATGTCATTCAGTATTGATCCAAGTAACGATCGTCCAAGTGTGTTAAAAAAATACATTGAAATGAATGAAATTACTGCAAAGAACTGGTATTTTTTTACAGGTAATGAGGCAAGAACACATGCTTTAGGAATTGACAACTTTTTAATCGTTGCAGAAGAAGACAAAATGGCTGCTGATGGATATGCACATTCAGAAGCATTTACGCTCGTTGACAGAGAGGGTTATGTGCGAGGGGTATATAAAGTTTCAGACCCAAAAGAGGTGAATAAATTAGAAAATGACATACGTAAATTATTAAAATATGAGTACTCAATTAACTGATCCGAAAAAATTAAAAAATGCTAAAATTGCAATTTATACGGCTGCAATCGCCGTTCCATTAGTAGTTGTTTTATTGTTTAACGTTGAAATTACAGGAGTAAATCTTACTTTCCTTCCAAAATTTTATGCAACTATAAATGGTGTCACGGCAATTTTCTTGGTGTTTGCTCTTATTGCAATTAAAAGAAAAAACATGACTGTTCATAGAAGATACATAAGATTATCCTTGTTATTGTCTATTGTTTTTCTTGCCTGTTATGTAGCTTACCATATGACGAGCGGAGAAGCTACAAAATATGGTGATCTTGATCACGACAAATTGATTGATTATGATGAAGAGATTGCTAGGGCATCCACTTATTTGATTTATCGTTTCATTTTAATTTCTCACATTTTACTAAGTATAATAATCATACCTGTCGTGTTATTTACCTATCTATTTGCTTGGCAAGGCGATTTTGTAAAGCACAAAAAATGGACTCGTTTTGCATGGCCAATTTGGTTTTATGTGGCCGTTTCAGGGGTTATAGTATATTGGATGATATCACCTTATTACTTGCATAGCTAAAGGGATTTACTTCTACATTTTTACAATTAATTACTACATTTAATTTCTAGGTATGATTAATTACAATCCAAAAACTTGGTTACAAATGATTTTCGCTTTCCATAAGAGCGATACATTGCGAATATTGTGGAAAGAAATATGTTACATTGCTATTTTTACATTTCTAATTACTTTTTTGATTTTACGATTTACCCCTGGTAATCATGATTTGGAAAAATTGATTTCAGTATATTCATTAGTAGGGTTTGTCATTTCTTTACTTTTAATCTTTCGCACAAATACAGCCTACGATCGTTGGTGGGAAGGAAGAAAAAAATGGGGGGAATTAGTTAATGATACTAGGAATTTTTCTGTGAAACTCTCAACGATGTTAACAGACGCTGAAGATCGTGATTTCTTCATGAGAATGATTCCTAATTTTGTTTTTGCATCAAAAGAAAGTCTTCGAAGTGGCGTAAATATAGATGAATTACAATTACTCCCTGATGAATTGGAATTTATTAGCACTAAAAAACACCAACCTTTATCCATAATACAACTCATCTATGGGAAGTTGATTGAAGCGAAAAAAAATAATATTATATCTGATCAAGATTTTCTAATTTTAGATAAAAATTGCAACAAATTGATGGATAGTCTTGGTGCATGCGAGCGAATCAGAAATACCCCAATCCCTTTTTCGTACAGTCTTTTTATAAAAAAGTTTATCTTTATTTATGTGACAACTTTGCCGTTGGCTTTGGTTACTAATTATGGGTATTTTTCAGTATTAATTGCGACCTTTATTTTTTATGTATTAGTCAGTATCGAAGTATTAGCAGAAGAAATAGAAGATCCTTTTGGTAATGATGATAATGATTTACCAACGGACTTACTCTGTGAAAAAATAAGAAGTACAACAGAAGAAGTTTTTAAGTAGAACTTTTTCAGCCTTTTTATAGGTAATCTAATAACCTGAGATTCTGTGTTAATAATAAAAATATAAGTCGAACTCTCAGGTTAATATATAGCTAGAACACAGTTAGTTTCCTTCGCCTCCTCCCTTAGACTTTTTCATCAAATGATATCCCTTGATTTTTTAAAAGTTTCTTAACATATAATGCAAAAAAAGCGAGATATAAAAAACAAATGGTACCAACAATAAAAGAAGGCTGAATCCCTAATACATCTGATAATTTTCCTTGAATTGGCGGAATAATTCCTCCTCCTAAAATCATCATCACTAAGAAACCTGAACCTTGGGATTGATATTTCCCTAAACCTGCAAGTGATAATGAAAAGATGCAAGGCCACATAATTGAACAAAAAAGACCTGCGCTCAAAAATGCATAAATAGCCGTTATTCCACTTGTCGAGAGCCCAACTATGGTAGCTGTTGCTCCTAATAATCCAAAAACAAATAAGGTTAATGCAGGTTTATCCTTTGTCGCTAGGAAAGCTAATATCTGAATGAAGACACAACAAATGTACCAATATAAAGGTTGAATAGTATATCCGAAAACTTTAGAAAACCCAAGAACAACAGCAAAGGCAAGAAGTGGAATAATAAAACGTAAAACTTGAGTTGTTGATTTTTTCAATTCAAAAGCACTTATAGCTCCCGCCCATCTCCCAATCATCAAACTTCCCCAATACATTGCTATAAATGGAGGGATTTGAGAAGAACTATAACCCCCAAATTTCTTTTGCTTTAAAAGTTCTCCCAAATTACTTCCTATTGCTACTTCTACACCAACATATACGAAAATGGCCAACATTCCTAAAACTAATTGCGGATGCTGCATTGCTCCCCACCCCTCTTTTTGTGCTTTCCCCCTTGCAAATGCAAATACTAATCCACTTACTATTACTACTAAACCAGAGCTGAGCCAAAGTAATCTTTCTCTTTCCAAAGGTTTGCGAATTTCTTCGATTTTGATTGAAATTGCCTTTTGTGTAATGACTTGTGGACTTGTTAATTTGGTTATTACTTTTCCATGATCATCCACTTTCAATTGATCTAAGTCATTGTTTAATTCTACTAATTCTTTTGCCTCTTTTGAGCGATAACTAGCAAATACTGGCGCGAAACATGCTGCCAATAATCCTGTTATTATTAGCAGTGTGAAAACCGCTTTTTTTGCTTTTTCAGGTTTTTCTTCACTTATTCCAGCGGGTACTTTTTTAGAAAATCCAAACAGAGCAGCTGTTCCTAAAAATAGTAAACCCACGCAACCATATAATATATTTACTTTAGATAAACTCAAATGTGCTATCATTTCATCGCTCATTGCTGCAGTAGTTCCAAACAAGGAAAGAGATATTACTAAAGGTCCAATCGACGTCCCAAGACTGTTGATGGATCCACCTAAATTTATTCGATTACTTCCTGTAGCTTCATCTCCAAGTGAAATCATGAATGGATTTGCGGACGTTTGTTGTAAAGAGAAGCCTAACGCCACAATAAAAAGACCAAATAACATCCCTGAAAAAACATTCAAATACACCGAAATAATCATTGCAACAGCTCCAAGTGTTGAAAAAAGTAAGCCATAAACAATACTTTTTTTATATCCCCACTGAGCAATTAAATCTTTCCCTGTGCTAGAACCAAAAATAAAAAGAGATAAAGCTCCAAGATAATACGCTCCGTAAAAAGCAAAATCAATTAATTGACTCTGAAACTGATCTAAATGAAAATAATGTTTACAAAAAGGAATAAATACACTATTGCCGGCCCCAATAAATCCCCAAAAGAAAAATACAGTTGTCAATGTTGTTAATGCTCCGTAATTTGTCTTTGTTTTTTGATTGTTTGCCATGAAAAGAGTTGATAAGAGTGAAAAATAGAAAATGAAAAGAAGTAATTATCCTACTTTTTCACTTAATGAAATGTCTGAATCTTGAATGTTTAAAAGTGATTTTACGGTAGAAACAATTCCATTAGCATCATATCCACATTCAGCTTGCAGTTCTTCAACTGTTCCATGATGAATATATCTGTCTGGGATTCCTAAACGAACCACTTCAACAGCATATTTATTATCGACCATAAATTCAATGACCGCAGAACCAAATCCTCCCATTACTGATCCATCTTCCACAGTGATAACCTTCGAAAATTTTGTAAAAACTTCGTGAAGCATGACCTCATCTATTGGTTTCACAAAACGCATATCATAATGTGCAACAGAAACTCCTAGTTCCTTTAATTGATTTACAGCAGTTTGAGCATAATTTCCTGGGTGACCAATCGTTAAAATAGCCAAATCCTCCCCGTTCGTAATTTTTCTTCCTGTCCCGACCGTGATAGGTTTCATGGCTGTTTTCCATTCTGTCATTACACCATTTCCACGTGGGTAACGAATAGAGAATGGGCCCATATTTTCTTGCTGAGCGGTAAACATTAAGTTACGTAATTCTGACTCATTCATTGGTGAAGAAACAACCATGTTTGGAATACATCTCATATAGGCTAAATCATACGCACCATGATGAGTTGCTCCATCTGCTCCTACTAAACCTCCTCGATCTAAACAAAAAACAACGTTCAAATTTTGAAGTGCGACATCATGTAGTACTTGATCGTAAGCACGTTGCATAAATGATGAATAAATATTACAAAAGGGAATTAATCCCTGAGTCGCTAAACCTGCTGAGAATGTTACTGCATGTTGTTCAGCTATTCCAACATCAAATGAGCGATTTGGCATTGCCTCCATCATAATATTTAGAGAACAACCGGAAGGCATAGCAGGAGTCACCCCCATTATTTTGTCATTTTGTTCTGCCAACTCTACAATTGTATAGCCAAAAACATCTTGATACTTTGGCGCTTGCGGAGATTGAGGAACAATCTTTACAATTTCACCTGTTTCTTTATTAAACACCCCAGGAGCATGCCATTTAGTTGGATTACCTTCCTCAGAATATTTATATCCTTTCCCTTTCATTGTCACGATATGCAATAATTTTGGGCCAGGTATATCTTTCAAATCCTCCATTACTTTCACCAGTCCAATCACATCATGACCATCAACAGGACCGAAATATCTAAAATTGAATGACTCAAATAAATTACTTTGTTTCAATAAAGAACCTTTTAAAGCACTTGATATTTTTGAAGCAACTGTTTGTGCATCTGGACCAAATTTTGAAATTTTTCCTAACAATTTCCACACTTCATCTTTCACTTTGTTGTACGTGTGAGAAGTCGTAATATCAGTTAAATATTCTTTTAAAGCGCCAACAGGTGTATCTATTGACATACAATTATCGTTCAAAACCACTAATAAATTTGAATCTTTCTCAAAACCTGCATGATTCAAACCTTCGAAAGCCATACCTGCTGTCATAGCGCCATCACCGATCACTGCTATATGTTGCCGATTTTTTTCTCCTTTATAATGATTGGCAACAGCCATTCCTAACGCTGCTGAAATTGAAGTAGAAGAATGACCAACTCCAAAAGAGTCGTATTCACTTTCAGAACGTTTTGGGAAGCCTGAAATTCCGCCTTTTATGCGGTTTGTATGAAAAACATCTCTTCGTCCTGTAAGTATTTTATGCCCATATGCTTGATGTCCAACATCCCAAACTAACTGATCGGAAGGTGTATTAAAAACATAATGCAAAGCAACAGTCAACTCAACAACACCAAGACTAGCGCCAAAGTGACTGTTCCCAATTTCAGAAATAACATCAACTATATATTGACGAACTTCATCAGAAACCTGAGGTAAATCTTCGATCTTAAATTTCGATCTTAAATCACTTGGTATGTTAATCTGCTCTAAAAAAGGACCTGCTTTATATTCTGCCATAAAATTCTCTTAATTAACAAATTTAAAAAAATTTGATAGCTTTTACAAATAAAGTTGGCTTTTATTTTTTTGAGAAAAAATAATGGAATAGTAGTCGAAAAAAAAGGAGCGATTTCTTCTGAAACCGCTCCTTTGAAAACCTATAAACCTGAGTTCGATTATTAAAACAAAGTCAAAATTAATTTAGCGACTTGGTTGCTAGGCAGATTTTATAAGGGATAACGCGTTATCACGTTAAAATCTAACGAAGGAAACAAGTTGTTAAATTAAGCAAGAAATACGCAAGTTCACCAA
>CANFRV010000032.1 GCA_947449575.1 Flavobacteriales bacterium
ACTAATGCATCGGCTGAATCATTTAATGCTAAAGTGAAAGCATTTAGAAGTCAATTTAGAGGTGTGAAAAACATAGAATTTTTCCTTTTTAGACTTACAAATATTTATGCTTAAATTTTAGCTCCCCACAACAATTCGACTTGATCCGAACTTATTCATATTTAGAAATTATAATAAATTAAAAAGAGGAACAAATTTCAGAAAAATTTGTTCCTCTTTAATAATAAAGTTCGCTAAAACTATAAAACCTAACTTACAACTATGAATTGTATAAGATAAATGTATATAATTAACTTTAATTTGAACAACAAACTTATGTATAGCAGGTTGTTACATTACCAAACACCCTTTTTCATCGATAAATGACAAAAAAATATCCTTAAAAAATAGAAAACTGATTATTAAACTCAGTGCGATTAATAGATGGATGTAATTTACCAATAAATTATATTTCAAAAAAAAACGCTACTTTATTACAAAGTAGCGCTTTCACTTTTTAGTAGAAAAAATTATTTTTTACGTGCATTTTTCTGCTCTTGTTGTAATTTCTGCATTTGCTCCAATCGTTCTTGAAATTTAGATTTCTTTTTAACCACTGTTGATTTTTCAAGTTTTCTTGCTGCCATTTTTTCTTTCAACTTTTCTTCATCAACAAAAAATCTTTTTATAACAACCATTAGTAATATTGAAATGAATGTAGAAATAAAGTAATAATAACTTAATCCAGAAGAATAGTCATTAAACATAAAGATCATCAAAAAAGGCATAATATACATTATCACTTTCATGTTTGGCATTCCGGGTTGCGAAGGTTGTTGAACATTACCGCTATTCAAATACGTAAAAGCTAAAGTTGCACCGCAAAATAAAAGGGTAAATAAACTCATATGATCTCCATATAGAGGAATATTAAATCCAAAATCCAAAATTGAGTCGTAGGAAGATAAATCCTCAGCCCACAAAAATGATCTTTGTCTTAATTCAAAAGCGGCAGGGAAAAATTTATATACAGTAATTAATATGGGCATTTGAATTAAAGCTGGAATACATCCTGCCAATGGACTAGCGCCAGACTCACGGTAAAGAGACATCATTTCGACTTGTTTCTTCATCGCATCCTCTTTGTTAGGGAATTTTGCTGACAACTCATCGATTTCAGGTTTCAATATTCTCATTTTTGCAGATGATACAAATTGTTTCCATTGAATTGGCATTAATATTAATTTCAAAACCAACGTAAGTAATAATATAGCTACCCCTATACCCATCCCTGAACTAGCGAAAAAACTAAAAATTGGGTAAAAGAAAAACAAATTAATCCAACGGAAGACACCCCATCCAAAATTTAGAATATCATCGTATCCGCTGTCATACGATTTTAAAACAGCATAATCATTTGGTCCAAAATACCAATTCAATTTCACTGAAGCATGACTTAAAGAGGAAAGTCCTAAATTCATTGAGGTCGAATAATCTTTTATATGCGTTGTAAATCTTGAATCTTCTTCTTTGATATTGGTAATTCTAAAATTTGTTCCTTTTTTAGCAAAACCATTTTCTGATTTTAATATTGAACTAAAATAACTTTGTTTAAAAGCAACCCAATCAATCTTATGTTCTGCGACCTGATCATCGTCTGACATTTCAGATAAGTTGTCTGCTTTCTCTTGATTGTTCATAAAGCAAACTGTTGAAACCTGCTTTTGCATTTTTAACAATCTTTCCGTTTTTCTTAAAGAAGCTTTCCAATTTAGCTGGACCTTTTGTGCGTCTACTTTATTATCAAAACCATCTAAATTGATAACATAGTCTAAATCATATGCATTTTCCTTTAAAGTATACTCATATTCAATCGTTTTCCCTTCAGAAGGCGTCAAAGTAAAAACAATTGAATTTTTGGTTTTTTCTTTAACTGTAAATCCTAGATCTCCAGTCTTTAACACTTTACCATTAATTGGAATAGAAAGCTCATTCACCGCATCACCATCGCGAAATAAATTTAAAGCACGACTTTTCTGTTTTACATCTTTAAAGTCATCATAAGATTCGAATCCTTTAAGATAAACGGCTGCCACTTTCCCTCCTTTTGTTGAAAAATCTACAATCAGTTTTTTATTTTCTAAACGAATTAATTGACCTTTCTCAATCGCCAACGATGCTGGCTTGCTTACTTGTTTTTTTGTTAGGTTAACCAAAGAATCCTTTGATTCAACTGAAGATGTATCAATTACATTTATTTTCACATCCTTACCTGCAACTTTAGCTGATGCAGTGTTAGTTGCTTTTTTTGCTGCTTTTTCTTGGTCTGCTTTTGACGGTTTATTAAAAATTGTGAAAACTGTGAAAATTAAACCGATTAATACCAGTCCGTATACTTGTTTTTTATCCATGATTATTTTTGATTATATTTGATAGCAGCATCAATAAATGCTACAAAAAGCGGATGAGGATTCGCAACTGTACTTTTATATTCTGGGTGAAATTGAGTACCGACAAACCAAGGATGATTTGGTATTTCAACAATTTCAACGAGCCCTGTTTCCGGATTCTTTCCCGTAGCAATCATACCAGCATTTTCAAAATCTTGCAGGTAATTGTTATTAAATTCAAATCGATGACGATGACGTTCAAAAATTAAATCAGAATTATAGGCTGCAAATGTGTTAGATTCTGGCTTAACTTGACATTTGTATGATCCAAGTCTCATCGTTCCACCTAAATTAGCAATTGTTTTTTGTTCTTCCATCATACTAATTACAGGATATTTACAATCTTCTGCTATCTCGGTAGTATGCGCATCCTTCCATCCCAATTGATGTCTTGCAAATTCTATTACTGCGCATTGCATACCTAAGCATATACCAAAGAATGGAATATTATTTTCTCTCGCAAAGCGAACAGCATCTATTTTTCCTGAAATTCCACGAGATCCAAAACCAGGAGCGACTAGAATTCCATCCAACCCTTCAAATTCACTAGCAATATTTGCCTTCGTTAATTTTTCAGAATGAATCCATTTTACATTCACTCTGCAGTCATTAGCTGCCCCAGCGTGAATAAATGATTCACTGATTGATTTATATGAGTCTTTTAATTCAACATATTTCCCAACTAAACCAATGTTTACTTCTTTAGTTGGATGCTCAACGAAACCTAAAAATTGTTTCCAGTTATCTAAATTTGGCAGTGATTTACTAGAAAGACCTAATTTTTCTAAAACAACTTTATCTAATTCTTCCTTTTGCATAAGCAATGGAACCTCATAAATTGTATTAGCATCTTTGGCTTCGATTACCGCATTCATACTGACATTGCAAAACTTAGCAATTTTTGTACGTAGGGTTAAATCTAGGTCATGCTCCGTTCTACAGCATAAAATATCTGGCTGAACACCCAATTCTAATAATTGTTTTACTGAATGTTGCGTTGGTTTTGTTTTTAATTCTCCAGCTGCAGCTAGATATGGAATTAATGTAAGGTGAATAACAATACAATCATTTTCAAATTCCCACAACATTTGTCGAACAGCTTCCACATAAGGAAGGGACTCAATATCTCCAACAGTACCTCCAATTTCTGTAATTACAATGTCGAAGGTTCCTTTTTTTGATAATAACTGAATACGTTCTTTGATTTCATCTGTTATATGTGGAATCACTTGTACCGTTTTCCCTAAGAATTCACCTTTTCGTTCCTTATCAATAACTGATTGATAGATTCTACCAGTAGTGATATTATTTGCCTGAGAAGTTGGAACATTTAAAAAACGTTCGTAGTGTCCCAAATCTAAATCAGTTTCAGCACCATCATCTGTTACAAAACACTCACCATGCTCGTATGGATTTAAGGTTCCAGGATCAATGTTAATGTATGGGTCTAATTTTTGAATTGTTGTCGAGTACCCTCTAGCTTGTAACAACTTAGCTAATGATGCTGCAATAATCCCTTTCCCCAATGACGATGTTACTCCGCCTGTTACAAAAATATATTTTGTTGAATTTGACATGTTAATTTTTAGAAATGTAACTACGGGGCGCAAAGTTAAGATATTCCTTCTAGTTTGAGGTAAAGAATATGAATTATTTTATTGTTTGGCTTCTTTTTTATGATTATGATTCGGATTTATTTTTATAAAAAGCTAAACATGATGTATCTTAATCTTACGTGATGGTTCGTTTTTATTCATCCTTCTTGATGTTCCCAAATCATTATTTTCTTATCATCTCCTACCGAACAAAATAAATTCTCTGTTAATTTAACGAGAGTATTGACAGAATTTCTGTGACCACCTACTTTAAAATCTATTTTCTGAAGAACATCAAACCTTTTAGAATCCCATATTTTTATAGATTTATCCCTACTCGCTGTCCCGAACTTTTCCCCATTTTCCAAAAAAATAATATCATAAATAACATAATTATGAGCAGGAATACTTTTTATTTCAGTAGATGATTTCCAATCCCACACTTTTAATAAGGCATCTTTTCCTGCAGTCAATAAAATAGATGAATCTAACGCGTGAAAATGAGCAATTGTTGCTCCTCCCAGGTGTGAATCTAATGTAATTATTTCATTAAAACTAATTGTTTCAAAGATACGAGTAGTTCCATCTTGACAACTTAAAACCACCAAAGTTCCATCTGCAGAAATACAAATATTTCGAATTTTCCCACAATCCAGAGGTAAATACAGTAATAATTCAAAGGTATTAGAATCCCAAACTGAAAAATTACCATCTGCGTCACCTACATAAAATTGAGATGTGTGCTGGTTACTTGTAATTGAAAAAATAGGTTTTATATGTTGAATAAAATGTTTGAGCTCTTTTCTCAATTCCAAATCAAAAATATGAAGTGAACCATTCGATAAACCGACTATTAAATGTTTTTTTAAATTTAATAATTCGAGCTTATACACAGAATGATCCATTTTTATGGAAAAACTATCTTGAGTCCCTTCGTTTTGAAACCAGCGAGCAACATACTTATCCGCACTGCCAGAATAGATGAATTGTGAATCACAGGCGCTTGTATAAATCGCACCTCCGTGACCACTAATTTCTTTTGTTTTTTTGTACACTGAAAAATTAAGCTTCTTCCTCTTCTTCTATACTTTCATCGTTCACTTGTTTCAAACGATCTGAAAAATCTGAAGGCATAAAATCAAAGAATGTATCCCCTCTCAAACCAAGACGAAGACATTCCAATGGAATCATTTCATTTGGACCAATATTTCCTAGATTAACATTGGCTCCAAATAATTTAATGAACCAGACTTGCTGATTTTTTTGAGGAGCCTCCCAGAGGATATCATTTGGATCTACTTTTGAAATGATTTTATTTATCAAATACGTATGAGCTGTTCCATTAGGTCTAAAAACACCCACATTTCCAGCTTCACGTCCTTCTGCAATCACTTTCCATGAACCAGCTTCCAACTCGGTACTCATCATTTTCACCCATTTACTAGGAGAAACGATTATTCCAGAATCTTTAGAACCTACTTCCGACATTATCGTTCTTTCCTTCGAAAAACGTTGAATCAACTCACATTTATCAGCATGGTTCATAATAATAGATCCATCCGAAATTTCTGCTAATTCCAATTTAAATTTATCAAGTAAACGCAAATAATCGTCGACTTTACCTCTTGCATAAAATGCCTCGAATAAAGTTCCTCCGAAATATGGCTTTATACCAGCTTCCTTGTATAGATCTATTTTTTTTTGTAAATCATTCGTAACATACGCTGTTCCAAAACCAAATTTTGCAACATCAGTTATATGTCCAGATGCAGAAATAAAATCTTCCGTTTCACGTAAACTAAGACCTTTGTCCATCATCATTGTTAACCCTTTATGACGAGGTTTACTCGCTCTTTCAGGAATATATGGTAATTCAAAATTCATTGTACTAATATACTTGTAAGCAAAGGTAATAAATTTCAACGTCTAAAAATGACACGAATCTATTTTAATTTAAAATATAGTTACTTATCATCCCCTATTTTACTGTTAACTCAACAAACTTTTTGACTTTCTTGAATTCGGGATATAGTTCAAAAATCTCTCTTGCATTGTCGATATTATCAGACGCACAATGAGAAAACAAGATAAAAGACTCTTCTTTTCTTCCAAGTTTCCATAAGATATTTACCTTCAGAATAGGAGCTATTTCATTCGTTGAATATTTTTCAGTAAAATTTGAAATAAATTCCAAAGCATCCTTCAATGAAAATCGAATTAATAAATCAATAAAACTTGTAAGACATTCTTCATCGGTTGCGTCTAATTCAAGGGCCATCAAATAATATTCTTTTGCAAGATCAAATTCCTCCAATTTCTCATGCGCACCTGCAAGTACAGAAAAAATACCTGCGTTTTCAGGATCTAATTCCGCTGCTCGATTTATTAAAACAATTCCCGCCCTTGTTCTACCTTCCAAATCTTCGATAATTCCTAACCCAAGCCAAGCATCAGGCAGCAAGGGAGCTAAATCCAAACTTTGCTTATAATATTCTTTCGCTAATTTTAATTCCCCTAACTGCTCATGCGCTTCTCCAATATAGCATAGAGCCACAGGATCTTCACCATCCAATTCCATGCATTTATTAAAACTGTCGATTGACAGTTGGTATTTATCCAGTGATAAATAGGCATTTCCCAAATTAAAATAAACAGGACCGAAATCTTCGTTGATTAACACACAATAATCGTATGCCCAAACAGCTTTTTCAAAATCTTCCGATTTAGAATAAGCATTTCCTAGGTTGTACCAGGCCGTAAAAGAATAAGGATTTTCATCAATAAAATCTGAATAGCATTTTATAGCTTTTTCATAATCCCCTAATTGATCATAGCAAAAAGCAATTTCATAGATCGCACCTTCATTCTTTGGATTATACTTTATTGCTTCTTGAAGAACCGTGAGAGCCCCTTTATAATCATTAGAATTTTCATGCTCCATTGCCAAATCAAGGTAGATTTCATCTCGATCTTCTGGTTCTGAAAGTAGTAATGACTCTTTGAAATATTTAATTGCGCTCTTCGAATCTCGCAGTTGACTAAAAATAGAAGCTTTTGTTAATAGCACTTCACAAGTGGCCATTTCTATCTTTTCAATTTGTGAAATAATACTTAAAGCTTCCTTTAATTGTCCCATCGCAGACATAGATTGCGCCAAACGAAGTGATAACACAACATTAAAAGAGAATTGAGAAACGGCATGTTCAGCGCAAAGTTTCGCTTTACTATATTGACTGGTAATTAAATAATGATCAATAATTGCCTCCAATCTATCACTGTCCAAAAAACCTAAATCCTCCCCTTTTAAGAAGGATTCAAATCGTTCTAGATCCTCATTGAGATTACTTGCGAAGTAATCATCATTTTCTTCTTCGTCGTCAAACATACCTATGCTATTTGTTACTTAAAGTTACAAAAATAAAACTTTGAAAAAAAATAAATTTCGATTCTTTTCAACATGCTATTAACAAAAAAGCCCAAACCTTTCATTTACTGAAAGATTTGGGCTATATGACTTCAAACGATAAAATTATTTACCGAATCTTTTTCTATCTGTTTCTTTCAAGTAAATTTTACGAATACGCAAACTTTCAGGAGTTACCTCCACATACTCATCTCCTTGAATATATTCCAAGCACTCTTCTAAACTAAATTTGATAGGTGGAATTAATTTCACTTTATCATCAGCTCCTGAAGAACGCATATTTGACATTTTCTTCGTTTTAGTAACATTTACAACCATGTCACCAGCACGAGAATTTTCTCCAATTACTTGCCCTTCATAAATACTTTCATTCGGAGCAACAAAGAACTTACCTCTTTCTTGAAGATTATTAATAGAGAAAGGAATTGAAGTTCCTTGTTCCATAGAAATTAATGAACCATTTTGACGACCTGCGATATCACCTTTATACGGCTGATATTCTAAATAACGGTGAGTCATGATTGCTTCACCAGCTGTTTGCGTCAACAAGTAGTTTCTTAAACCAATAATCCCTCTTGAAGGAATTTGGAATTGAATCGTCATACGCGTTCCTTTCGGTTCCATATTTGTCATCTCACCTTTTCTTGTTGAAACTGCTTCTATAGCTGTTCCACTAAATTCTTCTGGTAAATCAATTGTTAATTCTTCAATTGGCTCACATTTTTTCCCATCGATTTCTCTTAAGATAACTTGCGGTTGACCAACTTGCAACTCATACCCTTCACGACGCATTGTTTCTATCAAAACAGATAAATGCAATACACCACGACCAGCAACTAACCATTTATCAGCTTTATCTGTCGCAGAAACCCTCATCGCTAAGTTTTTCTCTAATTCTTTCGCTAAACGTTCTTGAATGTGACGAGAAGTTACCTTTTTTCCTTCTTTACCGAAGAAAGGTGAATCATTGATAGAAAACAACATGTTCATTGTTGGCTCATCAATTGTAATAGAGTCTAATGGTTCAGGATTTTCTGCATCACAGATAACATCCCCAATTTCAAACCCTTCAATACCTGTTAAAGCGCAAATATCTCCTGCTTGAATTTCAGTCACTTTTACTTTTTCGATTCCTTCAAAAACAAACATTTCTTTAATCTTGTGTTTTTCTTGAGAACCATCTCTTTTTCCTAAGATAATATTTTGACCTTCTTTCAAAGTCCCTCTGTGCAAACGTCCGATTGCAATTCTTCCAACGAAAGTAGAGAAATCTAAAGACGTAATTAACATCTGAGTATTTCCTTCCTCAATTACTTTTGGCGGAAAATATTCTAAAATTCTATCTAATAGAGGTGCAATTGAAGTGGTTGGTTGTTTCCAATCTTCAGCCATCCAACCATTTTTAGCTGAACCATAAATGGTAGCAAAATCTAATTGACTATCATTTGCATCCAATTCGAACATTAAGTCAAAAACTTTCTCGTGAACTTCTTCTGGAGTACAGTTTTCTTTATCCACTTTGTTAATAACTACGAGCGGTCTTAAACCTAAAGCTAACGCTTTTCCTAATACAAAACGAGTTTGTGGCATAGGACCTTCAAAAGCATCTACTAACAAACAAACACCGTCTGCCATATTTAATACACGTTCAACTTCCCCACCAAAATCGGCGTGACCAGGAGTGTCAATGATATTAATTTTTGTTCCTTTATACAAAACTGAAACGTTTTTAGAAACGATTGTGATTCCTCTTTCACGCTCTAAATCGTTGTTATCCATGAATAATTCCCCTTTCGGTTTTTCATGTTTTTGTGCGTCAGTACCTGACTCAATCATTCTATCGACTAATGTTGTTTTACCATGATCGACATGGGCAATAATTGCAATGTTTCTAATTTCCATTTTTTATATTTTAGATTTAGGTCAAGCTTAAGGTTGAGAAGCAATACTTAATCTCAACATCAATCTTAACCTATTTTTTAAAAACTACTTTTTCCTTTACTAAATGGTTTACCAAAACCTCCTCTACTTCCACCAGAACTTCTGTCGCTTCCACTTCTGTCGTTTCCGCCACCAAAGCTAGAACCTCTTTCATTTCCACCTCTGAAGCCTCCGTCACGAGATCCACCACTAGCGTTTCCTCCGTCTCTACCTCTACCACCACCAAAGCTACTGCTTCCGTGACTATCGCGACTTCTAGGTCCACCAAAACTTTTCTCTCCTTCTTCTCTACGTTGACCTCCACCGAAGCTTCCTTCGCGTCGGGGACTTCCTCCGAAACCACCTTCACGGCGCTGACCTCCAAATCCTCCTTCACGTCTTTGACCACCAAAGCCTCCTTCGCGACGTTGACCACCTCCAGAACCTTGACTTCTGCCACCTCTATCTCCACTACCAGATTTATCTTTTGTGATTTCAATATTTACAGTAATCCCTTCGTATTCTGAACCATTTACTTTACGTAAAATATTATCTGTTTCACCTTGATCAGCTTCAAAGAAAGAAAATGCAGGCATAATATCAATTCTACCAATACTATCAGATTTCAAGCCCGTATTGTCACAAATTAATCGCAGTAAACCACCAGGATTTAAACCATCACGCTGTCCAACACTGACAAAGAACCTCTGTTTTCCAGATTCAGCTCCACTTTCACCTCTGTCTCTACGACGCGGACGATCATCATCACTTCTTTCTCTATCTCTTCTATCATCTCTTGAATCTTTTCCAGAAGAATTTAAATCACCCGCATTACTATAGTAATCGATGAAACGATTAAATTCAGCAGAAACGAATTTTTTAACGATTTCTTCTTTAGACAATTCTCCAAATTCAGCCATAATTTGAGGCATAAATTTTTCAATGTCTTTTTCTTTAACTTCCGTTTCAATTACACCTTGAATCAATTTTGTTAATTGAATAGCGCAAATATCTTCCGGTTTTGGCAGAACACCTGCTTCAAAAGTTACTCTAATTTGTTTTTCAATTGTACGAATTTTGAAGTTCTCACGCGTATTTATTAAAACAATCGATTGACCTTTTTTCCCAGCTCTTGCAGTTCTACCACTTCTATGTGTATAGTTTTCAATATCATCTGGTAAATTGTAATTCAATACATGCGTAATATTATCGATATCTAATCCACGAGCAGCCACATCAGTAGCAACCAATATTTGAATATCTTTTTTACGGAAACGATCCATTACTCTATCACGTTGCACTTGAGACAAGTCTCCATGTAAAGGTTCTGCACTGTATCCTTCTTTTCCTAGTTTATCAGCAACTGATGCAGTTTCTATACGAGTACGACAGAAAATCAATCCATAAATATCTGGATTAAAATCAATAACACGTTTCAAAGCTGCATAGCGATCTCTTTCTTTTACTGAGTAGTATATGTGCTCGATGTTTTCATTACTTTGGTTCTTGTGACCAATAGAAACTTCCAACGGAGTTTTCATATATGTTTTAGCGATACGCTCTACTTCTTTCGGCATTGTAGCTGAGAATAACCAAACGTTGCGTTCATTTGGAGTAGATTCCAATATCAAATCGATATCTTCTTTGAACCCCATGTTCAACATTTCGTCTGCTTCATCAAGCACTACATACTTCACTTCTTCCAAAGAAAGTGATCTACGTTTAATCAAATCCACCAAACGACCTGGTGTGGCAACGACAATAGAAACTCCTTTATTAATTTGAGTAATTTGTCTACGGATATCCGCTCCACCGTATACTGCAACCACGTTCACGTCGAGGTGTTTTGCATACGTTTCTAAATCTCTTGTGATTTGTAAACACAATTCACGTGTGGGACATACAACCAATCCTTGAGGATATCTGGTTTTTTCATCCACTTTGTTCACTAATGGTAAACCGAACGCTGCGGTTTTACCTGTTCCTGTTTGGGCTAAACCAACTAAATCACCATCACTTCCTAATAAATACGGAATGGCTTCAAGTTGGATCGGAGTAGGTGCTTCAAACCCCATTTCTGTCAACGACTTCAGCACCTCACTCTTCAACCCTAGTTCCTTAAATGTCATATTTTTACTTAAAATTGAGTGCAAAGATACGTCTAAAAAATTCATATAAAAAAACTTATTAACATAATTGATCAATTTGACTGCTTAACCGTCTATTTATAGAAGCTATTGATAGGTTAATATAAAGAGTTGATGTGATTTAATTCTATGTTAGTCTAATTTGTAAATAATTGTTTTTCAGTTAGTAATAAGGAAGGGCTAGGTTTACCTTTTCTGAGTTATTAACATTTGGTTGGAATCACGAAAAAAAGGTTGAGAATGAGAATGAGCTTGAGGTTAAGAGTAAGGATGAGGGAGCGAGTTGTTTTTAAATTATTGTTCAAAAAAAGAGAAAATAATTTACGATAAAGATTGATTACAAAATTGTTTTATGCTCATTTTGAGACGCTTCAGGAGAACTAATAACTACTTCTGAATCATTTATTTCTGTGAGTGATTTTGTTTCGATAATCTCACTAGTTGTTAATTCTTCTTGATTTTCACTACTAGGAATTTCTTTTTTTGGGGCATTGTAGTGGATAATATCATCCATTTCAACCATTTGCTGATCTAAAGGTCTTTGCACCTCTTCTACCGTTTCTTGAATGATGCTAGTCAAATTTAAATCCTTTTTAATGTCGAGTCCAGATTTTTTAATTTCATCTTGCAAATCAGATGAAGCTTGCTTTATTTCATACATGGTTTTACCAAAAGTTTTAGCAATACCAGGAATACTTTTTGACCCAAAAAATATCAGTATAAAAACTAAAATCACTAATACTTCGGATCCAGCAATATCGTTTAAAAATAAAAGCATCGTATGATATTATTTAATTACTACAAAAGTAGCAATTTAATTCATTCTACTAAAAATATTAATCATTTATACCCTGCTCTTTCTTTAGGATAAGCATTAAATGTTCCCATTCCTTTCGCAACTATCACTCCATCTTGATTTACAATTTCAGCTTCAGTTACAATCAATCTTTTTCCTTTTGACAGCAACGAAGGTTTACCTATCAATATATCGTTTAATCGAACTGGGGCTAAAAAATTCAGCTTCATCTCCACGGTGGAAACTACATATCCATCTGCGCACACTAACGACAAAGCACAAATACCAAGTACTGAATCCATTACAGCGGAAACCACTCCCCCATGCGCTGCTGAAGGAGTCGCAAGGTGTTTTTCAAGAATTGTAATTTTGTATTCTAATTTACCTGCATCAAAAATTTCGAAATTCATCTCAAGTAAACGACCAAAATTGTTTCCTTCTATATAGGCAAGAATTATTGGATCGAAATTTAATGGATGAATCCTATTTTCTCTCATCCTTTTGGGTCTATTGGTTGATTCGTAATAACAAAATTAGAGTGTGCTAAATGTAAACCTGCCGATTCGAATTCTTTGTATACTCTTTCGTTGAGATCATAATATACTTCCCAATAATCAGCTGTTGCAGCCCAAGCTCTCACGCTAATATTAACAGCAGTATTTGTTAAGGATTCAACACCTATAAAAACCAATGGATCTTTGAGTATTTTATGATCTTCTTCAATAAATTTAGTAAGTAATTCTTTTGCCGTTTTCAAGTCATCACCATAAGAAATACCAAATATCCAATCTACTCGTCTTTGTTCTGCCTTCGTATAGTTTATAATATTTCCATTCGCTACAGGACCATTGGGAAGGATAATAATTTTATTATCATTCGTTGATAGATAAGTATTAAAAATAAGGATTTGCTTCACTATTCCTTGCTCTCCTTGTGTCAAAACAAAATCTCCCACTTTAAATGGCTTGAAAATTAAAATCATAACACCTCCTGCAAAATTTGACAATGTCCCTGAAAAAGCTAAACCAACCGCTAATCCTGCTGCTCCTAGCAATGTGACAAAAGACGTCATTTCGATCCCTAATTGTGTGATACTTGTCACAACGATTAGTATCTTTAAAACCAAGGTCAGGAAACTAGATAGAAAAGTGACCAAACTTTCATCAGTTTTACTTCGTCTTAGAATTTTTTTGAGGGCTTTTACAACCATTTTAACCACCCAAAAACCGATTACGAGTATAATAACTGCAAAAAGAATATTAGTAGCTACTCTAACCAAAAAATCATTTATATCTGAATATTTAATTCCAAGAATTTTATCAATTTTCAATTGATCTTTTATTAATAATATCATTTTTTTAAAATATTTTGTACAAAAATAGGACTTGCAAAAGGATTATTGAATAAATTAGCCTTTTTTACGCTTTTTTTTTGAAAAACTATGTTTTTTATTCTGTCAAAAATAATCATCATTTTTCTTTACCCAAGTACTTGGTGCATTCTAAGTCTGGCAGGATTTATTTTTATTAAGCATGAAAAATGGAAAAAAAGGTTTAAATTTTCTTCTATTATTTTATTTCTTATTTTTTCGAATTCAGTCATCTTTCTTCAATTTATGAAAAAATGGGAAATTCATGGGACAAAAATAGAAAATGTAAAAAACTACGATGTAGGAATTGTTTTAGGAGGAATGTTTGAATATAATAATGACTTAAAAGTCCTAGTTCCAGGATCTCATGTGGACAGAATTTGGCAGGCAATTACGCTCTATAAAAAAGGAAAAATAAAGAAAATATTAATTTCAGGTGCATCTGGCTATGTTGTTGATCATGGATTAAAAGAAGCGATTCAATTAAAAGCTGTGCTCGTTGATTGGGGTTTTCCGGAAGGTGATATTTTGATAGAATCTACTTCTCGTAACACACGAGAAAATGCAGTGGAGACAAAAAAA
Organism: Flavobacteriales bacterium; assembly: GCA_947449575.1. Lineage (GTDB taxonomy): Bacteria > Bacteroidota > Bacteroidia > Flavobacteriales_D > Crocinitomicaceae > CAIUKX01. Next base: position 14,263 of record CANFRV010000032.1, read on the forward strand.
GTATTGGAACAATCCTACCCTCTTTTAAAAAAGAGACTTCTTATCACTTCTGGATTTCACATGAGAAGAGCAAAATCTTGTTTTGATAAAATAAAATTCCACTGCGATACATATGCAACTAATTTGCAAACTGGAACGAAATCAACTTATTATTGGGATCAATATTTCGTACCTGATTTTTCCGCTCTTTTTGGATGGAATAATTTAATAAAAGAATGGGTTGGGTATATTAGCTATGATATCATGGGGTATATCTAACAACCTGAAATATTTTAGCATTAAACGATTCCGTTCATTCCTGCTGGAAGATAAATAAAAACAATTACTTCAACAAAGGAATTTGAAACCCCAATCCTCCAGTGTAAGAAATTTCATCCAGCAGGGATGGTTGAAATGGATTCAATTGATGAATATACCTGGCTTCAGCAAAAAAATGAAAATATGTGTAGAAATAATATTGAACTCCTGCACTAATTCCTATATGTGGAATTAACTGAACAGTAGGATGATTAAAATCTGGAGCAAACGTTTCTAAAAGTGAAACCATATGCAAATTAGTTACTCCTGTATAAAACCCTAGAGTCGGACACCATTTTCCTTTGGAAAAATTACGGTTAAAACCAGCACTTAGCATCGAGGTATTTTTCATTGAGTAACCAGCATTATTCTTTTCTCCAATTAACAAATAAAAATCCCCTCTGAATGAATATTTATCGCTGAAAAAATATTCTGAATTTCCTCCAAGATAAAAATGTGAGATAGAACAGTTCAACATGTTGGATTTATAAAGCGAACCTGTGGCTTTTATTAATCCTTTTCTTTCACCATTTGACAAATCTTGTGCTTTTAAAAAAGTAGAAATACAAATGAATAGTATGATTAATTTTGTCCCCATAATTTCCCGATTTTATAATTAAAGCCCAAAGTAATGAGTAAATGGCCTTCGGACAAAGCACCTTTTTCTGACTTAAATTGTATTTCAGAATTCACTACTTCCGATTCTAGGTGCGTGCCCAAATGCATCATGTACTGCGCTTGAAAAATCATATCAAACCGATCTGTAAAATAATAATGAGTCCCCAGTCCTCCTTGAATTGCTGAACTCCATCGATCATCGCTATGATTAAAATTCTTTAAATCAATAAATTGACTATAATCAAAGCAGTGGCCAGCTAAAACGTACGGCTTAAAACCTTTGTTAGAATAATTAAATGGATAAAACATTACGCTCCATCCGATATGAAAATCATTCCTTTTCAGATAGTTAGTTGTCGACATGATATAATCTGCAAACCAATCTGTATTGACTCTATCGGACAAGCGAATTCTAAAATCACCTCCTGTTCCTATACCTGGTAACCCCGAATTTGTATTATCAAAAAAACTGGTTGTGGAACGAATTCCTAGAGAAAAATCACCCGCTCCATTTACACTCTTTAGATTATCTTGGGCATTGCTGAATAATAACACCATGCAGCAAAACAGCAGTACTAAGTAATTCATAGTTTATCTTTTTCTTTGTAAAACGGCAAGAATTTTAAAAAAGTATATTCATATTACTAAAATGGAGGAAAGCAATTAAATGAAGCCTTACACTTGACTTCAAAAACAAAGTTTCTCAATTATTTTTCTCCAAACATATCAATTACATTTCTGGTAACTCCAGTGTTGGAAAATCCACCATCGTGAAAAAGATTTTGCATAGTCACATATCTGGTCAAATCAGAAAACATGGCAATACAATAATCAGCACAAGCAGTTGCAGGCGCATTCCCTAGAGGTGACATTTGTTCAGAAAAGTTAATAAATTCAGCAAAACCCTTCACTCCTTGACCAGCAGTTGTTGGTGTTGGTGATTGTGAAATAGTATTTACTCTGACTTTGTTTTTTATCCCATAATGATATCCAAATGAACGCGTTATAGATTCTAAAAGTGATTTAGCATCAGCCATATCGTTATAATCTGGGAAAATACGTTGTGCCGCAATATAGGTTAAAGCAACAACGGATGCCCACTCATTTAATGCTTCTTTTTTGTACAATGATGCCAATGTTTTATGCAATGATATCGCAGAAACATCCATTGTTTGCTGGTAAAACTTATAGTCGGATTCAGTATAATGTTTTCCTTTTCTAACATTAGGTGACATTCCTATCGAATGTAAAACGAAATCAATCTTACCTCCTAAGATCTCCATTGATTGCTCAACCAAATTGTCTAAATCTTCAACGCTCGAAGCATCTGCAGGCACAACTTGACTTCCTGTAATCGCAGCCAAATCATTAATTTCACCCATTCTCATAGCGATTGGAGCATTTGACAATACAAATTTAGCACCTTCTTCATGCGCTCGCAATGCAACTTTCCATGCAATTGATTGTTCATTTAAAGCTCCAAAAATGATTCCTCTTTTCCCTTGTAAAATATTGTTAGCCATCTGTGTGTGTTTTTTTTGTAAAGTTATATGTTTTAATTAAAATTATTCAATTCACCTCTAAAATCAATCCATCATAAGCCGCAAAAACATTTGGTGGCAACAATTTTTCAATTTCTTCATGGGTCCCAAATAAATGAGAAATATGGGTTAAATAAGCTCTCTCGGGCTGTATTTCCTCAATAAATGCTAATGCTTCTTGTAAATTGAAATGAGAAATATGCACCTTTTGATGAAGAGCATTTACGATCAATGTTTTTGTCCCTTTTAATTTTATTTTTTCTTCTGCTGAAATCGTTTTCGCATCTGTAATGTATGTAAAATCTCCTATTCGATACCCCAGAACAGGCATGACATAATGCATGATTTCAATTGGTTGCACCTCTAACCCACCAGGTAATGTAAACTTTTCAGAAGTAATTTGATTTAAGTTTACTTTTGGTAACCCAGGATAATCAAAGGAAGAGAAAATATAGTGAAACTCTCTTCGCAATGCTTCCTCTACTCGTTTTGTACAAAATATTTCCATGTGGCGAGACTCTCTATAATTAAAAGCTCTAATATCATCCATACCAGAAATATGATCTTTATGTTCATGGGTAAAAATCAGTGCCCGTAATGATTTAACATTATGTTGCAACATCTGTTGTCTAAAATCTGGTCCGGAGTCGATCACATAATTTTCATTTTGATGCGATATCATAATTGAACTTCGTAATCGTTTGTCCCTCGCATCACTTGAAGCGCAGACATAACAATCACATGCGATCGTTGGCACACCTTGAGAAGTTCCTGAACCAAGAATTGTTATTTTCATTATTCTTAGGTGTTAGGAGTTTGGGATTGGGTGTTGGATTGCGCAGGTGCAAAGTTAGAATCATTAATGTCTGATTCTTGATTCTGAATATTTTTTTTTGGTTGCTTTAAAAATTTCAGTAATAAAAATCCCCAACCTATGATTAATAATAAACCTCCCAAAGGAGTGATAGGCCCCAAAAACTTCAGAGATACGCCCAATATTGTTTGAAGTGTCAAAAAATAGATGGAAACTGAGAAAAAAATAGTTCCTACGAGCCAGCAGTAAAACACTGGTTTTAGTGAAAATTGAAACTTTTCTTTATTTAAACCAATGATTAAAAAAGATAAACCAGAATACATTTGATATCTAACACCTGTTTCGAATGAACTAATCTTTTTTAGAACATCTGGGTCATTTTCGAGCAGTGTTTTTAATGAATGAGCCCCAAACGCTCCTAAAATGATACTAATTAATATCAAAACCATACCGGTGATAATGAATTTACGCTCCATATTCTTTTCTATTTCTTAAACCTAAAGTATATTCTAGAACGTCATTCCACCCGTTCCATTTTCCATAATTACCTATTGTTTCATTGTGCCAAATACACATAAAATCGCCGCCAAATCTTGAAACTTCCGAAAATAGTTTCCAAATTATTTTTTTACTTTCATCTGGACTTAATTGCAAATACTCATTTAATGTTCCATCCATATATATAAATGGATGAATGATCAAATCGGTCAACTGATTTTTATTTAAGTCAAACCATCGATGTGACCGCGCTGTCCCTGCTCGAAAACCAATGCTATCGGCGTAACCCATTGAATATTCATGCTTAAAACCTAAAGAAACTAAATTAGGATACGTAATTCTAATCTTCAATTTCAAAAAATGTTGACGTGTATTTTCAATAGAATAATCAATAATTTTTTCTAAACGCTCTTTTTCTTCCTTCACATGATATCGATATGAATTTGAACGATAGCTGGGATGAAGACCTACAACTGCTTTTTCATTCATTTTACATATTAATTTTTGATGGCGAATATCTGAATAAGCGATGTTTTTATCGTTTTTCGCATAATCCCCCAATAGCCAAAACATATTCACGTCATACCCTCGATCTGAAATCGACTCGATGTATTTGTAAGTATCGTAAGGATCTTTCATTTCTCCAGACAAAACTCTTTTTCGCTCTTCTAGTCTTATTTTATTGAATGTAAGTCTATCTCTCCCTATCGATAACCATTTACGAACCCCTTTTTTCCACTGATACGCATAAACATTATCAATATCAAATGTTGGACGAATAGTAACAGGAGAATTTTCAATTTCAAGAGAAACCCCTAAAACCTTCGATAAATAATTAATAAAAGCTACTGCCCATCTATCGCACATTGCTTTTTCTAACCAATTATAAGAACTTTGGATACTATATTTTGAAGCAAAACGACCATGGGCATCTTCTCGGTGATTGGTATATTCTTCCATTCTTGAAAGAACATAAAAAATAGATGCTAATGGATCAATAATTCTATTAAATGAAAGACATTCCTCCTTCTCAAATGCAGCCTTTTCAATTCCATAAATAAATATTACTTCATCAAATAGAACTGTAGCTGGAATAATCTGAGTAATATCTTCAAAAACTCTTTCAGAATAATTGAATTTTACATTCGTTGAATTTATAAAAGATAAAAAATCGTTATTGATTTTATATGTTAAACCTCGCTCTTTAAAAACAAAGTCCAACGTATAAATTAATCTTTCAGATATTTGATCCACATAAATTTCAATCATCAGAAATGTTCTATTATTTTTTCACAAATAAATTCTGCAGCCTCGCCATTTCCATAAAAAGATGGATATGTATAATCTGATTTACTATTCAACTTTGTAAAAGCTTCAACAATTTTATCAAAATTTGCATCTGCTAATATCGCATTTCCATTGTTTACAATTTCCACCCATTCTGTTTGAGGACGCAAAATTATACAAGGTTTCTTAAAAAAATAGGCTTCCTTTTGAAGTCCACCACTATCTGTAATAAGCATTTTAGCATTTTTCTCTAAGGCAATAATATCAATAAATCCAGCAGGATCAATAATCTTAAAATGCGCATTGTTTTCAATTTCTTCCAATAGAGAGGCCGAAAGTTGATCTTTTAATTTACTTCTTGTTCGCGGGTGAATAGGCAAAACAATCGAATAACCTGACATTTTTTGAATCGCCAACAGAGCATTGAATATATTTTCTAAATTACTTGCAATATCGGTATTTGAATCTCGATGAATAGTAGATAAAATATAACGATTAGGTTCCACTCCTATTTCACTTAATAGTATTGATTTTTGATCAGACACAGATGAAAAGTACAAACTATTATCGTACATAACATCTCCACAATGAAACACTTGCGGAGAATTCACAGAAGCTTTCTCAGTATATTCAAGCGCAAAACCTTCACGTTTCAGATTTTCGAAACCGGTTGTTGTAGGTGTAAATAACAAAGTCGACATATGATCACAGGCAATCCTATTTATTTCTTCGGGCATTGCTTTGTTAAAACTCCTTAATCCTGCTTCTACATGAATAACAGGGATATGAATTTTTGAAGCAGCTAGCGCACCAGCTATTGTTGAATTAGTATCGCCATAAACAAGAATTGCCGTTGGATTTTCTTTCAAAAAAATAGTTTCTAACCCTTCGATCATCTTCCCAGTTTGTGCTCCATGTGAACCACTTCCAACATTTAAATTATAATTCGGCAAAGGAATCCCCATCTCTTCAAAAAATATTTCTGACATATTTTCATCATAATGTTGACCTGTATGAACGATAATTTCTTCCATTTTATCTGAAAAATGTGTGCGAATAGCACGACTAATGGCTGAAGATTTAATTATTTGAGGCCTTGCTCCTATTATGGTAATTATTCTTTTTTTCACAAACATTCTATTTTTATTTCATCAATCCCTCATCGGCGAAGCTAAAGTAACCATTATCTGTGAAAATAATATGATCTAAGATGGGTAAATCTATCATTTTTCCAAAATTCACTAACTTCGTTGTTAATAAAAGGTCTTCATTACTGGGGCTAATTTGACCACTTGGATGATTATGACAGAGAATTATTGCACTGGAAAAATGATCCAAAGCGACTTTAAAAATGATTTTTCCATCCGCAATCGTTCCAGAAAGACCACCTTTAGATATTTGCTCTGTATGAATAATTTCATTCGCTCGGTTTAGCAGGATTATGTAAAATTCTTCATGTCTCAATTCGAAGAATTTCCCGGATAAAAATGTATAAATTTCATTTGAATGAGTAATTTTTAATTTTTTAGGTTCTTCCACCAATTTCCTTCGTTTCCCTAATTCTATTGCAGCTAATAATGTGATCGCTTTCGCCTCTCCTATCCCTTTAAATTTCAACAAATCTTTAAATGAAAATTTACTAAATTTACTTAAGTCGTTAGAAGAAAAGGAAAGAATTTCTTGCGCTAATTCTACTGCTGATTTTTCTCTAGTTCCTGAACCTAAGAGAATGGCAATCAATTCAGCATCTGATAAAGATTGCTTTCCTTTCAATAACAATTTTTCTCGAGGACGATCGTCTTGCGCCCATGATTTGATGGTGAAATTTTGATGCATTTTTATATTTTATCCTGAAGATACAAAAAAAGCTAAGTTATACACCCATATGATAAAAGAATTGATGTTAATTCTAAATATAGAATCTATGGTCGGCATGGTTATTGACAATCGAAGTGTGCATAAAACAATTTACTTGGCTAAAAAGTTCTATTTGATTAACACTAACTTTGACAACTATTAAAATAAAAAGATTAAAATGACGAAACTTCCATTACTTAGTATTCTTGTTCTTTTCTTGTTTCAGGCCTGCGCTCAAGACAAAAAGATGGATGAAACAATAAAAATTGAAATCCCTAAAACTGAAGTGTTATATACTCTCACTGATTATTTAAAGGAAAATGAAACGCTGGAAAAACAAGTGAATGACATTTTCTCTGCCCTTGACGATACAGCGATCGTAGCTCAGCTAATCATGCCAGCCGTTGGTAAATATGGGCAAACAGATGCTTTAATTAAAGAGCATATAAAAGACAGAGTTATTGGTGGTGTTTTGATGTTAAATGGGACAAAAGAGGGCTTTACAAAGATGATCAAGCAATATGAATTAATGAATTCAGAAATTGGTAATTTACCATTTTTATATTCTGCAGATGCTGAACCAAGTCTTATGAATATGAAAATAAAAGGTGCTAACATTGTGAAAAAAGCAAACGAAATAAAGTCTATCGAAGAAGTAACAATTTGTGCAAAAACGATTTCGAATGACCTAAATGCGATCGGAATTAATTACAATTTCTCTCCTGTTGTGGATATGTCGACTAATTCAACAGTTGGTTATCGAGGTTTCGGGTCAAACCCAGCTAATATTATACCATGGTCAAATGCCTTTATTCAGGAAACACAAAATAGTAACATTATCGCAACAGCCAAGCATTTCCCTGGTCATGGCCTGGTTACTGGAGACACGCACAAATCTCTGCAAGTCCTTGATGGAGAGTTGAAAGAAATTAAAAATTATCCTGGTCTAATTGAAAATGGTGTACTTTCAATTATGGTTGCCCACATTGCCGTTAAAAACAATGTAAAATTTGACACAAAAGGATTGCCTTCCACCTTATCTCCTGAAATCGTTCAAGGATTGCTAAGAGACAGTTTGGGCTTTAAAGGATTAATCGTAACGGATGCTATGAATATGGGAGGGGTTATAAGCGTTCCTCAATCCGCTTCAAAAGCTGTAAGTGCGGGATGTGACATTTTATTAATGCCCGTTGATGCAAAAAAAGCGCATGCTGAAATCTTAAAAAAATACAAATCTGATCCTGAGTTTAAGAAAAAAGTGGATGCTTCCGCTAAACGTATTATTCGAATGAAGGTTTGTACTGGGTTATTAAAAAAATAAGGGATTAAAACCGTTCAGCAAGTAGATCATAAAAAATCTATACACAACACGTTTAAAGAGTTCAAAAAGGCTTTTTAATAAATTATTTCTTATGTTTGCTCTATGAATATCCGCGAAAAGATTAAAAAATACTTCCCTTACTTTGTCGATGTGTGGCAATACATTGTGATAATTGTAATTTTTATTCTTGCCGCAATATTTTACCTCTAAAATCTATTTTACTAGTCTAGCTGTGCACTTTTGATTTGTTAATTCCGAACTATTAACACAGAATCTCAGGTTATTATACAAGATAACCAATAATTTCATATTTAAAAAGTGTAAGGAGAATCATTGAATGTTTATATTTGTATAAATTAAAAAAATATTTCGTGGAATTTAAGATTGATATATCTATTGTAGTCCCATTAATTAATGAAGTGGAGTCAATCCCTGAATTACATACATGGATAAAAAAAGTATTGGATGAAAATAAATTTTCATACGAAGTAATTTTTATTGATGATGGCAGTAAAGATGGTTCTTGGCGAGTAATTGAAGAATTAAGTGCAAATTTCACTGAAGTTAGGGGGATAAAATTTCAACGAAATTATGGTAAATCTGCTGCATTACAAAAAGGATTTGAACTAGCTAGTGGACGCGTTGTTATTACGATGGATGCTGATTTGCAGGACTCTCCTGAAGAAATACCAGAACTAAATCGAATGATCATCGAAGAAGATTTTGATATCGTCTCGGGATGGAAAAAGAAAAGATACGATCCAATTACCAAAACTATTCCCACCAAAATTTATAATTGGGCCGCACGTAAATTAACTGGTATTCAATTACATGATTTCAATTGTGGCTTAAAAGCTTATAAAAACGAAGTCGTTAAAAGTATCGAGATCTACGGAGACATGCATCGTTATATTCCGCCAATTGCTAAATATTCAGGATTCACTAACATTGGCGAAAAAGTAGTACAACATCAATCAAGAAAATTTGGTACCACTAAATTTGGAATGAATCGTTTCTTAAATGGTCCGTTAGATCTATTAACAGTCGTTTTTATGGGGAAATTTGGAAAAAAACCAATGCATTTCTTTGGTGCAATCGGTACCTTTTTATTTATTATTGGTTTTTGTTTTGCTTTCTATTTAGGAATTGATAAACTTTTCATTGACACAACAGGTCGTCTGATTGCGGAACGCACTGAATTTTATATCTCATTAGTTGCAATGATTATAGGTTCTCAATTTTTCTTAGCCGGTTTTTTAGCTGAACTAGTGGGCAGAAACTCATCCAATAGAAATCATTATTTAGTAGAAAAAACGATTTAATTATCATATGCTCAATTGGAACATAGATGCTTCTTGGACACTTTTCTTAGATCGAGACGGTGTAATTAATCAACGAATCATGGGCGGTTATGTTCAATCGGTTGATCAATTTAATTTCATTGAAGGAGTACCTGAATCCATCGCTAAGTTCTCCTCAATGTTTTCTTCTATTTTCGTTATCACTAATCAACAAGGAATTGGTAAAGGGATTATGACAGAACGTAACCTTTTAGATATTCATAGTTATATGCTTGTTGAATTGAAAAAGAGGAAAGGGTTAATCACAAAGTGTTATTATGCCCCTGAACTAAAGTCAGATCAAAATTCCACGAGAAAACCAGGAACTAAAATGGGATTACAAGCACAAAAAGAGCACCCTGAAATTAACTTTTCAAAATCCATCATGGTTGGTGACACGGATTCTGATATACTTTTTGGCAAGAATCTTGGAATGAAAACAGTTCGTATTAAAACGGAAGAGCCAATCAACATTGAAGCAGATATAACATGTTTAAGTTTACTAGAATTCTCAGAAAAAATTAACCTATGAAAAACTATTCCATTTTACTATTCTTATTCATTTCCTTTGCAGCACTTAGTCAAAATAAAGTGGATGAAAAAGGCAGAAAGCAAGGTCCATGGGAAAAGACTCATCCAAAAAGTATCGCGCTTCAATACAAAGGACAATTTATTGATGATAAACCTGTTGGAACCTTTTATTATTATTACCCTTCAAAATCTCTGCAGGCTATCATTAAACATGACGTGTCTAGTACCAGATCCTCTGCCAATTTTTATAATGAAAATGGGGTTATTCTGTCGAAAGGCATTTATAAAAACATGAAAAAAGATAGTATTTGGTTAAACTATGCCCCTTCTGGAAGATTAAGTTCTTCTGAATCTTACAAAGAAGATAAGCTAAATGGTCCAAAAATAATTTATTATCTATCAGAAGATTTAAGTAATAAAAGTCTGATAATGGCTTCCTATACAAACTATCTAAATGGACTTGTGGATGGCGAAAAAGTTGAGTACTTTGACTCCGGTCTGATTAAATTAAAAGGTACTTATAAAAATAATAAAAAAATCGGCGTCTGGGAGACCAATCATCCGAATGGAAAACTAATGCTTGAAGAACGTTACAAAGATGGCATTTTACATGGTTGGTCAATAGCAAAAGACGAAGCAGGAACAGAAATTTCTCGTAAATATTATTTCCATGGTGAACTTTTAGAAGGTAAAAAGTTAGAAAATGTAATGAAACAGTTTAAAGAAAAGGGAATAAATCCTAATAATTGACCTTTTTTTCGTACGTTCGTAGTTAGAAATATCAAAAAAAGTGAAAAATAAAAAAATCATACTTGTTGCACTTCTTGTCTTTACTTTTTTTATTGGCTGCAAAAAAAAATCGGAAACAATTTCTATGCATTTAAATTACTTTGGTTTAATCCCAGGAAAATATGTGATTTACAATGTAAAAGAAATGAAACACGATGAAACCGTTGGACAGCATGACACCCTAGTCTATCAATTAAAAACTTACATAGGACAACAGTATATTGATAATCAAGGAAGAACAGCGAGAGAATTTTTTAGATACACCAGAAATACGAACGTAGACTCTTGGGTTTTGAAAGACTTGTGGACAATAATAATTGCCCAATACAAAGCTGAGATAGTGGAAGAAAATCAGCGGATTATTAAATTGGTTTTCTCTCCAACAATTGACAAAAAATGGAATCCAAATGCTTTTAACACCTATGACCCCTTAGAATTCAGCTATTCGAACATTCACAAACCATCAACTTTTAACGGCATCACTTTTGATTCAACCCTAGTTGTTGAGCAAGGATACTTTAAGTCTTTGATTGATTTTCAAGCCATGCACGAAGTATATGCTACGAATGTAGGACTTGTATCCAAAGTATATAAAAATTTAAAAATTGCAGACTTTGACACTTTAAATGTTAAAAAAGGGACTGAAATTTATTATAATTTTGTTGAACATGGATTTGAATAAACTTGAAGCATGAAAATAAGTATCTTTTCAGCATTTTATCCATTCAGAGGTGGAATATCTCAATTTAGCGCTCCACTTTTTCGCTCTCTTGAAAAAAAACATTCGGTTAAATCCTTTACTTTCAAAAGACAATATCCAAGTTTTCTTTTCCCAGGAGAAACCCAATTTGTATCTAAAAAAGATACCGTGGATAAAGTGCCAGCAGTTCGAATATTAGATTCAATAAACCCTTTTTCTTACTTTAGTTCAGCTCGGAAAATAAATAAGGAAAAATCTGACCTTTTCATTACAAATTATTGGATGTCATTTTTTGGACCTGCATTCGGAATTATTTCAAGAAGGATAAATAAAAAGACGAAACAAATATCCATTTTACATAATGTAATACCACACGAAAAACGTTTTTTTGATACTTTTTTCAATCGGTTTTTCCTAAAAAAAACAGACGGTTTTATTGTCATGTCAGACACTGTTTTAAAGGATTTACTTACCTTAAAGCCCAATGCTAAATATTTGAGAATTGACCATCCAGTGTATACTCATTTCGGAGATAAAATAGAGCAGAATGTGGCTTTAACAAAATTAAAACTTCCTTCAGATAAAAAAACACTTTTATTTTTTGGTTTAATAAGAGATTATAAAGGTTTAGACTTACTTATTGAGGCGATGAATATGTTAGATGACAGCTACCAATTATTGATTGCAGGAGAAGTATATGGATCCTTTGAAAAGTATGATCAACTGATAAAAAGTTCGAAGGCTACGAATAGAATTCATCTGTACAATCAGTATATTAGCGATTCAGAAGTTTCATTATATTTTTCAGCTTCAGATGTCTGTATTTTACCCTATAAAAACGCTACCCAATCAGGAATAACAGCAGTTTCCAATCATTTTTCGCTTCCTATTATTGCTACGGATGTTGGAGGCTTGAAAGAAACGGTCTCACATCTAAAAACAGGTATGATCGTGCATCAACCAAAAACAGATCTAATTAGTGAAGCAATTCAATATTATTTTGCACATAATTTAAAAGATTCCTTAGCAGAAAACATTGAAATTGAGAACAAAGAAAAATCGTGGGATAATTTCACTGAAAAATTAATTGAATTTTATCAATCACTCTAGTAATCGTCAAAAAGAGTTAATTTTCTTCAGATTAGCAAAAATAAAATAAAATAAAACATGATTTTATTTATCTAGTTATTTTTAATACAATAATAAGTATATCAGCACTATCACGGTAAAATAGAACGTAATATTTTACTAAAAAAATATGTATTGTTAATAAACTTGACAAATCCTTTGCAAAGTTTATTGATAGTGTTAAATTGAAATTCTATATTTGCGCCTTATTTAATAAATTAATTGATTTACCAACATGCGTAATAAAGGATTTTTTTGGTTTTTAACGATATTATTGACAGCGGTATGTCTTTATCAATTATCGTTTACTTGGGTTACAATATCAACTGAACAAAGTGCCAACAAAAAAGCAGACATTGCTTTAGCTGAGTTAAAGGCTACAGCGGCTAAAAATAATGGTATAGCATACTTGCCAAACAATACAAAAGTTGATTTTTCGACACCTGAAGCGGATGAAATTGCAAAAGGAGCCTTATTAAATCAAATTCTTAAAGACAAAGCAGAAAAGCCGGTCTACCCTATTCTAGGTTCTACTTTTCAAGATGTAAAAAAGAGAAGTTTAGCCTTTGGACTTGACTTAGTCGGAGGAATGAGTGTAACACTTGAAATTTCAACTCCTGGATTAATCTCGAATTATGCGAGAAATAACAGAGATTTGAAATTTAAAAAGCCGTATGAAAAAGCCTTGAGTAGGTACAATGCCAAAGGAGGTGACTTTGTTACATTATTTGAGGAAGCTAGTAAAGAAATCAATGGTGATTTAAAATTGGTTCGATTATTTAACATTGAGGATATCAGTGAATTAAATATCAATTCACCAAACTCTGACGTTATTGACTATTTCCAGAAAAAAGTAGCTTCTTCAATGGATGGAGTTGAATTAATAATGGAAAGACGTATTAATCAATTTGGTGTAGCACAACCTAACATTCAAAAAGATCTTACAAAAAATAGACTTTACATTGAATTACCTGGAGTTCAAGATGAGGTAACTGTTGCTCAAAAAATGAGTTCAACGGCAAATCTTCAATTTTACGAGACATACCAAACGGATGCAATTGCCGCTCAATGGAAACAAGCTTCAAACATTTCTAAGCAAAAAGAAATTAAAGAGGTTGATAACACTTCAACTGACACTTTAGCAAAAACAGATGAAGACTCAAATAAAAGTAAAAAATCATTAGCCGAATTAACAAAACCATTAGGTGGATCAGGAAAAGGACTAGAAGATCTAGTTAAGAGTGCAGGACCATATGCAGTTGGATATATTAAACCTGAAAATAAAACGCTGGTAGAACAAATTTTAAGAAGACGTGATATTCTTTCGATATTCCCACCTGATTTAGCGTTTATGTGGTCAGCTGAAGCAGAATCTGTAGATGCTAAATCAAAAGAGCTTGTTTTCACTTTATACGCCATAAAAATCCCTGAGAATGGAAAAGCAATGGTTGGAGGTACTGACATTAAATCTGCAAATACAGGATTCGAACAATCTACTTCTTTGATAACTGTTAATCTTAGCATGACTGAAAATGGTTCTGAAAAGTGGGGACAAATGACGAGTGATAACGTGGGTCGCATCATTGCAATTACAATGGATAGTCTTGTTTACAGTGCACCTCGCGTAAATGGAGCGATAACAGCTGGAAGTACTCAAATTTCAGGTAACTTCACAATTGACGAGGCCAAAGATTTATCTGGACTTTTAAATGGAGGATCTTTACCGGCACCATGTATCATAAAAGAGCAAATGAAAGTTGGTCCAACAATAGGACTTCAAAACTCAAAAGCAGGTTTAATATCTTTTGCTTTTGCCTTCTTAGCTGTTTTGTTATACATGTATTTCTACTATGGAAAAGCAGGTTTAGCTGCAAATATCGCATTGTGCGTGAATATCGTTTTAATTTTCGGTTGTTTAGCATCGTTTGGAGCGGTTTTAACCCTAGCTGGAATTGCTGGTATCGTATTAACAATTGGTACTGCTGTAGATGCTAATATATTGATTTTTGAGCGTGTTCGTGAAGAACAAGCAAGAGGAGTTGATTTAGGGGAATCATTAAACAGAGGATTTAAAAAAGCGTTACCAGCGATTATCGATGCGAATGTGACTCACTTGTTAGTTGCGATTATCTTAGTAATTTTTGGAAAAGGAGAAATTAAATCATTCGCTACTACCTTAATTATTGGTATTTTCACTTCTATTTTCTCTGCAATTATTATTTCTAAATTGGCTATTTACAATTGGTTAGAGAAAGGGAAATCAATCTCTTTCAATACGAAATTGTCAAAAGGTTTGTTTCAAAACTTCCATTTTGATTGGGTTGGAAAAAGAAAATATTTTTACATGTTTTCAATTTCAGTAACAATTATAGGGGTTATCGCCATGTTCACACATGGATTAAAGCAAAGTGTTGAATTTACTGGAGGTAGAACATTTGCGGTAAAATTTGAAAAGAAAGCAGACATAAACTACTTGCGATCTAATTTAGAGAAAGTTTTCATCGACAAAAATGGTGAAATTGCTTCAATTGATTTGAAAACAAAATCAAATGATTTTAACGTAGAAATTATAACCAATTATAAATTGAGTGATGATAAAGCGACACAACTTGTAAGAGAAAAATTAGAACAAGGATTAATTGCATGTAAAGATAAAATGGGGAACCATCAAATTCTTGAGTCTCGAAGTATTTCTGCCGCTGTATCAAGTGAATTGTGGTCTTCTTCTGCGAAAGCTATTTCATTAGCTTTATTAGCTATTTTCATCTATATTTTAATTCGATTCGGTTCTTGGCAGTATTCTATTGGTGCCATTATAGGATTAGCGCACGATGCTTTCTTCGTAATTACTATTTTCGCTTTGTTTCATGGTTACTTGCCATTTAGCTTAGATGTTAACCAAGCTTTCATTGCAGCGATTCTTACCGTTATCGGTTATTCAATGAATGACACGGTGATTGTATTTGATAGGATTCGTGAAAACTTGCGAAATAGTGGTGAAAGTGATCACCACCATGATATTGTCAACAAATCATTGAATACGACGTTGAGTAGAACCTTTAATACATCTATGATATTATTTGTAGTTGTTTTAATTATGTTTATTTTCAGTGGAGCAGCAATTAAAGGATTCTTATTTGCACTTCTAGTAGGAGTTATTATTGGGACATATTCTTCATTATGTGTTGCAACACCTATTTTGATTGACTTCTCGAAAAAATTAAAAAAATAATTTACTATATTTCGACTAGAAAAACAGTGTGTTTCATCGCATTGTTAAGATAGTAAAAAACAAAAAATCTGTATGAATTTCATGCAGATTTTTTTTATGCTTCAACTTTCTTTTTTTGACTAAAAAAGTATAAATGAATGAGACTAAATTACTGAAATCGAACGATTGTGAGTAATGGATTGTTTTTTAAATATACATCTAGAATTAGAGCTGAATCTCTTTCTTGACGAATAAATTCCATCTGATTGATCCATTTTTCAATAGGGCTATATTGAACATGAAATGGCGCATAACCATACCCAATCAAACTCCCGTTTTCGACTAAAATAAAACTTTTTTCGCCTTTTTGACGACCATTTTCGATGATATAAAAACTTTCTTCGTTTACTTCTAACTCCTTAATTAAATCTTGCGCGCGTATATTGTATGATTCTACTTTTTCTTCACCTATACATGCTCCATTACATTCTTTCAGTGAATATTGAAAGCAAGCGGATGATGTCACGTATAAATCACAAAGCTTTTGACATAAACGATATTGCTCTATCATTTTTTCAAGTTGGCTGATCGCTTCTTTTTTTGACGTGTAACTTTTCAAAGGAATTCCAATCACTTTTGAACAAATCCCAATATAAAATCTCATATAGCCGCTCTCATCTGTATATTGATAGATTCCATGAGAATAGTGTACATTCTTGAGGGGTGAGTTTTTTGAGGGATTTTTGGTTGTTACAATATTATTTTCCTTTAATATTGAAATCAATTCTGAGCCTGTTAACTCATATTCAATTTTAGCAATTTCCTTTATTAATTGTGCGCCCTTTATAGATTTCGTATTTTTCAAATGTTGCTCAATTCTTCTTCTTACTCCTTTGCTTTTCCCTACAAAAATAAGTTGATTGAATTCATTGTAAAATCTATAAATTCCAATTTTATCGGGAATTTCATCTAATTCTGCAATATCTAAATTGGGGTGAAAAATCTGAGGATTAACATCTTCATTTACAAAATTAGCTAATTCTTCACCATTTTTTTCGATTAAGATTGTAAATAATTTTGCCGTAGCAAACGCATCACCTCCCGCTCGATGTCGACCTATTAATTCTATCCCTAAATCTCGCGTTAATTTACCCAAACTATATGATTCAAGTCCCGGTAATATCTTTCTAGAGGCAATCACAGTGCATAAATGCGCTCGTCTATAATCAAATCCTAATTTTCTAAATTCGTGTCGAATAACGCCATAATCAAAACTAACATTGTGAGCTACAAAGACACATCCTTCCGTAAATTCGACAATTTTTTTTGCTACTTCGTGAAATTTAGGAGCACCGACAACCATTTCATCATTAATACCAGTTAAACGAACAATAAACTCAGGGATTTGCATCTCCGGATCAATCAATGTTTCATACTGATCAATAATTTTTACGCCATCGTGTTTATACATAGCGATTTCCGTTATCTTGGAGCTTTTAGGGCTTCCACCAGTTGTTTCTATGTCGATTATTACGTAATGCATTTAAGAATGTAAAGAAACCTAGAATTTTTGAATATTTAATCCAATCTTTGCGAATATATTTTTATTGAGAAATTAACTCAGAATCTCAGGTCAAAATATTTTTAAAACTAAAGAAGATCAATCGGTAAAAAAACCAATTAAATCAGATTTTGACAATGATTTCAAAATAGTTTCATCCGTTTTAATTAAATCATTTACCAAATCTTTTTTGGATTCTTGTAATTTCATAATTTTTTCTTCAATTGTATCGGGACAAATCAATCTTACTGCTACTACATTTTTCTTTTGTCCAATTCGATAACATCGATCGATTGCCTGATTTTCAACGGCTGGATTCCACCAAGGATCAACTAAATATACATAATCTGCTTCGGTTAAATTCAAGCCGGTCCCTCCTGCTTTTAAGCTAATTAGAAAAACTCTAACCTCTGAATTCGTTTGAAATTCTTCGACTTTTGATTGCCTATTTTTTGTTTTCCCTGTTAAATACTCAAAAGGAATTTGTCGTGTTTCTAATTCCACTTTAATTAGATCCAACATTGAAACAAATTGAGAAAAGATGATCATTTTATGCTCAGACGACTTCGCTTCGATTTCTTCCATTAAAACATCAATTTTCGCAGATGAATTCCCGTAAAATTCTTGATCATTCAACAAAGAAGGGGAATTACAAATTTGTCTCATTTTCGTTAGACCTGCTAAGATATGCATGGTGTCCATCGTAGATTTCTGATTAGACGAAGCCATTAAAAATTCGCGAAATTCTTGTTTGTACGAATCATAAATTGCTCTTTGCTCCTCACCCATTTCACAATAAATTATCATTTCTGTTTTATCTGGTAATTCAGTGGCTACTTGCGCTTTTGTTCTCCGTAATAAAAATGGATTAATTTTCTTTTGCAATTCAACTGCTCTACCTGCATCCTTAAATTTATCAATTGGTTGCGAATAATGATCTGTAAATCTTTGCTTATTACCTAATAATCCAGGGCAAGCAAATGAAAATTGTCCGAATAAATCAAATGTATTATTTTCTATTGGAGTCCCTGTCAAAACAATTTTATTTCTAGATTGCAGAAGTCTAACCGACTTATATCGTTGAGATTCAGGATTTTTTATTGCTTGTGATTCATCCAGAAAAATATAATTAAAATGGTATTCTTTCAAAAACCGAATATCAGATAACAACGTTCCGTAAGAAGTTAAAATAACCTCAAATTCATTAAAATTCTTCGTATTCTTTATTCGATCGGAGCCATAAATGGTTTGAATTTTAATCGATGGAGCAAACTTTTCCACTTCCTTTTGCCAATTAAAAATCAAAGAAGTAGGAACAACAATTAAGTTCGTATTGTGCCTATTTTTTTCTCGTTGCGAAAGAATAAAGGCAATAATTTGAATCGTTTTACCAAGTCCCATATCATCTGCCAAACATCCGCCAAATTCAAATTCATCCAGAAAATTCAACCAGTTTAATCCCTGTTTTTGATAATCTCTCAAAGTTGCATTCAACGATTCAGGAACTTTTATTTCTTTAATCTCTTGAAAATTAGACATCTTAGATTGATAATAGGCTAATTGCTCACGTGCTTCGATGGTCAAAACTTCATCTTCATATAATTCCGAAATTTCAGAAAAATTCATTTTAGGCGTTCGAATATTCTCTTTAATAACTTCTCCTGCTCTAAAATATTTCGAAAATTTTTCCACCCATTGTTCAGGAAGCAATCCTAACGTTCCATCGCCCAACTCAACGTATTTTGCACTATTTTTAACTGCCTTTTGCAATTGTTTTAAACTCACATTTTGATCTCCAAATCGAACTTGTAGAGATGTATCAAACCAATCCAATCCGCTTGCCACACTAATGGTAACCTTGGCTTTATATGGATTGTATTTATTATCCTTTAGTTCATTAAAACCAAGAATCGTAATATTTAATTCTTTCCATTCTTCAAAAACATCAAAAAACCACCCTTCTTCTAAGAACTGTTGCTTGTGAATATATAGAAAATCCTGCTCTAATTGTTCCTCAAAGTGAGGATGTTGCCGCAATAAAATCGAAACAAATTGTACTTCTAAATCTTCATTCCTAGTGATTGAAAATGGATTCCCTTTACTATCGATAGAATAAATCTGTTTTCTCGAAAGAACAGGAACCTCCACATTTCCATATTTCACTACTGGAGAGATCATTACATAATCATCTGAATCAGAAAGATAGATTAACTTCTCTACCTTTTGATCAAAACCATATTCTTTGATTTGTTTTTTTGTTGCAGGTTTTAAAAATGAATAATTGATTTTTATTTTATTTTCTAAATTGGAAAGAATCGTCTGCTGAAATTCTTCAAATTTAGATTCGTGAATAAGAATAGTCTGATTATTCCTTCTAAAAAATTCAATTACGCGGGAATAATTAACATTTCCTAGTAAATACATCGTTCCTCCAATCAAGATGAAATAGGTATATTTTAATTTTAAATCCTTTAGATCATGGAATTTTCCATTAATTTCTAATTTTCCGGAAATTTCATAAAAATGATTTCTTAGATTCACATCTAAAATAAGGTCTGCATCTAAAATCTCTAATTTAACTGGGACAACAGAACTGGCCGTCAGTTTATCTGATACATTTGAATTGTGATAATACGCATCAATATTCAACGGATTTTTTACAATCGCTCGCAACCCTTCTAAATCTGTGGTTGAATTATTGCGCAATGCACTATTTTGAAATTTCACTAATCCAGAGTAAAATTTGATGTCGATATTTTTTTCAGATTTCCAAATAAAATCAAGCGGATCTTTTGGATTCAAAGGATTCTTTATACTCCCATCTTTCGTTGTTTTTGCTTCTAAAAATTCAACAAAAATATGATCATAATAGCGATGCTGACCAAAAACCATGATCAATTTTGAATTCGAATAATTAGTATCTACGGGTGTAATTTGATTTTTTATGGGTAATAAATTCTTTGTTAAAAAATCAGTAGTTTTCTTATTAACGGGTAGAATCTCTTTGATCTTAGGAGTAATATCAAGTGTTCGACCGTTGTAGGATAAATCGAAATACGTTTCAAAATCTGGTTCATTTTCTAGTCCATAATCCAGCGCGACGGCATAAATTTCCTTTCTTCTTAAATCTGCATCAAAAAAAACGCGTAATTCTTTTCTATCCTTCAAATTGAATAAAAGCTGAACTTGATGTTCACACATTTTCTTCTTTTTTGTTAAGCATTTGCAAATTAAGGTTAACGTATTGTTTTTAAGCGTTGCTTGCGTGGGTAATTGTTGAAAGAAACTATACGTATCCTTAAAAGAAGCTTGATTTAGTTCAATTGACGTAGGAAGTAAATCGAAATAACCTCGTTTTCCATCATCCGCTATCTCTAAACTATTTTTTAATATAAAAGTATTGGTTAAATCTGAAAATATAAAATCTTCGAAAACATATTCGTGAGAATGATACTGCTGCATATCTGCCATGTCCGCAATTCCATCGACTTGTTCACTCGCTATGCTGCTCTCACTTTTTTTAATTTGGTCTACCTCCAATAAAACATTCACAACATGCTTACAAACAGGGCCAAGATCGAATGGACAAGTGCATGAAGAATCTTTGACTTTATCCGGTTTTAAATCGATAATGACAGTATATATCTTAGAGCCTTTGACTTTAGCTGTGATTTTTGTCTCTGTAACTTCTAATTCTTGAATACGAGAATCCGAACTTCGCTCGCGCGTTTTAAGCGATGTATAATTCATCACATATGTTTCAAAAATCTTATATGTGAACTTCATTTGTCAATTTAATTATTCTAGGATAAAAATACGCAAATATCGGCTGATTAATCAAAAGATTAAAACCAAGTTGAAAATTTTCTTTTAAAAATTCAATAAATAGTAAAAATGCTACTAAAAATAGTCAAAATGATATTGTTTCATTTTAATATACTTCCAAATTTCATTACCTTTACAATTCATAAATTTATACTATGTCCAAAGAAGAAGTTATTGAAACAATCATTTCAGTTGATTTTCAAACATTTAAAGAAGAAGTCATTTCTGATTTTCGATTAGCTTGTGAATCGAGAGAAGCTTCTATTTTAGGCAGACGAGAAGTACTAACTGGAAAAGCTAAATTTGGGATTTTTGGAGATGGCAAGGAATTAGCCCAAATTGCGCTAGCAAAACAATTTCAAGACGGAGATTTTAGGTCTGGATATTATCGCGACCAAACGTTAATGTTGGCGATTGATCAACTAACATTGCAACAATATTTTGCTGGTTTATATGGGCATACAAATGTGATTGAAGAGCCACTTTCTGCTGGACGTCAAATGGGTGGACATTATGCGAGTAGAAATTTAGATGAAAATGGAGAATGGAAAGATTTAATGTCTCAAAAAAATAGTTCTTCAGATATTTCACCAACTGCAGGACAGATGCCCCGTTTATTAGGACTTGCTTTGGCATCCAAAATCTATAGACATCACACAAGTTTAAGCGATATTGAAGAGTTTAAAAAATTCTCCAATGGAGGAAATGAAGTTGCATTCGGAACAATCGGTGATGCTTCCACTTCTGAAGGTCCTTTTTGGGAGACTATTAATGCCGCAGGAGTTCTACAAGTGCCCATGGTAATGTCAGTGTGGGATGATGGTTTTGGGATTTCGGTATCAAGAGAAAATCAAACTACAAAAAATAGTATTTCTGAAGCATTAGCAGGAATGCAGCGCACTTCTGATAAACCCGGATATGAAATTTTAGTCACAAAAGGATGGGATTATCCACACTTGTGTGAAACATATGAAAAGGCAGTTGCGATTGCAAGAGAAGAACACGTTCCCGTTCTTGTTCATGTACAGGAAGTAACGCAACCACAAGGACATTCAACATCTGGTTCTCATGAGAGATATAAAACAGAAGAAAGATTAATGTGGGAAACTGAATTTGATTGTATTTTAAAGTTTAAGAATTGGATTATTGATTTTGATGCGGATGGATCTAAAATCGCGACTGAAGAAGAGCTAGAAACGATTCAGAAAGAAGCTAAAATAACAGTTAGAGATAATAAAAGTGCCGCCTGGAAGTCGTATTGTGATGAAATTAAAATAGATTTAGATAAAGCGATTTCACTCATGAAATCTGTTGCTTTTGAAAGTCCGAATGCGATTTTTGTAAGTAAAGAAGTAGAATCTTTGGAAAGAGCCATGGAACCACTTCGAAAAGACATTTTTAATTCTGCTCGGAAAGTTTTAAGAATAGTGCGTGAAGAAAAAACAGCATCAAGGAAAGCACTTTCTAGTTGGATTGAGCAAGAAATTGAAGTAAACAAATCCAGATATAGTTCTCATTTATATTCAGAATCTCAATACAATATTCCTTCAATCATTCCTGTTGAACCAACTTATGATGAAGATCCAGTAATGGAAGATGGTCGTATTATTTTACGCGAAAATTACCGTAAATTATTTGAAAGACACCCTGAGGCACTAATTTTTGGCGAAGATGCAGGTAAAATTGGAGGAGTAAATCAAACATTAGAAGGTTTACAAGAACAATTTGGCGCCTTACGGATTTCGGATACTGGAATTCGTGAATGTACGATTATAGGACAAGGTATTGGTATGGCGATGAGAGGATTACGTCCGATTGCAGAAATACAGTATTTAGATTATTTATTGTATGCACTGCAAGTGATGTCTGATGATTTGGCAACTGTTCAATATAGAACGAAAGGTGGACAAAAAGCACCATTGATTATTAGTACACGCGGGCATCGATTAGAAGGAGTTTGGCACAGTGGAAGTCCAATGGGAATGATCGTTAATGCCTGTCGAGGAATTAATATCTGTGTACCAAGAAACATGACTAAAGCAGCAGGATTTTACAATACTTTGATTGAAGCAGATGAACCGGCGTTGGTCATAGAGCCATTAAACGGGTATCGATCCAAAGAACCTTTACCCAATAATATTGGTGAATTCAAACTGCCATTAGGTATTCCTGAAATTGTAAAACAAGGAACAGATTTAACACTTATCTCTTATGGCTCAACATTTAATTTATGTGAAATAGCTCATAAGCAATTAACTGAAGCTGGAATAAGCGTGGAATTGATTGATGTTCAAACGTTAATACCTTTTGATGTTAATCATTTAATACGAAAGTCAATCGCGAAAACAAATCGTTTATTAATAATCGATGAAGATGTTTCTAGTGGAGCTACAGCTTATATGTTAGAGAAAATCGTCGTTGACCAAGAGGGGTTTTCATTATTAGACTCAGCACCACAAACATTATCTGCAAAAGATCACAGACCTGCTTATGGAACGGATGGAGATTATTTCTCAAAACCGAGTATCGATGATATTTTTGATAAAGCATATTCCATGATGACCGAAGTTGATCCGTTGAGATTTCCTTCCCTTTATTGAGTGAACAGTAGATTTTAAGATTCAAAATAGATGAACTTTGTCGGTTTATTTATTTTGGATTTTTTTATATAATTACTTTTAGAAATAGGATCAAGTCGAATTGTTGTGGGGAGCTAAAATTTAAGCATAAATATTTGTAAGTCTAAAAAGGAAAAATTCTATGTTTTTCACACCTCTAAATTGACTTCTAAATGCTTTCACTTTAGCATTAAATGATTCAGCCGATGCATTAGTAC
>CANFRV010000033.1 GCA_947449575.1 Flavobacteriales bacterium
AGTAAGACAGAATTCAATCTCCACCCTTATATGCCCTTATATTCCTTATATGGTTCAAAAGAATGAGTCGAGGTTTTGGGTTTTAGGTATTAGGTCAGCATAAGTAAGACAGAATTCAATCTCCACCCTTATATGCCCTTATATTCCTAATATGGTTCAAAAAATCATTAGCACACACATTCAATCTCCCCTTCTTATATGCCCTTAAACACCTTATATCATACAAAATTCATATCTTTAAATCAAAAATAACAAACTCTGAACTATTCGATCAAAATATTATTTTTTTTCATTGCACTTCAGGTCTCATATACGAGTACTTCTCAATCCTCTTTGTTAAAAAACTCTATAATTCGCGGGGATATCCATTATGGATTTGTTCTACCAGAATACAAAGATTTAAATTATTTAATAAATAAACCAGCTGTCGGTGGAGAACTAAGTTTCATAAAAAAAACAACAGGAAAAACAATTTGGGAAAATATATACAAGTATCCTGAATACGGAATTACCAATTCTTTTACAACCCTTGGAAATAAAAATATTTTTGGCTACGAAATGGGGCTATTCCCTTTTGTTCAGACCTATCTAATTCGTAAAAAAAGATTTCAATTAACACATCAATTTGGGATCGGAATAGGATATGCAACAAAAAAATTCGATATTAATTCCAATTATGAAAACATTTCAATTGGCTCACATCTTAACATTCACTTCAACGTAAAACTGGGAACTAAGATTAAATTAACTGACAAACTATCATTAAACAGTGGACTTTCATTCACCCATTTTTCAAATGCCAATATGGCTGAGCCGAATTTAGGAATCAATTTATTCACCGCATACGCTGGATTCAATTATGCATTAGGTGAACAAACAGAGTTTAAAAAATTAGAAATAGATAAACATATACCACAGCATGAATTTGCATTTGTCTATGCAGCAGGAGGCAAACATACAAGGGCACTTCAGTTAACTGCCTATTTTACGTCCTCTATTTCGACAGAATATAAATTTCATTGGAAAAGAAAATTCCATGTGGGAGCGGGTCTAGATTTATTCTATGATTCATCGACAAAAGTAGAAATGAATACACCAAATAGTGAAGTATATCAGCCTATTTATGATTTACGTTCTGGCGTCCATATTTCTCAAGAAATCGTTTACAATCGTTTCAGTTTTATTTTACAGGAAGGATTATATGTAGGTTTGACAGATCATATTAACCAAAAAAGAATGTATAATAGAGGAATTTTACGGTGGAAATTTGATCACTTCTTACTAAGTGTTTCAATGAAATCACATGCCAATATTCTTGATTATCCAGAAATTGGAATTGGGTATTATTTTACTAAAAAAAGATGAAAATAAAGATTCTATTTTTTTTCGCACTGGTGGCCATACTTTCGAATTCCTGCAAAAAGCAAATGGAGCAAATTTCGATGGCGCAAAATTTAGGCGATTTTGATACCTTGCGATTAAATAGTGTTTTCCAAGTTTATTTAACGCAAGGAACTGAAAATAAAATTCAGATAAATGGGGCAAGAAAAATCTTAGAAAAAATAAGTATTACCAATGAGAATAATGCTTTAACCTTAAATAATAACTACAAAGGAAATTGGATGCATCCCGGAAATAATAAAATAAGTGTGTTTCTAACGGTTAAAAAACTCACTACATTAATTGCCAACGAAACCTGCAGAATCGAAAGTATAAATACCTTACAAACGGATACTTTCACGTTGGTTATGGCGAGTAAATTGAATGAGGCAGAACTTCAAATCAACTGTAATTCGTTTACTTATTGGAATAATTTCCCATGTGGAGGACAAATAAAAATAGCAGGCACAACCAATAGTCTTCAATTCTTTAACGTTGCTTTAATGGCTGTGGATGCAAGTAATTTTATTACCAATTATGCAACGGTTGTTAACTCATCCAAAGGTGATTGCAAAATAAATTGCCTGCAAAAACTCATTTATAAAATTGAGGGTGAAGGAAATATCTATTTAAAAGGAAATCCTCCAGAAATCGTGAACGAGAATTTAAATTCGACAGGGAAATTAATCTTTGAATGAAAATCACACATTCAACAATATCAGGTTTAGCGAGTAAAAATGCAGTAAGATAAAAGTTTAGCAATCAATCTTTCTTTATGATATTCATCATACTAAACAAACAAAAAGGACAAGATTAAAGTACCTGACACTTATTTATATCTATCTTTGCAACTTCAAATTTTAAGAAAGAAATTATGGCAATTGACGAAAACATGGTTGTTTCCTTAAGTTACAAGCTTAGTGACGGTAAAACTGGAAACAAAATTGAAGAAACTACAACTGAAAATCCGATGTTATTTTTATTTGGAGTTGGGGCAGTAATCCCTGAATTTGAGAATCTTCTTCGAAATAAAAACACGGGTGATACTTTTGATTTCACTATTCTTGCTGAAAATGCTTATGGTACTCGAAATGATGAGCAAATCGTCATGATGCCTATTGATGTTTTCCATGATGAATCTGGGAAATTAAGAGAAAATGAAATTTTTGTAGGTGCTTTGGTGCCAATGTCAGATAATGAAGGAAATCATCTGAGAGGATTGGTTCTTGAAATTAAAGAGGATCTAGTAAAAATGGATTTCAATCATCCTTTAGCTGAAATGGATTTACATTTTGAAGGAGTTGTTCTTGAAGTTCGTCCTGCTTCAGCGGAAGAATTAGAGCATGGTCACGCACATGGTGTTCACGGTCATCAACATTAAACAGTAACTAATTTTGAAAAGCACTTTAGAAATAAGGTGCTTTTTTTTTGAATAATCCCTGTTGATAAATGAAAATTCAATACTGTTCAGATCTACATTTAGAATTTCCTCATAATCGTGAATTCATCAAAAATCATCCTATCATACCCGTGGGAGAAATTTTAGTACTTGCTGGAGATATTCTCCCTTTCACGCAACTAAATGAACACAAAGATTTTCTTGATCTGCTTTCCAGTTCCTTTGAAAAAGTATTTTGGATTCCAGGAAACCACGAATATTACGGCTCTGACATCAACGATCGTTCTTCTTCTTTCTGTGAGAAAATACATGCCAATCTCTTCTTAGTCAATAATTATGAACAAAAAATAAATGATGTCAATTTTATTTTCTCTACACTTTGGAGCAAAATAAGTGTTGAACATCAATTTATAATTCAAAACACATTGTCTGACTTCACGGCAATACGAGATCAAGGTGAAAATTTGAAAATTCAGAAATTTAATGACTTACATGACACCTGTTTTGAATTCATCAGTAGAACAGTTAAAAAAAATGAAACTGAAAAAAATGTAGTCATAAGTCATCATGTCCCAACATTTATGAATTACCCAGAACAGCATGCTACGAGTAAAGTAAATCAAGGTTTTGCAACAGAGCTATTTGAGTTTATCCATGCATCAAACATTGATTATTGGCTATATGGTCATCATCACACCAACACACCCGATTTCACTATTAATTCAACGCAATTAATTACAAATCAGCTCGGATATGTGAAATATAAAAAGAATAAAACGTATAAAAATAATGCGTTTTTTGAAATCTAAGATTATAACCTATGATTTGCTTTTGAAATCAAGAAATTATAGAGAAAGTGATGATTAGAATCATATTTTTATTTTATTTCTCAAAAAAAGTTTGACCTATCTTTGTCCTAACTAAATACCAATAGTATGACAATTAATGAAAATATGATCGTGACAGTTGCTTACCAACTTACAAATCATACGTCTGGCGAACTTATTGAAGAAACAACTGCAGAAAATCCTATGATGTTCTTATCAGGCGCTGGATCAATAATTCAAGAATTTGAAGATAATCTTTACGATAAACGCGTTGGTGATACTTTCAGTTTTACAATCACAGCTGAAAATACATATGGTGAAAGAGATGAAGAACAAGTCGTTACATTACCTATCACAATCTTTCATGACGAAACTGGCGGAATTAATGAAGAAGTGATTTTCGTTGGAGCTTTTCTTCCTATGACTGATGAAATCGGTAATCACGTGCGAGGATTAATTCTTGAATTGGATGAAAATTTCGCAAAAGTAGATTTCAATAATCCACTTGCAGGAACTGACTTACACTTCGAAGGAACGGTTTTAGACGTTAGAATTGCAGAAGAAGAAGAATTAGATCAAGCTCATTAGTAAAACTGTTTGCATCTCATTTTTTTCGGGCAAACGAACTAAATTAAGAGATACTTTCGCTTTCAACGCCTTGTAATTCAACTAAATTTGCATAGAGCCCTTTTAATTGAATTAGCTCCTCATGTGTTCCAGATTCAGCAATTAAACCTTGATTCAAGACTAAAATTTTGTTTGCTTTACGAATGGTAGATAATCGATGAGCGATTACAAATGAAGTGCGACCGATCATTAATTTATCCAAAGCATCTTGTACCAATCTTTCTGATTCAGAATCCAAAGCGGAAGTAGCTTCATCCAGAATTAAAATAGTAGGATTTTTTAGTATTGCTCTAGCAATTGCAATTCTCTGTTTTTGTCCGCCAGAAAGTTGAATACCTCTATCTCCTACCTGCGTTTTCATTCCCTCCGGAAAAGAATTAATGAATTCTAGTGCATTCGCCTGTTTGGCTGCCAATTCCACATCTTCAGCATTGGCTCCAGGTCTACCAAATTCAATATTATCTTGAATGGTTCCAGCAAATAAAATAACCTCTTGAGGCACAATCGCCATATGACTTCGCAGGTATTCCGTATCGATATCTTTACAATTAACATCGTCAAATAAAATCGCCCCTTCAGAAACGGAGTAATAGTTTAAAAGCAGCGAAGAAATAGTTGATTTTCCAGCACCTGAAGATCCTACCAAAGCAATGGTTTCATTTGAATTTGCTGTAAAAGTAATTCCTTTTAAAACTTCTATGTCAGCACGTTGAGGATATGAAAAACACGTGTTTTCAAAATGAACTTTTCCACTAAGTGTAGGTTTTTGACTTCCCAAATGAAGATCTTTTTCGCTCGATTGTTGAATGATTTTCATTATATTTTCACTCGCTCCGATTGCTTTTTGAATTCCAGCATATAAATCTGGAACCGAACCAACAGAAGCGACCATCATTATAGTATACAGCATAAAGGCAGAAAATTCTTTCACCGTCAATTCTGGATTTGCACCTTGCGTCATTAACACTCCTTGTCCAACAATAAAGACGATTGCGCCTGTCATGCAAAAAATGATAAACGAAACAAATAATCCTCGCCACATCCCACTTTTAACATTTAATGCGCGAATTTCATCTATTGATTTTTGATATTTCCCCAGTATAAACAATTCATTGGTGAACGATTTAACATTTGAAATACCCATCAATGCTTCTTCCACGATTGAATTGGATTCTGCTGAAAAATCTTGTGCTTGCTTTGATAATTTCTTGATAAATCGTCCAAAAAATACAGCAATAATCGCCATCACAGGAACTGTAGCGACCATTATTAATGCGAGTTTCCAAGAAATAAACAACAACAAAATGATCGATCCGATAATGGTAATGACTTGCCTAAAAAACTCTGCAATGGTTGTTCGTAAAGTTTCCTGCACTTGCGAAATATCTGCTGAAATTCTACTTGTTAATTCTCCAACTTTATTCTGATTAAAGAAATCCATTGGCATATATATCAATCTCTCAAAAGCAGATTTCCGGATATCTCTCAGCGTATTTTCGGTCACATTTGTAAAAATCACAACCCTGAAGTAAGAAAATACAGATTGAATTCCAAATAGTAAAAATAACATCATTACCACCGAATTGACATTGTCTACATTCAATAATGACATCGAATCCTCCATCGATGAAGCTTTTGCCCCAGAACTACCGATCAATTGACCCATTAAATAAGGGAAAAGAATCATAGAAATAGAAGAAATAACCAAGAAAATCCAGCCAATGATAAACATCACGCGGTACGGTTTCAAATATGAAAAAAGTCCACGGGCCTTTTGATAGCTTTCTTTTGTTAATTTTATTTTCGGTTCTTTGCCTTTCTTAGGACCCAACATCTTTTTAAATTTTGTACAAAAATAGCTTTACTTCATCGGAACTAGTACTTTTTTTTGATATTTTTATTCAATCTCTTTGAATAATAGAAAAAATACTTATCTTTGCATTCCGATTTTAAGGAACACAAGACTAAAGTATATAGATCATGACAAAAAGAACGTTTCAACCGTCAGTAAGAAAGAGAAGAAATAAACACGGTTTCCGTAGTCGAATGGCTACTAAAAATGGACGTAGAGTATTAGCTGCACGTCGTCAAAAAGGTAGAAAAAAATTGACTGTTTCTTCTGAAGGAATGCACAAACGTTAATTCTTTTATAAAACATATTTTGAAACCGGTATTCTTTGGAGTATCGGTTTTTTTGTTTAACCACAGAGTTCACAAAGTATTGCACAGAGTACACAAAGTTTATGAGTTCTATAAAAACTTTGTGTACTCTGTGTAAAAAAACTCTGTGCACTCTGTGGTTAAAAAAACTTTCAAAACTATAGCTTTAATTCAACTATTTGACTAACTTCAAGAGAGTAACTTTAAAAAAGAAACTCAAATATGTTAGTAAAAACCTATGGCAGTGCGGTTTTCGGAATCGATGCCACCACCATCACAGTAGAAGTAAATTTAGGAATTGGAATCAACTTTTTTTTAGTCGGATTACCAGATAGTGCTGTGAAAGAAAGTCAGCAAAGAATTAAAGCTGCTTTTAAAAACAATAACTTGAAATTTCCGGGAAAAGAAATTACAGTCAATATGGCTCCTGCAGATATTCGCAAAGAAGGCTCTACTTTTGATCTTTCTATCGCTGTTGGAATTTTAGCTGCGAGTGAACAAGTATTGTGTGATCGCTTAAATGACTATATAATACTAGGAGAACTCTCCTTAGACGGCAGTTTAAAGCCTTTAAAAGGAATTCTACCCGTTGCGATCCAGGCAAAAAAAGAAGGATTTAAAGGAATTATTCTACCAAAAGAAAATGCAATAGAAGCAGCGGTAGTAGATGGATTAAACATTTACGGAATGTCTTCTCTCGATGAAGTTGTGAAATTTTTGAACCATGAAACAGAAGTTGCTCCAACTGTTGTCGATATCGAAAAAGAATTTAGACAGAAATTAAATGAATTTGAAGTCGATTTCCGAGATGTTAAAGGTCAACAAAATATTAAACGATCTTTCGAAATCGCTGCTTCTGGAGGACATAATGTACTCTTGATAGGCCCTCCAGGATCAGGGAAGTCAATGTTAGCTAAAAGACTACCTACTGTCTTACCTCCTATGACCTTAGAAGAATCATTGGAAACCACTAAAATTCATAGTGTTGCAGGAAAAATTGGAAAAGAAAGTGGATTGATTACCCAACGACCTTTTCGAAAACCACATCACACGATTTCTGACGTGGCACTTGTCGGTGGAGGAAGTTATCCGCAGCCAGGGGAAATTTCATTAGCACACAACGGTGTTTTATTTCTAGATGAACTTCCTGAGTACAAACGAACAGTTTTGGAAGTCATGCGTCAACCCTTAGAAGATAGAAATGTCACTATCTCAAGAGCACGTTTTTCGATTGATTTCCCTGCCGGATTTATGTTAGTAGCCGCAATGAATCCTTGTCCGTGTGGATACTACAATCATCCCGATAAAGCGTGCGTTTGCGGACCTGGAATTGTACAAAAATATTTAAACCGTATCTCAGGCCCTCTGCTCGACCGCATTGATCTACATGTCGAAGTGACGCCTGTGACCTATGATGAGTTAGCGCATGACTGCCCAGATGAAGGAAGTGAAGAAATTCGAACAAGGGTAATTGAAGCGAGATTAATTCAAGAAAAACGTTTTACCAAACAAAAAGGTGTTCATTGCAATGCTCAAATGGAAAGCAAAGACATTCAACTGCATTGTAAAATAAACGAAGCAGGTGGAATAATCTTACGAAATGCGATGGACAAGCTAGGTCTTTCAGCGCGCGCTTATGATAGAATATTAAAAGTTTCCCGTACAATTGCCGATTTGGAAAAATCTGAAACCATAGAAGCTATGCATTTAGCTGAAGCTATTCAATTTAGAAGTTTAGATCGCGAAAGTTGGGCCGGATAAAATAGGAAATTGCCAATTAAAAAGTATATTTGAAAAAAAAAGAAATGCAGAGCAAAGCTAGTTCATTAGATGAATACATACAAGAATTACCGGAAGACAGAAAAGAAGTAATTCAAAAATTAAGAGAAATAATTCTTAAAAATTTACCGAAAGGTTTTTCTGAACAAATCGGATATGGAATGATTGGCTATGTTGTCCCGCATTCTATTTATCCCTCAGGTTATCACTGTACTCCAAAATTACCACTTCCCTTTGCGAATATTGCTTCACAAAAAAACTTTATCGCTTTCTATCACATGGGCTTATATGCAAACCCAAAACTATATGAATGGTTTATTACCGAATTCCCTAAACATTCCAGTGCAAAATTAGATATGGGAAAGAGTTGTGTCCGTTTCAAAAAAATGACTGACATACCCTTTGATTTAATAGGTGAATTAATGTCAAAAATTTCTGTTAACGACTGGATTGAAACGTATGAAGAAAAGTATAAAAAAGAAAATTAAGATTCAAGATTTTTAGACAGTAGACTGCTGCACTATGGGGTTTTAGACTTGATAATTTATTGTTTTATAAGTCTTGAATCTTGCAGTCTAATGTCTTCTAGTTTTATATCTTTTTATCAATCGTTTTCAATTGATCCATTGCCATTATTTTCTTCATTGTACTTTCCATGCCATCTGTTGAACTTTTATAAAACATATTTTTGAAACCAGTATTCTTTGGTGTATCGGTTTTTTTTTATTTTTTTTAGTCGGATTACCAGATAGTGCTGTGAAAGAAAGTCAGCAAAGAATTAAAGCTGCTTTTAAAAACAATAACGTAAAATTTCCGGGGAAAGAAATTACAGGCAATATGGCTCCTGCAGATATCCGCAAAGAAGGCTCTACTTTTGATCTTTCTATCGCTGTTGGAATTTTAGCTGCGAGTGAACATGATAGGCCCTCCAAGCTCAGGAAAGTCAATGTTAGCTAAAAGACTTCCTACTGTTTTACCTCCAATGACCTTAGAAGAATCATTGGAAACCACTAAAATTCATAGTGTTACAGGAAAAATTGGAAAAGAAAGTGGATTGATTACCCAACGACCTTTTCGAAAACCGCATCACACGATTTCTGATGTAAAGGTTTTGATTGAGGAGGATAAAATTTATATTTGTAAAAACAAAAAAATTATGAAAGTTAGTAACTGTTGTCAATTGGATTAGGAAATATGGGAATTAAATATTAGTTTTAAATTTCTCAATAAAAACCAATATTTATGAAATACGTTTATTCCTTTCTTTTATGTTTTTCTTTTACTTCTTTCTTTGCCCAAAATCAATCCTTTAAGACTGGTGATAAGTATCAAGGAGGAACCGTCGTTTATTTATTCAAAGAGGGCGATTCTCAATATGGAAAATATGAAGGTATTATCTTAGCCGATACCGTTATAAAAGATCAAAAGTGGGGCTGCGAGGGAACTCAAGGAATTGCTCTTGATAAATTATCAACTTCTAGCAAAATTGGAAGTTCTTTGTCAAATCATGAGATGTTGTTGAACAATTGTGAAAATGGTGCAGCATCAATTTGTAATGGTTTGATTAGTGGCAATGAAAAGGGTTGGTTTTTACCAACTTCTGAAGAAATAAATAAAATAATTGAAAACTCCTCTTTTTTGAATAAAGATATCGCTCCGGGTAAATACTGGACAAATGTTGATGCAAATATTAATGATGCTTTTATATTAAATATTCAAAATATGGGAAAGATTATCTATACTTTGACTACTCAAAAAAAGTATTTTCCTGGTATTATTTTACCTGTGAAATATTTCAAGAAGCCGGTTCTGGTTCCCGTTACTTTGAAACCAGAAATTTCATTTTTAAATTGTGCAGAATCAAAATTAAATGGAAGTTTTCCAGTTGGTCGAAAAATTGGCTCGAATCAGAAGGTCTTTTTTAAGCCAGGAGATCAATATGTTAAAGATTTAATAGTAAAGGTAACGTACAAGGGAGGCAATGGTGTTTCGTATGGTTCAAATGTTTTTAAGTCTAAAGATACAATATTAAATACACAGATAACTTTATTACAAGGAAAATTAAATAATGGTGATGGTGAGTTCACTTTTTCTATTAACGGAGCTACTCCATGCAGTGATACGGTTTGTTTTAATGTGAGTTTTGGGAGTCTACAAGGAGAAATAATATTTTATTTAAAACACGAACAATGGATGGCGAAAAATTTGGATGTTTCGAATTTCAGAAACGGGGATACAATATTTCATGCAAAAAACAATCATGATTGGATGTTGGCGGAAAACATGCAAATTCCAGCTTGGATATATGCAGGAGATGATTCAACATTAGTTAAAGATTATGGTAAATTGTATAATTGGTTTGCAGTTAATGATCCAAGAGGTTTAGCGCCTGAAGGATGGCATGTTGCTTCACTTGATGAATGGTTGGATCTTTCAAATTCTTTTGGAGGTAATGTCAATGCATTGAAAAGCAAATCAGGTTGGTATCCAATTTCAAAAAATGGAAGTGATGAAAGTGGGTTCGGTGCAATGCCGAGTGGAAGAAGAATAAGTTTTAATCAAAATGAAAGTTCATTGTATTTTTCTGGTTCTTGGTGGACAACTAATTCAGATGTTTTTGAACAGCAAGATATTAATTACAAAACTTATTCCAAGACATATCCTATATCCATTGAAATTGATAAAAATGGTGAGCCTTTTAAACAAAGCTCTAATAGTGCATGTATCGGAATGTCAGTGCGTTGTGTAAAAGATTAAGTTCGGTTAGACTTTATTTTTTCGTACAATAGATCAACTTATGGTTCAAATCGCGTTGCATTTGTGCAACCGTAACAGTTAAGTGTTCTAATGCTATCTATTTCTTTGAGAGAGAAGGAAGAAAACAAATTAAGAAACTTGTTGATGAGGGACTACTTCAAACTCTTTCTGTTTGGTAAATAGATCGTCTTGGAAGAGATTTAAGAGATATAATGATTACAATACATTACTTCAATCAAAAAGATATTTGGATCAACTTCGTTTTCAATTTAGAAGTTTAGATCGCGAAAGTTGGGCCGGGTAAAATAGGAAATTGCCAATTAAAAAGTATATTTGAAAAAAAAAGAAATGCAGAGCAAAGCTAGTTCAGTGGATGAATACATACAAGAATTACCGGAAGACAGAAAAGAAGTAATTCAGAAATTAAGTGAAATAATTCTTAAAAATTTACCGAAAGGTTTTTCTGAACAAATCGGATATGGAATGATTGGCTATGTTGTCCCGCATTCTATTTATCCCGCAGGTTATCACTGCACTCCAAAATTACCACTTCCCTTTGCGAATATTGCTTCACAAAAAAACTTTATCGCTTTCTATCACATGGGCTTGTATGCAAACCCAAAAATATATGAATGGTTTGTTTCCGAATTCCCTAAACATTCCAGCGCAAAATTAGATATGGGAAAAAGTTGTGTCCGTTTCAAAAAAATGACTGACATACCCTTTGATTTAATAGGTGAATTAATGTCAGAAATTTCTGTTAACGACTGGATTAAAACGTATGAAGAAAAGTATAAAAAAGACAAGTAAGATTCAAGATTTGTAGACAGTAGACTGCTGCACTATGGGGTTTTAGACTTGATAATTTATTGTTTTATAAGTCTTGAATCTTGCAGTCTAATGTCTTCTAGTCTTATATCTTTTTATCAATCGTTTTCAATTGATCCATTGCCATAATTTTCTTCATTGTGCTTTCCATTCCATCGGTCGAACCATCTAAGAAAATTACATTTCCTTTTCCTTTTTCAGCAAATTCTTTCACTGATTCAGTCCACATGGAAAACAAAATTAAAGAAGTATCCAAATTTGCTTCACGCATTTTAATTGCCGCTTCACTCATCCCTTTAGCCACTTCTTCACGAAATAACGCAATACCTTGTCCTTTTAATTGAGATGCTTCACGTTCTGCTGTTGCAGCAATTTTAATACTATTTCCTTCGGCTTCTGCGGCCTTTGTTCTAGTGATTAATAAAGCCTGACCTTCATTTTCTGCAGCGGCTTTTAAGTTGTTTGACGCTACAACTTTTGCCATAGATGTGGTTATTTCTTCATCAAAAGTAATATCATTCAACTGTAAATCAATTAAATGAAAACCCCAACTTTCTAAAGTATTGTCAATTGTTTCTTTAACATCATTGACAATTTCACTTCGAAGTAATAAAATTTCTGCTTGTTTTTTAGTAGCAACAAAACCACGAACAGAACCTTCAATTGTTCGAATTAAAGCCTGGGTGAAATTTTGATCATTCACAAATTTAAAAGCAACATTTTTTATTGTTTCCTCATCTGCATTTAAAACAGAATATACCAACATTGCTTTAAAATAGACGTTTGCTTGGTCTTGCGTAATTGCCTGAAATTCCATTTCCAATGCTCGATTCTGGATAGAGATTCTCTTTTCAACTTTTTCAATGATAGGAATTTTTAGATTTAGTCCAGGACTTAAAATCCTTCTATATTTCCCGAAAACAGTCATTACGGCAGTAGTTCCCTGCTGCACTGTAATGAAAGAGGTAGCTAAAATTACCACACAAATAATAAGTAGGATGATTGAAATATTCATATGTTTTTTATTTTTTGTATCTTTCAAATGAAATCGCCTTATTGAAATTCATCATTTTTTTATGACGTTTTTCGCATTCTGACTTATTTCACATGAAATATATTTATCTAATCAAAAGTAACATATTTAAATTGATATCAAAACCCTATTGAAATTAATTCTGTTTTCGTTAACGCATTTGCCTTACAAAGCCTTAATTTTCGTTCAATTTTATGCACGACAAGCAAATCAATTTCAGATTCCAGACACAACTCTAGATCATGAGAGGACACAATAACACATTTATTCAATTCAGTCGAAATCTTTTTCATCAATTCCATTACTTTCTGACGATTGGCATAATCTAAAAAAGCAGTTGGCTCATCTAGTATTATAATCTTTGTTTCTTGAATTATTGCTCTTGCAATAGCGGCTAATTGTCGCTCACCATCACTTAATTCTTTCGTGTACTTTTCTTGTAAACTTTCTAGATCAAGTAATTTTATGGTATCATTAATCACCTTAAAATCAGTTGCATTCAATCTTCCAAAAATATTGGTGTGTGGTGTTCGACCCAATGCTAAATAATCTTTCACTTTTAAATATTCAACCCCATCAAATGTAGAACCCACAAAAGAAATCATTTTTGCTTTGTCAATTCGATTGAATTTTGAAATGGAACTTCCGTCAATCACAATTTGGCCTTTCAAGGGCGAATAAACTCCCGTAATCGATTGCAAAAATGTAGTTTTACCCGAACCATTCGCTCCAATTAAAGCATACATTTCACCCTGTTCCAATTGAAGGTTATCAATCGTGAATAGCACAGACGCATGACCAATTTCAATTTTATCTAAAACTATCATACGAGACGCTTTAAAACGATTATAATAACGAAAGGAGCACCTATTATAGAGGTAATCGCATTGATTGGAATATGAATGGTGCTTTCTACTAATTGCACAAAAATATCACAAATCAAAAGAAAAATACTTCCTACTAAAAGGGATCCAATCAGCAATGTTCTATGCGATTGTGTTTTAAAAAGTAATTTCACTATGTTCGGAACGGCTAATCCAACAAAGGCTATCGGACCGCAAAAAGCAGTTATCA
The DNA here is from genome assembly GCA_947449575.1 of Flavobacteriales bacterium. Taxonomy (GTDB): domain Bacteria; phylum Bacteroidota; class Bacteroidia; order Flavobacteriales_D; family Crocinitomicaceae; genus CAIUKX01. The sequence continues at coordinate 13,865 of CANFRV010000033.1, forward strand.
ATCCCGTTAAAATGGCTGTGATAGCGATCAAAAAAATACGAATATACTTTACCTTAATCCCAAGCATTAAGGCCTGATTTTCTCCCAACACTAAAGTATTTAAAGACTTGACAACAAACAAACAAGAAATTAAACCAATCAGAAAAAAGATGAAAATAATAGGTAATTGAGAAAATTCAACTTGCTGCAGTGAACCCATCGCCCACATGATAAACATTTTCAAATCCTCAGGATTACTAACTGCTTGCAATATAGAAACAAAAGCTCCTGTAAAACTGCCTAACATGATACCAATTAACAACAAAGAAACGTTTGATTTTACGACCATGGAGAATGCTAGGATCAATAAACCAAAAGCAAAAGCACCCAATAATGCGCTGATTATTGTTCCAAAATCTGAACTAAAAAAGGGAACACCAGACATCAAAGAGAAAGCTACAAAAAGGCTAGCACCCGAATTTATTCCTAAAATATTTGGACCAGCTAAAGGATTATTAAATAAAGTCTGCATCAATAATCCTGCGATTGAGAGACCTCCGCCAGCAATAATCCCCATTATCAACCGAGGGAATCTAAACTCTTTGATAATAAGTTGATTGGTGCTTTGAGCGTCAAAATTCGTCAAAGCTGAATAAAAATCAGAAAATCCAATTGAAATAGTACCAGAAGAAAGATGTATAAAAGCAATAATCGGCAATAAAGTCACCAAAATCACTATTACAAGCTTATTATTTGTTTTAGAACCCACTACTTCAATTGTTTGTAAAAATAGTTATTTCTTTTGTCAGAAATTTCAGGGTGTAAAATATGAATTAAATCAGACAAAACATGATGCGGCTCAATGGCACTTCGTTCCCAAAATTCATTTCCAGCATAACCATACACTTTATTATTTAGCACTGCATCAAAATTAGAAAGAGTTGGTTGAGCATTTAGCAACTCTTTTTTGGATCCCGCACCTGGGTTGAACCAAAATTCAGTTGAACGATTGTCTTTCAAAATTTTCTCAAAACTACTTTTTAAACTTCCTGTTCCTTTCGTGTTGGAATAGATATACTTACAATTCGCATCAGTAAACAAAACAGCGTTGAAACTTTCACCAGCTGGAGAAATCCAAGTATCACCCACCATATTTCCGCTAAACAAAGTAGGTTTACTTTTACTAGATTTTGCTACTTGTTGTAATCTCTTGTATTCTTTTTCAACGTTTGTAAAATATTCGCTTGCCTCCTTTTCTTTTCCCGTTAAATAACCAAAAAGTTTAATCCATTCCGCTTTTCCTAAAGGATGATTTTCGCGCCAATCATAATTGCCTATACACACAATACCCATTTTCAATAATTGTTCTTCATATTGAAACGAGGTGCCAAATCCACTATAAATCAATACTTTTGCTTTGGAAGCAATGATTGATTCAACAGGAATTGCATTTTCATCGCCCAATTCAAGGATTCTCCCTTGTTTGTATTTTTCTAAAATCTGAGGATTATGAATATACAAATGACTAGAAATTCCAGTAACTAATGGTAAAGAATTTAATTTTTCAAGCATTCCAATATGGGTAGAAGACAAGGCGATTACCGATGTAATGGGCGTCTTGATGACACTGTAACCGGTGGGAGCTTTTGAATTATTCTTAAGAAGAGCGATGCGCTGAACAATTTTATGAGATTCAGGATCTTTCAGATGTACTAGAACAAAATCCTTTTGTTCTAGTATCTCAAGATTTTTAGCATACTTTATCAGTGGATTTTTTATGGAATACTCCTCTTTTGACTTGTTTTGAGTACAAGCAATAAAAATCAATAAAAAGAAAAGTACAGAAATAAATTTCATGGAGTAAAGATATCTAAAATCGATTTAAAATGGGGTATAACAAAAGGAATAATACAAAAAAAGCTCGCTAAATTAGCGAGCTTTTTCTTTTATCTTTAGAGATGATTACTCACCTACCACTTCAAATTTGAAGGTTGGTTTAACCCCTTTGTGAAGGTTGGCTTCCACTTCATACGATCCAACTTCTTTAATTGGCTCATTTTTAATTTTTAAAGATTTACGGTCAATATCAAAACCTAATCCTTTTAATACTTCAGAAATTTGAACTGTATTTACAGATCCAAATATTTTTCCGTTTTCACCCGCTTTAGTAACAATTGTTAATGTTACTTCAGATAATTTAGCAGCTAACGCTTCCGCTTCAGCTAACACTTTACTTTCTTTGTGAGAACGTTGTTTCATTGTTTCAGTATGTGCTTTTAAAGCAGATGCTGTAGCCAATAAACCATAACCTTGAGGAATCAAGAAATTACGACCGTAACCAGCTTTTACAGTAACGACCTCATCCTTGTATCCAAGTTTGTCTACGTTTTTTTTAAGAATTACTTCCATTTTGTTTTATTTTTTTACTGTTTACAATCGTCTTATTTCAACATATCTGCTACATACGGAAGGATAGCAATGTGACGCGCACGTTTAATTGCTTGACCAACTTTTTTCTGGTATTTTGCAGAAGTTCCAGTTAAACGGCGAGGTAAAATTTTACCTTGCTCATTGATTAACTTTAATAGGTATCCACCATCTTTATAATCGATGAATTTAATTCCGCTTTTTTTGAAACGGCAATATTTATCTTTTCTGATCTCTATCGTGATAGGAGTCAAATAACGAACATCGTTTTGAGCCATTTTGCTTCTTTTTTAATGTTAATAATTAAGCTTCAGCTGAAGCAGTCTTTTTTGCACCCATTTTCGCTCTTCTATTAATAGAATACGCTAAATGATCTCTGTCCATTCTTGTAGTAAGGAAACGCATAACACGTTCATCACGTTTAAAGGCAAGTTCTAAGTCAGCAACCAAGCTTCCTTCCGCTTCAAATTCTACTAAAAAGTAAAATCCAGTTGATTTTTTTTGGATTGGATACGCTAATTTACGTAAGCCCCAATTCTCTGTGTGCTTAATTTTTCCACCTAAAGTTGCAACTTCAGTCTCGAATTTTTGCACTGCTTCCTTTGTCTGATCATCAGACAAAACGGGAGTTAAAATGAAAACAGTTTCGTAAGAATTCATAAGATTTTTAATTAATTGATAATTTTTAAGAGGACAAAGATAGAGAATTTTTCTTACATTCCTTGTTTTCGTTGGATTTATTTTAAAAAATTAGATTCAAAATGGAAAGATTCAAGATTTTAAGAACAAAGACTTTTAGACCAGACATTTTTTCTCAACTCAAACTCATCAGACTATGAGCGCAGCGGTCTAACATCTATGAGCGATAGCGTTCTTACATCTACCAACTATTTTCTCATAATTTTTCTAATAATCTGTTCTCCATCTTCGGTTTCGATTTGAAACATATACAATCCAGCTTGAAATTCTGAAATATTTATTTTTTCAGCTGTTTTTACTTTTCTTGAAAAACATAATTTCCCTGATGGATCAATAATTTTAACATGGTATAATTCGTCTTTACCCGATACAATTTCCACAAAATCTGCGCTTGGATTCGGATACAAGGAAATTGAATTATTTACTTCTATCTCCTCCATTTTTGCTGTTCCTAGACTCAAATCATGCTGGATAGAACCCACATTATTAACAATCCAATTTTCTGGATCAATTGCACTTAAATTCGTTACATTATTTAATCCATTAATAATGAAATTCTCATTTACGGATTGTATATCAAAACGAACGATCGTATCACTCATCCCTGTTCGCTGAAATCGAATATCTAAATCATTTGTAAACAAAGGCGTAACACTTGGCTTTGAAGTGGTATGCGTAACATTTACATGCAAATCATTGTCCACCACATTCCATTTAGCAGAATAAGTCGGAAAGCCTTCTCCAAAATACCACTGCTCAAAAGTTTCTGACAAATCTAAACTTGAAACATTTTCCATAATTTGTTGCACATCCACTCCTATTGCTGTTGAAAAAGAAAAATTAGATTGATAATTTTGTAAAGCTGAAAAAAAGTGAGCATCATTATTTAGCATGTATCTTAGTGTATGTATGAATGCTGCGCCTTTGTCATACGTTAAGCGACTATCAAAAATGCGACTTCCATTTAAACTATCTTCGACCCAAATACTTCCACCAACTTCACTTTTTATATTATTATGTCGCCCATTCATATCCGAAACCTCATCTCCTGGATACATTTCTTCCAACATCAAATATTCAGCATAAGAAGCAAAACCTTCGTTTACCCAGATATCCGACCATGATTTGCAAGTCACATGATCGCCCCACCATTGATGCGCTAATTCATGAGCAGTTAATGTATTATCAAAAAACCCTTGAGTCGTCATTGTTTGATGCTCCATTCCTCCTCCCAAAGGAGCCATGCAATGCCCGTACTTCTCTTTATAGAATGGATAGAGTCCAAATACGCTTGAAAAATATTCTATAAAGTCAACTGTCTCATCTATATCTGTTTGAAAGTTTGGTAAGGTCAAAGGATTATTATAAATGAAATTCTGAATAGGAATAGGATTAGGTGCACCAATTGGATTTGCATAAACCGTATAATCTACATATTCAGCTACAGCTACAGAAATTAAGTAATAATCTATCGGATACTGGTGTTTCCACATAAACTTTGTTGTACCATCTCCTAAATCAATCTCATTCACCAACACTCCATTTGACCCCGCTTTGCAAGTTGAAGGAACCGTAATATTTACATCAACACTATCCGCTTTGTCCGTTAATGATTGCTTGCATGGAAACCATTCAAATGCAGAAAATGGTTCACTCAAAGACCAAGTTACTTTATTTCCCCATGATGGAGAATTATCATTTGTCATACCTGAACCTCCCAAAGGATTTGATGAAACATCTGGAGGTGATCCATTGTAAGTAACAGAAATTATAAAGGATTCATCCATTAAAAGATTAACAGGAACTTTAATTGCAGACAATTTTCTAGTGTAGTTTACCGCACTTCCATTTAATCTTATTTCAGAAATTGTAAATGTTTCAAATAATTCGAACCAAACTGAATCTAGGTTTTCTTTAGCCGCGCCGTGAATTTCGACCGTACCTGAAAGATCTGTTGAAATGTTGGTCATATTTAAATCCAGTAGATAATAATGAACATCATAGCGCTCAGTTTGAGCAATTTGTTCAACGGTAAGGGTATTGCTTTTCAATAACTTATTCTTGCTTTTTATGTTGGAACAAGAAAACTCTTCTTTTTGAGCTAACAAGGAAATAGGCAGAATGAACGTTAATAGCGATAATAAAGCACCTGGATGTTTCATAGTATAAATAGTTTTCTCAAATATACTAGGATAATATCAATAACAATAAACAATTTATTTAAACGGTATATTTTATATAGTAAAAGAACATATAACTGTTTTTTTGCTAATACAAGATTCTGATCGAACATAATAAATGGTCTAATGGAAAGAATCTAAAAATCTAACGTCGCAAGGTCAAAAAACTTTCTTTTAAAAACCGAAAGAAATTTAATTCAAATTGCTTAATTTCGCGGCAGACATTAAAAGTAGATCTTAAATAACACAATTTATGGTATTCGATTTAGACATGATTAAAAAGGTGTATGCCTTATTTCCAGAAAGAGTAGAAGCTGCTCGTAAAATAGTTGGTAAACCTTTAACTTTGACAGAAAAGATTCTTTTCACTCATTTATGGGACGGAAAAGCTACCGAAAATTTTGAAAGAGGAAATTCATATGTTGATTTCGCTCCTGACCGAGTAGCAATGCAAGATGCAACTGCACAAATGGCTTTATTGCAATTCATGCAAGCTGGAAAACCAAAAGTAGCGGTTCCTTCAACTGTTCACGCGGATCACTTGATCCAGGCAAGAGTGGGTGCTTCAAAAGATTTACAAGATTCTATTAACCAAAATAATGAAGTTTTTAACTTCTTGTCTTCCATTTCTAATAAATACGGCATCGGTTTTTGGAAACCAGGTGCTGGAATTATTCATCAAGTGGTCTTAGAAAATTATGCTTTCCCTGGTGGAATGATGATTGGAACTGATTCTCATACCGTAAATGCGGGTGGTCTCGGAATGGTAGCGATTGGAGTTGGTGGAGCGGATGCAGTGGATGTGATGGCAGGCATGGCGTGGGAACTTAAATTTCCAAAACTAATTGGAATTAAATTAACTGGTAAACTAAATGGATGGGCTTCTGCTAAAGATGTCATTCTAAAAGTGGCTGATATACTAACGGTGAAAGGCGGTACAGGTTGTATTGTTGAATATTTTGGAGAAGGAGCTATTTCTTTATCTTGTACTGGAAAAGGTACGATTTGTAACATGGGTGCAGAAATTGGAGCAACAACTTCCACTTTTGGTTATGATGATTCAATGAGAAGATATTTAGCTGCAACAGGTCGTCAAGATGTCGTGGATGCTGCGAATGCAATTGCTGAACACTTGACAGGTGATGCTGAAGTCTATGCGAATCCTGAAGCTTATTTTGATCAAGTGATTGAAATTAATTTATCTGAATTAGAGCCTCAAATTAATGGACCTTTTACGCCAGATAGAGGAACTTCAATTTCTAAAATGAAAGAGGAAGCTACTGCGAATGATTGGCCAATGAAAGTTGAATGGGGATTGATTGGTTCTTGCACCAACTCTTCCTACGAAGATATGTCTCGTGCTGCTTCAATCGCTAAACAAGCGATCGAAAAAGGATTAACACCAAAAGCTGAATTTGGAATAAATCCTGGTTCAGAACAAGTTAGATACACTATTGCGCGTGATGGAATTATTGATACGTTCGAAAAAATAGGTACAAAAGTATTTACGAATGCTTGTGGTCCTTGTATCGGTCAATGGGATAGACCTGGAGCTGAAAAAGGTGAGAAAAATACGATTATTCATTCTTTTAATAGAAATTTCTCGAAAAGAGCAGATGGAAATCCAAATACCCACGCATTTGTTGCTTCTCCTGAAATCGTTGCTGCAATAGCTATCGCGGGAGATTTAGGTTTCAATCCTTTAACAGATACGTTGACAAATGACAAAGGAGAACAAGTGAAATTTGACGCTCCAACTGGATGGGAATTGCCTCCAAAAGGATTTGATGTGGAAGATTCGGGCTACCAAGCTCCCGCTGAAGATGGATCAAGTGTTGTTATCTCAGTTGCTGCTGACTCAAGTCGTTTGCAATTACTAGAATCTTTCGATGCATGGGATGGTCAAAACATTAGCGGATTAAAATTATTAATCAAAGCTGCTGGTAAATGTACTACTGATCATATCTCTATGGCGGGACCATGGTTGAAATACAGAGGTCACTTAGATAATATTTCAAATAATATGTTGATTGGTGCTGAAAATGCATTCAACGGAAAAGCAAATACGGTTAAAAATCAATTAACAGGCGTTTATGGTGAAGTACCAGCTGTTCAAAGAGCATACAAAGCAGCAGGAGTTCCTTCAATTGTTGTTGGTGATCATAATTACGGTGAAGGTTCTTCTCGTGAGCACGCTGCAATGGAACCTCGACATTTAGGAGTAAAAGCGATAATCGTAAAATCTTTCGCTAGAATCCATGAAACGAATTTGAAAAAACAAGGTATTTTAGGTTTGACATTCGCTACAGAATCTGATTACACTAAAATTCTTGAAAATGACACGTTCAATTTTACAGATTTAAAAGACATCGCTCCTGGTAAACAAATTACCTTGGAAGTGGTGCATGAAAATGGCACAAAAGAAAACATCATGTTGAATCATACCTATAATGAGCAACAAATTGATTGGTACAAAGCTGGTTCTGCTTTGAACTTGATTAAGATGCAAGAAGCTTAATACAAAAAAAGGCTGTTTTCATTGATTTCAGCCTTTTTTTTTATGAGAATATTTAAAATTATTAGAACCTTTATAAAATAAAACCGTAGACCGACATTAAATTCACACTAAAACTACATTAATATGAAAAAGACATTACTTAAAATCACCGCAATTGCTCTTCTTGTAATTGCACCTATGTATGCTCAAAGTCAAATCAATGCGAAAGGTTCAGTCGTTGTTGACCCTTATTATGGTTTCCCTAATTTTGGAAAGGCATTTTTATCGTCAATTGAAAGTAATAGCACAGGTGTAAGTACCACAGCAATTGGACCGTGTGGATTGAGAGCGGAATACATGCTTGCAGATAAATTTGGAATGGGAGTAGACTTCATTTACAACAGTATGAGTGGATCTTACCAAATAGATTCGTTAAACACTGATCAAACAGTATACAAATCGTATGATTCAAAACTGGCAATGCAACGATATAGAGTACAATTAAGAATGAATTATCACTTTCTTACTGAAGACAAAGTAGATGCGTATATAGGATTTGGTGCTGGAACAAACATTAGAAGATACGTATATAAAACAGATATGCCGAATGCAGGAGAGTTTTCAGAATCAGGATCATTACTGCCATTTTCGTTAAGACTTGCATTAGGTGTTCGCTATTACTTTACAAACAACATCGGTCTTAATTCAGAAATAGGATTAGGAGGACCATTGGTATCTCTTGGAGTTTCATTTAGATTCTAAAAAAATATAAGAGGTGAAAAAAAGGGCTGCATCAAGATTTGATACAGCCCTTTTTTTATGCTTTTTTTAATGTTGAATTCTTACTATGGGATATTGAATTAATTAAACATTAGCATCTAGCATTCAATATTTCTTATTTTAAACCGCAACATTATGCTCTCTTAATGCATCATTCAAAGACGTTTTCAAATCAGTAGATTCTTTTCGTTTTCCTATTATTAAGGCGCAAGGAACTTGAAAATCTCCTGCAGGAAATGTTTTGGTGTAAGAACCTGGAATTACCACGCATCTTTCTGGAACATAACCAATGTATTCGACTGGCTTATCTCCAGATACATCAATGATTTTAGTCGATTTCGTTAAAACAACATTTGCTCCTAAGACTGCTTCTTTACAAACTCTCACTCCTTCAACAACGATACACCTTGAACCAATAAAAGCTCCATCTTCGATGATCACTGGCGAAGCTTGCAAAGGCTCCAAAACACCTCCAATACCTACTCCACCGCTCAAATGCACATTTTTGCCTATTTGCGCACACGAACCTACCGTTGCCCATGTGTCAACCATTGTACCAGAATCTACATACGCACCAATATTTACATAGGACGGCATTAATATCACTCCTGGAGCTATAAAAGCACCATAACGCGCCACTGCAGGCGGAACTACCCTCACTCCTAATTCTTTGTAATTTGTTTTTAAAGCCATTTTATCATGAAATTCAAATGGGCCGACTTCAATCGTTTCCATTTGCCGAATTGGAAAATACATTACAACCGCTTTCTTCACCCACTCATTTACAATCCACTCACCATTTATATCCGGCTCAGCAACACGTAAAATCCCTTTATCAATATCTTCAATTACGTGATTAATTGCTTCAATTGTTTCCTTTTCTTTTAATAAGTCACGGTTTTCCCATGCTGCTTCAATAATTGATCTCATTTTTTATGTGTTTTAAATAACGTAAATTTCTATCAATGTTAAAAATAATTTTAATCCCTAAAACCAAAACAACCGATGATCACACCGGCCGTTTTAATTTGAATTTTTCAATCTATAATCTGCAATTTGCAATCTATAATCTGCAATTTGTAATTTGTAATTTAATCTAATTTATTTCCAAACACCCATCGAGCAAAATTTTTCAATTCTATCCTCAATGCGTTTTTCTGGTTTCACTTTTTCAAGTGCTGCAAGATATTTTTTAATATCTCCTTTCACAATCGCAAACATATCTTCCTGGTTACGATGAGCACCGCTTAATGGTTCTTTAATTACATCATCTACTAATTTTAAGCGCTTCATGTCTGTGGATGTTAATTTCAATGCATCTGCTGCTTTTTCTTTAAAATCCCATGATCTCCAAAGTATAGATGAGCAAGATTCTGGAGAAATAACTGAATACCATGTGTTTTCCAACATCACCACTTTGTCTCCAACACCTATTCCAAGCGCTCCTCCTGATGCTCCTTCACCTATAATAATACAAATAACAGGAACTTTCAATCGCATCATTTCATAAATATTTCTAGCGATTGCTTCTCCTTGTCCACGCTCTTCTGCTTCTAATCCTGGATAAGCTCCTGGAGTATCAATAATAGTAACGATTGGCTTATTAAATTTCTCTGCTAATTTCATTAATCGCAAAGCTTTTCTATATCCTTCTGGATTTGGCATTCCAAAATTGCGATATTGACGCATTTTCGTATTTATTCCTTTTTGCTGACCAATAAACATAACTGTTTTTCCGTCTAACAAACCAAAACCACCAATCATTGCTTTATCATCTTTTACAGTCCGATCTCCATGCAATTCTTGAAAAGTTCCATCCGTAATCGCATTGATATATGCTAATGTATAAGGTCTATCCGGGTGACGTGATAATTGAACACGTTGCCAAGGTGTTAACCCTGAAAAAATATCTTTAGTCACCTTTGCAAGTTTAACTTCAAGCTCTTTCACCTTGTCAGTCATATCTAATTCAGCGCTCGCTCCGATTTCCTTCGTCTGCTCGATTTGATCTTCTAAAGCTTTAATTGGTTCTTCGAAATCTAAATATGTTGCCATTTTATTCTTTTTTGAGAGCCGAAAGTTACGAAAATAGTTTGCTTTTTCCTATATTTGATTCATGATTTTATTTCCTCCGGCTAAGATTAATTTAGGCTTACATATTTTAAACAAGAGAAAAGACGGATTTCACGAGCTGGAAACGGCGATGATTCCGATCCCCTTTACTGATATTTTAGAAATTCTTCCTGCTGAAACATTTGAATTCAAACAAACGGGGTTGCCAATTCCTGGAATGACTGAAAATAATCTTTGCGTAAAAGCATATCTCTTAATGAAAGAGCGATTTAAAATCCCTCCTGTTTATATTCATCTGCGAAAAATAATTCCAATGGGCGGAGGTCTAGGTGGAGGCTCTGCTGATGCTGCTTACATTCTAAACGGAATTAATTCACTTTTTAATTTAAATCTTTCCATTTCAACTTTAGAAGATTTAGCAAGTGAATTAGGAAGTGATTGTCCATTTTTTATTCAAAATACAGCACAACTGGCAAAAGGTAGAGGTGAAATTTTATCTAAAATTCCAATTCATTTAGAGGGATATTATTTAAAATTAGTAAACATCGGAATTCATGTAGGAACCAAAGAAGCATATGATGGGGCTGTTTTTTCTTCTTCACCTAAATCAATTAGTGAAATAATTAATTTACCAATTTCTCAGTGGAAAAATGAATTAACGAATGATTTTGAAAAAACTGTATTTTCCATTCATCCTGAACTAGCAAAATTGAAACAAGCACTTTATGATGATGGGGCGATTTATGCGGCAATGTCTGGCAGTGGTTCTACGTTATTTGGAATATATAAAAATGAGCCATCCTCTATGTTTTCTAAGCAAGCGAATATCATGGAATTTAATCTAAAATGGTAACGAAAAAAATCGGTATATATCCCTGATTTCACTTCAAATGAATTGAGCTTTTTTTATGAAATACTACTCCAATTAGGTTTAGACAACATTATTTTTCTCAATTTTTCTCGAATTAATAAATAATCTGGATTCTCTAACAATGGATCTTCTTCTAGTATTTCTCGCGCTTTATCTCTCGCTAAAACGACAATTTGACCATCTTTTGATAAATCCGCTATTTTCAAGTCTAAATCACCACTTTGCTGAGTACCCATAATATCGCCGGGACCTCTCAATTCAAGATCGACTTCAGCGATTTCAAAACCATCATTGGTTCTCACCATTGTTGCTACTCTTTTTTTAGATTCCCGGGATAGTTTAATACCTGTCATCAAAATACAGAAAGATTGCTCAGCACCGCGACCTACTCTACCTCTTAACTGGTGTAACTGCGACAAACCAAATCTTTCCGAACTTTCAATAATCATCACAGAGGCATTTGGCACGTTAACGCCCACTTCAATAACGGTAGTTGCTACCATAATCTGCGTTTCACCTTTTACAAATCGTTGCATTTCGAAAGCTTTATCTGCAGGTTTCATTTTTCCGTGAACAATACTTACTCGGTATTCTGGCAAAGGAAATGAACGTGAAATCGCCTCATAGCCATCCATTAAATTATTATAATCCAATGTTTCTGATTCTTTAATCAATGGATACACGACATATATTTGGCGCCCTTTTGCAATTTCTGACTTCATAAATCCAAAAACAGTTAAACGATTACTTTCAAATCGATGAGACGTTTCAATAGACTTTCGACCAGGTGGTAATTCATCAATAACTGAAACGTCCAAATCGCCATAAAAAGTCATCGCTAGGGTTCTGGGTATAGGTGTTGCTGTCATAATTAAAACATGTGGGGGAATCGTATTTTTTTTCCACATTCGAGCACGTTGAGCTACCCCAAACCGATGTTGCTCGTCAATCACAACGACTCCCAAATTTTTGAATTGTACCACATCTTCTAATAAAGCGTGTGTGCCAACGAGAATATTTATTTCTCCATTTTCCAGTCCTTCATGAATTCTCCTGCGATCTTTTTTTCCTACCGATCCAGTCAATAATTCAATCTTTAGGTTCATCTGTTTTAACAAGTCAACCAATGTGACAAAATGTTGACTAGCTAAGATTTCGGTTGGAGCCATTAATGCTGCTTGAAAACCATTTCCAATTCCAATTAACATCGTTAAGAGGGCAACTAATGTTTTTCCGCTTCCAACATCTCCTTGCAACAATCGATTCATATGATGCCCCGTTAAGAAATCTTTTCGAATCTCTTTTAAAACGCGCTTCTGTGCATTGGTCAACGAGAACGGTAAGTAATTTTCATAAAAATCAGTAAACGGCAGTCCCACCTCTGTGAAAACATGTCCACCTGTTTTTCGAATACTGATGAGCTTGCGCATCAACATTTCCAATTGAAGGAAAAATAATTCTTCAAATTTTAAACGAATTCTAGCTTTATTTGCGTTCGCTTCATCGATGGGACAATGAATTTGAATGAAGGCATTTTCTGCTGAAATTAAATGTAAATCTTGAACAATCGATAATGGCAATGTTTCTGCAATTTTACCCTGTAATTGTAAAACTAAAGCTGTAATTATTTTTTCAATCCCTTTGGAGCTCAAACCATTCATTCCTAGTTTTTCAGAACTAGAATATACAGCCTGTAAACCTTTTTCAAACTTCACTTTCTCAAATTCAACTAGTTCAGGATGAGGAATATTGAAAGATGAACCAAACAATTTTGCTTTTCCATATACTTGAAATTCAACATCTGGCTTCAAAAGCGGCTTAATCCATTTTGCTCCTTGAAACCAAACCAATTCAATACTACCAGTATGATCTTGGAATTTCGCTATTAATCTATTTTGCTTACCGATTAGTCGCTCTGACACATGAACGATTTTTCCTTTTAACTGCGCATATCCATCCAACTGAGGCAATTCTGCAACCGTATGGTATTGGGAACGATCGACATAACGAAAAGGAAAATAATGTAATAAATCATTAAATGTAAAAATTCCAGCTTCTTTTTTTAGAAGTTCGGCACGATTTGGGCCAACTCCTTTCAAAAATTCAATGGGAGTACTAAGGAATTCATTCATTTAGTTATTTCTTTTTTGGCATTTTCAAACCGTTACAATTTGTAACGGTTATACTTACTTTCTTCGTTTTTACTAGTAAACAAATGTAAAGATAAAAAAAAATCCTCCGAAAGTTACTGAGGATTTTGAGGTCATTTTAATTTTGTTACTTTTTATTGAAAGCCGCTAGGCCATCATCTAACCATTTTTTAAACACTTTAGAATCATTATGATTTTGATAATCTGCAGAACCAACTGGTAAATCTATTCCTTCAGGAGTTTTTAATACATAATAAGGTTGAGAAGCTGTGCGGTATTCTTTTATTTGTTTTGCCGTCCATTTGTTTCCTATCGTGACAATGTCAAAATCACGACCGTCTACTTTCTCTGTTTTTTGTTCATTTTTAGGCAATTCAGTGCGCTCATCCACATACAATGAAACGATTACAAAGTCATTTCTTAGATGTTCAATAACACCAGGTTCACCCCAAACCGATTGTTCCATTTTACGACAATTGACGCAGCCCCAACCAGTGAAATCAACGAATAAGGGTTTACCAACTTCTTTGGCATACGCAAGTGCTTTGTCATAATCGTTAAAAGCCATCAAACCTTGCGGTCCCTCATGCATTCCGTCAACTGCATGAGTTGTCGTTCCATGTGAGGCAGAACTGTTTCCTCCTCCACCAAAGCCTTTTGGCGATTCTGCATAGAAATCAGGCGGTAAAAAAGCGTTCACTAATTTAAGAGGTGCTCCCCAAAGGCCAGGAATTAAATAGATGGTTAATGCTAATGTTAGTGTGGCCATCATGGTTCGTCCTACGGATAGCTTTTCAACAACACTGTCATGTGGTAAGCGGATTTTTCCAAACATATATAAAGCCAATGCCCCAAACACAGCAATCCATATCGAAATAAAAATTTCACGTTCTAATAAATGCCATTGCATCGTTGTATCGGCTGTAGATAAGAATTTAAAAGCGAATGCTATTTCTATAAATCCCAAGAATACTTTGACAACGTTTAGCCATCCTCCTGAATTAGGCATGGAGTTCATCATCGATGGAAAAATTGAGAATAACATAAATGGAAGTGCCAATGCAAGTCCAAAAGCGAGCATACCCACCATTAATGCAGTACCTCCTCCGTAAGCAGAAAGTCCGCCGAGTAAACTTCCTAAAATTGGACCTGTGCACGAAAAGGAAGCCAATGAAAGCACAAGTGCCATGAAAAAAATACCAATTACCCCTCCTTTGTCTGCTTTTGCATCTGCTTTATTTACCCATGAACTTGGTATCTGAATTTCAAATGCGCCTAAAAATGAAAGTCCGAATAAAAATAACATCAAGAAAAAGAAAATATTAAAATAAACATTGGTTGACAATTCATTTAACAGTTGACCGGCACCAGTTACAACTACAAGAGCACCCAAAAGAACATGAATTAATACAATTGAACCTCCATAAATGAAAGCGTTTTTTATCCCTTGCGCACGATTTTTTGAACGCTTAGTAAAGAAACTCACGGTCATTGGAATCATAGGGAAAACGCACGGCATTATCAAAGCGGCAAATCCACTCAAAAAAGCAAGAAAAAATATACCCCACAGAGATTTATTTTCCGTTTCGTTTTTAGACGTACTTGTTCCTGCTAAGTCTTTTTTTACTTTATCATCACTACCATTTGATGTCTGTGATTTTGCAGAACTGCTTGTAATAGATGAATCAGAAGTGTTTCCTTGCACACTATCTTTTTCCACAACTATCGCTTCTGCGATTTGCTCACCACTAACTCCTTTTACTTTTATAGAGAATTTTTGACCAAAAGGAAGCAAACATCTTACTTCATTACAAGTTTGAAAATCGAAAACACCCTCTAAAAGGAAATCTTTATCTGATAGAATTTGTATTTTTTGCTGTAATTTAATTTTCCCCTCATGTGTTGCTAAATCTTCATCCGCGGCATCATCATGCTTCAAATGAGGTTTAGGTTCAATCACTTTACCAATCGTTTTGAAATTTTTCGACTTTAAAAACGTAAGATTAGAGGCATAACCAAAACATCCTTTTGGTAAAACCACCGCGTTAATATGCCAGTCTTTTACAATGGAGATATCAGCAATGATCGTTGCCTCGGAACCGTTCTGTTCAACTCTAAAAGTGGCTTTCACTTTTTCATCACCATATTCCATTTGAGCAGAAACAAGATTCGCTGCAAAAAGAATTACTAACAGACTAAAAAATATTTTTTTCATACATTAATTGGCTTTAATTTCAACTGTAAACTTTTGATCGATTGGCGGTAAACACATTGTTTCATTGCATACCATATAGGTAATAATTATTTCCTCCACTGTTGTTTGTTTCGCTACAGCTTTTTGAGTAAACGTAACTTTCTCTTTAAAAAAATCAAGTGTTGCCTCAAAATTTTCATCGTATTCTTGTATCGCTTTTGGCTCGGAAACTTTTCCTGAAACGGACACAAATTCATTCTCTTTAAATGTAAAAGATGTAGGTATTGGTCCAATGTCATTACTGATAAACTGACTGTATAGATGCCAACCTTCAGCGATCGAAGCGGTCATTTCAATATTTTTTGTTTTTTGGTTGTAGACATTGCTCCACGTCACTTTCTCTTGAGAAAATCCGTAAAAGCTACAAAATCCAACGAGTAGGAAAGTAATTAATTTCATGCTAAATTCATAAATAATACCCCAAATATAAGTAATCTAATCGATAAAAAGTATTGGAAGTTCGTGTAATCCTTGTATTCCTAAAAGTTTAAAATGATTTTTTCGGGCATAAAAAAAACCTATACAGTAATAAAACTATATAGGTTTTTATAGTATAGTAATTGTTAAAGCTTAATTTCCAAAATTCTATCTATTGGAATCCAAATACCTCCTTTTAAACAAATAAATTTTGCCCCGTTAGCCCAAAGTGTCGTGTCTACCCTTTTTAATCCCGAATCATCTTGAAAAATAATTGAAACCTTACTATGATGTGCATTTCCTAATCTAACTGCCGTTTCAATTTGCTGAAATAATTCAGGGTGTTGAGAAATCGGACTCTTATCATGAAACGATAACGCCGCAACCATTTCTTTCTCAATAATTTTTGGTTTGTGTGTTGTTTCTGGCATAACTTCTTGGTTTAAGATCCTAATATATACTTTTTTTTATAATAAACAATACATTATTAAAAAAAACTAATTAACAAGTTAAGAAATATGGTTAATAAACTCTATATTTTCAACCTCGCCATTGCTGCAACAGACTGATTTGCAAACATTTTTTGTTCGAACATAAATTTACCGGTGATGGCAATCATCGCTGCATTATCTGTGCAAAATTCAAACTTTGGAATAAATATTTTCCAATTTCGCTCCGCTTTCATTTTATGTAACTCATTTCTGAGTCCAGAATTTGCTGAAACTCCGCCCGCAATAGCAATGTGATTAATGCCTAAATCGGATGAAGCCTTTATTAATTTAACAAAGAGTATATCTATGATTGTTTTTTGAATAGATGCGCACAAATCTTTCAGATTATCTTCAATAAAAGTAGGGACTATCTTTTCTTGTTTTTGAATAAAATAAAGAATGGAAGTTTTTAAACCACTAAAACTATAATCATACCCCTCTATTTTTGGTTTAGCGAATTCAAATTTTAAAGGATCCCCTTCTTTCGCATATTTATCAATTAATGGTCCGCCCGGATAATCAAAACCCAACATTTTTGCAGATTTATCAAATGCTTCTCCAGCCGCATCATCAATTGTGGTTCCTATTACTTCCATCTCCAAATAATTTTTCACTAAAACAATTTGAGTATGGCCGCCCGAAACTGTTAAACATAAAAATGGAAACTGGGGTTTTTCCTTTCCTTCATCATCAATGAAATGAGCCAAAACATGACCATGCATATGATTCACATCAATCATCGGAATGCCTAGCGCCAAAGAAAATGCTTTTGAGAAAGAAGTACCCACTACTAATGAACCTAATAATCCTGGACCTTTTGTGAAAGCAATGGCATCAATATCATGTATAGTAATCCCTGCCGCTTTAATAGCTTGATTAACTACAGGTACAATATTTTGTAAATGCGCTCTACTAGCCAATTCTGGAACGACACCACCATAGGCTTTATGAATATCTTGCGTGGCAATAATATTTGATAAAATGGTCTCATTTTTGAGCACTGCAGCAGACGTATCATCGCAAGATGACTCAATACCTAAAATGTATGTGTTTTTTTGACTCAACTTTTTGTAAATTTGTACGGAATGACAAAATTACTTAAAATAATAGGACGAATAGTTGGTATTTCTTTTGAATGGATATTGATATTCCTTATTTTTATACTTTTTGCTATCCATACTAGTCCGTTTCAAACATTTATTACCAAGAAAATTACAAACTATCTATCTAGCGAATTAAAAACTGAAATTAAAATTGATCGGGTTTCAATTGTTTGGATCAATAGAATTGCCTTAGATGGATTGCTAATAAGAGATCAAAAAAATGACACCTTGGCCCATGTTTCTACCTTATTTGTGACTTTAGATGAACTAAACCTTCGCCACAAAATAATTCTCAATAAAGCGGAGATTGAAAATGCGGTTTTAAAATTAAAACTTGATAAAAAGACCAAAAAATTCAACTATGAATTTATCGAAGATTATTTTGCCTCCTCAAAAAGAAAAAAATCGAGTTCATTAGTAATTGAGCTCAATGAATTACACCTTTCAAATGTTAGTCTTGATTATGACGATTATAGGTACAATCCTACTAAATTTGGTATGGACTTCAAACATCTCAGGGTAAAAAATATCAACCTCGATATGAATAAGATCTCTGTCAAAAATGGAGTCATTAAAGGTGCAATCAATCAACTTTCATTAAACGAACGATGCGGTTTTAAAATTTTGAATTATAGCTCAATAGCTTCTGTTTCTGAAAAAGGAATATTTGCAAGTAATGTGAAGTTGAAAACACCACTTTCGAATATTTCTGCTTCAAAGGTGAATCTACTTATGAATCATTATGGAGACTTTTTAACATTCGAAGACAGTGTTTCCTTTGACGCACATCTAAATTACAGTAAAATTTCCTTAAAAGATATTTCTTACTTTTCACCGCAATTACGAGGAATGGACCAAATTGTTTTTGCACAAGCAGATGTATCCAGAACAATCAAAAAACTAAAAATAAATAATTTAATTTTTAAAACAGGTGAGCAAACAACCTTGCAAGGAAATATTGTTCTGCCTGACTTCAGGAATTTAAGTCAAGCATTTTTTAATGAACGGCTTGCCTATGCATTTATTTCAGTGAAAGATTTAATAAACATAAAACTGCCTATATCGTCAAAATCGAAATTCCTTTCATTTGATGATCATCTGCAACGCTTAAAATATTTTGAAGTAAAAAACGTACGATTAGATGGTTATCAAGATGAGTTTGTAATTGCAGCAGATAATATTAAAACCAGCCTTGGGGAAATAGAACTGAAAAACGGTATTCTGTTTACTGAAAACAGGAAGAACAATTCATACATTTTCAAGCGATCAGATTCAGAAGAAAGCAAAGACCTTCTAGTGGATAATTTTGAATTAGGCGCTTTTTTAAAAAATCCTGATTTAGGTTCTATCAGTGGTAGATTTGATTTGAGCGGTGAAGCTAAATCGTTTGCAGATATTCGATTCGATGACATTGAGGGAGAAATAAAGAAATTCGATTATTTAGGATATTCGTACAAAAACATTCAAATTAAAAAAGGTAAATTAATTGATAATATTTTTGAATCAGAAATTGAAGTCCTAGACGATAATTTAGAACTTACCTATAATGGCTCTATTGATTTCAATGGAAAAACACACATGAAATTTACAATTGACCTAACAAAAGCTATTCTTGATAATTTAAATCTAAGTCAGGTTAAAAACTCCAAAATAAAATC
The DNA here is from genome assembly GCA_947449575.1 of Flavobacteriales bacterium. Lineage (GTDB taxonomy): Bacteria > Bacteroidota > Bacteroidia > Flavobacteriales_D > Crocinitomicaceae > CAIUKX01. Next base: position 33,444 of record CANFRV010000033.1, read on the forward strand.
AAATTTTGATGTAAATATTTACGGCGATGAATCCAATAATTTATTTGGCACTATAAATATGGCCGGAATGGTCTATTGGGAAGGAAATAAGCAAATTAATATTCCAAATGTAAGTATTGTTGTTGATAGAAAACCAACGAACGATGTACTCGAAATAAAGAGTGATTTAGCTGATATTTACATGAATGGAAAAGTTGATTTTAAAACTATTTTTGGTGATTTGCAAAATCAAGTAAGTAAGCTGTTTCCTGCGATCATTACTCCGAAAAAAATAAATAAAAAGCAACAAAAATCAAAAAGTAAATTTGATTACGACTTAAAAATTAAAGATATAAACGATTTTTTATCTCTATTCGCTCCCGATTTAAAAATTTCTTACGGTACCACAATAAAAGGTTTCTACAATGGTATCAACGAAACTGCAGAGATGGCAATAACCTCGAAATCTGTGTTGTACAAAGGTATGAAGTTTGAAGGAATTGATATTGATCAAAAAATAAATACGAACGATCTATCAGGCCAATTTGCTGTTAATATGTATTCTTTAAATGACTCAATACATGTCAATGATCTATTATTTACTGTCAATGGAACTAAGGAAATACTAAATTCTCAATTGCTTTGGAACCCATCGACAAAAGATGAATCAAAAATAAGTTGGAATACAAATGTGTTAGGAATTGATCATTATAAATTAACTCTTTTACCTTCGTTCTTTAACCTAAAGCAAAAAAAATGGAGTGTTGTCAATGAGTCTATTATTCAGATTAAAGGTACAACGATCGACATTGCAGATTTCTTGCTGCAAAGAGAAAATCAATATTTAGGCATCAATGGAAGAATCTCAAAAAGTAACGAAGATCAGCTGAATTTTAGAATGAACGATTTCAATTTAGATGACTTTGGCTCACTTTTTTCATTACCAGTAGATATTAAAGGTTTAGTGAATGGTTGGGGATACATTTCAAACCCATACACTAACTTAAAATATATGGGAGATGCAAATATTCATGATTTCTATGTCAACAATCAAGAAGTGGGGAGTTTGTATATTCAATCTCAATGGGATAGTGAAAGCAATAGTTTTGGAATGGCTGGAGATTTAATATTTAGGGGAAATGAAACTTTTTCCTTTGATGGCAACTACAACAACCATCGAACAAAAGATAAATTAGAAATGGATTTAATTTTCGATAATACAGATATTCAATTTGTCAATTCATTTATGGATCCAAATTTAATGACTAACATCCGAGGTTTACTGGTTGGGAGCTTAAAAGTGGGAGGATCAATAGAAAATCCTGAATTAGAAGGGAAAATTGAATTACAAGGAGGAAATGCAAAACTTGAATTATTAAATGTGAATTTCGGTTTGAATGGAAAAATAAGTTGTGATAAAAATAGATTCTACATCAACAACATGCCTATCGATGACGAAGAAGGTAATAGTGGTTCGCTGGTGGGTTCAATTTCTCATAACAAATTTAAAGATTGGAACTTTGATTTAAATTTTAATTTGAAGGAAAACTCGAATGGTTTTGGTTTTGCAACGAATAACAAAAGACCTCTAGAAAAATTTCTTGTCATGAATACAATTCATCAGGAAGGTGATGTATATTATGGGAAAGGATATGGGACTGGAACAGTAACCATTAATGGCTATATTGAAAATCTTGATATTAATATTGATTTAAAAACAGAAAAAGGCACAAAAGTTAATTTCCCCATGTATGGAATGGGAGATATTCAGGAGCAAGAAAACTTTATAGCGTTTAAAAATAAGGGGGAAGAAAAACTCAAGGAACCAAAAATTGATTTTACGGGGATAGACTTGAAATTAAATATCAATGTGACACCTGATGCTGAATTAAAAGTAATTCTAAATGAGTCAACTGGAGATGAAGTAGCAGCGACTGGCACTGGAGATATTTTTATCGGTCTAAATAATCAAAATGACTTTACGCTGGATGGAACGTTTAAAATTAAGGAAGGTCACTATGATTTTGTAATGAAACCTATCAACCAACAATTTGATTTTGAACCAGGAGGAACAGTAACTTGGAGTGGCGATCCCTACAAAGCTTTTCTGGACGTGAAATGTGCCTACAAAGTCAATGCTAACTTAAACGAAATTTCACCCAACCAAAATCTAGGAGCCTCAGGAACTGGTAAACAAGAGATTAAATGTTTAATCATGTTGACAGAATCATTATTTAAACCTAAAATCGAATTTGATATTGTCGCCAACACGAACGAAGCTGGAAAAGCCCTTTTGACGAGGATAAAAACCGACAGAGATTTACTTAATAAAGAATTTTTCTCCTTATTACTCTTTAAAAAATTTCAACGAATTGATGGGCAAACAAGCACTGGTGGAGGCGGAGAAAGTGCTGCTTTAGACCTCGTTTCAAGTCAAATTAATGCCATGCTTTCCCAAGTTTCTAAAGATTACTTATTAAACGTTGATTTAGCAAAAAACAATCTTACGGGCGGTGAAAGGATAGCGGTGGGAATGACAAAAGTGATCAATGATAGATTGGTATTGACAGGTAGTTTTGGTGTTGGAACCGCAGGAACGATTAGTCAAAATCAAAATTCAGTAATTGGAGATGTAAATATTCAATACAAACTAAACGAATCTGGTACTTTTACAGTAAATGTTTTTAATGAATCCAATCAAAACTCAATACTTCAAAATAAAATTGGATTATTTACACAAGGTGCTGGTATTCATTATCAAGAAGATTTCAATACTTTGAAAGATTTTAAATTACTGCAATATTTTGTAGATGTCTTTAGAAAAAAGGAAAATAAACGCTACAAGGTTAAACGAAAGAAAAAGCAATCAGAATTACCTCCTTTGAAGGAAAACAAAATTTCATTCACAAAGCAAGAGTTGAATTTTTGCACAAACAAAAACTTCAATTACTATTTTACTACCTTATAAACTGATCTCTTAACTTCAATTATCCTTTAAACAAACCTCTTAAAAAAGTTAAATTAGTAGCCATAAAAACGTCCATCAAGAAAAAATAAATCCGTTTAATGCATAAACTATTATGGAAAATAGTGTTCGTAAAAAAATTAATATTCTACTCTTTCTTTCTTTGTTTCTTCCCTCCTTTTTAATTATTTTTACATCATGAAGAAAGTACTCATTGCCAATAGAGGTGAAATTGCTCGAAGAGTGATCCGTTCACTAAAAAAAATGAAAATTGCAAGTGTAGCAATTTATTCAGATGCTGATAGAAATGCACCTCATGTATTAGAAGCTGACGAAGCTGTTTATGTCGGTGAAAGTCCTTCTTCTGAAAGTTATCTTCGCCAAGATGTAATCCTCGATTATTGCCAGCAATTGGGAGTGGATGGGATTCATCCTGGATATGGATTTCTCTCTGAAAATGCTGGTTTTGCTCGAAAAGTAAAAGAAGCAGGTATGACATTTATCGGACCATCTCCCGAAGCAATGGAAATTATGGGCGATAAATTGAGTGCAAAACAAGCGGTAAAAGAATTTAATGTTCCACTTGTCCCTGGTGTCGATCACGCAATTACAGATGTTCAAGAAGCGATAAAAATAGCGGAGCAAATTGGATACCCAATCTTAATCAAAGCTTCTGCTGGCGGGGGCGGTAAAGGAATGCGATTAGTTGAAAATTCAGCTGAATTTGTTGAACAAATGAAATTAGCTCAAAACGAAGCACGCTCTTCTTTCGGCGATGACGCTGTTTTTATAGAGAAATTTGTCACCAAACCACGTCATATAGAAATTCAAGTTTTCGCTGATAGAGCTGGGAATACTGTTTACTTATTTGAAAGAGAATGTAGTATTCAACGTAGACATCAAAAAGTCGTTGAAGAAGCTCCAAGTGCATTGTTAACTCCCCAATTGCGAAAAGAAATGGGAGAAGCTGCGGTGGCAGTTTGCAAAGCTTGTAATTACGAAGGAGCTGGAACAGTTGAATTCTTAGTAGATGCAGATATGAAATTCTATTTCTTAGAAATGAATACACGTTTGCAAGTTGAACATCCTGTAACTGAAGAAATTACCGGGTTGGATTTAGTTGAATGGCAAATTCGTGTTGCTCGAGGAGAAAATTTACCTAAAAAACAAGAAGAATTATCTATTCATGGTCACGCTATTGAAGTGCGTGTGTATGCGGAGGACACGTTAAATGGATTTACTCCAGATATTGGAAAACTCGACCGTTATCGCATACCTACTGGAAGAAGTGTACGTGTTGACGATGCTTTTCTGGAAGGAATGGAAATTCCTATTTACTATGATCCAATGATTGCAAAATTAGTGGTGTGGGGTAAAACGAGAGAAGAAGCAATAAAAAGAACGCTCATTGCCATCGATGAATATCAAATTTCTGGATTAAAAACAACGCTTGATTTCGGTAAATATGTGCTAAAACATCCTGCTTTCAGAAGCGGTAATTTTGACACAAATTTTGTGAAACATTATTTTGAAGACCCAAGAATCATGTATTCAGCAATGGAGGAAGAGAAAGAAGCTTTGTCACATGGAATCAATGAAATTTGGGATTCGATTAAGGAAAGAAATAAAAAAGAATTCGCTTCGAGAGAAATTACAAGTTCGTGGATTAATACTCGGGCATAACTTTTTTTTGTTTTTTTATTTTTTATTTTTTTTTGTAGGTATAGGGCATGCCCTATACCTACAAA
>CANFRV010000034.1 GCA_947449575.1 Flavobacteriales bacterium
ATTTGGTTCAGGAACATGTTTAACTAGTGATACGATTCAAATTCAAGTAAATGCATTACCTATAATTAGCGCTACTTCTCAAACAATTTGTTATGGTGCAACCGCATCCTTGACAGCCAGTGGAGGAGACACCTATTCATGGAATCCAACTTCTTCAACAAGTAACCCATTATCTGATTCCCCATCCGCTACTACAAATTACACCGTCACTGGAACGTCAAATGTAACTGGATGCAGTAACACCGCGGTCGGCATAGTTACAGTAAATCCTTTGCCAGTTGTGAATGCAGGTCCAAGTATTCAGTTGTGTAATCAACCCATATCAAATACATTGAGCGGTTATAGTCCTGTAGGAGGCACATGGACAGGCACCAATGTCACCTCTGCTGGCGTATTTACACCTTCAGGATCAGGATCTTATACCTTGACATATTCTTATACAATTTCAACTACAGGTTGTGTGAATTCTGATACAATGATTGTAAAAGTTGTTGACCCGCAAATAGCAAATGCAGGAACAGGTTTTTCGAAATGTATAAATAGTGGAGAAATCACTTTAAGTGGATTTTCTCCATCATTAGGTACTTGGTCGGGTACGAATGTTACCTCTGCAGGTGTTTTTAACCCTTCTACCGTTGGCATTTCCATTCTAACATATACATTCGGCACAGGAACATGCTTAACAAGCGATACTATTCATATTCAAGTAAATGCCTTGCCTATAATCACCGTTAATTCTCCAACAATATGTCGTGGTGCAACAGCGTCCTTGACAGCCAGTGGCGCAAATACCTATTCATGGAATCCAACTTCTTCAACAAGTAACCCATTATCTGATTCCCCATCCGCTACTACAAATTACACCGTCACTGGAACGTCAGATTTAACTGGATGCAGTAATACTGCTATTGGCACAGTTACAGTAAATCCTTTACCAGTAGTGAATGCCGGGCCAAGTATTCAGTTGTGTAATCAACCCATATCAAATACATTAACAGGTTATAGTCCTGCAGGGGGCACATGGACAGGTACCAATGTTACTTCTGCTGGTGTATTTACACCTTCAGGATCAGGATCTTATACCTTGACATATTCTTATACAATTCTAGCTACAGGATGTGTGAATTCTGATACGATGATTGTAAAAGTTGTTGACCCTCAGATTGCAAATGCAGGAACAGGTTTTTCTAAATGTATAAATAGTGGAGAAATCACTTTAACCGGATTTTCTCCATCATTAGGAACTTGGTCGGGTACGAATGTTACCTCAGCAGGAGTTTTTACTCCTTCTGCCGCTGGTACATCCATACTAACATATACATTTGGTTCAGGAACATGTTTAACTAGTGATACGATTCAAATTCAAGTAAATGCATTACCTATAATTAGCGCTACTTCTCAAACAATTTGTTATGGTGCAACCGCATCCTTGACAGCCAGTGGAGGAGATACCTATTCATGGTCATCATCAGGTTCAACAAGTAATCCCTTATTGGTTTCCCCGCATATAACTACCAATTACACTGTCACAGGAACGTCAGCTTTAACTGGATGCAGTAATACTGCAATTAGCACAGTTACGGTAAATCCTTTACCAGTGGTGAACGCAGGGCCGAGTATTCAGTTGTGTAATCAACCCATATCAAATACATTAACAGGTTATAGTCCTTCAGGTGGGACATGGGCAGGCTCCAATGTCACCTCTGCTGGTGTATTTACACCTTCAGGATCAGGTTCTTTCATTTTGACATATTCTTATACAATTCTAGCCACAGGTTGCGTGAATTCTGATACGATGATTGTAAAGGTAGTTGCCGCAGAAATAGCAAATGCAGGAACTGATTTTTCTAAATGTATAGATATTTCACCTGTTACGTTAACTGGATTTTCTCCATCATTAGGGACTTGGTCGGGCACGAATGTTACCTCTGCAGGAGTTTTTACCCCTTCTGCCGTTGGCATTTCCATTCTAACGTATACATTCGGTTCAGGAACATGTTTAACTAGTGATACTATTCATATTCAAGTAAATGCATTACCTATAATTAGCGCTACTTCTCAAACAATTTGTTATGGTGCAACCGCATCCTTGACAGCCAGTGGAGGAGATACCTATTCATGGAATCCAACTTCTTCAACAAGTAACCCATTATTGGTTTCCCCAACAGCCACTACCAATTACACCGTTACTGGAACTTCCGCTTTGACTGGATGTAGTAATACCGCTGTTGGCATCGTTACGGTAAATCCTTTACCAATAGTGAATGCCGGGCCGAGTATTCAGTTGTGTGATCAACCGATATCAAATACATTGAGCGGTTATAGTCCTGCAGGTGGAACATGGACAGGTACCAATGTTTCCTCTTCGGGCGTATTTACTCCTTCAGGTACTGGCTCTTTTATATTGACATATTCTTATACAATTGCAGCCACAGGTTGCGTGAATTCTGATACGATGATTGTAAAGGTAGTTACCGCAGAAATAGCAAATGCAGGAACAGGATTTTCGAAATGTATATATAGTGGAGATAGCACTTTAACAGGATTTTCTCCAGCATTAGGATCTTGGTCGGGCACGAATGTTACCTCTGCGGGAGTTTTTACTCCTTCTAGCCTTGGATCTTTCATTCTCACATACACATACGGTTCAGGAACATGTTTGACAAGCGATACGATTCAAATTCAAGTAAATGCATTACCTCTCATCACCGTTACATCTCAAACAATCTGTTATGGCGAAACAGCGTCCTTGACAGCCAGCGGAGGAGATACCTATTCATGGAATCCAACTTCTTCAACAAGTAACCCATTATCTGATTCCCCAACTGCCACTACCAATTATACGGTTACAGGAACTTCCGCTTTGACTGGATGTAGTAATACTGCTATTGGCACAGTTACGGTAAATCCTTTACCAGTAGTGAATGCCGGGCCGAGTATTCAGTTGTGTGATCAACCGATATCAAATACATTGAGCGGTTATAGTCCTGCAGGTGGAACATGGACAGGCACCAATGTTACTTCTTCGGGCGTATTTACACCTTCAGGCACTGGCTCTTTTATATTGACATATTCTTATACAATTGCAGCCACAGGTTGCGTGAATTCTGACACGATGATTGTAAAAGTTGTTGATCCTATTTTTGCTGTTGCAGGAAATGATCAATCAATATGTTTAAATAATGGTGTATTAAACTTGTTGAATTTTTCGCCTTTAACAGGTGTTTGGACAGGAACTGGAATTTCTAATTCTGCAGGTGAATTTGATCCTTTATTTTCAGGAATTGGCAATTTTACATTAACATTAACATATGGAAGTGGTACTTGTTATACTGCGGATACAAAAACGATCACAGTTCTTCCTTTACCTATATTATCAGCTGGCAGTGATAAAGTATTTTGTCTTACTGATGCAGCAACTCTTTTTATTGGTACTCAAGTATCTGGTATTTGGACGGGAAGTGGAATAACGAATGGTGCTACAGGTGAATTTGATCCAAGTGCAGCTGGAGTGGGAGTGCATACAATTATTTATTCTGTGACAGACCCCGTTACCTTATGTACTAATTTTGACACGCTTTTTGTGACTGTAAATCCACTGCCGATTGTAAATTTCACCTTCAATCCAATTGCTTGCTTAAATGTTCCACAAGTTTTTACAAATACCTCATTATTAGGAACTAATCCTTATTGGCTTTTTGAAAATACAAATAGTTCATCTGAAGTTAATCCAATCTATAGTTTTACGACTGTGGGTGTATTTCCTATACAATTAATTGAAACGTCTTTATATGGTTGTATGGATTCAATAACTCAATTTATTGAAGTTCGTGAGCCACCTGTTTCCATCTTCACTGTCTCATCTGATTCCATCTGTGGACCAGCATTAATTTCTTTTGTAAATTCTTCAACAGGGCTAGAAAACACATATTCTTGGAGCTTTGGAAATAATACAACTAGTACATTATTGAACCCGCCACCGGTTTTATATGATCAAGGATATATGCAAGATACTACTTACCTTATTTCATTAGAAACGTCAAATTACTGTGGGATTTCTGTAGCAGAAATAGTAGTAAAAATAATGCCTCAACCAACGTCCATATTCGGTACAGATATAGATGGCGGATGTTCACCAATACTGATAAACTTCACAAATAATAGTGTCGGATTGCCAGATAATGCGGTTTGGGATTTTGGAGATGGAACAACTTCTACCAATGCAGATCAAAACTCCACGCATATTTTCACCACTTTACAAAATGACACAACATATATTGTCCAATTAATCGAAATAAATGAGTGTGGTTCTGATACAACTGAGTATCCAATCCTTGTGCATCCGAATACAGTTAATGCCTTTTTTAATACGAATGTATTATCGGGATGCAGCCCTCTTACTGTAGATTTTACAAACTTTTCAATAAACAACACCTTTTATCATTGGGATTTTGGTGACGGAAATAACTCGACGTTATTAAATCCATCTCACACATTTGAAACTGGAGAATATCAAGTTGCCTTATTTGTTAACAATGGTTGCAGTTATGATACAGCTTATATCCATATTACAGTATTTCCAAAGTTAATGGTCGATTTTGTATTTGCACCAGATTCAATCTGTATTAATAAGCCATTTATGTTCACGAATTTATCCAGTGGCTTAGCGAGTTCTACTTGGGATTTTGGCGACGGGACATCATCCATATTAACGGACCCATCTCATTCTTATCCTACCACAGGAATTTACACTGTTACTTTAGTCGGTATTTCATCAACTAATAATTGTATCGCTGAAATTAGTCATCAGGTGCAAGTTAAATCTACTCCTATTGCTAGTTATACTTCTTCTTTGGACAATGGATGCGTTCCCTTACCTGTTAGTTTCAATAATACTAATATAAATTCTGACTTTCAATTTTGGGATTTTGGAGATGGGAATACCTCAAATCAAAGTAATCCAATTCATCTATTTGAAGCCGCAGGAACTTATGTAATAAAAGAAGTTTCTGTTAACGTTAATGGATGTATGGATTCTATTTCGCATTTGATTGTAGTTCATCCATTACCTAGTTCAAATTTTGACATCACAACATCTGATGTTTGTTTTTCCCCTTTAATAGTAACCACTACAAATACATCTGTTGGAGCAATTAGTTATAGTTGGGATTTTGATAATGGGCAGCCTGTGTCGTTGCTTAATAATCCAATTATCACGTATTATAATCCTGGTACTTATACTATTTCCTTAATCAGTGAAAATGTCTTTCAATGTAAAGACACCTCCTCTCTGGATATAAGTATTTCCCCAATTTTAGATGTTTCCTTTATTATTCCAGATGATACAATTTGTCGGAAAGAAGTTTTAGAATTCTATTCAACTGTAAATTTTGGAGATTCAGTTGTGTGGGATTTTGGAGATGGTTTTACCGAAACGGGTAACCCAGTGTGGTATATTTACCCTGATACTGGTGCATTTAATGTGTCTGTCGTTGCCTATGCAAATAATGGTTGTACAGATACTTCATCTTTCGCGGAAATTGTTGTTTTACCAAGTCCAACGGCTGATTTTACATCATATAATATTGAATTAGATCAAAAACCTAGTGGAACTATTCAATTTACTAATACTTCAATACTGGCGGATAATTATATTTGGGATTTTGGTGATGGAGAATTATCTGTAGACATCGATCCGATTCATAAATACATTCACAACAGCAATGCCACGGTTACGTTGTACGCGATAAATAATAATGGCTGCCGAGACACCATAACTCAACTAATCGAAGTCGATTTCTTTTATGGTTTGTTTATACCATCTACAATGTACCCAGGGCATGAAGCTTTTGGTGTAGCTAATTTCGTACCAATCGGAGTTGGAATAAAAGAGTTTGAAATTTTAGTATATGATAATTGGGGAAATATTATTTGGCAATCAACTGCCTTAGATGCGGATGGTAGACCCTCTGAATATTGGAATGGGCTTTTTGATGGAACAGTGAATGATAATGGGAATGGAAGTGGTAGACCTGTTCAACAAGATTCCTATGTGTGGAAAGCAAACGCAATTTTTATGAATGGTACTATTTGGCAAGGAAACTCATTTGGAAAAAATAAATTCATAAAAAGTGGCACCATAACCGTAATAAGATAATGATGAAAAAGGGATTAATTATTTTTTGTATCAGCTTTATATTTTCTGATATGATTTGGGCACAAGATCCAAATTTTTCACAATTTTATAATTGCCCTACGTATTATAATCCTGCAATGAATAGTATTGGTAATGGTATTACTTTTCGTTGCAATTCTAGATTTTTATGGACACCTATTCCTGGCTCCTTTAATACCTATACTGTTGCTTTAGAGGCTGAAGCAATAAATAAGACAAGCCTTGGTGTTTTAGCAATGAGTGATGTTGCAGGTGAAGCGTATCTTCGCACTACTGGTGGATATATTCTATACACATACCGACCTTTAGAAACACGAAATAATCTACTTCAATTTGGGGTTTCTGGTGGATTAATAAACAAAAACATAGATAAGTCAAAGTTTTTGTTTTCAGATCAATTGGATGAAGTCTATGGAAATACAAAAACATCTGCCTATAACATTCCGAATAATTCAGTAACTTATCCCGATTTTAGTGCTGGAACGGTGTATCGACATTCCGGTGAAAAAAATAAAAAGCATGTGAAGCACATGGAAACTTTAGGCTTTAGTTTTCATCATCTAACTCGGCCAAAAGATGCGTTCATTAGTGATGAAGGGAGATTACCTGTGAAAGGAGTTTTACATGGGAATGTCCAAATATTAGTAAATAATAAGATTTTTTCACCGTCATTTATCTTTGAAAAGCAAGGAGATATCCAATATTTATTGAAAAAGCAGAGTGGTTTTCAAACTTTTACTCTTGGTCTTGAAATTATTAATAGACCTTTTACTTTTGGTGTTTGGTATCGCAATAAAAGCTATACATCAAAATTAAATCAATATGATTCTTTTATTTTTTCTCTTGGTTTAAATATTACCAAAAATAATCAAACCCATTTTAAGATAAATTATAGTTTTGATAGCACAATTTCACGATTGAAGACAGCATCTTATGGCTCTCATGAAATTTCATTGGTAATTGATTTGAATGGAAAAGTATTATTTAAAGGTGCTCAAAGTAAAAAGAAAGATGCAAGAATGCATGAATGTCCAACTAACTTAATGTGATTTAGCAAAAATCCTGACTTTTAGAATTGACATAATACCTCATTTATATTATTAATCTGAGATCGCCTGATATTTTTTCATCAGATTTTACAAAGAATCTCTTTTGGTGTCAAAAAATGGCATAAAAATCAAAGGGATAGTGGACGTTCAAAGAAAATTATTAGAATTTATTTACTTGATTTATAAAAATGACAGCGTATATGATTTAGAATATGAAAAAAGAGAGAGTAACAAAAAATCATTACTCCCTCTTAGAGACTAACTCTTGGCTGTTTTAATATCCAAGAAAAAAATAAATATTTTTCTTGGATATTAAAACAGAATCTCAGTTTATAACACAACAATATTTCTTTGAATCGTATTATCTTCATTTTTGATGATGATCACATAGCTTCCTGGTGAAACATCTTTTAAATTTAATTTAGTTTGAATTGAATGCAAAGTAGATTTAATAATAATTTTTCCCGAAACATCTAGTAAAATTATATCTCCTTTTGTGAATGGTGTTTCAATTGTAAGCTCTGATTCTGCAGGGTTTGGATAAATAAATATTTTCTTCAAATCCAAGTCTGAAATAGTTGCACAGTTTATTACATTTATTACAGTTTCAATGCTTGTTGCTGCACAGAGGCCATCTGTTACCTGAACCGTATAGTTACCAGTTTGTGACACGTTTAAGGAGCTTGCTGTTTCACCACTTATTAAAACTCCATTTTGGTACCATTCATATGTATAGCCAGTTCCTAATGAGGCTCCAAGTATTACAGAACCTCCTTGACAGAATGTTGTAGGACCTCCTGAAGTAACAATTGCACTTAATAGTGCATTTTCATAAGGAATATCAACAGCGTCCAATGAAGCACCATTTTGAAGTGTGAGATTGTTATTGTTTCCGCTTAAATCTGGTACTATTCCTCCGGCAACACTATTGAAGTTATATAATACGCGGGTATTAATATCATTTACTAAATTTTGTGGGGGAGTGAAGTTTGTTGAATATCTAACAATATCTGAAACTCGGAAATCATCAATTTTTCCTTTTAAATATTGCGTATTAGGTGCTGTCCATCCTTGATATACAGCGCCAATTTTGGAATCATTATTTGGTAAATCCCAAAAAGGAGTGCCATGTGGAGTAGTAGCATCTAAAATCCCATTTTTGTAAATTCTTATTTGATTATTGACTCCATCTCCAACGATAGCATAATGATCCCAGTTGTTTGCTGTATAGGAGCTTGTATCTGAAGAGAAGTACTGGTTACCACTAAAATTAGTTGCATAGACAAATTGCACTTTGCCTGGAACATATAGATCTATATTAACCTCTGACCAATATCCAGTTTTACCCCAAACTCCAGGATACTGACTTTGAATTCCAACTGGTTTTAAGTAGAATTCCATCGTGAAATTTCGTTGATTAACATTTTGGAAAAATTGATTTGGAATTGAGCCAAAATCATCTATACCATCAAGTATTAAAGATGAATTACAGTATGTAAAACTTTGTGAGAATGTTGTAGCAGTATGTCCTATAGTTAAGAGTACTGACAAAAGGAAACTTTTTTTCATGTGTATTTTTTTTAAATTATTAGTATGTCCAACTTTTCTAAACGAATTTAGCTCAGTTTCATTTATTCGCTAGAAAAATTATGTGAAAGCGTGTTATTCTCCTATATTCACTAATTTATTTTCTTGTAAAATTGATAAGAGAGTATGACATTTTACAATGTAGTTAGGGATTTCAAAAATTTGATGAATAAGGTTTAATTCAAGTGTTCTTGCATTCATTTTAGACACAGCTGTTCCTCAAGGAATATATCTAAATGCGGTTAAATGTTCTGCTTCATAAAATAACCAGTCCTAACAATTCAATAACCCCTCAAATCCTATACCGTTGTAGTCCAATTTCTTTTTCACTTGGATATGGGCTCTGTGTGTTGTGCTTGTGTCGCTTTTTAATAAATTTTGAGGACTCAATTTACTGTCCTTTTGATCGTAATAGCGCGGATCTGCTATAAATGGAAGTTTTGCCATTTTTGTAATAACAATGGAGGGGAAACTGAAATCTACATCTACCTTTCCCAATAATAAATAACAACCACCCCCTTGAAAAGGACTTTGGCGCAATGAGTCAGGCCAATGAGTCGTGTCGAAGTAATTACCTAGGGGTCAATCCAAGTACCAAAGTGCATCATTCCTGTTTTGATAGGAACATCTTTGCGGCTGATTAGGTAGCCAACCATTTTCACAATTTTTTTGAAATCTTTCTTCTAAGCAATATTGGTGAACACTTGCTGAATATCATCATCATCCTCAATCTTGTCTAACATTTTTTCAATATCTACCAGCTGCTCATCTGTAAATTCAACTGGCGAAGTAGGAATTCTTTGCAAATTTGATTTTAATATTTCAATATTTAATGCCTCAATTGCACTCGCTAATGTTCCGAAAGAAGTATAATCGCCATACACGAAAATTTTATCTTCGATGAGTTCAATTTCTTCGCAACCTGCTTCTATTAATTCTAATTCTAACTCTTCAACATCAATGGCATCTGTTTTTGCAATTTCAAAAACACATTTTCTGTCAAACATAAATTCCAAAGAACCATTTGGAACCACTCCTCCACCTGATTTATTGAAATACATTTTAACGTTAGCAACTGTTCTAGTCGTGTTATCTGAAGCACATTCAACAAATACTAAAACACCATGAGGACCTTTTCCTTCATAATTTATTTCTGTAAAAGATGCTAAATCTTTTTGAGTTGCTCGTTTTATTGCTGCATCGATATTGTCTTTCGGCATATTCTCAGATTTCGCATTCTGAATAGCAGTTCTTAACTTACCATTCATCGTCGGATCTCCTCCTCCTTCTTTTGCTGCCATTGTAATCGCTTTTCCTAATTTAGGAAACACTTTGGACATCTTGTCCCATCTTTTTTCTTTTGCCGCACGGCGATATTCGAACGCTCTTCCCATAGAACTTTTTATTTCTCAACGCAAAAGTAAACATTTTGTGATACCTAACGCATGTCAAAAATTAAACTTCCTAAGTTTCTAAACAAAAAAGGGACTATTTGTTAAAAAAATAATAAAAATCATGTTTTTTGTTAAATCATGGCAGAATAAAATAAGATTGTTACCTTTGAAATCTATTATAAAGAACACGTACATGAAAACGATTTTGGTTATTGGGGCTGGTTTATCTTCTTCTTCACTTATTAGATATTTATTGCAAAACT
Source organism: Flavobacteriales bacterium (assembly GCA_947449575.1). GTDB lineage: Bacteria > Bacteroidota > Bacteroidia > Flavobacteriales_D > Crocinitomicaceae > CAIUKX01. The sequence goes on from CANFRV010000034.1 coordinate 10,469, forward strand.
CCATCTCAAATAATTGGCAGATTAGGGTGGTGGATCAAGATATTGAATTGGTAAAAAGGAAAATAGCTGGATTCTCAAACGGTGAAGCTTTGTCTTTCAATGCATTAAACCCTCTTGAACGCCGTCCAGAAATCGAAAAAGCAGATTTAGTGATTAGTATGCTTCCTGCTCGTTTTCATGTCGAAGTTGCAAAAGATTGTATTGAACTTAAAACCAATCTTATCACTCCTTCCTATGTTTCTCCTGAAATGAGAGAATTAGATGCTAGCGCTAAAGAAGCAGGAATAGTAATCATGAATGAAATTGGCGTAGATCCTGGGCTCGACCACATGAGTGCTATGAGGATTATCGATGAAATAAAAGCTAAAAAGGGTAAAATTCATAGTTTTACATCGTTTTGTGGTGGTCTTATTGCTCCTGCATATGATAACAATCCATGGAATTATAAGTTCACGTGGAATCCTAGAAATGTAGTTCTTGCAGGTCAAGGTGCAGCGGCTTGCTTCGAAGAAGAAACAGAATATAAATATATTCCATATACTAAATTATTTAGTCGTTTAGATAAAATTTCTGTTCCCGGATTTGGAGACTTTGAAGGATATGCCAACAGAGATTCTTTATCTTATCGAAGTATTTATAAATTGGAAGGGATTCCAACTATTTACAGAGGAACTCTTCGTAGACCAGGCTATTGCAAAGCATGGGATGTGTTTGTAGACCTTGGTATGACGGATGATAATTATAAAATGTATAAATCAGAAGACTTAAACCCTCGTTCCTTTTTAAATGCTTTTTTACCTTATAGAACGGGAATTACTATTGAAGAAAAATTCAAAGAATATTTAGGGAATAATATAGATCTATATTCTAAATTTGAATGGCTTGGACTATTTGAAAATACCCCAAATTTTGGGATTGAGAATGCTAGTCCTGCTCAACTTTTAGAAAGTATTTTAGTAAAGAAATGGACCTTAGAGCCAACTGATAAAGACATGTTGGTGATGTTCCATGAATTTATGTATGATTTGGATGGTAAGCGCCATACAATCACTTCGCACATGGTAAACTTAGGTGAGGATGGTGTCTATACTTCTATGAGCAACACAGTGGGTTTACCTGCAGCAATATGTGCTAAAATGATATTAAATGGAACTCTGAAAGTAAAAGGAGTGCAGCTGCCGATTCAAGCTGAAATTTATACGCCGATTTTAAATGAACTGGAAGAATATGGAATCCAATTTATAGAAAACGAAGTGCTGTAAAACAAATCATTTTACGATAGTAAAGTGCACATTTTCAATAATTTCATCATTATTATATATGGTCAATTCGACGGTTGGTTCATTTTCGTCGGTAATTCCCACTTCAGAAAGTATTTGTTGTACATCAATATTTTTAAAATCTTGCAGCGTATAGGTTTTTGTACTTTCTTTAAATCCAACAGCAGTAACATTGAATTTCACACTAAAATTCGTTTTCATTTTTGCATTGTTTTTGAATTTAGGTGTGATAATAAGTTGTGGAACTTCAGTAATTTTCAATTTTTTATTTTTAATCGATTCGCCATTTAATGCAATATCGACCTTCCAAATTTCATTTTTCGTTAGTTCTGGTTCTTGCTTAATAAACTCACCATTTTTCCAAAATTCTGAATATAGGAATTCACCATTATTAGAATAATATGTCCATTTCCCATCTGGCACACTGCAGAATCCTCTTGCTTGGATAGTTTTATAATTCCAATCTCCAGAATTATTTTCTTTGAATTTTCCACTTAATTTAACCTGACCATTTGCCCAAAATTCCTTAAAATCGCCCACTCCGCAATCTGTGCAAGATACTATTTCACGCAGGAGAATTTCATTTTTATCATAATATTTTAGTAGACAAGGACAACAAGTTTCTAAGTTTTTCCAATTAGGTTTGAATTTATCATAAGTAGATTTTGAAACCTTTTTTCCATCTAATTCATACCTTGCTTTTCCTTTAATTGTCTGAAATGAAGTTTCTACAGAATACATCTTCTTTGTAGAAAGTTTTGTATACATAGCCGAAGAATCATTTTGCCCAACAAGAGGAAAAATGGTAATGGAAAATAATATCAGTGCTAATATGTCTTTTTTCATCCGAAGCAGTATTTAATTTTGCTTTTCAATTTTTTAATGTTATTTCAAACACCTCATCTCACCCCTCAACCTCAACCTCAATCTAAAACTTAATCTCAACACCTCACCCCTTATAAAAATTCATCTCATCGATATACTTTCTCACAGGTTCCGTTAATAAATAGCGGACATCTTTTCCTGATTTAATTGCATTACGAACAAAACTAGCAGATACTTTCATCACTGGCGCTTCATTGCAAATAGTGACATTGGGTAAATCTCTGAATAAATTATCTGGAAGTGAGCCTATTTGATCTATTTCAATTTCCTCTTGTTCAGTCAGCACTCTTGGATACACATAGAAATCGTGGTTTTTTAAAATCACTTCATGGTTGAACCACTTGTGTAAAGTCCGTAAATTATCTTCCCCCATTATCAAGGAAAATTTATTTTCAGGATATTTTTCAGCTAAATATGTTAATGTGGTGGCAGTATAACTTGGTTTTGACAATTTGAATTCAATATCACTAGCCCTTAATTTTGGATTATCATCAATTGCAGCCTTAACTATCGCTAATCGATGAAAATCTGGTAACAAGGAAGATTTAACTTTAAGCGGATTTTGAGGAGAAACTACCAGCCATACCTGATCCAAGTCGGTATAATCTGCCATATAATTTGCTATGACTAAATGCCCAACATGAATAGGATTAAAGGTTCCGAAATATAAACCGATTTTCATTCTTTGCTCAAAAATTCAGACACCATTTCTTTTGCCTTATTACAAGCTTCGTCCAAGTTGTCATTGATTAAAATAATATCGAATTCAGGCGCATAGGCAAACTCTTCATTTGCTTTTTTCATTCGCTGTTGAATTTTATCTTCTGTTTCTGTGCTCCTATTTCTTAAACGTTTTTCTAATACTTCATAACTCGGTGGCTTTACAAATACGGATAACGCTTGTTCTCCAAAAATTCGTTTCAAGTTAAGACCTCCAATTACATCTACATCGAAAATCACGCTTTTTCCGTTCGCCCAAATACGTTCAATTTCTGACTTTAGTGTTCCATAAAAATTATTTGTGTACACTTCTTCCCATTCAATGAAGGCTTCTTTATCAATTTGATCCTTAAATCCTTCCAATCCTAAGAAATAATAATCTTTGCCGTTTATTTCATTTTTTCTTGGCTCTCTGCTACACGCAGAAACAGAAAATTCTAATCCCAAAGATTCCTTTAATAAATAATGTACAATCGTTGTCTTCCCCGCCCCGGAAGGAGCAGAAAAAATAATGCATTTACCTTTTTTACTATCTGACATATTACTACTTTAAAATCAATACCTAAACTAACACCTTTTTTAACCATATAAGGAATATAAGGTCATATAAGTGATAAGCAAACCTAATTAAACACAGCTCATAAAGACCCAATCCCCAAAACCTAACACATTTTTTAACCATATAAGAGATGAGCAAAACTAAAAACTAAAACCTACACAGCCCAACACCTAAAACCCAATACCTAACACCTTTTTCAACCATATAAGGAATATAAGGTCATATAAGAGATAAGCAAACCTAATTAAACACAGCTCATAAAGACCCAATCCCCATGCCCTAATTAAACACAGCCCAATATCTAAAACCAAATACCTAACACCTTTTTCAACCATATAAGGAATATAAGGTCATATAAGAGCTGAGCAAAACTAAAACCTACACAGCCCAACACCTAAAACCCAACACCCAAGACCTTTTTCAACCATATAAGAGCTGAGCAAAACTAAAACCTACACAGCCCAACACCTAAAACCCAACACCCAAGACCTTTTTCAACCATATAAGAACTAAGCAAAACTAAAACCTACACAGCCCAACACCTAAAACCCAATCCCTAACACCTAAAGAGTATTCAATATTTGTTCTTTTATTTTTTCTAAGTTGTCCTTCATATCAACCACTAATTTTTGCATTTCTGCATGATTACTTTTACTTCCTAATGTATTAATTTCTCTTCCAATTTCTTGAGATATAAAGCCCAATTTTCTACCTCCAGAAGGTAAAACCATTGTTTCTAAAAAATAGTCTAAGTGATTCATTAAGCGCATCTTTTCTTCAGAAACGTCTAATTTTTCAATATAAAAAATCATTTCTTGTTCGAAGCGATTATCATCAAACGATTTGGTTTCTAAATCATCCAAACTTTTACGCATGCGCTCACGAATAGTGTCGATTCGCTCATTTTCATATTTTGGAACTTCTAGTAATAAACGTCTAATGTCTTCAATTCGATCCGTAAATTCATTTTCAAGCGCAATACCTTCTTGCCTTCTAAACACATTAATATCTTCTGCAGCAACTTTTACAAGATTAAGCAACCACTCCTTTTCCTCCTCTAAAAGTTCTTCTTTTTCATTAATATATATATCGGGCATTCTCAAAATAAGCGACAAATAGTCTTCTGATTTTTCTCCGATTGCCTCATTAATTTGTTTTAAATCTTTATAATATGCAACCGCTAAATCTTGATTAACAGTGTAGTTTTTTGCAGAACCTGTGCCATCAATATTAATATTTACGTCCACTTTTCCTCTGTCTAAAGATTCGCCAATTAAACTACGGATACTTCCTTCTAATTCTTTATAAATCGGAGCATAGCGAACATTTAAATCCAATGATTTACTATTAAGAGATCTAATTTCTACTGAAATTCTTTTGTCAAGATAGGAAGCCGTGGCTTTACCATATCCAGTCATTGATTTTAACATGAGTTATTTTTTTTATAAAAGTAGTAAAAAAGACTGAAAAATTCATTCCCTTTTTAGTTGCTAGCGCTTAGAATCAAGAATCTTCTGCTTTCATTCAGATTAAAAAGAGCATGAAACAATAGCACGATGGAGGATCTGTTGGTCTTGCACAACTGATGAATCTATTTTCAAAATTTATACAACTTAACTTTTCTTTGATATAGTGTAAACCCCAGTAAAAATAAGTAACATGTACATTATCTTTGAAAAAGTAATCGTGTGCGTATAATCATCTGCCATTCCAATAGATGCCAAAAAGAAGGCAAAAAACACTACTAAAACAGGCTGTAAATATATATAAGAACTAGAAATTGCAGGACTTAAATATTTTAACCCGTACATGGTTAACAAATACGTCAAGAAGGTTACACCCACAATAACATAAACAATTTTGGCAATAATTGAAGGGGTAAATGTTGAATAATCCGTCGTAAATAATTCAGACAAAGTTGGCGGAAATAGGAGTATGAAACATAAGCCAAATGTAAACACATACGTAATGACGGTCAATGGCTGATACTTTTTCATTAATGGTTTTGCTATCACTAAATAAACCGCATAACTGGCTGCATTAATAAATAAGAAAAAATCTCCCAGGGTCGAGTCGCCTTTCCCTGTTCCGCCGGCTAAGGTTAACAAGATAGCTCCTGTCGCGCCCAATAGTATTCCAATTACCTTCGTTTTAGTAATACTTTCTTTGAGAAGGAAAAAAGAAAGTATGACAACCAAGATAGGATTGACGGTCATGATGATTCCTGAATTAATCGAAGAAGATAAATTTAAACCGTGAAAGAAAAACAACTGATTGATAGCAACGCCAAATAATCCACATAGCGCCAATCGTTTGTAGTCACTCCGGTCTATTTTTTCGCGAACAAAAAAGAAAGTAATAATCCAAAAAAGAAATGTAGCGCCAACAACTCGAAAAAGAATAAATACATTAGGCGTTAAAAAATCAGGCATTATTCCTTTTGCAATGACATGACTGGCTCCATAAAATACATTGACTAAAAAAAGAGCGAGATGTGCTTTTGCGGCTTGTGAAATTTTCATACAGGAAGCCCCTACTTATTAAATGAATCTGCTGCTGCTTGAACTTCCTTCTTAGCATTTCCAATAAACACTTTCTCTCCATTAATAATAAAAGGACGCTTTAAAAAGGTATATTCTTGTAGAATATATTTTCTATAATCTGACTCTGTGAGAGACATATTGTTTAAACCCAAGGATCTAAATTTTATTGCTCTTTTAGAGAATAAAGCTTCATAAGATCCTATTTTTTCCTTGATCCAATCCAAAGTAACTTCGTCAATATTTTGAACTTTGATATCTTGCAATTCAACTTCTTCCCCCGGATTTATTATCTGGATTATTTTCTTACAGGTGTCGCAAGAACTTAAATAAAATATTTTTTTCATCTCAAATTCATAATTTAATACATCTCAATAAGATAGCGACGTATGATTTTACCCATTTTTAATACGCAAGATTATTGTCCTTGCATGTATTCTTTATTTCTTTTCCGGTCTTCTTCTGAACCTGCATTGCTGCAACCATTAGTTTTCTTTTTTTCAAGTAATTTAATAAATTTTAAATGAAAAAATACTGGTAAATAATTTGAGGAATACCATTGCAGAGAAGGACTTCCTTTATGAAATTCAGCTAAACCTAAGATCGGTATTTGAATTCCTGGAATTAAATAACTACCTCTTCTTATTTTTATTCCAAAACCAATATCATAGTGTATTTGTGCTACTAAAGGGGGATGAAAATGTTGGGGTTGAGCACCTGTAAGACCAACCGTGGAGGTTCCAATGTAATTTTGAGTGCCATTCATTACGCGGTAATCAAAATTAACCCCAAGTCCATTATCAAGATAATATTTCTCCCCAAAATAAATGTTTTTGTGAAGTGAAAATCGACCGGATACATAGCCATTATAAAAGCCTTTGGTGGTATTTGCAATGTCATTTCCATCACCATGTTGACTTGAAACAATTACCGATCCTGTTGGGTCATAGTAATTAATATCGGTTGCTTCTTTTCCTCCAATATTTTTAAATCCTACCCCCCAATCATAATAACTTAAAAACCGCTTTTTTATAAATTTCAGTTTAGGTTCTCCGATTGGAAAATGAGCCATCCCAATTTCAACAAACCCTCCGATTCGACCACTAGGATCAATCGTATAGTCAGCTGGTCGACCACCAGATTGAAAACGAATGGTTTCATTATGCAGTCGCGTTAATGTGTAGTTTGGTCCAGCAGAAAATTGAAATCCATAATTTCTTAATTCACGTCGATCGGCAGCTCCTCCAAAAATTTTATTTCTTGAAGAACCTTTTTTTGGGGATAAATCTCTTTGTCCAATGGCTGGTAAGTTAGTAATTACACCGAAAATTAAAACGACAAGCAACTTCATCTGATGTATTCCTTTCATAGTTTTTAGTAAAAAAGTTGTACAAATATAACGCAAATGTTCCAACGAATGTTACAACTTCTTTTTCAAGTACAAGATAGAAAAAAATTCATAAAACCATGATTGATATCATATGTATTTTTGTAACTATTTGAAAATAAATATTTTACTAATTTAAAATAATTCTAAATAAATGACATGACAGTTTTATGACACAACTACGATCAATCAAAGGTAACTTTGCCTAAAACATAGATAGAACGTGCTTAATAATTTTCATATAGTTGCTTTTACTCATCGAAATTTAGGTGTTAGCGAAATAGGGAAACTTCACATAGAAGATGTGAAACAAAATGCATGTCTAAATAATTTAAAAGAAAGACTAGACTTGAAGGAACTTATGTTTCTTTCTACCTGTAATCGAGTTGAATTTATCTTTTGTGCAGATTCTCTGGTTGACTATGCTTTTTTACAAGTTTTCTTTCAAACCTTATATGCAGAATTTTCAGATGAAACTGTGAATTATTTTGCTGAAAACGCTGATGTTTTTTCTAAAATGGAGGCTGTTGAACATATGTTATCCGTTGCGTCGTCTATCGATTCGATGGTTGTTGGAGAACGTGAAATTATAACACAAGTTCGCAACGCTTTTGAAGCATCCAAAAAAATGAACTTAACAGGTGATTTTATACGTTTGGTAATGCGTCAAACCATTGAAACCGCTAAAAAAGTGTATACTGAAACAAGTATCGCAACAAAACCAGTTTCTGTAGTTTCGTTAGCTTATCACAAATTAAAAGACATGAACATTCCATTGGATGCTCGCATTTTAATTATTGGTGCAGGAACAACCAACACAAATATGGGGCGTTTTTTAAGAAAACATGGGTTTAAAAACTTTGTCGTTTTCAATAGAACTATCTCAAAAGCGCAAGCTTTAGCCCAAGATCTTCATGGAGTTGGATACGACTTAAAAGCATTAAAATCCTATACAAAAGGTTTCGACGTCATTATTACATGCACGGGGTCAGAGGCTCATTTAATTACACCCGAGATTTATTCAAAATTATTACAAGGTGAAACGGATCGTAAGGTAGTAATTGATATTGCGTTACCCCAAGATTTAGACCCCCAGATTGTTGTAAATGAACGAGTTAATCATATTTCAGTCGAGATTCTGCAAAAAATTTCAAATGAAAATTTAAAGGAACGCTCAAAAGAAATTCAACACGTTGAGGAAATAATTGCCGAAGCAGTCTTTGAATTTAAACACCTTAATAAAGTTAGAGCAGTTGAACTTGCGATGCGCGAGGTACCTCAAAAAGTGAAGGAAATTAGAGAAACTGCTGTCAATAATATTTTTAAAACAGATATAGATTTGTTAGACGATAATTCTCGTGAAATTTTAGAAAAAATTATTGGTTACATGGAAAAGAAGTATATGAGTGTTCCCATGTTAATGGCAAAAGAAATTCTACTTAAAAAATAATTCAATGCAGCACATAATTATCGGATCAAGAGGCAGTGACTTGGCTTTGTGGCAGGCACACCATGTAAAATCTCAATTAGAAAAATTAGGTTGTACGGTTGAACTAAAGATAATCGTGACGCAAGGTGATGCAATTCAACATTTAAGTTTCGATAAATTGGAAGGAAAAGGATTTTTCACGAAAGAAATTGAAGTTGCCTTGCTGGAGAAATCAATTGATTTAGCTGTACATTCTCACAAAGATTTAGAAACAAATCCTCCTGCAGGATTAATTATTGCATGTGTTTCAGAACGAGAAGATCCTGCTGATTTATTGTTAATAGCAAAATCAGCCGTTGACAAGGAAAATGATTGGACCTTAAAAACAAATGCCATTGTGGGTACTTCTTCCGCTAGAAGAAAATCGCAAGTTGTTCGTTTTAGAGAAGATGTAGAAATAAAAGATCTAAGAGGAAATGTGCCAACCCGTATTCAGAAGTTACGCGACGGAAACTACGATGCCATACTTTTAGCAAAAGCTGGAGTTGATCGTTTGCAAATAGATTTAAGCGAATTTGAAGTGGTTGTTTTAAATCCAAAAGCATTTGTACCAGCGCCTGCGCAAGGAGTTTTAGCCTTACAAATTCGCGAAGAAGATACCGCTCTTTTTGACGTACTGCAAAAAATGAATCACCCAGATGTCCAAAGACGTATAGCCGTCGAACGTAAAGTTTTAAACTTAATGCAAGGAGGTTGTCAGCTTCCTTTGGGAGTATATTGCGATGATAATGATGTGGTTTACGTTTCTCATTCCGACGATTGGACGCAAGGTTCCGCTTGGTATGAATATGAAGCAGAAGATTTAGAGGGATTGGCAGAATTTATTGTTGAGGATATTACATCTCCTTTCACAGAGGATGCTGAATAGAACTATTTTTATATCAAAGAATAAGCAAGAAATAGAACCTTTTCAGGATATTTTTGATCATTTGAATACGACTGTAATTGCCCATTCATTTTTGCAATTCGAACCTATTCCTTTTCAACTGAAAGATTCGTATGAAGCCCTTTTTTTTGGAAGCCCTAGAGCTGTCGACTTTTTCCTTTCACAAGAAACAATTCCAGAAGTAACTATTATTGGGTGTATTGGAGAAATAACGGCAGAAGTTTTACATAAGCATAACCTTGAAGCAGATTTTATTGGAAAAACTTCTAGTAATGCCTCACTTATCGCGGAAGAATTTAAAAATTTTATAGGCAATAAAAAAATACTCTTTCCTCAATCTTCGATTTCTAATCGCTCCATTTCATCTGTTTTTAAAGCGAGCCAAATTGCCGAAGTAAGTGTGTATAAAACAGTTATTCATTCCATGAAAATACCTGCCTGCGATGTATATGTTTTTACAAGTCCTTCGAATGTGGATGGATTTCTAGCAGAAAATAAAATTTCTGTAAATGGGAAAATTATTGCATGGGGGAAAACTACTGAAAAACATTTAACTGAAAAAGATGTAAAAGTAAATGAAGTGCTGAGTACTTCATCTATGGGAGAATTAATTGAACTTTTATCGATTTTATACTAAAACTATCAATAAGCAAAGCTTCATCCGAAATAGGATCTAACTCGTCAGGGAACATTAATTCTCTAGGTCAAAAGCAAATTGTGATTCCGACAGGACTCGAACCTGTATCAAAAGTTTAGGAAACTTCTATTCTATCCCTTGAACTACGGAACCTGCATATAAACTGAAAAAATACAGATGCAAAAATAGCGATAAATCGTCAATATTAATTCACAACCGTGTGTTATTTAAATTTTAACGTTTTTACTAATTTCTTGTTTATTATTGTAAATTTGTTTTAGCAGAAAGTAATAATTAGAGGTAAAAACACAATAAAAAATATGAAAACATTCAAAATTATTCTTTTTTTCTTCCTTTTTGTTTATCAAGTTAATGCACAAGGTAAAGAAAAACAATGGGTGCTCGGTATGAGTTTTAGTGCTGTTGATGATGATGGAAAAGCGAACGATTTTTTTAATGTCTCAAAAGGCTGGAACATTTTACCTTTTCCGACAGCTTTTACTATTGAAAATTATTGGAAGGAAAGTGTAAGTATAGAATTGTGTGAATCTGTTAATTCATACCAAATAGGGACGCTTATCGACGGTTCAACCATCAATAGAAATCGAGTTTTTCTCTCTCTCGATTTAAACGCAAAACTTCATTTCAATGCGCTATATAAAAAGATGTATTGGTTCGACCCTGCTCTAACTGCGGGTTTTGGAGCAACTCTGCGAGGAGAAAAAGTGGTTCCAACTGGGAATGTTGGTTTTGGAGCAACATTTTGGGTAGGAGAGCGTTTAGGAATTGATATTAAGTCAGTTGGAAAATTAAGTTTAGCAAAAGAAGGATCTAACTATATTCAACATACAGTAGGAATAAAATTTAAATTTTAGATTTCTTACCTATTTTTTCGATTTCATTCCAAACAATTTCAGCCGAAGTATCCCAAGAGAATTCTTTCGATCTTTGTAAACCTTTACTGGATAATTCTTCATGAATATTTTCATTTTTAGAGAGAGAATTCATTTTTTCAAAAATATCTTGTACATCAAATGGATTACAATATTCAACGGCATCAGCACCGACTTCAGGTAACGAAGTTAAATTTCCAGAAAGTATAGGAACTGCACATTTCATAGCTTCAACCAATGGAATCCCAAAACCTTCAAAATAGGGAATAAATGTGAAAATCGAAGCAGCCCCCATCACTTCCGCTAATTTTTCCAAAGGTAAATGTCCCGTAAAATGAACTGTTTGTTTCACCGCATCAGAAATTGAAAATTTAACGCTCGAATTTTTCCACAAATTTTCGCCTACAATCACTAATTCATGCGAAGGATTTTCTGTCGCTCTATATTTTTCATAGGCTTCAACTAAACGGGTAATATTTTTTCTTGGGTGAAGTGCTCCTACGAATAAAAAATAGGGTTTCCCATTCGTCAATTTTTCTCTAATCGCTTTTTGATTATCCACAGACAAAGGGACAAATATATCAGAAGCGCCATTCCAAGCAACTGTTATTTTATTTTCATCTATTGCATACGTTTTTACAATATCTTGTTTCGAATAATTTGAAACCGTAATAATTTTTGCCGCTTTTTTTGCGAAACGAGGAAAAAAGTAACGTAAATATATGCGTGCTGCAAAGGGAATGTCTTTTGGAAAATGTTCAAAATTGAGATCATGTATTACCGCTATTTGCGGAATTTTTGAACGAATTGATAGGTATCCATCTGGTGAAAGGAAGACATCTACTTGATATTTTTTTAAAGCTTTATAAACGGCAAATTCAAACCAAAGAATAAATAATAGTGGATGTCTAGCGGCAGGTCGGAGGATTACTGGAATCACATTTGGCCCGAAGATGAATTTAGGGTCAAATGGTCTGTCAAAAAATAAGATAAATGTATGTTCGGGATGATTATCAACAAGTCGCCTAACAATTTCATAGGTATACCAACCAAACCCTTCCATCTTAGACGAAATTAAAAAGCGGGTATTTATGGCAATCCTCATCGTTTTTCCTGGTATTTAGCAGTTGAAAATCAAATTATTAAATAGAAGATGACTTATTCCTGAAGGATATAGTTCGAACGTTTTTCTGCACCGATTGTTGTTGCTGGTCCATGTCCGCAATGCACAACTGTATCTTCTGGCAATGCAAACATTATTTCTTTAATCGATTTTTTTAGGACTTCCATACTTCCTCCAGGCAGATCAACACGACCATAACTTCCTTTGAATAATACATCTCCATTGATGACAAATTTGTTTTCCGCATTGTAAAAAACAACGTGTCCAGGTGCATGTCCAGGAGTATATAAAACATCAAATTCAATTTCTCCAAATATTAATTTCTCTCCACCCTTCAGTGTTTTTGTAGGTTGAGGAGACGCTTTATAGCCAGGGAAACCATATAAGTGAGCATAATTTGAAACTGCATTTAAAGTCGATAAATCTTCACTATGCAGGTAATAATCCAACTGAAATTCATTTAGAATGAATGAATTTCCAAGTACATGATCAATATGGGCATGCGTATTCAATAAAGCTAAAGGTTTTAAATCGTTCTCCTTGATAAATGTTAAAATGGATTCCTCTTCCTCTTTTTCGTAACATCCCGGATCAATTATGACGCAATTTTTTTGTTCATCAGAAACAACGTATGTATTTTCCTGAAATTGATTAAAGGTAAAAATATCTATATATAACATCTTGAATCTATTTTATAATATCACAAAGTTAGGACAATTTTCGAAAATGAAATTCTTAATCTCAATGCTCGGTCATTAATAGGGTTAGAAGAAGATTACGACATTTCAAAACTTTAGGAGCTTCAAAAGGATATTAAACAAATTATGTAAAAAGTGACTCAATTTTTGTGTATTTATCTAATGACTTTTTTATCTTTACATCATTAAAAATGAAAAATGTTCGATATTTTAGATGAGTTTGAACATTATTGTAAAGGTTTAAGAAGTAAAAAAAATAACAAAACATGAAATATTTAGTAATTTTTACCGTAGGATTTCTCTTATTTAGTTGTGGTACAAAAGTGCCTGTTACCAATCAATTAAAAGAAGATTATAACTTGAATGAGAAAAACATGAAGATTGTTCAATTCTACACTTCACAAACTATTATCCTTATTAGAAGCAAAACCTCTGGGACGCAAGGAGCATCATCGGATGGTACTTTGGTAGCGAGTAAGAATAGTGAGCAAGATCGAGTTATTATTCCGTCTAATACGAAATGTGTTTTTGATATGTATGGCCCAAATGGAGAAGTATTGATTCGTTTTGAAACAGGTGTTGGTAAAACATTGAAATTTGCTGTACGTGCAACACAAACTGCAGGAAAATATTATTTAGTCGCTGATTGGAAACAAGATAAAGGAGGTGAGATACTATACGGAAACGAAACGTATTTCGCAACTGCAGAAAGTGGCAGCACTTATTTAATGGTTGTATTGAAGAAATTAAACAAAACGAAGCGAAAAGATCGCGTTGTGAAAGGAATGAAAGTTTAATTGCAAGAAATAATTTTATTAACCATGGCGAAAGTCATGGTTTTTTTTTGAATTGCATTTCTTTTTATTAATTTCTCATAAATTTAATTTTGGGTTAACACAAAGTTATAATGTTTTCCATCATCTTTGTACTATGGTATTATTCAATCGAGAATTAAGTTGGTTATCTTTCAATGAAAGAGTATTGCAAGAAGCAATGGATCGCAATGTTCCCCTCGTTGAAAGGATACATTTTTTAGGGATTTATTCCAATAACATGGATGAGTTTTTCCGTGTTAGAGTTGCAAATCTTCGTCGCTTAATATTAATTGGAGAAAAAAAAGTGGACGGTTTTGAAGGTACGCCGAAGGAATTATATATAGAAATTCGATCAATTGTCCTTAAGCAACAGAATGTCTTCGAAAAAGTATATCAAAAAATATTAGAGGAACTTTCAAATGAAGGAATAGTTCAATTAGATGAGAATAATTTAAATGAATCCCAGAAGAAAGAATTATATGAATTTTTCAATATTAAATTAAAACATGAAATTGTTCCTATAATTTTAGATTCTAAAAATCCATTTCCACGCTTAAAAGATTATGCGATTTATTTGGCTATAAAAATGTTCACCGCTGAGGATTCTAAAGAGCAATATGCACTCATTCAAATTCCTCATAATTTCCCGCGTTTTTATCGGTTAAAAGATGATGAACAGAAAAAATATTTTATTCTTTTAGATGATATTATTAGAGTTCATTTACCTTTTATTTTCTCCATTTTCACATTTGATTCTATCGAAGCGCACACATTTAAATTCACGCGAGATGCTGAATTAAATTTAGATGATGATATCGCGGTTTCCTTCATTGAAAAAATTGCTAGAAGTGTAAAAAACCGTAAAAAAGGAGAACCTGTTCGTTTTGTTTACGATCAAAAAATGCCAAAAGACCTTTTAGAATATTTAACTAAATCACTGAATTTAAAAAGAGGAATGAATATTATTCCTGGGGGTAAATATCATAATTTTAAAGATTTCACTTCTTTCCCAAGTTTTGAACATCCAGATTTTCTGTATGAATCTCGCCCTTCGAATGCTCATCCAGATTTAGAAAATAAAAGAAGCCTTCTTAAAGTAGTATTGGAAAAAGACATCATGCTTCATTTTCCGTATCAGCGATTTGATTATGTAGTTGATTTATTGCGTGAAGCGGCGATTGACCTAAAAGTTACTTCCATTAAAATTAATGTGTATAGAGTTGCTAATCATTCGCAAGTTATGAATGCGCTATTGATCGCGGCCACTAACGGAAAAAGTGTGACTGTCGTTATGGAGCTGCAAGCACGATTTGACGAAGAAAACAACTTATATTGGGCCAATAAATTGAGGGAAAATGGAATTAAAGTCTTATACGGATTACCCGACTTAAAAATCCATTCTAAATTAATTCAAATAACGAGAAAATCAAAAGGGAAAGAATCTTTTATATCGTATATTGGAACAGGAAATTTTAATGAGCAATCATCAAGAATTTATGAAGATATAGGTTATTTAACTGCTGATCTGTCAATTTCAAAAGAAATTAAGAAAGTATTTTATTTAATTGAAAATCATTTTAAAAGGGGGCTTTTCCGTCATTTAATGGTTTCACCTTTTAACACCAGAAGGAAAATCATTGCTTTAATTGAAAATGAGATTGCTTTTGCGAAAAAAAAGAAAAAAGGATTGATTCGCTTAAAATTAAACAATCTCGTTGATAAAGAGATGATTGGAAAATTATATGACGCGAGCAAAGCAGGTGTCAAAGTTGAATTAATTATCCGTGGTGTTTGCAGTTTAGTTCCTGGAATAAAAAATCAAAGTGAGAATATAAAAGTAATTAGTATTGTTGATCGCTATTTAGAACATGCTAGGTTTATGATTTTTGGAAATAATGGAAATCCGATTTATTATATCACAAGTGCGGATTGGATGGAACGAAATTTAGACAAACGAATAGAGGTTGGCTGCCCAATTCACTCTAAAAATTTGCAGGATGAATTGGATTTAATTTTTGAATTTCAGTGGAAAGAAAATAATAAAGCACGCGTTATTGACGAAAAGCAGGTGAATAAATATCGAAGAATTCGTAAAAACGAACCTTTTCATTCGCAGGAAGAATTATATAAATATTATATGATTGAGCCAACTACTGATCTTTTAGATGGAACGTTGATCAAGGATTAAGAACATCGCTTGAACCTATTTGAGTTGCGTTAAAATGTTTATCTTTGCCCTCTAAGGCAGATTTTCATCCTATGTTTATTGATACACATACTCATTTATTTTCTGATTCTTTTAACGAAGATCGGGATGAAATTGTTCGAAAAGCAATTTCTTGCGGTGTTGAGAAATTACTCCTTCCCAATATCGATATAGAAACAATTGATTCGATGCATGCACTGGTTGCTAAATATCCTCAAAATTGTTACGCAATGATGGGACTTCATCCAGGGCACGTGAAAGAGGATTGGAAGGAACAATTAGCAATAATAGAACACCATTTATTTTCGTCAAAATATGTGGCTGTCGGTGAAATAGGGATGGATTTGTATTGGGATAAGACATTTCAAAAAGAACAAGAACTTGCATTTATTCAGCAAGTAAAATGGGCGAAAGAATTGAAACTTCCTATTGTTATTCATGCCAGAGAAACTTTTGAAGAAATTTTCAAGATCGTTGATACTCTATTGGATGAAAATTTAACAGGAATATTTCACTGTTTTACAGGTGATTTAAAGCAAGCGCAGCATATCTTAGACTACAAAAATTTCAAATTAGGAATTGGAGGAGTTTTGACATACAAGAAATCAGAGTTACACAAAGTGCTAGAGCAGATTTCTATTGAACATTTAGTGTTAGAAACAGACTCACCGTATCTGCCACCAGTACCTTTTAGAGGAAAAAGAAATGAGAGCAGTTATTTACCTCACATAGCAGAGCGATTAGCGGAAATTTATGCGATTACCTTAACAGAAGTTGAAGCGATTACGACTAGAAATGCACTAGAAATATTTAATTTAGGTGAAAATGATTAAACTATTTGTACTATTTAAACGATCATTTTCATCCGTTCTTTGGTCCAGTATGTGGCTCAAAAATTAAAACAAAAATAGAATGAAAGAGAAACCAAAATTACTGATCATCTATACAGGAGGAACAATTGGAATGGTGAAAGATCCAAAGTCGGGTCAACTTATTAGTTTTGATTTTGACCATATGTATAAGCATATTCCGGAACTCGAAAGATTACAAGTTACGCTTGAAACGGTCAGTTTTAACCCGCCCATAGACTCTTCAGAGATGAATCCAAATTTTTGGGCGGATATAGCACAGATGATCTATGACAGCTATAGCAATTATGATGGTTTTGTTGTGCTACACGGTTCAGATACAATGGCATATACAGCATCTGCATTGAGTTTTATGCTTCAAAATTTATCTAAACCAGTTATTTTAACGGGGTCTCAACTTCCAATTGGAACGATTCGTACCGACGGAAAAGAGAACTTAATTACCGCTATTGAAATCGCCGCATCAAAAGATGAAAAAGGGGAAAGTTTAATCAAAGAAGTTGCGGTTTATTTTGAATATTCTTTATACCGTGGAAATCGATGTTCGAAAGTTTCTGCCAATCAATTTGAAGCATTTAGTTCCCCCAATTATCCTGAATTGGCAGTCGCTGGAGTAGAAATAAATTATAATTTTGAACGAATTTTTACCCCTCTTTCAAAGGAATTAACCTTATTCACACATTTTGATAATCATGTTGCTTTGTTAAAGATTTTCCCAGGTTTTTCAGCAAATGTGTACAAAAATTTATTCGATATTAATCAAGTAAAAGGAATTATCATGGAGACATTTGGAGCCGGTAATGCACCAAGTAATGATGAATTCCGCCAATTAATTGTCAACTATATTGAAAAAGGAGGGATCATCTTGAATATTACGCAATGTAGTTCAGGAAGTGTTCAACAAGGAAAATACGAAACGAGTTCATTTTTTGACAAGATCGGTGTTATTTCTGGAAAAGATATGACTACAGAAGCCGCACTCGCAAAAATGATGTATTTATTGGGAACAGAGAAAACGAAAGAAGCGGTTGAAAGTAAATTAGCAATTTCTTTGCAAGGAGAAATGACGGAATAGTTGACAAGTAGATTTTCTCCAAAATAAAAATTTTAAAGTTAAACTACTAATGACATCATTATAAACGTCATTAGTAGCACTTATAAACCTGTTTGCTCACAAAGAACTAAGAAGAAAAACGAATAATCAAAATAAATGTGATTAGTACAACAGCAAATCCAATTAATATATGGTATAACCTTTGAGTGTTGGCTTTTACACGCGCTTTAGCTTCATTAACTAAAACCTGAAGTTCATCATAACTCTTTTTATCATTCTTCATAGATAAGCCTGCTTTCATGTTAATTTGGTCCATTTTCTTCATCCAAACATTATTCCATGAGCTCAAGTACGCTCCTTTTTCAGTAGTTAGACTCATATAAGAAATTGTATCTATCTTACTGAGTGAAAGATTTAAGAATTCGAATATTTCTTCACGTGAATTTGGAACAGGAAAATTCATAATTAATTCTTCTTTTCGGACATCCGTTGTAGACCATTTAGCTGATTTGGACTTATTAATCAAAAAGTTAATAAGCTTTAATGGAATTAGGATCCAATAAAAAAACAACCACTTAAAAAGAGTTCCAATACCAACTGAAGAATTGGTGCTCTCAAAAAGATTTTCTTTCCTATTACTTTCCAGTTCATCCAGCTTTTCAAAAAATTTCATTATATTATGAGAAGCCTCTACATTTCTAAATTCAGAACCACAATCTTGACATTTTGTAGAAAACGATTCAGCTATTGCGCCACAGGCAGGGCATTTTTTCACATTACCTAACTTGTCCGATTTTGGAGCTGCGGCTTGCTCATTCTTAACGTTATTTTTTTCAAATAACTTTGCTTCTAGAACCATTTCAAACTCATCAAGGTCTAGGCCAAAAGATTCTGCTTTTTTGAAAAGTATTTGCTTTTCTTTTTCTGTCAATTCACCATCCGCTATTGCTAAGTTGATGAGATTTTCAATTTGTTCGTTGTACATAATTCGTTCTGTTTTTTTATCATTTTTGGTAACTATAGTAGGTGGTTACCTTCACCGTTATTATTAGCTTTTACTTTTTTTAATCTGTGTTTTTCAGGTATTAAATAATCTCAATTACTAGTAAATGACGATAAATATTCCAAATATTTCTCAATGTCAGACAAAGTAATCGTGCTAAAGTTAGTCATTCCTGACTTACCATTGACCTTATATTCTCCAGTTAAAAGATTAATACTTTGCATTTCTCCAAAATTTATTGAACTATCATAATTGATCAACCGCATGTTTTTTAAATCCTTAAAGTACTTAAATTTTAAAGAGAGTGTATAATTGGACCCAAAGCCAGCTGTTTCGGTTATTGCTAAAATATGATCATCAAAGGTAAATTCATTTATCATGTCTGCATCCAGAGGAAACCAGGAATAAATTTTGTCGACCTCATATCGAGAAGTAAGATACACAACTGCGATTACTTGAGTTTCATCCTGATTAATGCATAAAATAGCCAAATCCTTTTTATTGTCATTATCAAAATCTCCCTCACATCGAACTTCTTTCTCATCACTATTAGTGTATGCATGAAACCCTTTTGGTAACGAAAAAATGGTCTGGCTAAAGGTTTGAAAACTACTTAATGTTATGTATACACTAATTATGAACAAAAGGCATTTTTTCATAGTATATTTCATTTTTATTATTAATATTCTCCGTCCTGAACTTTTTATTTAGTGTGTCGTTTAAACTTTTTTTAGCTATTGACAACCCTTGATTTTACTGGTTTACTTATCTTTTCATCTTTTATTATAATTAAAAAAGAGATACTTTGATTGTCAACGAAAACGTAGAATATCATTATCAATTCCTTACTAATAATTCTGTAGAGCTATTTATTTAAATTTGAAATTTGGAAGCGTAATTCGAAATTGTGATTCATGATTTGTGCTTTAGTAAATTGACTTGCATTCATTATATTGTAATAATTTCTCGTTAATAAGGTTATTCCCAAAGTTGATGATAAACTTAGTTTTAATTTTTTACATTTGCAAATCGACCTTAAGAATAGTTTTTGGGGTAGGTTGGCGCGATAAATAGCAACTTCCCTTTTTTATTTTATAAAAAACCGCTATTAAATAACGATTTATTTTTTCTTTGATTCTTCTATTTTGATGAACTGTCTCAGAATATAGGACATTCAGAAGAGCTAAACATTGTTTTTCTAGCAGTTTACTTTCCCTTGTTCTAGAAAGAAACACTAATAGAACGTAAATCATTTATGTTCTGAATTTTAAATAGGTTCATTTACTCATAACCGTCCGACGAGTAATTCTTTTTACTCCAAAATCAATTCAATCATGGGATCCCAAACAATTTGAGAAAAATTCTGAATCTGATCTTCTTTCACTATTACACCTTCTTGCTCTAATAATTCTTGCATTCTACTGGGTGGAAAAAAATGCATTTTACCTGTCAACAAACCATTTCTATTCACAACTCTATGAGCAGGAATATCGTCAAAATCGTGTGATTTATTCATGGCCCAACCAACCATTCTACTTGATCGAGCAGCACCAAGGTATTTAGCAATTGCTCCATAAGAAGTAACTCTACCGGCCGGTATTAATTTCACCACTTCAAAAACATTCTCAAAGAAATCTTTGTTTTTATCAGGAATGCTGGTAATCATCTTTACAGTCGGATAATTCTTTTCGTCATTAATTTCCCATTTAAATTAATGGAAACGAAATATAAACCTTTATGAACAGAAATACCTTGTTCATTTTTACCATCCCAATTTATTTGTACCTTCTTTGAAGTCACTTTTGAATTCGAAACTAATTTATTGACAACATTTCCTTGCGTGTCATAGATATACATGGATAATTTATCCCCAATGCTAGCTTCTAATGAAATTATTGTTTCATCGCTCGAAGGGTTTGGAGAGATCACAACATCTCCCATTTCATCCTTTGTTATATCTTTTAAGGCAGCTCCCATTAGTGCTTGTAAATCATACGTTTCATCGCCTGCTTGATACAACATGTAATGAAAATAAACCAAAAACATTTCATCACTTGTATTTAAACCAGGACCTATAGTAATCGGCGGAGAATTTGGGTTATGTGGATTAGAAGCCGTATTGTCATACACGCCAATCCCCTTGATAATTGTTCCAGTAGGCGCTTTAATAATGTTTTTAAAGAAATAAAAATCTTGCCAATGGAAATCCCATTTAGGAATATCAATAAAACGTAAGGTATCTAAAGCAGGAGTAATACCAAATGCTTTGATACTTTTTCCAATCAAATGCTGATGAGGAAATACGCTCAAAATGGACATATTAGTGCTTAATGGTGGGTAGGAATCAGTAACGGTTGTTAAAACGTTAGGGGGTAAATTGAATGCCCAATTTTCTATAATTCGACCGGCAAATACTTCCCGAATTCCTGTTTCTCCAATTGGATAGAAATGAAAAATCACTTTCGTACTATCAAACTCGCCGTATGTTCCATTCGGGTAATGCATATTAAAATAAATATTAGAACCTGCGGGCAGAGACATCCCTAATTTCAGTGGTGAAGTAGTCGGTAAAGTCATTGGTGATGAGCCAGGAGTATATCCTGCGATTAAAACTGTAGTAGAATTAGATGGACTTGAACAATTACCTCCAATACTGTCGGTTACTTCCGTCCCCGCGGGATCTACAAAAATAAGGGCATGATGCACAATTTGTCTATTTCCAGGAATAATTTCTATTGATTTTATTTTTCTATCTACCAATAGACCACTAGGTACGGAAAAACAAGCGTAATCGTCTCCCAATGCGGAAGCCTTACTCATATAAGTAGGAATTCGAACTTCTAAATCACCTGCACCTAGCAATGCGCCAACAGAAAAAATAGGAATCGGCGGCGTGGAAGCTGCATCTCCTTCAGGCGCTCCTAGTCCAATCCAAGTTAAGATTGTTGCTTTTTCTGTCGCTGTCAAAGAGCGATCATGTTGATATGCTTGATATGTTTTACTTGGAGGCCAAGGAGGCATCTCATCCGCTGTAACATACGATTGAATAGTTGCCGCAAGTGGACTAACTTCTGTGAAAGTCGTTAATGGAGTAGCTGCAATACCTGCAGGATTGTGACATTTTGCACATTTATTATAAAAGATGCTTGCTACCTCTCCACTCCACGTTTGTGAATTAACTATAAATCCAAGAAAGGAAAATGTAAATAGTAAGATTGTTTTCATATGTGTTTTATTTATTTTTTATAGGTAAAATGGAAAACTAGCTTTAGCTCTTCCTTAAAGTTTATCTGCATTACTTCCTCGCAAGCGAGTTTCTAATCATGACTATTTCAATCTATAAAGTAATCAATGAAATACGTTTTCTTTATCGCAAATTAAGAATAAACTTTTTAATATGAACATATAAGGTTAAAAATTATCACTTTACCTTTTATACGTCATACAAAAAAAGAATTATTTCACTAGTGTCCGATAAAAATATGAATTAATCCTTTTACTCACAGAAATACTTTATTTTATTGGAACTTATTGATGAAATTGAAAAGTAAGCCCCCTACATTTTATGAACTACTAAATTTCAGTTGAAGTTGCGGATCGTATTCTGTGA
>CANFRV010000035.1 GCA_947449575.1 Flavobacteriales bacterium
GCATGAAGAAGAGTATTTACGTGCGGTTTTACGTAGAGTAACGAAGTAAAAACTTCCTTAAAATGTCCTTGATTTTTGCTTACTTTTCATCAAGGAAAAGTGAGGGAATGATAATCGAAGCAAAATCGATAGTTTTTTTTATAATTTATAATGGAATAATATTTTTAATTTGTCCACAATATTCGGGTTTGATCCTAAATATCTTACTTCATTCTCCAAATAAATTACAATAAAAAAGCATCCATATACGAATACATGGATGCTCTCTAAATCTATTTTTTTATCGTATTAGATGCAAAAATCCATTTCCTTTTAAGACTTCTCCGTTAATTCCTGTTGCAGAATACATGAAGAAATAAACGCCGTCTACATAATCATCGCCATACCATTTTGGATTAGCATTTGTTTCATCAAAAACAACTACTCCCCATCGATCAACAATCGTCAATTTCATTTCTGTTACATTTAATGTTTTTATGTAAAACCCTGAATTGTCAGGATCTCCATTTGGAGTAAATACATTAGGAACATTAATGATCGATGGTTCATCGAATAATTCTATTATAATGGAAGCAGTGTTAAAACAAGGGCCATTCCATGCCGTCAATGTAACCACATAAAGACCAGATGTTGTATATGAAGAGGTTTGAGAAGATAAATCACTCGAAGTAGCATTTAAACCATTCCCAAAATCCCATGTGTATGAAGTAGCATCTGTACTACTATTCGTAAACGTAATTGTAGCTGGAGCAGCAGTGCTCATTGGCGTAGCTGTAAGAACAGCGATCGGTCCAGTAATTTGATCTACTTTAATACTATCCGTAAAAGTACAAACATCATCAGATACAGTATAATAATACCAACCAGCAGAGATATTCGTAATATTCTGAGTCGTTAAAGTGTCAGGCGTAATCAATCCAGGCCCAATCCATTGAAAAGTATTAGTTCCAACATCTCCTGATACGACCGAACTTGCTGTTCCATCAGGTGCACAAGTAGCCGCTGTTTGACTCAAAGTTGCAGTAAGTGTTTGATCCACAATTAGCACACCATTAGCAACGTCTGTGAGACCGCATGCATCAGTTACAGTAACAGTATAAGGGTTAGTGCCACCATCCACTCCAGTAGTATCTGTAACAAACGAGTTTCCGATAATACTAGATGAGTTACTCCAAACATAACTATAAGGTCCATTACTAGGAGTTGACACGTTCGCCCAAACTTGCGTTGAATCGAATATACAAGGGGCATAAATGGTGTCATTTGGCATTAACGTAAGCGAAGGAACAAGGAAATCATTTATCATCAAGACGGAGTCGAGATAAAAATTACTGCATGCATCCATGACGGATACTGTTAAATAAGTTGAATCGAAATTAGCACTTGTATGCGTATATAGGGCAGGATTGGTTAAAATTCCATTTGACCATTCATATTCGTATGGACCAGCAGCTCCCGCAAAATTAGTCACTTCCACCAAGGTGTCTAGATTTAAGCAATTTGAAAAATAGATTGTGTCAGGCAAATCAAACGTTAAATCAAATTGGTCTGAAACAAAAATAGTAAGAGAATCAAATATCGTGTCACCACATGCAGAGACACTATAAACTATAATTTTTAATTCTTCAGTTGGTTCTACTAAGCCATCATTTAAAGGGTTAATAGTAACAATAATTGAATCAACGCCGATAGGAAAAGTAACAGTATTTGAAAAAGACAACAAGTCTGTCGCTGTATTAAGTGTTCCAGATGTTTGAATATTAAATACTGCTGCTGTATCAATACCAGAAACGGGACGAATGTATAGAATTTGAGTTATTGTACAACCTTCTTGTAGTTGCAATGAATCAATTGCAGCACCACTAATAGAAGTTGAAGTAACAGCAACACCATTGGAAGCAGCACTAAAACTTCCACCTTTTAAAAACACACCTGAATCCCATGCATGATCACCAACATTAGCAATTGCTAATTTAATATGATATGTTTCCCCACAAATAGTAGCAGCAGCAGCAGTTAACAGTACAGTAGTGCCGTCAAATTCTATAGCATCTCCGTATGCAGCTGATGTATTGTTATCGACGTAATAAAGAGAATTGTCTATATCATTAACATTATTAATTGTAACTTCATTAAGACCAGTAGTGCTAGTCGGGATTGTGGCAATATTAACGCCACTACTTGTATAAGGACCTGTAATTCCAGGGCCTGATAAAAAGAAACCAAAAGCATCATTATAAGAAAATCCTACAAATTCAGGATATTCTTCAGAAGCGAAAATATATTGAAATGAGATTGAATCGCTAGTTGCTACAAAATCAAATTCTATTTTTACTCCATTATAAATGTTATCTGCAGCAATTGCAGATAAATCAGCATCCACTAAATCTGGCGTAGTTCCAAGCATAGTGGCACCACTTGCAGAATTAGGACCTACAGCAACCGCTCCTTCCCCTGTGGTCAAAAGCACTCCATCTGCTAATGGGAATAATGTTCCTGCAGCATTAAAATACGTAGCATTTTGTTTTACGGCTAATGCAGCTGATGCAGAACCGTTGTATTTAATATTGGTTGCTGTTACACCTGTACCCAATAGAATATTTTGTACTAATTGAGCAGGTGTTAATGTATTGGTTACAGTAATTTGAGAATTAACCCCAAAAGCGATAAAAATTAACAAAAATAGAGTAGTAGTATTTTTTTTAAACATTTTTTCAGTTTTATAGATATTCAGTAGACGACCTTCACTTTTAAATAGTTGCACGAATATCAATAAAATTTATCATTTATTCAATTAGTTTTTTAAATAATTCCGATTTTTGTGTAAATTAAATAATCAGTACACATGAAATTAACACAAACATATATCACCGAGAACAAAGAAAAATTCCTAGTTGAGCTGGTAGAACTTTTAAAAATACCTTCTATTTCGGCAGATGCTAGCTTTTCAAAAGAGGTGAATAGAGCGGCAGAACAAGTGTCAAATTATATAAAAGCGGCAGGTGCTGAGAAGGTTGAGATTTGTCAAACAGCTGGTTATCCTATTGTGTATGGTGAAAAAATCATTGACAGTGCATTACCAACTATTTTAGTGTATGGTCATTACGATGTTCAACCCGCTGACCCGATCGAATTATGGATTTCTCCCCCTTTTGAACCTGTCATAAAAGTGACGGATGTTCACCCGGAAGGTGCTATTTTTGCAAGGGGAGCTTGTGATGACAAAGGTCAAATGTTTATGCATGTGAAAGCTTTTGAAGCGATGATGAATGCAGGAGAACTTCCTTGTAACGTGAAATTCATGATTGAGGGGGAAGAGGAAGTAGGAAGTACCAACTTAGGAATTTTTGTGAAAAACAACCATGACCGTTTAAAAGCAGATATTATTTTAGTTTCTGATACGGGTATGTTTGCAAATGATGTTCCTTCCATTACAACCGGATTGCGCGGTTTAAGTTATGTTGAAGTTGAAATTACAGGTCCAAATAGAGATTTGCATTCTGGTTTATATGGCGGTTGTGTAGCAAATCCTATCAATATTTTAGCGAAAATGATCGCTTCACTGCATGATGAAAATAACCACATCACAATTCCTGGGTTTTATGATGAGGTGGTCAACTTATCGGCAACGGAAAGAGCTGAAATGGCGAAAGCACCCTTCAATGCTGAAGCGTATAATAGAGCTTTGGACATGGAAGATGTGTATGGGGAAAAAGGATATACCACGATGGAAAGAGGATCTATTCGTCCAACATTAGATGTGAATGGTATTTGGGGTGGTTATACAGGTGAAGGAGCAAAGACAGTTATTGCCTCTAAAGCGTATGCGAAAATTTCCATGCGGTTAGTTCCCAATCAAGGACCAGATGAAATTACTGCTTTATTTCAAAAACATTTTGAGTCAATCGCTCCAACAGGAGTGCGGGTGAAGGTGACTCCTCATCATGGCGGAGAACCTGTCGTTACTCCAATAGATTCAATCGGTTATGAAGCAGCTAGTAAGGCATATGAAACAACATTTAACAAGAAACCTATCCCAGTGAGAAGCGGTGGAAGTATTCCTATCATCGCGATGTTTGAAAAAGAATTGGGATTGAAATCTGTTTTAATGGGCTTTGGACTAGATAGTGATGCTATTCACTCGCCAAATGAGCATTTTGGAATTTTTAATTTTAACAAAGGAATTGAGACAATCCCTTATTTCTACAAGTATTTTACAGAATTATCAAAATAAGAAAATAGAGGGAATTACAACTAGGGTTCCCTCATAATTTCATGAATTACATACTTGGTAATTTCAATTCATAAGTATGTTCATAAAGCAGTTTAAATTTAAAAAATTACTAATATGAGAATACATCTATTATTTATTTTATCGTTTTTTTTAATCAGTTCATGTACGTTGTTTCAAGATTTAGAAATAAATGGTATGGATGGGATAAAATTGGGTAAAATAGAAGGAAAAAAGTTGACCATTAATTTGGGTGTTAAGTTAGATAATCCTAATGCATACGCAATTAAAATAAAACCTTCAGAGGTAGATTTATTTATTGAAGATGATTTGGTAGGGAAATTGGTTTTGAGTCAAACGATTAAAATCATTAAAAAGAAAGAGGACACCTATATGGTTCCATTGCAAATTGAGTTAGCCGATGGATCGCTTTTGAAGTTTTTTAAATATACATTTAAAGACAAAGTTACCCTAAGAATTAAAGGTAAAATAAAAGGATCAATTTGCGGAATTTCTAAGAAAATTACAATTGACGAAGTACAGGAAATCGATGGAAAATTATTTAACTTAGAGTCCCTAATGGGTAAATAAGGATTTCTTTATTACTTAATAACTTTTACGGATTTGATAGATTTTGCCATCAATGTGATAATTAATTTTTCAAAACCTTCATCTCTACTTCTGAAAACATAGGTAATACCATCTATCACTTTTTGAGCATATACATGATATGATTTATGCGGAACACCAACTGAAGTAGATGCTTTTGAGCTACCCCTCGCTTTTAATTCTTGCTCGTACAAAATAAAATCTTTTTCATCAATAAGAAACTTAATTTTGTAAAAATCTAATTCCTTTAATTCTTTTTTCCTAGATTGAACCATATCAGTATAATCTCCCCAGTCATCTATTAGAAGGTGAAAATTTGGCCCCACTTTTAATTCCCACTTAAAATCATCTTCTATATGTAATACTTCTGGTTTTGTTGATGCGCCTATGTTAGCGGTTTCATCTGGAACCATGATCGTAATTGGAATATCATTATTTTTCATGCTAAAAGGCTGAAAATCATAATAATCATCATTCAGAATAATGTCATTATTATTTTTTAGATCATTTTTACCTTTTTCTCCACATGAGAAAAATAACAGAAGCCCAAATAAAGCGACAGTTAATAACTTAAATTTCATTGTATAAATAGATTATGAACAATCATGGTTACAAATATAAAATAATTTGTTAATGTTACATCCTGTTTAGTGCAAAAGTTCAAAAAGTTAAATGTTAAAAACATCTAAAAAATAAAGGTTATATTCAAAATATAGAGGTTGAACTAGTTACAAGGAATTCCGACACAGCACCTAAGTTTTGAAGCGCTTTTTAATTCCCCATGCTTCTCCAAAAAATTCTTAAACCTGCTTAATTAAGTGACTAGAGGAGAACCGAAAAAAATGCAAAAATTTAAAAAAGGAATAGGAATCATTTTATAAAAAAATCCAAACATTGCGTATATTCCAGTTTATATGAAGGGAATGAATACTTCCGAAAGGTGAAACACTTTTAGTGCCTTTCGATTCATACGTTATTTTTGGTGAATAACCACTTTTTTATTTTTTTACACATCGGAAAAATCAGTTTTATACGTATTTTAAATAAAACCACGATAATGGTCCCAAAACGTAGACCTCCTTTTTTTGATTAATTTGAATATAAATTCCACAGGTTTTCTGTGTAAAAATCAACACTAAAGTTTTGAAGAACAAGGTTTCAGTTCACACACAAAACGAAATATTAATTTTGCTCATGTAAGATATTATTTGTAAACTTACAATATGAAAAATATATTAGCCCTCTTAATTAGCGTACTTTGTTTTTCAGTATTTACATATAGTAAGGAGCGAATTTATATTGAGAATTCGTCCAAACCACTAAATGAAAAAGAAGCTATCGTTATTTTAGTTGGTTTTGGTTCAAAAATTCAAGGGACAAAAAAAATAGCCGATTATTTTTTTAACAAAGGATACGATGTATTTATCCCTGACTATATTTCACGTAAATCAATCGAAGGGTGTGTTGAAAATTTAGAAAAATTCATTCTAAAAAATCACATTAAGCAATATCAGAGCTTACATGTTTTTTCTTACATTATTGGCTCTTGGACTTTAAATAATTGGATTGAAAAAAATCCCGATAATAACATTTCTACCATCATTTATGACAGAAGTCCTTTACAAGAAAGAGCTCCTTATGCTCTCGTAAAAGATCTTCCAGTTTTAATGCGCATCACTTCTGGAAAAATAATGAAAGAATTTTCCATTACAAAGTATTCACCTATTGATTCAGAAAAATTATTCATTGGTATCATTATTGAAAGTAAACCCACAAAATTAATTAGAAAACATAAAGAATCTGCGCTGTCACTCGGGCCTATTAATTGGGATGTAAAGAACCTCAACCAAAAATATACTGACAAATTTTATACGTGGTTAAATCATGACGAAATGTATACTCGATTTGATGTTTCAGGGAGCGAAATCTTTCACTTTATTAAAAATCATGCATTCACAGAATCAGCCAAAAGAGAACCTTTTTCTGACGACCCTTTTGTAAATTTAAACTCACTAAAATGATTTCACTATACAGTATCAAACCAAAGTTTCAGCAATTACTCAAACCGGTGCTTGTATTTCTCTACAAAAAAAGAGTAACTGCCAACATGATTACCTGGTGCGCAATTATTTTATCCGCTGGAACCGGCACACTTATGTGGGTTCACCCATACGGGAAAATGTTACTTCTTCTGCCTCTTTCGCTTTTACTTCGAATGGCTTTAAATGCATTAGATGGAATGATGGCGAGAACCTATGATATGCAAAGTAAAAAAGGTGAAATTTTAAACGAACTGGGTGACGTTGTTTCTGATTTTCTGATGTTTTTCCCACTCTTTAAGTTATTTTCTCTTCGGATTGAAATACTAATCGCTTTTCTGTTTATGTCGCTTGTCAATGAATACGCCGGAATTTTAGGAAAAGCAATTGTTGGAATAAGGCAATATGACGGTCCCATGGGGAAAAGTGACAGAGCCTTTGTGATTGGTTTTTTAAGTTTAGTTCTGTATTTTACCACAAAAATTACGAGTTACATGGATTCAATTTTTATTGTCATCACAATTCTTCTTGTCCTAAGTACGTATTTCAGAATTAAAAAAACGTTAAATCATAAGTGAAATGAATATAGATAAATTTTTAGCCAACAAAGAAATTGTTTTTATTATCCTTCTAATTCTAGGGATATTGGTGTTTTCTACCCTCTTGTTTTTTATATGGGGGAAAATGAAACCGCAAGCAAATTTAACCGAACTAAAATTGCGCACAAAATCATGGTGGGGAATGGCTATTGTGTTTATTCTTGCAGCAGTCATTCATCCTTTAATCTCCTATTTTGCCTTTGGCCTTTTATCATTTATGGCTTTGCGTGAATTAGCAACAATTAGTAAAAATGTCAGGGATGCAGATAGACGCGTGCTAATTTGGTGCTATATTGCGATTCCTATTCAGTATGTTTTGGCTTACAATGGATTGTTTAATTTGTTCGTCATCTTCATTCCTATCGTAATGTTTATCTGGATTCCCTTTATGTTAGTGATGCGCGGAGAAACAACCGAGATTGGCAGATCAATGAGTGTTTTACCAACGCAATTAATGCTAACTGTTTTCTCATTAAGTCATTTGGCTTTCTTGTTATCCCTGCCAGAAATAGCAGGATTTAATGCGGGCGGAAGGGGCCTTTTATTATTTATCGTTTTCATCACGGAAATTAATGATGTGTTTCAGTTCACATGGGGTAAATTATTGGGACGTCACAAAATAATCGCGAAAATTAGTCCAAACAAGACATGGGAAGGTTTTATTGGAGGCGTTTTGACTACCACTATTATTGGCTATTTCCTTAGATTTTTAACTCCTTTTAGCGAAATTGAAGCACTTGGTGTCAGTTTTATCATTGCCTGCTCAGGATTTGTTGGTGATGTAGTTGTGTCGGCTGTAAAAAGAGATATTGGATTAAAAGATACTGGAACATTGATTCCTGGGCATGGAGGTATTCTTGATAGAATCGATTCATTGTCTATCACAGCGGTTGTTTTCTTTCACATAGTATATAATTTATATTATTGTTAACGCATGCATAAAACATTTCTCTTCATAATTTATTCTATTTTAATGCGTAATTTTTTACGGGTAATTGTGGGTATAAAGTATGTCAATAAAGAAGCATTAAAAAAATCCGACCCTTTTATTATTGTTGCAAATCATAATAGTCATGTGGACGCAATGGCACTTATGTCTGCGCTTTCATTTTCTCAATTGAAAAAAACGCATCCAGTAGCGGCGGGCGATTATTTTGGAAAATCTCCTTTTAAAGCTTTTATTACCCGATTATTTACTAATTCTTTATTGATTCGGCGTTCTAAAGATGCTAACGGAGCAAACCCGATTGAAATGATGAGCGATTCACTTCAAAAAGGAGATTCACTTATCTTGTTTCCCGAAGGATCAAGAGGAGAACCACAAAAAATGCAACAATTTAAAAAAGGAATAGGAATCATTTTGCAAAAAAATCCACATATTGCGTATATACCAGTTTATATGACGGGGATGGGAAGAATACTTCCAAAGGGGGAAACGCTGTTAGTACCTTTCGATTCATACGTTATTTTCGGTGAACCGTCCTATTGCACATCTGGAGATGTTGATGAAATTGTGAAGGAAATTGAACAAAAAATTCTGGACTTGTCAGTTGATTTTCAAAAATCAAAATTTGAATAAGTAGTATTTGTTGAAAGAGGTTTTACTATCCTTTTTTTTAACGTAGACTAACAAAATACATCATTTTTCAAGAGATCATTTTTTTATTTTGTCAATTTTATGTATTCTGTCAAGGGAATACGTCGAACTAGTTTTATTTAGATATTCATAAATTGTTACGCTTTTTTCTAGGTAAAGAAGTGCCTTTTCATTTTTAATATCCTGCCCTAAAATAAAAAACAATTCTGCCATTTTTTCTAAATGCTGGTCCCCAAACTTTTTTTCTGTTTTTAAAAACTCCACGAGGTTTTCATTACCAACTAATATCAAGGATTTTAAATCTATATCTAATTCACTTTTAAGAGCTTGGGCAGTTACTTCGACACTGTCCATAATTTCTCCGGAACTTTTTTTCTTTAAAAGTTCTGTGAGTATTTTACCTAAAATCCTCCCCAAAATATCAATTTGTCTCAGAAAGTAATCGTCTTGTCGCATTTTCTTTTTTTTAAGCGAATATTTATGCTAAAAATACAAAATTTCCCCACTCCAAATATAGCAGAAACTTTCCCCCAAGAAAATAATTTTGAAAGTAGAACAACCCTATATTGGTCCTTTCGATTCGGTCTTAATGAATTTCTTTCCTTATTCCTTATGAGAACTCTGATATAAAAGTCTGAAGGCGTTTGACACTGCTTGGTGCATTATGGTAGCATGATTTTCTTGTGGTAAATAGTCAAAATAAACCTTTACCGTTTTACTTTTTGTTTCATTTATTTTCTCTGCTAATAAGTTGGCATCTACTTCCATCACTCTTGGAATTTCTGTGGGCGTTAATCCCTCTTTCCCCACTCCAATATAAATGTCTGTTTTTACTTTAAAATCGTCAGCTAACATAATTGAATTTGCTTGTAATAGCGAACCATTGTCCCACCATAAACTTGGACTAATGATAATGTATTTATTGAAAAGCGTCGGTTTTTTAAATAGAATTTCACTGGCAAGCAGTCCACCTAATGATTGGCCTATTATCGTCTTTTCATTGTTTGTATTGTATTTCGTTTGGATATATGGCTGCAATTCTTTTTCTATAAATGAAATAAATTTGTCAGAATTTCCTGCTGTTGGGTACGCTTTTTTATCTTCCTGAATAGTGGTAGGAAATGTGAAATCTCTTTTCCTATCCACTGTCGCAATACCGACGACGATAGATTTTGGAACCTGTTTTATCCATTCAAAACTAGTGTACTGAACGAGACCGACAATATGAATAAAATCTTCGTCTGCTGAACCATCCAGCAAATAAATGACAGGATATTTTGTTGTATCTTCCTTTTGGTAACCTTCTGGTAAATAGATGTTCAAAACTCTAGTTTCCCCAAGTTGCTTTGATTGAATTTCATCAATTCGTCCAAGCACAAAAGGCTTAGCAAAATCGCTTTGTTTTGGTAGAGATTTCTGACCAAAAGTGAAATTTGATGCGATCGTCAAGATGAAAAGAAGGATACTATTTTTCATATTTTATTGGTCATTTGTTTTGATGCTTATAGTAAGCGATTACAAAGATATTCACTTTTGATCGCTTCCACACTCTTTTAATTACTATTCCGGTATATCGTGCTAAATAAATGCCGTGTAAAATTATTTTTTTCTAATTAAAAAATAAGAACGTATTTTATTTACGTTTAACTATTTTACCTACAAATCATAGATAATGGTTTCTTAAACCTTATGCATTTAATCTACTTTTATCATCTTCATTTTTACCGCTTCAATTTCTAAATCTTGGATAATTTGAAGATATGAATAGTATTCCGCTTCTACTTTTTCTACTTCGATTAAACGAATTTTTCCTTCTAAATAAATCATTTGAGTAGCTTGAACAATCGTTTTTTTATCTAATAGAATTGCTTTTTGAATGCGCAAAGTTTCTTCTACATATTTTTGTTGAGTTACAAGCTCTGATTTCTTTTTGGCAATTTCAATTTTCTTATATTCAATCCAATCGTTTTGTTCCTTTTTCGTTATTTCGTAAATCTTTTGTTTTCTAAAATATTCCCCTTTATTATAAAGTGGGACATTTAAGCTAAAACCAATTCCTTGGTAGGCATTATTGCTCAATTGTGTAGAATAAGGAATAACAGGAAAATTTGGGGCTGCATAATTTTTATTACTTGAATAATATCCTGTTCCGACATTTCCATAGAAGGAGAGTGTTGGACTAATTTGGGTCTTATCCACTTTGTTTTGAAGTTCAATGATTTCTAATTTATTTTTTAAATCTTCCATCTGAAAATATTCATCGATGGTAATATGATAGCCTGTAACAGATGTTTTGTGAGATTCTATTTTTGTTTCATTCAGAACCGGTAAACCCATTAAAAAATTTAAATTAATTGTTTCAAAGGAGATTTCACGCTGATAATTTAATAAAGTAAACACTTGTGTTTTTAAAGTAATAGCCGACGTCAGGGTGTCAATTGCGCATAATCTTCCTTCTTTTACTAATACTGTTTGACGTACCTTAAACGATTTTAAATCTTCAATTATCTTTGCTTGTTGATCTATTTTAATTTGACTTTTCCATATTAAAATACATTTTTCAATGATCTGATTTTTGACCTTCTCGTTCGTTCTTTCAATATCAAAGGTAGAATTTGATGATGTTTTGTCAAGTAGCTTATATTGTTTAAAGTATCTAAAGCCTTGAAATAAAATGATTTGAGAAGATAACCCCAATGAATTAGAATTCACGACATTCACTCCAAAAGTATTGGTAAAAGGATCGATTTTCCTCCCATAATTACTATTGTATCCCGTGTTGGCATTCAACGTTGGTAAAAACGAGTACTTCCAAAAATTTTGATTGACGATGGATTGCTTAAATTTACTATCCTGAGAAATTGTATTTTGAACATTTTTAATCCCTAAATCAATGCATTCTTGCAGGGTCAATTTTTTCTGCGCATAATTCAGAAAAGTGAGTATTAAAAACAAAAGTAAAATATGAATTCTCATTTTTCGATTAGATTAATTACTTTTTCAAAAAATCGGTTGATAAGTCGTTTGTTTTTCGTTATTATCTTCGCGCTTCCCTTCAAAATTGCTTTGACGGGAATTTCTTTGTGATAGGTTGTAATTAGTTTTTTCGGTAATTGAATCTCCACTTCATACATGTCATTTTTTGAAACAGAAGTAATAGATTTAACAGTTCCTTCTAACATTCCGAATTCACTTTTAGGATAATCTGAAAATTCGATAAATACTTTTTGACCTTTTTCAATTTTTCCAGAACCTTGAACCGACACCTTCATTAAGGCACGAAAATCATTTCCCTTTGGAACAATCACCAAAGAAGCTTCTCCAGCTTTATAAAAACTTGATATATTTAACTGTTTGTTAAAAATGATTTTTCCCGAAAATGGTGCGACCCAAGCTGTGTTTTTTTTCCAATCTATAATTGAATTTTGAAGTGCACTGATGCTCAATTTAATGGACGTTTGTAATTTTTGGATTTGTTGACCATCGTTGTAGATGGTTTCATTCAGATTTTTGATCAATGTATTTAGTTGAATTTCATTTTGAATCAACGCTTCTTTTTGATTTTGATATTGCTGCTGTAACTGATTTTCAATTTTTTCTTCCTGTAAATATTCTTCTTTTGAAATGGCGCTTTTGGTCAACAAACGTTCAGAAGAAAGCATGTGTGTCTTTTGAAGAACAATTTCTTTTTCAATCAATTTCAATTTTCGGTTGGCTATTTCCTGTAACTTTTTCCGCTGTGAAATTTCATTTTGAATTGAAGCTGAATTCTTTTGAAAAAAATCACTCTTTATTAATTCATTTCGTTCTTTAATTAACGACAATAAACTCATCCAACTTTGTTGTAAAGTCCCTACATTTATTTTTTCCAATTCAGATGAAATGTATACTTTTTTCATCGAAGTTGAATCTGTTAAAACCGCTATAAACCCTTGAATTAACTCAATGTGTTGTGGATTAATTTCACTGTCAAATTGAGCTATAACTGTCCCTTTTTCAATAAATTGTTGGTCCTTTACTTGTAAATCAACCAGTTTTGCATACATTAAATTCTCAAATTCAACTGGCGGATGATTACTATGAATATTTACTTCTCCTAGTAATTCATCTGGATAAGATATCATCCAACTCAATGCGAGCAATAAAAGAATAAAGAAGAAAAACAAGGAGTTCCCAGACCGCACTAACCAAGAAGGCGGAGCAGAAAGAACCTCATTTAGGACTTCACTTTTTAGTTCAATTTTTATTTTTTCTATTTCCATTTTTGTTTTTTTTAACCACAGAGTAAACGAAGTTTCAAATGAGTCACGCGGAGTTCTTTAAAAAAACTTTGTGAAACTCCGAGCTTTAACTCTGCTTACTCTGTGGTTAAATTTACTTAGTTTGTTTTTTTTTAACCACAGATTACATGAAGTTTCAAAGGAGTCACACGGAGTTATTTAAAAAACTTTGTGAAACTCTGAGCTTTAACTCTGCGTGCTCTGCGGTTACATTTACTTAGTTCATTTTTTCCTTTTTTTAACCACAGAGTAAACGAAGTTTCAAAGGAGTCACACGGAGTTCTTTAAAAAAACTTTGTGAAACTCTGAGCTTTAACTCTGCTTACTCTGTGGTTAAATTTATTTACTTCATTTTTTCCATTTGTTTTTTTTAACCACAGAGTACAAGAAGTTTCAAAGGAGTCACGCGGAGTTCTTTAAAAAAACTTCGTGGAACTCTGAGCATTAACTCTGCTTACTCTGTGGTTACATTTACTTAGTTCATCTTTTCCATTTGTTTTTTTAACCACAGAGTACACGAAGTTTCAAAGGAGTCACGCGGAGTTCTTTAAAAAAACTTTGTGAAACTCCGAGCTTTAACTCTGCTTACTCTGTGGTTAAATTTACTTAGTTCATTTTTTCCATTTTTGTTTCTTTTAACCACAGAGTACAAGAAGTTTCAAAGGAGTCACACGGAGTTCTTTAAAAAAACTTTGTGAAACTCTGAGCTTTAACTCTGCGCACTCTGTGGTTAAATTTACTTAGTTCATTTTTTCCAACTGCAGTTGATTTTTCACTAAACTAAAATACGATCCTTGTAGATCAATTAATTCGTGATGCGTTCCTTTTTCTATTATTTTCCCTTCTTCCAAGACCACGATTTGATCTGCATTTTGAACAGTACTCAATCGATGGGCGATTACGACGGTTGTTTTTCCTTTAAAAAATTCGTTTAGATTTTCCATGATAACTTTTTCGTTTTTGGCATCCAAAGCACTTGTCGCTTCATCAAAAAATAGGAAATCTGGGTTTTTATAGACTGCTCTTGCAATTAAAATTCTTTGTTTTTGTCCAGTACTGATCCCCATTCCTTCTGCACCAATTTTTGTATTGTAACTTAAAGGCAAACTTTCAATAAACTCTCGAATGTTTGCCACCTTCACTGCATGAAGTAATTTCTCTTTGTCAACCACCTCATCTCCAACAGCTATGTTGCTGGCAATCGTGTCTGAAAAAATAAATCCTTCTTGCATCACAGATCCACAATGCTCCCTCCACGATCGTTGCGAAATAGTATTTAAATCCGTTTGATCAAGTAAAATATCACCCTTAGTTGGTTCATAAAATCGAAGTAACATTTTCATCAAGGTCGTTTTACCACTTCCACTAGAACCGACAATGGCTGTCATTTTATTGGCAGGAATGAATAAATCTAAATCTGTAATTACATTTTCTTGCATTCCTGGGTAACGAAAATTCACATTGTTAAAAGTAAGAGAATGAATTTCAGGTAAAGAATGAATGAATTCACTTCCTTCCGGCTCTTCATCTTCTTTGTTGTGAATTTCATTCAAACGTTCAATTGAAATTTTAGCATCTTGGTACGCATAAATAAAAGAAAGAAATTGAGCAATTGGCGCATTTAATTGTCCTATGATATAAGAAATCGCTAGCATCATACCTAAGGTTAGAGATCCGCCGATTACTAATTTTGCCGCATAAAAGCTAATTAAAATATTTTTGAGTTCATTGATTATATTGGCCCCACTTCCTTGAATTTGTTCTAAGCGAAGGCTTTTGATATGAATTTTAAACAACCTTACTTGCAAGTGTTCCCAACTCCAACGTTTGTTTCTCTCGGCGTTGTGCAATTTTATTTCTTGCATTCCTTGAATGAGTTCCATTACTTTTGAGCGTTCATCACTCATTTGAGAAAACCGTTTGTGATCAAGATCTTTTCGTTTTTTAAGAAAGAAACTTACCCAGAGGAAATAGAGAATAGTTCCAATCATGAAAATGACAAAAATCGGGGTACTATAGATTGCTAAAACGATTCCAAAAACAACAAAATTAAAAGCAGAGAAAAGTACATTTAATGATTGATTGGTTAGCAATTGTTCTATGCGCTGGTGATCTCCTATCCGTTGCATGATATCTCCTGTCATTTTGGAATCAAAAAACGAAATGGGCAATTTCATTAATTTTATTAAAAAGTCGGAAACAAGCGAAATATTGATTCGCGTTGAAAGATGGAGTAATATCCAACCTCGTGATATTTCGATAATTGTTCTTCCTAAAAAGATGAAAAGTTGAGCGAAAAGCACCAAATACAAAAAATGGACATCTTTATTTTGAATACCAATATCAACAACACTTTGGGTTAAAAAAGGGAAAATAAGTTGTAAAATACTGACAGAAAACAACCCTAAAGCCAATTGAAACATGAAGCGTTTATAATTAGACATGTATTTCCACAAGAAGCCCATTCCCTCTTTTTTGGAAATATCATCGTCTTCTTTTTCAGAAAGTTTTGGAGTTGGTTCTAGTAAAAGAACGATTCCTTCTTCAGTCGTTTCGTTGGCTTGTTTCCCAATCCAATTATCTATAAAATCTTGTTTCGAGTATTCGAGTAGACCATGTGCAGGGTCTGCAACAAATATTTTATTTTTTTTAATTTTATGCACGACAACAAAATGGCGCTCATTCCAAAAAACGATACACGGTAATGGAGCTTCTGCGTGCAGTTTTTGAAAATTTATTTTTACACCGAGTGTTCGGAAGCCTATTTTTTCTGCTGCATCAGCTATACCTTGGAGTGAGCTTCCACTGCGTGTAGTTTCGGAGAGTTTGCGTATTTTTTGGAGAGATATTGAGCGTTTGTGATACTTTGCAACCATGCGGAGACAGGTTGGCCCGCAATCCATAGTGTCTGGTTGTTGGCAGAATTGGAAGTTTTTCATTCTGTTTCTACTCCTTCTTCACTCCATAAAAGAGCATTAATTTTCGCAATTTTTTCGTGGTTAATTGAAAAACCATTTTCGTTTGAAATTACTCCGCATTCTTCAAGAGTTTGATAACCTTCATCATCTTTCCATTTGGCAATGTAAGGATTGTATTCACATTCGTTTTTATAAAAATAACTACCTGTTAAAGCTTCGTAAGGTATTCTCTTATCGAAACACATACTTCTGAATTCACAATCAGAACAAATAAAACATTTACTTTTACTTACATTCCAATGCTTTTGAAAATTCTTGTTTTCTATAATCGCTTTTAACTCTTCTGAAGAAGAAATTTCATTTATATTACCTATTATATCTTCACTTTCTGGAGCGTTTTTTATGTTACCAATCTCATCAAAATAAATCTTTTTATTAAGATATAAATTTAAATTTTGTGACTCAATATACATGTCAATATTAGTTGTAAAGAAAGGAGAGAAATATACTTTTTCACTAGATTTACTTTTATCATTTGTGTCTTGAACGACAATGTTACTAACTACAATATACTCTTCTAATATTTCATCTAATATTGTATTATCAGCAGTACCGCTCAATAATATTACTTCAATACTATGAAAGTTTGTTCTTCTTAAATATTTATCTAAAATTAAAATCAATTCTTTTTCATTTTCACAAATAAGTTGAATGTGTTTACAAACGACTGAATTTAGTAAAGAAATTACTTTTGACACATCATTTTTTGAATGAATAATCGCATTATTAATGCTGTTCGGCGTCTCCCAACTCATTGATAACGGAGGGAAATTTTCTCTAAATAACTCAGGTATTTCAAGTAAATATTCCTCAGATAGAAAAAAAAACATCCATTCCACATTCTCACTACTTAAAATTGCCAAATTTTCAGTGATCGTATTTCCTTCCATTAACTTAATTAAATTGTTACAATTACTTGAAACCAATTCATATTTTTTTCTTGGAAGATCATAAACACAATTTCTCACATATCCTTCAATAATTTTTACTTCTTCACACCATTTTAAAACTTGTTTCATAAATATTTATTGGTTTGTATAATTGGAGAATAAAATATGAATTAGTTTGGTAATCTATAGATGTTAGTTTTTTTTCAGTTTTAGGAAATATCTCTTGAAAAGGCGACATTTTTATATAGAATGGCAAAATACCATCGTGTTGCAGATTCTCTGCTATTTGTTCAATTATATTCATTTTTAGACTGTTAAATAATTTGCTATTTTTTTTTCAATATTATAATTACATGGGCGTGACACTTGAGAAAACAAACCTATTGGATTGACTTCAAGAAAAATAAATTCACCCTGTGGAGTAACTATTAAATCGATAGAACCAGAATTCAGTTGTATAGCTTTCATCAAATTACCCAACTTAATTTCCATTTCTTTTGGCAATTTAAATGGAGGCGTTCTATTTGGGTTTTCAATATTATAATTACGAAAATCAACTTTTGTTTTTTCATCATTTTGGGAAAAGATAGCAGATGAATAAAAATCAGTGTTTAAAAAAAAAGTTCTAACTTCAAATGATTTAGCTATCATTTCTTGAAATAACATAGGATAAAATTTGTCTGAAACAAATTCTATCATCTGATCAGTCACGACATTTGTAATAGGCGAAATATATACTTTTTTACTCTTAAAAAATACTCCTGGAGTAAAATTTTTTGTTACAATATTGGGATACTTATTTTTAAATTCTATAAGTTTATCTTTTCTTGTGGTAACTATAGATGCAGGTGTTTTAATGTCGAATTTTTTGCAAAGATTTAATACTTCTAATTTATTTAACGAATTATCAAATTCACTGTTCAATGATTTTTTTTTAAATGCTTTTAAAACATATTCTTTTAGGACGTTTTTTTCGCTTTCTAACTGATAATTTATCGCATCATTTAACGTATGATTTGTCATTCCTTTGTACAATACCGATTCAATATTCAAATAGGATCTTCTGTACCAAATTGATTTAAAGTTTTTTAAATTATATTTTTCGCCCCTAATTTCAAGATCTACTCCTTCATCATTGTCTGGGTCAACAAAATCTATTGTCACAACATCAGCTTCACTAATTCTTAAAAATTTGACATCGTAAAATAATAACCAATCTATTACTTTCGTGGAACTAGAATCATTTTGATCTGTAATAATTAGTATCATAAAAATCCATATTTTTTCTTTCTTTCAGCTAAATGTTCTTCATCTTTAATTGGAACATCTTTTAAAAATCCATAATATTGGTAACCATAAAATTGTGATAAAGTTCGGTCATACATTAGAAAACAATCACTTGTGATTTTGCCTGCTAAATATGTTTTTTCTATATATGGAAACATTTCATTCCAAATTTCAAATGTTTGATACGATTTAATGTTATGAAGAAAAACAAAACTCCAATTTATATAAACCCCGATGCCTTGATCAAAATCATTTGGTAAAATACCATTTGAATCACATAATTTTAAAAGTATTTTAAGACTTGCGTAGTCCTTTTTTGCAATCGCATCCCAAACGACAGAATCTAAATCTGTAAACCCAACTCTCATTGCTTGATCTAGTGTCCTTAGTTCCTCTATCTTTTTTTTCACTTCAAAAGATTTAGGATTATTTTTCACCCAGACAGGATAAAGTGAATCAGACTGCTGAAACATCCAATTCTCCATTTTTTTTTCTTTAAGTAACGAGGATAATTTCTCTTCAGAACTTTCCTTTGATTCTAAGGATAAATCATATTTTGAATATTTATAGCCCTGCTTTTCTATTAAATTTTGCATTGTAATTTTAAAATATTCAATATCATTATTTTGTAATGAGGTAAGTGCTACAAACTTTTTAATATTAGGATCTATTTCATTTTTTTTTTCAAGTGAAATAAACAATTCTTTGGCCTTTGGATAATTTGTAATAAGAATTGGATCTATGCTATCCCAAAAGAACTTATAGGATGGATTTTGGGCAAAATATAAATTATTCGTAAACAAATAAAATAGTACAATAGATATAGAATATATTTTCATTAAATGAGCTTTTGTTTAAGTTTTAAAAAAGTAAGGGAGAACACTCCCTTACTTCAACAATAATAATTTTAGAATTTTGTTATTTACAAGCTCCAAAAGTAGTATCTTTTTGATACCCATCTCCATTAGCTGTAACTGAACTTGTATCAGTACAATCAGAACTATTTGGTCGTCCTGAGGAGGTAGCAATAAATGCACCACCTTTAATCATTGATGATGCTTTTTCAGAAATTTTTGCATCTTGTAGCTTCGTAAAAAGCTTTGAATTTAATTTATTCATCTTGTAATTTTTAAATTGCTTACTCTACCGTTATTTTTATCTTCACAAAAGCATTTTCAGCGTCCTACTGTTGCAAAGATGCGCACGTAATTGGGTCTACAATCCAAAACTAAATACGTCTTTAAGAGGAAGTGTTGTAGCGCTTCCTTTTTCTTTTTCCTTTATAAATTTTTCCGCATAAAAATCCCCTTTAGAATCTCTTCTATTATTTTTTATTTCGATTATTTACAACTTATTTTGATTTAGTTGTAACTTTTTTATTAGTTTATATTCGTTGATGTTTAACTTACCAGTGCAAGTGTACTTATAAAAATAGAAATAACACTAATAATTATA
Source organism: Flavobacteriales bacterium (assembly GCA_947449575.1). GTDB lineage: Bacteria > Bacteroidota > Bacteroidia > Flavobacteriales_D > Crocinitomicaceae > CAIUKX01. Next base: position 19,966 of record CANFRV010000035.1, read on the forward strand.
ACTTTTTTTTAGGTAAAACTAAAAAAATACAACTAAAAAACTTCTGTAACTCTTTGGTTGATTGAGTTTTTTGATTAGAAATTTATTTGGTAAAATTTGTCACAAAACTAAAAAAGCGGGTGCAATTATGCACCCACTTCCACTTTTTTAAATCAATTTTTTATTTCAAAGCTGCTAATAATTCATTGACTAAATTTTCATTTACATTCCCGTATTTCGCATCATAATCTTCACTTGAAAGTTTGATTACTTCGAATGCTTCTTCTTTGCCATATACATGGGTGATTTCAACATTTTTTGCTCCTCCATCTAAATCTTTATACGTTATGAAAAAATGACGAACGCGGTCAATGACCATTTTTGGCATCTCAGAAATATCATTGATATCGCCGTATGCTTGATCACCTTTAAGAACTGCGATAATTTTATCATCAGCCTCTCCGCCATCTAACATTCTCAAACCTCCGATGACTTTTGCTTCTAGAAAAATATTTCCATGAACAAAAGTACGTTCACTCAAAATACAAATATCTAAAGGATCCATGTCTCCTGTAATATCGGTACGGCCAGTTTTACTATTTGCAAAAGCAGCTACTTTGTTGTCGCACAACGTTTTCGGTACAAAACCATATAAACAAGGCATGTGGTTGGACAATTTTTGAGGTCTATCTACCATTAAATGTCCTGATGCTTTATCCACTTCATATTTTATGGAGTCAGATGGTACTATTTCAACATAAGCATTGACAATATTTGGACTTTTTTCACCCAATTCAACACCATGCCAAGGATGAGATACAAAACGTTGACTCATAGCATCAACGATCTTTTTTACGTCTTCTTTCATATTCATTTTTTAATTCATAGACAGTTTTGAACGAATTTCATCCAAATTATCAATGACAAAGTTAATGAATTTCTGTTGGTTTAAGAAATAGTATTATTTTAGTGGATAAAATTATTTGGAGGTCGTCCGTGCTATTTTTTAGCTCTCAACTTTCGAGAATGACTGAAAATAGTCCAAATTATCATTACCTTTGTCTGCTATGAATGCATTGAAAATTACTATTTACGATATTTTAAAACTACTTCTGTTTTGGATATTACTCTTCGATTTCGGACGAATCTTATTTTCAATTCATCATTGGAGTGAACTTTCTCATGTTGGAGTTGGTGAATGGCTCTTGGTATTTATATACTCTTTTCGTTTAGACATAGCAACAGCTTCTGCTTTAAGCGCAATCCCACTGCTAATTCTCTCCTTAAGATTCATCCATAATTCAAAATGGATACGTTTTTCTTTTCTCTTCTTTATCACTATTGAAATTTTCATCAATGTGTTTATCCATACTGGTGAAATAAATGCGTATTCTGAATGGAATCATAAGCTAACAACCAGAGTTTTTATGCACTTATCTAATCCCGATGAAGTGTTTAGAACGGCTGACGTTGGAATGATCATATGGTTTATTATCTATTCAATTTTAGAGTTACTTTTTGCTTGGAAAATATTTAATTGGCTGTTTAAAAAAGAATTTAAATTATCCAGTTCTCCCGTTTTGAAAAGAATCGCTACTGCTTTTTCTATCTTTTTAATCTCAGGAAGTACTTTTTTTATTTTACTCAGAGGAGGTATACAACCAATTCCGATGAATACTGATTTTGCCTGTTACTCCAAAGACCACGTAATTAATGATTTATCCGTGAATTCTTTGTACTATTTTAGTAAAAGTTTTTTACTCTATAATCGCAGTGAAATTGATGAATATATGCCAAAAATGGATTCGGTTGAAGCAAATCAAACCCTTAAAAAAATGCTTGCCTACCCGAAAGAACATGCAAATTTTATTTTTAATCAACAGAAGCCAAATTACGTCTTTATTGTATTAGAGGGTTGGTCGGGGAATGTTATTGATTGTATGAACAGCACGAAAGGAATTACCCCTAATTTTGACAACTTGGCTAATCAAGGACTACTATTCTCAAATATTTTTGCCTGTGGCGGAACATCAGAAATTGGAAATTTAAGCATTTTTAGTGGGTACCCTGCACTGCCTGAAATTTCTCTTACGATGCAACCAGACAAGCACAGAAAAATTCATTCCATTAATCAAGATTTTAAACAATTGGGTTATAATTCCAATTATCTATTCAGTGGTGATTTAAAATATGGAAATATTGGTAGCTATTTTAATGATCATGGTTTTGATGTAGTGGAAGATGAAAAAGTTTTTTCTAGTTCTTTAAATCGTGGAAAATTAAACTATTATGATGAAGATTTATATTCTTTATTAGTGAAAAAAACAAATCAATTAAAAGAACCTTTTCTGCAATGTGCCTTTACAGGGAGTACGCACTCACCATATGATCATCCAAAAAAGAAGAATCAAAATTACGTTGGACCAGAAGAAGATTACATGAATTCACTCATTTATGGGGATGAATGTTTAGGTAATTACATCAAAGAATGCAGAAAACAAAAATGGTTTAAAAACACGATTTTCGTCTTTGTTTCAGATCACGGACATCCTTCTCCTAGTTGTCCAGATCCAAGTGTGAATCAGTATTTTAGAATTCCTCTTTTGATTTGGGGTGAACCTCTAAAAAAGGAATATTGTGGAAAAAAAATGGAGAAAATTGGATCGCAAGCTGATATTGCTGCCACTATTTTATATCAAATGGGAGGAGATTTAAGCAGGTATCCTTGGAGTAAAGATCTGATGAATCCCAATGTGCCTGAATATGCTTTGCACACAATTAACAGAGGGTATGGCTGGGTTTCAAATAAAGGAAAACTTGTTTATCAAATGGATACAAAAACGTATCTTGAAAACACCTATAAAAAAGAGGATGAGAAACTAGAAATAAAAAAGTGCCATTCTTTTTTAACACAATTTTATAAGAATTATAAATCGCTTTAATTTATCTAGTCTATGTCAATAAGAACTGTTTTGGAACAAAAATTAAAAATCAACTTTTCTGATTTCAAAACAATCCTATTTGCGGCTTTAATTATGCGCTTACTTGCCGCCATTTTTTCGCAAGGTTATGGAATGCATGATGACCATTTTTTAATCATTGAAGCTTCCTCATCATGGGCAGATGGTTATGATTATAATGGATGGCTGCCTTGGTCTGAAGGAAATCGTGGAAGACCTGAGGGACATAGTTTTTCTTACGTGGGAATAAATTATTTTTTCTTCTATATCTGTAAGTTTTTTGGGCTTTCTGATCCAAAAACGTTGATGTTGTTCAATAGGATTTTACATGCTCTTTTATCCCTGTTGGTTGTTTATTTCGGGATTAAAATAACCGAAAAAATTTCCAATCGAAAAAATGCTGTTACGGTGGGTTGGCTGCTTGCTCTTTTATCAATTATGCCCTTTCTGTCCGTAAGAAATCTGGTTGAATTATCTTCTATCCCTTTCTTAATGTGGGGTGTTTGGCTAATGATTAAAAATGACAGAAAGGTCAATATTTTTTATGCTGGTTTATTAATTGGTTTAGCCGTCTCTTTTAGATATCAAATTGCTGTTTTCGCTATTGGAATCATGATGTATTACTTTTTCAACTGGAAATTCAAAGCTTTTTTTCTTTTTTCTCTTGGAACATTTGTCACTTTTGTTCTTACCCAAGGTTTAGTTGATTACCTAATTTGGGGGTATCCATTTGCAGAATTTATTGCCTATTCGACCTACAATATGGAGCAGGGTGTTCAATATTTACCGAATTCTAATTATTTCATGTACCTATGGGTATTAATGGGTGTTTTACTCTTTCCTTTTGGCCTATTGATGGGAATTGGCTTTTTTAAATCGGCCAAAGAAAATTTATTACTGTTTTTACCTACGGTTATTTTCCTTTTGTTTCACACTTTCTACCCCAACAGACAAGAACGTTTTATTTTATCAGTACTTCCCTTTTTTATTATTCTTGGTGTAATTGGTTTTCAATCGTTCCGTAAGAATCCTATTTGGGATAAATTATGGACTTTTTCCTATTCATTTTTTTGGATACTTAATATTCCTATTATGCTTTTTTTGAGCTTTACCTATACGAAAATGTCTCGCGTTGAAGCAATGTACGTTTTATATGGTGATGATTTAAAAGACGAAAGAATTTTATTGGAAGGTTCTGCAGAAACGAAAACATCGATGTTGCCAAAATTTTATTCGGGCAGCTGGTATTGCTTATTAGCAGAAAGAAATGATACCATTACTCCTTTGTCTGTTTTTGAAGGGCAAAAATATGACTATATCTTCTTTTTTGGTGAAGATAAATTACAAGAACGGGTGAAAGAATATAAAGTTCTTTATCCTAAATTAAAGTTGATTAAGAAATGTGAACCTAGTTTGATTGATAAACTGGTGAGAAAATTAAATCCTAGAAATTCAAATCAATACATTGAGGTTTGGAGGACATACGAGCCGGTGCAGAAAAAATAAATACGCTTAAGAAAATAATAATTCTCAATATTAAATGAATAACGTGAAAATTTTAGTCATTCGTTTTAGTTCTATTGGTGATGTTGTTCTGACAACTCCTGTAGTTCGCTGTCTTAAAAAGCAGATTCCAAATGCGACTATTCACTTTATTACCAAAAAGCCATTTTCGTCTATTCTTGAAAACAACCCCTATATTGATAAACTAATAACGATAAAGGCTTCTATTAACGAAGTAATTTCAGAGTTGAAGACAGAAAAATATGATTGGATAATTGATCTGCACAAAAACGTAAGAACCCTTTCTTTAAAGCAAAAATTAAGAGCACCTTCTCGCTCATTTCCAAAAATGAATCTTGAAAAATGGATGTTGGTGAAATTTAAAATTGACAAAATGCCTAAAATTCATGTTGTTGATAGATATTTTGAAACAGTAAAACATTTAGGTATTAAAAATGATTCTCTTCCGTGTGATTTCTTTTTGGCAAAAGATTCGTTTGTGAATATCGCGGAAACATTTTCTATTTCTTCGCCCTACATAACTATTGCCTTAGGCGCCCAATTTGCTACCAAAAGACTTCCTTTTAAAAAGTTAACGGAAATTATTACCGAAATAAATGAACCCATTATTCTAATTGGCGGGACGATGGACAATGAATTAGCGACTGAAATTATTTCTCATTTCCCACTGAAAAACATAAAAAATGCTTGTGGCGGATTTTCTTTACAACAATCAGCAAGTGTTGTAAAGCAATCAAAAGTACTTCTGACAAATGATACAGGAATGATGCACATTGCTTCTTGTTTTGAAATTCCAACGGTCAGCGTTTGGGGAAATACAGTTCCTTCGCTTGGAATGTTTCCCTATTTCCCTCAAAATACTACTAAATTTTCCATGCATGAAGTAGCTGGATTAAGTTGTCGACCTTGCTCAAAAATTGGGTTTAAGAAATGTCCAAAAGGTCATTTTAATTGCATGAATCTGCAAAACACCCCAGCCATTGTTGCAGACATAAACGCAATCGTAAGCGATGGTTTTCAGAAAACAAAATCGTAAGCACTTGAAAATTAAAGTAAAAATTAGTTTCGAGTGTCGTAACTTTTGATCTTCACCAGTAGATCGGATTATAAAGTCATAAAAATTAAGAATCTTTCAGTACCTTAGCCATCCAAAAACAACGAAATAAAAGTGCAAAAAAAATTTATTTCTAATTTAGTTTTGATGGTTTTTCTGAACCTTTTGGTGAAACCTTTTTCTATTTTTGGAATCGATGCAAGCGTGCAAAATAGAGTTGGAACGGATGCCTACGGAATGTATTTTTCACTTTTAAATCTTACTTTTCTTTTTAATATTTTGATGGATTTAGGAATTAATAATTTCACCACCAAAAATATTTCTCAATACCCACATATTGTAACAAGATACATGGGTAAATTACTTTCTTTTAGACTTTTGCTGTTTGCAGTATATGCCGCTATCACATTCGGTTTGGGATTTTCTTTGGGATATGCAGGTAAAGAGATGTCTTTATTAGCTTTTTTGGTGCTCAATCAATTTTTAACAACCTTGATTTCCTATTTTAGAAGCCATTTTTCGGGACTATTATTTTTTAAAACAGAAGCTATTATTTCTGTGCTTGACCGGTTGTTATTAATTCTTTTTTGTGGTACTTTATTACTACTAACCTCCTCTAAAAGTGAATTCAAGATAGAGTGGTTCATTTGGATCCAAACTGTTTGTTACGGAATCACCGCAATCGTTGCTTTTGCATTGTTGATTAAATACATTGGAATACCGAAGTTTTCATGGCATTGGACATTTTCCAAAGCAATCATAAAAAAAAGTGTACCGTATGCATTATTAATCTTACTCATGATGATCTACACACGGAGCGATTCTGTTATTTTAGAAAGACTTCACGTGAATGGAAAACATGAAGCCGGAATTTATGCGCAAGGATTTCGATTATTAGATGCTTTCTTTCTCTTTGGAATGATTTTTTCGAATTTGTTATTTCCCTTATTTGCCCATTTATTGGGTAAAAAGGAATCAATTTTACCCTTATTGAGAACTTCCGGAAATTTACTGATTGGAGGAGCTTTCGTTCTTGTTTGCTTTTGCTATTTCAATAGTGAATACATTGTTTCATTGATTTATGACGAGAATATCCTACAGTCAATTCCTAGTTTTAAGTGGCTAATGTTGAGCTTTATTGGAATGTGTTTTAGCTTAATTTTCGGAACTTTGCTAACAGCAGATGGAGACTTGAGAATACTCAATATCTTTTCATTTATTGCTATTATCATTAATGTAGGACTGAATTTCTTATTAATTCCGAAATATGGTGCTGAAGGAGCAGGATTTACCGCTTTTTGCACACAGTGTTTTATTGCTGGAATTCAATTTATCTATTGTTCAAAAAGATTTTGTTTTAAATTTACAGCAAAGGCAATTTCAAAATACGGTTTGTTTATTTGTGCAATCGTTGGTATTTTCTTACTGACTGAATTTCTTTACCTAGGTCTGCTTGCGTATGCAATTGAATTACTCTTCGGTGCCATTGCATTGTTTATTTTTAAAATGATTGATGTGAAGGAATTACGTATTCAGTTTAAAGATTCTGAATAGGAAACTGTGAAAGATTTTAAGTATTTTCAAAAATTCTACAATTCTCTTTTGTAGAATAATTTTTTCTTAAGAACGCTTTTCTTTTCTCAAATTCCTCCTGTGAAAGTGCATTCTCTCGAATTTCTATAATTTTTGAAATAAATTCCGCGGAAGAATTGCAAACCGTAACCACTTCTGTCAAATTTGTATCCATGACCATCGTCGGATTTACCAGTACGTGTCCAGAACTGCCTACTGCGGCAAGTAATTTTAATTTTACTCCTGTTGATTGATCGCTAACCAACACATGAATGCGAGCCTTAGAAATTATTTCTTTCATTTCCTCCATGGAAGGATTCGCGATAACCTCTATTCCATTTTGTTGTGCTAAAGTGATTAATTTTTGGGAAGGATTTTTTCCTGCAATTTTTAAGGGTAACAGTGACTTTTCTTTTCTCCAAATATGTGCAATTATCCACTGGGCCCCCGCGTCATTTTCTGACACGGATAAATTCCCATGAAATAAGGCATAATCTTCCGTTGTTTCAAATGCATCGATCGAAAGTTCGGGAGAGGACGCTGGAAGAACAGAAATGTTATCATTAAATTGAGAGAAATGAAGTACATCGCCTTCTCGTATGCAAAATATATTTTTAGAATGTTCTAAAATAGCTTCATAATTTTTTAGTTTACGGGCTTCTTGTTTAAAAAATAGTCTTTTAAGTCCCCATTCATTTTTTGCCAATGACGAATAATAATCATGTTCTATATTGTGCGTGCGAACATACGTCATTCGCTTTTGAATTTCCTTATTTTCTAGGAACCAAGTTGTGTGAATCCCTTCAAATAAAATAGCATCATTATCTGCTAACAATCTATTTAATAATGAATTTGAACGCCTAGAAGCTACAATGAAAGGACGTTTATTAAATGCATTGAAAATCGTTTTTTGACGTGAATAATAAAACACTTTTTCCGTTATTTCAGCTAAATGTGGCTGTTCCCCGCGCCCGTATTCAAAACAATGCAAAGTGATTTTAAACCCCAATTCATATAAAGCTTTAATGCGAAAATATATATCAATTACACCCCCGTAATCTGCTTGATAAGGGACATCAAAAGCGACAATATGAATTCGTTTTTCAGACAATTTTTGGATAGATTTCTTTCAGTAACTCAGTTTCCTTTTCCCAATTTTCAATTTCTTTTGTTTTTAAGCAATTTGCCTTCAGTTGATCCAAAAGTGGGGAGTCAGCTAGAAGACTAGATATCATTTTCGCTAAATTTTTCGGCGTAAAATCAGTTATGATTCTTCCTACGTCATACCGCTGAATAATATCAGAAATTTCAACAAGATCCGTTGCTATTATTGGTGTTCCAGCATGAATATAATCAAATACTTTGTTTGGTAATGAATAGCGATAATTGAGGTTGGTCGGTTTATCTAGAGTTAAACCTATATCGGCATGAAAAGTATAATTCATCATTTCTTGATATGGCTTGCGATCAAAAAATAAAACTTTAGCACTCAGCAGATGTTCATGAACGTATTCCTTTAATTGAACAACAACATCTCCATCTCCAACAATCATTAAAACAGCATCGTCCATGTAATTCATCGCTTCTACGGCTTCTTCCGCTCCTCTGTCAATATTAATTCCCGCCCCCTGAATTATTATTAATTTTTTATCTTCAGGCAATCCTAATTCCAACTTAGATTTTAAGTGACCTGGGGACCAAAGGGGAGAAATATTTCTGATAACCTTGACTTCCTTTTTATATTTTTCTTTGTAGAGTTTCGATATTGAATGATTGACAGTATAAACGCTTTCTACTTTCGGAAAAATCCATGCTTCAATTCCTTCCCAAATTTTTTGTACTCTTGGTCGATTGATTAGTTCGGGAACCTCTGTGAAATATTCGTGAGAATCATAATATAGTTTCACTCTTGGCTTGAATTTAGTCGCGGTATAGTTTGCTAAAAGTGTGTCTAAATCGTTTGAAACTAATATCTTTGCTCGCTTAAATAGCAGAAGAAAAAATAACCTTAAATTATATTCAGCGTAAAATTTTGCCCCCGAATCAAAAAATAAATTTAATCTTTTTGTGGCGTATGATCTTTCTGGAATTGGAACACTATTTTTTCTTTTTCTACCGACTAAAAGAACTGAATAGCCCTGACTTTCTAGAAACAAACAAACTTTATGCACACGCTGATCAGTGTACAAATCATTTGTTACAGAAACAATTGCTCGATTAGAAATAGACATAGCTCAAAAATACGAGAAAAAAAGGAAAATGAGAATATTTTTAACCCTTTTCAAAATGAATCATTTGCAATGGAGATTAATCAAAATCAAATTTTCTTCTATTTATTAAAACAAATCGAAGGGAGATAAAAAAAGTATTTGTTTTAACATAAGAAACAGGGTGTGCAAAAAAATTACACCCAGTTTGAAGATGGAATTGAGCTAACTTAAAACCAATGATTGGAGCAAATCCAATCTCACCGCGTGTAAAATCAGTTCTATAACAAATAGCAGCGCCATACGTTAGGTTTAATCTTCCTGTCTTAAACCAAAACCCAGCATCATAGCCTAATACATTATTCTGAAAATTGTAATTCATTCCAGCATTGATAGAAAACGTTTTAGGTTTTACCCATTTTACTTTCTTCCACTGATATTCACCCCCTACTTCAACGACGTTATATAATCCTTTTTGAAGCCCAACATAAGGCCCTGATTTATGGATATTTATTTCCGTTTTCAGTTCAGGTAATTTATTGATATTCTGAGAATTCGCATAGAAAGACAACAAACAGATGAGACCAAAAATCCGAAATTTACGAACCATATTTTTCATGAATTTTTATTATTTCTTTTGCGTTATTTGCATCAATACCAAGGCTATCAGCAATTTTTTTTACTCGCAGTACTTGGTCAACCTTCAAACCAGTACTATCCGTTTCAGGTTTAAACGCATTTTTCAAGAAAATAGTACTTTCTGAAATTCCTGGAATTGTTGAAGTTGAAACTTTTTTGATGGGATTGTAGAGCAGTGATTCTTTCTTTGTTTTTTCTGGAAAAAAATCATTTTTTTCGTCGTATGATTCAATTAAAATTAAAATCACACTAATATAATACGTCATTTTTAAAATAGAAAAAAAAAGGCCTAAACCCTTATTTATTGGTGTTAGACCTGTCACCTTTACTACTTTTTCTATCGCTTTTCCGGCGAAAAATACGATTGCACCAACTCCAAGAAAAGTAATGGTAAACGAAACAACAGGAACGTATTTAGAATGCCAAGAGAGGGAGTTTTTTAGCAAGCCTGCTATAAAATCAGAAAAATGGATTCCCGCGTAAAGTCCAACTAGTAGAGCCAATAAAGTAAATACTTCAATAATAAGCCCGTGCTTAAATCCTTTCCATCCAGCATATAGTAATGCCGCAATTATCAAAAAATCTATATAATTCATGAAGGAAAATTAAAAATTAATTGCCTGCACATGAATTAAAATGAAAGTATTTCTGCACGACCAATTGTTTACTTTTTTTTGCAAGGATAGAAACGAAAGATTATTGTAGGTTTTTGCAACATTTTTTTATTTAATAACTTGTGATTCTGTGTTAATAACCTGAGTTCGATTATTAAAACAAAGTCAAAATTAATTTAGCGACTTGGTTGCTAGGCAGATTTTATAAGGGATAACGCGTTATCACGTTAAAATCTAACGAAGGAAACAAGTTGTTAAATTAAGCAAGAAATACGCAAGTTCACCAA
>CANFRV010000036.1 GCA_947449575.1 Flavobacteriales bacterium
TAAAGTTGCGTCTAAAGCAGAGGCAGTTCCAGCATCGGCTGCTTGGGTAACAGTAATTAAAACAGTAGAAGTTGCATCTGAGCCTAAACATCCTGCAGTTCCTAAAACAGTGTACGTCATCGTTGAAGTACCTCCTAGTAATGCATTGACATCTCCTGTTAAAGGATCAACCGTTGCTACTAATGGATTGGATGAAGTCCAAGTTCCCCCAGCGACTGTAGAAGATACAGTGGTAGAAGTTCCTGAACATAAAGCTGCGTCTAAAGCAGAGGCAGTTCCAGCATCGGCTGCTTGGGTAACAGTAATTAAAACAGTAGAAGTTGCATCAGAACCTAAACATCCTGCTGTTCCTAAAACAGTGTACGTCATCGTTGAAGTGCCTCCTAGTAATGCATTGACAACTCCTGTTGAAGGATCAACCGTTGCTACTAATGGATTGGATGAAGTCCAAGTTCCCCCAGCGACTGTAGAAGATACAGTAGTAGAAGTTCCTGAACATAAAGTTGCGTCTAAAGCAGAGGCAGTTCCAGCATCAGCCGCAACAGTTTCAGTAACTGTAACTGTAGCTGTTGAATTTGAACAAGGTGCAACTCCAACAACTGTATACGTGTAGACACCAGGTGTCATTGTGCTAGGGTTGTAAGAACCTAAATTTCCGCCAGTTAACGCAGAAGTTCCAGTCCATGAACCAGTTGCATCCGGAGTTCCTCCTAACGAAGAAAATAAGTTGACAGTTGGTCCATTTGAACAAACTGTAATTGTTCCATTCGTTCCAGCATCTGTAGGTGAAGCGCAAGGGCCAGATATAACAATTGCACCACAAACGCCCGAATAAGAAGGTCCAGTCGGAGCTGCTACATAGGTTGGGGCGTTGGTGTTAGTCTTTGTCGTCGATCCAGTATTTACATATACGCCTGGATTCCCACAATCTGCCAATGTAATAGTCCCGGAAGAACTCGTTCCTACTTGATTTGAAGCAGAAGCGAACGTACAATTGAAAGCCGTTAATGTTGCTGCTCCTCCTCTGACGTGAATGTCATTTCCTCTGCTTCCATCATTCCCAGCAAAATAGCAAGAATCTACTTGCGCTGTCCCACCCCCTTGCAAAGTAATGGCGGCGCCATATGCATAAGAAGAAGAAGTATGAAGTGTGTTTTCTAACCTTGATCGCGTGATTCCAAATATACCTCCTTGTATCAATATTAACCCACCGTATTCATTTGTAGTGTATTCATATGAATTATTATCAAAAGTACAGTCGTAAAATTTCAAGGTTCCAGCTATTTGATAAACGATGGACTCGCCACCGTTTGAAACAATGTTGTTTTCAAACTTGGAATTATAGACCTTAACAGTCCCTTCAGTTACCCTTAAAGATGTTCCATTATCACCTCTTTCCCCATTAATAAAAAGGTAATTTCGAATCACCACGTCTGTGGTTGCACCTTCCACATGAATTCCTCCAGACATGATCATTGAGTTGTCACAAGTTGCGCCTCCTCCATTTATAATAACTTGCGCACCTGCATGAATTTCTATTGGATAAAGCCCTGTTGTACGTCCACATCTATCTACCCTTACATTGATCATATTCACATTTAAGGCTCCAGCAATCACATCTATCGCTTGGGCATACGTATTGTCTATTCCATATCGGGTGACGTAGATATCTTTTAAAGTAACATTACTGCTCAATCGTGCGAAATAATAACCAGTGGCTCCATCTTGATTATTGTCAAAAATCGTCAAGTCCATGCCCGCTCCTATAAGAACAACACCAGCTGGTAGTAGTAAATTTCGATCGGTTCGGTAAAAAGTACCTGCATCCACAATAATTGAATCACCCAATACCATTCCTGCGCCGTAGGTACTTAAAACATTTGATACAGTTGCTTTTGGCAACGCACTTGTTAAGCCCGTATTTAAATTACTTCCCACAGCTGATGTAAAAACATCTCCTAAAGTGCTGTTATTATTTACATAATAATTAGTCGCTTTCACATTTGAAAACAACAGCAGTGTTAGAGAAAATAATATTGATTTTATCAATCCATTCATAGTAATAATATTTGTGCGCATATAATTTTAACTTTTACTCTTCTAAAATCAACCGTTAAAACTGATAAATATAGAAATTAAATATGTTTAAATGACAATCCATTTAAAAATAACTTATATACCCTTTAAGTATATATTGGTTAAAAAAAATCATAGTATTTAAGCAGAGATAGTAAGGGAACTTTAACTTTTAGACTTAAATTAGTTCACCTTGAACGAGATTTAATCGACATTATTAAGATGATTTTTAATAATGCCGATTAATAAGCTCCTTACCTAACCATAAATAAACTATAACTACTAGATCAAATTTACAACTGATTATTTGGTATCATTGATTTAATTTGTCTATTGATATGAATGTGTGCATAACGATTGTTTGAGATGGAAATGGTTATCAAAAAAGGGGCGAATGGATAGAGAAAAGGTGTTAGGGATTAGCTGTTAGGCGTTGGGGCAGACCCAACACCTAACAGCTAATCCCTAAAAACTAATTTCCAAATGTCATCAAGTAGGATTTTAAAAATTCATTTAAATCACCATCAAGCACAGCGTCAACGTTTCCTGTTTCATGTCCCGTTCTTACATCCTTTATTAATTTATAGGGATGCAAAACATAGTTGCGAATTTGAGAACCCCACTCTATCTTCTTCTTCCCTGCTTCTATCTCACTTCTTTTTTCCATCCGTGCACGATATTCTAGCTCATACAATTGTGATTTCAATAATTGCATCGCTTTCTCTTTATTGCCTAATTGAGAGCGCGATTCAGAATTTTCAATAATAATTCCAGATGGACCGTGTTTCAAACGAACAGCAGTCTCTACCTTATTTACATTTTGTCCACCTGCACCTCCAGATCGGAAAGTATCCCAGGTAATATCAGCGGGATTGACATGAATTTCAATCGTGTCGTCCACTAAAGGATACACATAGACGGAAGCGAAAGAAGTGTGACGTTTGGCGTTGGAATCAAATGGAGATATTCTCACCAAACGATGAACACCGTTCTCACCTTTCAAGTATCCAAAACCAAACTCTCCTTCGAATTCTAAGGTAACCGTTTTGATTCCAGCCACATCTCCTTCTTGATAATTCAATTCCTTGATCTTATATCCATTTTTTTGACCCCACATCATGTACATTCGCGTCAAAATAGAAGCCCAATCGCAACTTTCTGTTCCTCCAGCACCTGCAGTAATTTGTAAAACAGCACTCAACGCATCTTCCTCACCAGAAAGCATATTTTTAAGCTCGAGAGCATCCACCTCATCTACTAATTTATCATAATGATCTTTTAATTCAGCATCATCTCCATCACCATCTTTAGCGAAATCATTCAGCACCTCTAAATCTTCAAATGAGCTTTTCAACGTATCAAAAGTAGCTACCCAATATTTCAAACTACGAATAGCTTTCATTTGAATTTCTGCTTTCTTTGGATCATCCCAAAATCCTGGATCTTGAGTTTTTAGCTCTTCTTCAGCTAATTGCATCTTTTTCTCCTTGATTTTTAAATACTCTTCAATCGCATCGATACGATTATTAACTTCTTTTATCTGTTCGGGCTTTATCATGATGCCGCAAATTTAATTAAAATTTCGCATAGTCAGGATGAATGAAGACTCTCTATGTCATAATCGTATAAAAATGAAAGTATTTTAATGACAATATCGCTTACTTAACAAAAAATAAGTAGTAAAATCTCATAATACTTTGAAAAAATTATACATTTGTAAAAAAATATAAAAAATGAATATTCCAACAAATCTTAAATACACAAAAGATCACGAATGGGTGAGCATTGAAGGTGATGTAGCTACCATCGGAATTACAGATTTCGCTCAAGGAGAATTGGGTGATATCGTTTACGTAGAAATCGAAACGGAAGGTGAAACATTGGAAGGTGAAGAAGTTTTTGGATCTGTTGAAGCTGTTAAAACTGTTTCTGATTTATTTATGCCGCTTTCAGGTGAAATTATTGAATTTAATTCTGAATTAGAAGCAAATCCTGAATACGTGAACAATGATCCATTTGGAAAAGGTTGGATGATAAAAGTGAAAATATCTGATCCTTCTGAAGTTGACAATCTTTTAGATGCTGCTGGTTATCAAGCAATCATAGGTTAATAATAGTAAAAAAATAAGTATCTAAAGCTCTGCGATGTGCAGGGCTTTTTTTGTTTATGTACTAAAGTTTTTACTTAAATTTTAAAATAAAAAGTAATATTTTTTCTATTTAAGACAAGCATTCATATTCCTTTTGTACATTTGACGCCGTTATTATAATTTACAAGAATATGTCAGGTTTTAATGCCAAAAAATTAAGTGCTGCGGGAGTTTTAATTACAATCGGTATTGTCTTTGGAGATATTGGTACTTCTCCTCTCTACGTTTTCAAAGCAATTCTAGATCATGGATTTAGCGAAGCAATTATTTTAGGCGGATTATCAGCTGTAATATGGACCTTAATTCTATTAGCTTCTATAAAATACATTTATCTTGCGTTGAATGCTGACAATAATGGTGAGGGAGGAATTTTTGCTCTTTTTGCATTACTGAAAGAAAGAAAACTTAAATGGATTCTGATTCCTGCATTAATTGGTTGTGCTACGCTTCTTGCGGATGGATTTATCACTCCTGCGATCTCTATTTCTTCCGCTGTAGAAGGTGTTGAAGCAGTGATTCCTGGACTGCCTATTCCCTATATCGTTTCTGGAATAATTGTCGCGCTATTTTTAATCCAACAATTTGGCACTGCCTCTATTGGTAAAATATTTGGTCCAATAATGATTGTTTGGTTTGCTTTGCTTGCATATTTAGGAATGATTCATATTTCTGATAACCCGATGGTTTTAAAAGCCTTTAATCCTTATTATATCTTTAACATGATTCAAAATGTGGAAGGTGGTTTTTGGGTTTTAGGGGCTGTATTCCTTTGTACAACTGGAGCGGAGGCTTTATATTCAGATCTTGGACATTGCGGCAAACTAAACATAAGAGCAAGTTGGTCGATGATGAGTATTGTACTGGTTATCAATTACCTTGGTCAAGCTGCACTTTGTTTAAAAGAAGGTTACGTGCACGTGAAAGGAACGAATATTTTCTATGCAATGGTTCCTGCAAATATTTTACCTTTTGTCATTGTTATTGCCACATTAGCAACAATAATTGCTTCTCAAGCATTGATTACTGGTGTTTTCACACTGATGAACGAAGCGATTAAACTGAAACTTTGGACGAATCTCAAGGTAAAATATCCAACGGATCATAGTGGACATATTTATATTCCTTTCATCAATTGGTTTTTGATGGCTGGTTGTTTATTAGTGATTTACGTTTTCGGAAATTCAACTAGGATGGAATCTGCCTATGGATTAGCGATTACTATTAATATGGTCATGACATCTATGCTTTTAGGAGTATTGTTAATTCTGAGAAAACCCAAGCTAAAATACATCTATATTGTCATTTTTACGATTTTTATCATTATTGAATTTGTTTTCTTACTTTCTAATTTAGGTAAAATACTTGATGGAGGTTGGTTTACATTAATTCTTTCCATGATCTTTTTTAGTTTATTATTTTTATACAACAAAGCAAAACAACTCAGAAAGAATATTACTGAATATTTACCTATGAATCAAGTGGTTCCTCTTTTGAATTCGGTAAGAAATGATACAACAATAAATTTCGAAGCAACTAATTTAGTATACCCAACAAGAAGTGATTCTCCGCAAAAATTAGATTCCACCGTTTTTTATTCATTATTTCAAAAAAGACCTCGAAAAGCACAAGTTACTTGGTTCTTGCATTTAAATATTACAAATGAACCTTGGGGAGTTCATTATTCAGTGAGCGAAATTATTGATAAACATTGTTATTATGTTTCGTTGAATTTTGGATTTAAGGAAGAACATCGTGTAGAATTTATGATGAGAAAAATTCATGATAAAATGGTGGAAAAAGGAGAGTTGACAGGTAAAAGTGTTTTTAGTTGTGTTCAGGACAAAATAAGTCACCCAGATTTTAAATTTATAGTACTAAACTCGCGAATCGCGACAGATAATTTATTGACTTCTTATCAAATTATTTTTGTGAAAGTTTACCGATTCATTAAAATGACTGGCTTGACGCCAGCTGAAGATTTTGGCCTTGATAAAACAAATGTCGTTGTGGAATATGTTCCAATCAGTGTTGCAAAGCAACTTGATCAAGAAATGATTGAAGACAGCGAAGATTATTCAACAAAATTAATTAAAACGGTGGATGATAAAAATAGGCCTTCTAGCAATAGCAATCGTCATTAAAGCAAAAAGCGTGTAAAAATATACACGCTTTTTGTACTAATTTTCTATTTATTACCAAATACGTGAGATTGTGTTTAATAAACTGAACTTGAACCTCCTATGTTTTCAATCGGGTGCCAAGTGGTCTTTATTTCTTGAAAATCATTGATCAAATAAACACTCTGACCATCTTCATTTGACCAATTCATTGGATAATAATGTACACGCTTAACATTAACAACGGCCAACTCTTGAATCAACTGTATATTCTCCTTGCTAGCTCCGCCATACAAAACTGAATTTATATCCATATGACTTGCAAAAGTCTCAATGAGTTCTTTTTCATTTCCTGTTAGGATATTTACCACTCCACCGGGTACATCCGATGAATTTAGAACTTCAGCAAAAGTAATCGAACATAAAGGTATATTTTCTGAAGCCAAAACAAGACACGTATTTCCACCAGCGATAATAGGTAAAATCGCAGAAACTAATCCGATTAGCGAAGTATCTTGAGGAGCAATAACTCCAACCACCCCAACTGGTTCTTGCAGCGAAAAATTGAAGTGTGAAGATGAAACAGGATTAACAGAACTAAAAACTTGCAAATATTTGTCACACCAACCTGCATAATACACAATACGGTCAATGGACAAATTTACTTCTTCACCAGCTTGTTTTAGGGTTGACCCTTGTTTCACTAATTCAGCAATAAATTGATCTCTTCTTCCTTCTAACATTTCAGCAATGCGATATAAAATCTGACTTCTATTAAATGCCGTTTTTTCTGACCAACCTCCAAATGCTTTCCGTGCGGATGAAACTGCGTTTTTAACATCTTTACGAGAGGCTAAACACATATTTCCAAGTGGAGCCCCTTTTTTGTTTTTAGGTGTGTAAAATCGCCCTGATTCTGTTCGAGGAAATTGACCACCGATATATAACTTATATGTTTTTAATATTTCTAATCTCATCGTAGTTCATTTATTTGTTTGACAACTTAACATAAGAAGCCAAACCATGCATTCCTCCCTCTCTGCCAAACCCACTTTCCTTGTATCCGCCGAACGGGGAAGTTGGGTCAAATTTATTATACGTATTCGCCCAAATCACACCCGCCTTTAATTTAGAAGAAACATTAAATATTTGTGCCCCCTTTTCGGACCAAATACCCGCTGCTAATCCATAAGGTGAATTATTTGCTTTTTGAATCACCTCATCGACTGTTCGAAAGGTTTGGATTGTAAGCACAGGTCCAAAAATTTCTTCTTGTGCTATTATATTTGATTGCGCCACATTTGTGAAAATTGTAGGAGGGCAATAAAATCCTTTTTCAGGTATTTTGCACGCTGGTTGAAACATTTCTGCGCCTTCCTTTTTCCCAATTTTAATATAACGATTGATTGTGTCTAATTGTTCTTGAGAATTAATTGCTCCTACATCTGTATTTTTATCTAAAGGATTGCCAACTTGTAAGGTCTGCATTCTTTCTTTTAATTTCTTGATGACCTTGTCAGCAATTGGTTCTTGAATAAATAAACGCGAACCAGCGCAACAAACATGTCCTTGATTAAAGAAAATTCCATTTATAATTCCTTCAACTGCTTGATCGATAGCGGCATCTTCGAAAATGATATTCGCTGACTTCCCTCCTAATTCCAACGTCACTTTTTTATCTGTTCCTGCAATCGCTTTTTGAATTAACTTACCCACATTAGTAGAGCCGGTAAAAGCGATTTTATTGACATCAGGGTGATTAACAATGGCCGCGCCAGTATCTCCGTATCCTGTAACAATATTTACGACTCCATCCGGTAGACCAGATTCTTTTATTATTTCAGCTAACAACATAGCCGTCAAAGGAGTAGTTTCTGCTGGTTTCAGAACAACCGTATTTCCCGTTGCTAAGGCAGGCGCTATTTTCCACGCAGCCATCAATAATGGGAAATTCCAAGGAATAATCTGACCAACCACACCCAAAGATTTAACCGTACGATTTGGGAAAGCATATTCTAATTTATCGGCCCATCCAGCGTAATAGAAAAAATGGTTACATGCTAAGGGAACATCCACATCACGTGATTCACGAATTGTTTTTCCAGCATCTAACGTTTCAACAACCATTAATTCTCTCGAACGTTCCTGCATAATTCGAGCAATTCTAAAAATATATTTCGCTCTTTCTTTTGCAGGCATAACTGACCAAACTTCCGTGAATGCTTTTCTAGCAGCTTTCACCGCTTTATCAACATCTTCTTCATTGGCATGCGCTATTTCTGCCAATTTTTCTTCGTTAGATGGATTGATCGTATCGAAATATTTCCCTGAACTTGGTTTAACAAATTCACCATTAATAAATAAATCGTATTGCTTTTTTAATTTCAAGTGACTTGTACTTTCCAATGCTGGAGAATAATTCCATTCCAAAGAAGGACTTGTCGTTTTAATTTTTTTCTCTCTCATTTTTAATCTATTGAAAAATAGTCTGGAGATTGATACACTCCCGTTTTAGATTTTAGGACCTGCATCAAGACATCGTTTGCTAAACTACTCGCTCCAAATCTAAAATATTCATTGTTTAACCAATCGTTACCCAGAACTTCTTTCACCATTACTAAATTATGTAATGCCAATTTAGAAGTCGAGATTCCTCCAGCAGGCTTCATCCCAATCATTTTACCCGTTTTTTGATAAAAATCTTTTATAGCAAGAAGCATTGTATACGTAACTTGCATCGTAGCTGCAGGTTGAATTTTTCCTGTAGAAGTCTTAATAAAATCTGCTCCAGCATACATCGCAATTTCACTCGCTTTACGAACATTATCTAAGGTGACCAACTCTCCTGTTTCTAGAATTACCTTCAACCTCACTTTTCCGCAAATATCTTTTATTGCCGCTATCTCATCGAAGACAAAATTATAGTCACCAGACAAGAATTTCCCACGAGAAATTACCATGTCAATTTCATCAGCACCCTCGCTTATAGCAAACTTTGTATCATAGATTTTTACATCTAGAGGTGATTGCCCACTTGGAAAAGCGGTTGAAACAGAAGCGACTTTTACTCCCGAATTTTTTACTTCATCTTTAGCAATTTTCACCATAGAAGGATAAACACAAACAGCAGCTACGGTAGGTAAATCATCGAATGAATCATGCAAATGCATGGCCTTATAACACATTTGTTTTACTTTCCCTGGAGTATCTTTTCCTTCCAAAGTTGTTAGGTCAATCATATTCAGAATCATGTTTAATCCCTGAATTTTTGACTCATTTTTTATACTTCTTGTTTGGAAGGTTGCCACTCGTTCCTCTACCCCTACTTTATCAATTTTAGGAATTGAAAGTAAATCAGGAAATTTCAATTTTGAATTTTTCATTTTTATAATCTACCCTTCTAAAAAAGCTTAACCGATTAAGCCAATATAATTGCAATAAAGATACAATTAATTGCATAAAAAAGGCTCTTTCGAGCCTTAAAATGTTGTTTATAATTGTCCGTCGGAATGATAAACGCCTCCTTTAAAAACTTTCACTTTCAAAAGAATTCCATCTCGATCATATTCGTATACTTTTCCTTCCCAAAGATTACTGCTTTTAAAAATACCATCTAACCAAATTTCATCGTTTGAATTGTACACTTTGTTGTATCCATTCGGAAGAAAAGGAACTCCTTTCGTTCTTGGTATTGGCACTTTAGGCGCCACTTCTTTAGAAAGACTCGGGTCTACTACTTTTATCATTGGATTCACAGGTGCTTTCACAACACTGCTTGCTACATTTCCATCTTCAGCAAAAACAATGGACTCTTTTACATCTCCATTTTCATAATAGCGAGTCGCTTTGCCCACTGCATTTCCATTTTGGGCAGTATACTCAAATTCTACTTGTCCGTTGGCATAATAATATTTCACTCCTCCTTGCTCTTTTCCTGCACTATTATATTTTGCCTCGTATTCTACCTTTCCGTTTTCATGGTAACGAATCAAGGAATCTCTGTATTGATTTTTTTCAAAAGTGCCTCCTTCTTTTATTTTTCCATTTTGATAATACTTCACATAAGAACCTTGCGGTCTATTATTGATGTATTCCCCCTTTAAACGAGGCGTAACTCCATCATTGTGATACTTTATCCAAATCCCTTCTTTTCTGTCATCCTTGTATGATCCCTCTTCCACTTTTCCGTTTGAGGGATATCCCTCTTCAGGTCTATCTCTTCCAAAATAAATCCATCTCCCTTGTTTTTTGCCTTCCGAATCTTTTTTATTCACTTTATCGTCTTGAACAAATCCAGAAACATTGAATGTGGTCAACATCATGCCTAAAAACAAAAAACTTAAAAACAACTTATAAATCATATGAATACTCTTTTATTGTAACGCATAATAATACAAAGAAAAATTGAAATTCAAACTAAGTAATTATTATTTTCAATTTATAAATTATTAAAGCAGGTGCCTCACTTATTATTTACGAATAAAAACTGAAAAAATCAGACCAATTTTGGGTCAACATTTTCTAACATTATTTGGACAATCTTTGATTCAGTATACTCCTCTTTCCATCCCCAATCTTTTCTTGCACATGAATCGTCAATAGATTTTGGCCAACTATCTGCAATCTCTTGGCGAAAATCTGGAGTATAGGTAATTGAAAATTCGGGTAAATGTTTTCTAATGTCATTTGCGATTTGCGCTGGTGTAAAACTACAACCCGACAAGTTATATGCGGAACGAATTTTAATCTGTTCAATAGGCGCTTCCATCAATTCAATAGTTGCGCGTATCGCATCCGCCATATACATCATTGGTAATTGCGTATCAGCAGCTAAAAAACAATCGTATGAATTTGTTTTTTTCGCTTGGTAGAAAATATCAACTGCATAATCGGTAGTTCCTCCTCCTGGCAAACTTGTATAGGATACAAGACCTGGATAGCGAATACTTCTCACATCGACATTGAATTTATTGAAATAATATTCACACCATCTCTCGCCCGCTTGTTTTGAAATACCATAAACGGTGGTTGGTTCCATGATCGTATATTGAGGTGTATTTTCACGTGGAGTTGTTATTCCAAAAACAGCAATGGAGCTAGGCCAAAATATTTTTTTTATGTATCCTTCTTTCGCTAAATCTAAGATTGTGAAAAGTCCTTCC
Source organism: Flavobacteriales bacterium (assembly GCA_947449575.1). GTDB lineage: Bacteria > Bacteroidota > Bacteroidia > Flavobacteriales_D > Crocinitomicaceae > CAIUKX01. Next base: position 11,506 of record CANFRV010000036.1, read on the forward strand.
ATATTTAATTTCCAAGCAAAATCAGGATGCTTTTCTGCTGTAGCTGATAATAGTGCTGCTAATAAATAGACTTCTGTTACCGCCTCTTCGATGATGTATTTTCGTACATTTTCTCTGTCTAAAATATCCATCTGAACATAAGGCCCGTCAGAAATTATTGCTGGACAATCCTCCTTCACATCAGCAGCAATAACGAAATCGACACCAAATAATTTACGCAAGGCTAAAACCAATTCAGAACCAATTTGTCCGCCGGCACCAATGACTAATATCTTTTTCATTTGCTTTTGTTATACGTGAAACACAAAGTTAAACTTTTGATGTAATTTGAATGATGTAAATCGAAAAAAAAGAAATTAATAAATCCTTCCTATTCTAATTCTGTAAATTACATCATTTTTTATATATTTGTTCTTGTAAATATCAAATTTATATGTGGATTCAATTAAATGTATTATTAAAACAACTCATTAAACGAAACCCTGAATAACTGCACAACTACATTATTATCAATTATTTACAGAATAAAAAATATTTATAAATATGCCTTTTTATCACAAATTAGGATCTATTCCTCATAAAAGACACACTGTTTTTGAGAAAGAAACAGGTGGTTTGTATTATGAACAATTATTTGGAACTGAAGGATTTCATGGTGTTGCGTCTTTGTTGTACCATACTCAGCGACCCACTCAAGTGAAATCTATTTCTGAACCGAAAGATATTACACCAATAGCTGCGGTAGGGAAAAATATTTCTTCACGCATGCTGAGAGGTTTTGACGTAAAGCCAACTGATGACTTTCTAGAAAGTAGGGTAATTGTAATGTTTAATAACGATTTAAATATTGCAGTGGCGGCCCCTAAAAAATCATTAACGGAGTATTTCTATAAAAATGCTGATGCTGATGAAATGATTTTCATTCACAAAGGTTCTGGTAAATTGAGGACTTTAGTTGGAAATATCGATTTTTCATACGGTGATTATTTAATTATTCCACGAGGAATGATTTATCAAATTCAATTTGATTCGGAAGATAATCGTCACTTTATTGTTGAATCTTTTAGTCCGATCTTAACTCCACGAAATTATAGAAATAATTTTGGTCAACTTTTAGAACATTCTCCTTTCTGCGAAAGAGATTTACGCGCTCCTCATGAGTTAGAAACGCACGATGAAAATGGTGATTTTTTAATTAAGATAAAAAAAGAAAACGTTCTGCACGATGTCGTATACGCTTCGCATCCTTTTGATGTCGTGGGATGGGATGGTTATAATTTTCCATATGCTTTTAGTATTCATGATTTTGAGCCAATTACGGGTAGAGTGCATCAACCGCCTCCGGTTCATCAAACATTTGAAGCACATAATTTTGTAATTTGCTCCTTCTGTCCTCGTTTATACGACTATCATCCAAAGTCGATTCCTGCTCCTTATAACCACAGTAATATTGACTCAGATGAACTTCTTTATTATGTAGATGGAGATTTTATGAGTAGAAATCATGTTGAGAAAGGTTACATGTCATTACATCCAGGCGGAATACCTCATGGCCCGCATCCTGGTGCAATGGAAAGAAGTATTGGGCAAAAGGTAACAGAAGAATTAGCCGTAATGGTCGATACTTTTAAACCTTTAAAATTAACTCAAGCTGCTCTAGACATGCAGGATGAAGATTATGTTACTAGTTGGTTGTGATGTAGGTTGGGGGTTTAATTGAAAAAACGTAACTTATATTCGGATTAAATCCGTTTAATTTAATTAAAGTATTAATTGTAAAGAAGGGTCATTATTAGTCTCTCTTTAAAAAATAAAAATAAAATGGCAAAAGAAGTAAAAAGTGTAAACTACGGATTAGAAAAAATATTTGAGGGAGCACAAGATTTTCTTCCACTAATGGGGACAGATTATGTTGAATTTTATGTTGGAAATGCAAAACAAGCTGCTCATTTTTACAAAACAGCCTTTGGATTTCAATCCCATGCGTATTCAGGACTAGAAACGGGTGTAAGAGATCGCGTTTCGTATGTTCTAAAACAAGATAAAATAAGATTGGTATTAACAACTGCTTTGGTTGAAGATTCTCCAATTGGAGAGCACGTAAAAAAACATGGTGATGGCGTAAAAATAGTAGCATTATGGGTTGAAGATGCTCGTAAGTCCTATGAAGAAACGACCAAAAGAGGTGCTCGATCATACATGGAACCAACAGTTGAAACAGATGAGTTTGGAGAAGTGGTTCGTGCTGGAATTTATACGTATGGTGAAACAGTTCACATGTTTGTGGAACGAAAAAATTATACAGGGGAATTTTTACCAGGATTTAAAAAGTGGGAATCAGACTACAATCCTGCTCCAATTGGTTTAAAATACATCGACCATATGGTTGGAAATGTAGGATGGAATGAAATGAATATTTGGGTAAAATGGTACGAAGATGTCATGGGATTCGTGAATTTCTTGTCTTTTGATGATAAACAAATTACCACCGAATATTCATCTTTGATGAGTAAAGTGATGAGTAATGGAAATGGGCGTATCAAATTCCCAATTAACGAACCTGCAAAAGGTAAAAAACGTTCTCAGATAGAAGAATATTTAGATTTCTACAATGGTCCAGGTGTGCAACATGTGGCAATTGCAACAGATGATATTATCAAAACTGTGACGGAAATGAAAGCAAGAGGAATTGAGTTTTTGTCTGCTCCACCACAAGATTATTACGATCAAATCCCTGTAAGACTAGGTTCTCACATGGACGTGATGAAAGAAGATATCAAAGAATTGCAAAAATTAGCAATCATGATTGATGCTGATGAGGAAGGTTATTTATTACAAATTTTCACTAAACCTGTAGAGGATCGTCCAACCTTGTTTTTCGAAATTATTCAGAGAATGGGAGCAAGAGGTTTTGGAGCAGGAAACTTTAAAGCTTTGTTTGAATCTATTGAAAGAGAGCAAGAGAAAAGAGGAACACTTTAATAGACTTTAGATTTTTAGACGGTAGACATTAGACTCTATTTTAGACTGAAAGATTAAAGACTTGATATATATTACAAAAGCTGGCAGTGATGTCAGCTTTTTTTGATTTATGATGTAAATCATTGGTGTGAATTCGAAATTTTTCATACATTTGAAAACTATGACTAAAATATTAGCTTCGAGTTTTGTCTTGTTTTATTTCCTTTTTTCAATTGGAATAACGGCAAACGTGCATATTTGTCGTGAAAAAATTCGGTCAATTTCATTTTTCAATGCACCCAAATCTTGCTGTGGTAAGATGAAAATGAAAAAAGGCTGTTGTAAAAATGTACATTTTGTAGTAAAAAAGACTGGGGCGGAAAAAATTAATCCATCACAGAAAATTCAGATTCATCCCCTATTTTCTTTCCCGCAAGAGGTTAAAATTGTCGAAAAATTGGCGTATATTTCTTTTTTAGAAATTGATAAACCTATACTGTTTCATCCACCGCCTGAAAATAATTGTAGGTATCCAAGTATTTGTATTAAAAACTGCACTTTCTTAATTTAAATAAACTTTTTTCAATCATTATTGAGATTGAGTTTTATCGTGCGTTATTATTTTTCTTATCATAAGAGAATATTTCTAGTAACACTGAATAAAAAAATCAATTTCTTATATTTTAAAAAAGAATTTACAATTAAATGAAAGAATGAAATCATTCACAATTACTACATTGTTTTTATTTTTATGCGGCTTCGGTCATTCTCAAATTAAGGGGATTGTCTATGCGTATGGAAAGAGTGAAAATAACAAAAAGGTCATCCCTTGGGCTCAAATCACGTCGTTGAAAACCAAAAAAATAGCAACGACAGCTGCAGATGGAAGCTTCTCCATTGATCTAGATAACGAATATCCAGACACCCTTCTTTTCACATTTATCGGTTACTACACGGATACACTAATTGTCGATGACAAATTTGAAAAGTATCGTCTAGAAATTACACTTTATTCAGACCAAATTTTAGAGGAAGTTGTGATTTCCGCGAAGAAAAAAGAGTACGGAATAATGAAAATGAAAACGCTAAATATCGAAACAATCGGTGATGGAGAAATTCGAAAAGCAGCTTGTTGCAACTTGTCAGAATCGTTCCAAACGAATACCTCGGTGGATGTTACCATAACGGATGCCGTTTCGGGGGCGAAAAAAATTCAAATGATGGGCTTGGATGGCGTTTATACACAAATTCAATTCGAAAATACACCTTACCTGCGAGGTTTAGAGAGTTCATTTGGATTAAGTTCTATTCCAGGGACTTGGATCGAATCTATTCAAATTACGAAAGGAACTGGAAGTGTTGTGAATGGGTACGAATCGATGGCTGGACTAATTAATCTAGAATTCAAAAAGCCGGATAAAATGGAAAAACTCTATTTCAATATGTACTCCAATAACTTTGGAAGAGCTGAAATTAATGTCGATGGAAGTTATTCAATCAATAAAAAAATAACAGGTGCGTATTTTGTTCATGGAGCCACATTTGGAAGTGAAGTCGATCAAAATAAAGACGGCTTTAGAGATATTAACCTGAGTAAAAATCTTTCGGTGCTGAATCGCTGGAAATACCAAGGAGAAAGAATGGTTGCGCATTTTGGGGTTAACGCTTATTACCAAGGTAAAATTGGAGGGCAAATCGGGTATTCTCCGACAACTCTTTCTTCCCTTTATGGAGTTAATATTGACTCGAAGCATATTGATGCTTTTGCGAAAACTGGTTTCCTATTTAAAAATAAAACCACTCGCTCTTTTGGTGTTATTTATAATGTAAAATACCAAGAAACGGAAGCTCTTTTCGGAATCCGATCTTTTACAGGTGTTGAAAAAAGGGCGTATATTAACACTATTTTTGAAGATCAACTTTTTAATCCAAAACATATCATTAAAAGTGGTTTTAGTTTTGTTTATTCGGATATTTCTCAGAAACTGGATTCAAACGTAGCATTTGCCTATACACCAATCCACATTTATCGCATTGAGATTATTCCCGGGTATTATGCCGAATACACGATGACGCAAACAAGATTAACAACCGTGATGGGAGCAAGAATTGACTATCATAATCTGTATGGAGTGCAGTTTTCTCCGCGTTTATATGGTAAATACAAAATCAGTGAAAATATTGATCTTCGATTTACGGGTGGAAAAGCTTTCAGAACTCCCAACATTCTAATTGATAATATTTCTTTGCTTGCATCCTCCCGAAAATGGATTATTGACCCAAAATTAACCCCCGAAATTTCTTGGAACTATGGCGTATCCATCAGTTATGATTTCTTGATTAAGAAAAGTAAAAACAGCTTCAATATTGATTTTTACAGGACTCAGTTTGTCAATCAAATGGTGGTTGATAGAGATGTTTCGAATCAAACAATTTACTTTAACAATCTGCAAGGGCAATCCTTTTCAAATGTTTTGCAAACTGAACTCAACTTCGCATTAACAAAAAGGTTTGACTATCGTTTGACATACAAACTAATGGATGTTGAAGCCGAATTGAATCAACAAGTACAGCAACAATTAATGGTTCAAAAACATCGCTGGTTGTCAAATCTAAGTTTCAAATCACTCAATAAGAAATGGGAAGCCAATATAACCGGTGTTCTAAACGGAAAAATGAGATTGAAGATGACCGAATTTAGCTCTGGCCCGAAAACATTTAACACGACCAGTTCCATGTATGCAACTGTCAATGCTCAAATCACCTATATTTATAAAAAATGGGATTTTTATATAGGTGGGGAAAATTTAACGAATTACACTCAAAAAAATGTTATTATTGATGCACAGAATCCGTTTGGCTCTTATTTTGACGCTACAATGGTTTGGGCTCCAATCTACGGAATCACTGTCTACGGTGGAATCCGTTATAAATTAAAACACATGCCAAAATAAATTATTAATTATTAAATCCAATTAAACATGAAAAGTATCTTATTTATCGCAACGATTGCCCTTTTTTCTTTCACTACTAAAAAGTACGAAATAAAAGAAGTTGTAATAAAAACATCGGCGGAATGCACTATGTGCAAAGAACGAATGGAAGAAAAATTGAATTATACAAAAGGGATAACCTATGTAAACCTTGAAATTTCGACAAAATTACTCACTGTAAAATACAAAGAAGATAAAATCAGCCTTGAAAAAATACGCGAAATTATTTCCAATTTAGGATATGACGCCGACGACATAAAAGCAAATAGTGAAAAACAACAAAGTTTACCTAGGTGTTGTAGACCAGATGGAATGAAATAAGAGTACAAGAATCCTTCTTATTTATATGATAAAATACAGAATAAGTCATTAACTTTAAAAATTAAAGATTAATAATCAAAAAACTACAAATGAAATTCGTCATACTAATCTCCGTCTTTAGTGCTTTATTTTTGACATCCTCCTGTACTAATTCGACGGAAAAATCGAAAGGGTTTGCTTGCCCAATGGAATGTGAGGGTAAGAAAATATATGAAAAAGCAGGACAATGCCCCGTCTGCGAAATGGATCTGGAAAAAATATAACAAACTAAAATAAACAAGTATGAAAAAAATAATATTCTCAGCAATTTACCTCTTTACAGCAAGTTTTACATTTGCACAAACAGCAACAGATTTCACAGCAAACGATTGCGCTGGAACATCACATCATTTATTTGCAGAATTAGATGCAGGAAAAATCATCGTTGCTGCTTTTGTCATGCCTTGTGGGTCATGTGCCGCGCCATCACTAGCAGCGTATAACGCCGTTCAAAGTTTTGCGACCTCCAATCCTGGTACTGTTTCATTTTACTTAGTGGATGATGCCGCCAACACTACTTGTTCAACTTTAAGTGCCTGGGGAACAACTAATTCAATGCCTTTAGCAACTTCATTCTCAACTTCTAGTTTTGTGATGAGTCAATATGGAACAGCAGGAATGCCAAAAATTATTGTGATGGGAGGAACTGATCATGCGGTTACCTATAATCTAAATAGCAGCGTATCCACTCTTGGTGTTCAAAATGCAGTAAATGCCTTATTAGTTGGTGCTGGTATATCTGAAGATGCAGAGGCAAGTGCTTTTAACTTAAAAGTTACTCCAAATCCGGTAATTAAGGATTTTCAAATTTCGTATACCCTTGGTGCTGCTAGTTCTGCAAAAGCAGAAATATTTTCATCAACTGGTCAATTGGTCTACTCGAATACTGAGATAAATCAGCCTGCTGGAGAATACAAAATAAATATCGGTGAAAATTTATCAGTAGAAAAAGGGATCTACATTTTAAAATTGACTACCGATTCAACATCGAAAAGTATCCATTTTGTTATTGAATAACCGTAATTGTATGTCAAAAAGTTTACTTCTCTTCGTATTTCTTTGCTCATTTTCGAGACTAGTATTTTCCCAAGGATGTTGTTCGGGGGGAAGTGCTAGTCCTATTGCTGGGGGTACATCTCAAGGTGTATTAAACGACAAGCAGTTGGAAATAGCTTCGAACTTTCAACACCTTAATTCGAATCGTTTTTTTGCGAAAGATCATGACACAGTATCCTTATTTAATAATCTATCAAGTAATTATCTTTATTTCAGATTGGCGTATGGTTTAACGACTAAATTAACGATGTCGTTAGAAACAGGGTATTACCTTCACCGAACAATGATTGGACTACAAAATGCAGATACAATTCAAACTTCAGGAATTGCTGATTTAATCATTTTTCCCCGTTACCAAGCCTATTATCATTGCACAGATAAAAAGAAAACGGAGTTTACTGTTGGTTTAGGGTACAAAATTCCGCTAGGAAGTCATGATGATTCTACCGTTTTTTATCAAGACCCCGTATCAGGAAAGCAATATTTTCAGACAGCTCCACCTACCGTTCAATTAACGAATGGAGCGAATGATTTCATTTTTTATTCTTTTTTCTTTAACAGTTTTTTGAAAAAGAACTTCCGCGTATTTGCGAATAGTATTTATGTGCATAAAGGTTGGAATTCGCTCGGGCAAAAATTTGGAGACTATGGAAGTGTAAGTCTCTTCTTTGGGAAAACTTTTTTTAAGCGATTAGGAGTTACAGCACAAATTAAAGGCGAATGGGTAGGAAAAATGAAAACAGACAAACTAGTGGATATGGTTGCATATTATAACGTATATCCTGCTTCAACGGGAAATAGAAAAGTATTCATTGCTCCTCAAATTAGCTACAATTATAAAGATCTAACTTTTTATGCTTTATCCGAAATTCCAATTTATCAATATTTGAATGGGTCACAAGTTGGAAGTCAATTTCAATTTACGACAGGAATTTCATACAAATTTGATTTAAAAAAGAAAGAATAGCTCTCAAGGATACTTCAAAATTAACGATCATTTAAATAACTTCCGTTGGGCCTTGCTCCAAATGGAATTCGATTTATCATAGGTAATCAGGCACTAAAATAGGTTCGCACTGGATGAGAGTTTATTAGACTCTCTTTTCTTTTTTAAAACCTTTTTTCCTTACCTTTACAAAAAAATAATATGGTAGAAGTAGGAATCATAATGGGTAGTGCATCAGATTTACCAATCATGCAGGATGCAGCAGATATTTTAAAAGAATTCGGAATTGAATTTGAAATGAATATTGTGTCAGCACATCGTACTCCAGAATTGATGTTTGAATATGCTAAAAATGCTCATAAAAAAGGGCTAAAAGTTATTATTGCAGGTGCTGGTGGTGCCGCACATTTACCTGGTATGACTGCTTCTTTAACACCATTACCTGTGATTGGTGTTCCAGTGAAATCTAGCAACTCAATTGATGGTTGGGATAGTATTTTATCTATCCTGCAGATGCCTAATGGAATTCCGGTGGCGACAGTTGCTTTAAATGCGGCAAAAAATGCAGGAATATTAGCGGCAAAAATTATTGGGGCTTCGAACCCTGTAGTTCTTGAAAAATTAATGATCTACATGGAAGATATGAAACAGAAAGTGATCGTAAGTGGCGAAAACTTGCACAATAAAATCGGATTCTGACATTGATTAATCAGTGCTTAAGTAAGTATCCTTAAAAATAGTCTAGAACTTTTCATTTTTAATAAATAATTTTTAACTTGGCACCAATATTGGTTAGCGAAAATCATTATTTATAAATTTATATATACTACTATGAAAACAAATTTTTTACTTTCACTTGCTCTTTCTTTCAGCAGTCTATTGGCCATGGGGCAACAACCGATTGCTAATCTTACTATTTTCTCTGATAGTGGAGATAAATTTTTCCTATATCTAAATGGGGAACAACAAAATAATGTAGCTCAAACAAATTTAAGAGTTGAGGACCTGCCTCAGGCTTATTATAGTGCGAAAATTGTTTTCGAAGACAAAGTTACCCCTGAAATTGAAAAAAGTCACCTGGGATTAACAGATGCCGATGGTGTAATGCAAGATGTAACCTACAAAATTAAACGAGATAAAAACAATGGGAAAATGTCTTTAAAGTTTTTTTCCATGGTGCCTGTTCAACAAAACTATAGTCCGCCTTCCAATGTGTATGTTCAACATTACGGTGCGCCTATACAAGTAATTACAAGTGCTCCTGCGACAACAGGGACCACTGTAACGCAAACAACTACTACAACTACAGGAGTTGGAACTAATCGTCCAAACGGCGCAGGAGTAAGTGTTAATGCAGGAGGAATTAATATGAGTATTAATATTAATGACCCAATTCTTGTAAATGGTACAACACAAACAACTACGACTACCACATCTACTTCCTCATCATCAAGTAGTACAATGAATAATAATAATGCGACAACTGCAAATATCGGATGTTCTGAAATGATGGCAGGTGATTTTACAAGTGCCTTAGCGACTATTAAAAAACAAGCTTTTGACGACACAAGGTTGACAACTGCTAAGCAAATAGCTGGAAGTAACTGTTTAAATACGAATCAAATATCTAGTATCTGTAAAGAATTTGCATTTGAGGACTCGAAACTTGAATTTGCAAAATTTGCGTATGATCATTGCAGTGAAAAGAAGAACTATTTCAAAGTGAACAATGTATTTAGCTTTAGTTCAAGCACGGATGAATTAAATACATACATCCAAGGAAGATAATAAATTAAGACCGAATTGAAAAGAGATGGTGTTTGTAAAATACCATCTCTTTTTTTTGCTCAAATTAGAGCATTATCTCAATAATTCCTGAATTAACGGTCGTTTTATATTCTTTTAAATTGGAACTTGCTGGCGGATTATTGACCTTTCCTGTCAAAGAAAAAGAACTTCCATGCAGATTACAATGAAATCCAGAATTTGTGGCTATCAGCGATGTTTCTTGATGTGTACACCGTAATTCAAAAGATCGATAGGTATTATTCATGGATTTAACAACGGCAATTTCATAGTCTAAAGTGCTATTTTCAATAATAACGACCTGCTGCTTTTCAATAAAACTAGAAACTGGAATACTTAAAACACCCTTTACTAGGACAGGTTGAAGACGTGTCAAAGTTGAGCAACCTTGTAAAGCGGGCGATAGAATAGAAATTCCAACAACACTCGCACAAAGGCCACATGATCTTTTTATAAATTCTCGTCTATTTTCCTGCATGGTGAGTCAAAGATAATTAGAAACTGTAAGCGAGACTCAATATAATTGAATTCTGACTAGAAATATACGCATTATTTGGGTCAACTAAAGATGAATTTAAAGTCCCTGTTAATCGATATACATAATCTAATTTAATAGCAACTCCTTGATGCGGCAAATACGTTAGTCCAGAAGTTAAAAATTGTAGATTATTTGCTGGATTATACAACGAATTTGCAGCTATTTTATGCGTCATATCAATATTTTCATAACGAGAAAAAAGGATCAATGACTTGTCTGTTTTATGCATCAAATTATAGCCTGCTTCTAAATAATATCCTAGTATATTTTGCGCAATATTATTACCATAAAATGAATTCATTTTTTCAGCCTCCGAGATATTAATAAAAGAAACTAACCCTTTCAATTGAAACCCTTTCACTTTGTATTGTAAATTACATTCAACTAATTCAACGGGTGCACCAAAAACACCTTTGCTTAATTGCAACGCATCAGCATCCTGGCTTGACAAAGTATTGCTACCGCCAATATATCCAGATACCTGCGCTCTCAAATTATTTTTGTAATATAATAGAGCTGCTGTGACCGCTAAGGTATTTGCATTTGCCCCTGCGCCCTCATAGCGACCACCTCTAATTCCTTTTTCAGCTGAAAAACCTTCTCCATTTAATCCATTTAAAACCGCCACAGAATAATTTAAACCCGCCATTTTTTGACTTGTTCCGTAGTAAGCAATGCCGACTTCTCTGAATGTAGCTGGAATGACGTATTTTTCTACCATAGGTCTGTCATTTCCATTGAAGGTTGTAGGTAAATGATTTTCATTTATTATTCCTAATCGAGGAATTAGAAGTCCTGCAGATATGTAATTAGAGCGATTAATATCAAATTTGATAAACGCTTGTTCTATCGCAAACTCTCCCCCTGGTGAACCTCCTTCAATTTTCACATCTTCGATTTCTAACTCTGAGAAAAAAGCAATTTTTTTATTGAATTTATGTCCTACAAAAAGAATTAAACGGTCGACATTTGTTTCCGCTGTTTTTAAGGTCAAATTATTTGCATACTTGATATTTCCATAACCAGAAACGACCGTAGCAGAATTTGATTTTATAAGTCCTGCGCTTAACGAATCTTCTTTTGTTAAAATTTGACTGTAGAATTGACCGCTTACTAAAAGTGCAAAAACTACTAAAATTGATCTATTTTTCATTGAAATTATTTTTCGACAAATTTAGAATTATTCTAAATAGTGGTCAATACCATAAAAACGGTATATGAATAAAAATAATGAAATTAGGATTTCAGTGACAAAAATTAAGGGACAAGGATGCCACAAAATAAGATGTTCACAGGAATATATCTTAAAATTTAGCTTAGGTGTTTTAAATCAACATCAAAACTTGGAGATTAAATAATTGCTCCTTCAAAACTAGTATTTTCATATAACTTCAAATCTACTCCGATTATCATTTTCTGACTTTTCCTTGATGAAAAGTAAGCAAAAATCAAGGATCTTTCCAAGGAATTTTTTACTTCATTCCATTTCGTAAAACCGCACGTAAATACTTTTCTTCACTTCCTTGCTCTATCGTTTAGTCTTCAAAAGCGATGCTTTTTCTTTCGCAGAAAAAGCGAAACGCGATTACGAAAAATTTACAGCTAATTCTGGGGAAAGACCAATTCAACTATGCTTCGAAATTAATTTACTTGTTGACTTAATTTTTTATTTGGTCCCACTTTTTAGCTATGATCGAGTGTTTTTCTTACAAAAAATGTCGCTTGAATATGAATCCAAGCGACATTCATTAATTTTTAAAAAGATTATAATTTGCTGTGAGAACCATCGCAAAAACCAGGGTTAGCTGTATGTTTGCAAGTACACAAGTAGGCTGTTTTACTTTCTTCAGCTACAAATACTTTCGGTACAAATGTTGAACCTTTATGGGCACCATCGCAAAATGGTTGATTCGTCGATTTACCGCATGAGCACCATGCATATGTTTTTCCAGCTTCTAATTCGACTGCTAAGGGTGTTTTTCCGGCAATAATTGGTTTTTCCATGTTCTATTTTTTATGTGAAGATACTAAATTAAATCTATCAATTTTCATTATCCAAGAATGGCAGGTTTTCTAAGTATGGTTCCAACATATACGAGTGAAGTAAGCACAATGCCCGGAATCGGCATATGTCCCGCTACAATTTCTGCCACAATCACCCCTCCACCGAAAGAACATAAAAGCAAAAAGCCTACGCTGCTCGTTTTTGGAATCCAATACAACGCAAGACATACTAAAATAATAGCGCCTACCAATTGCACTTTATCTCCAAAATTAGGGATATGACTGAAATTTTTAACCATTTCTTCTGATTTCATAATTTTACCGATACCTGCCATTAACAACATTAATGAAGCTATAATGGAAAGCGTGTAACCAATTATTTTTCTTGTTTTACTAATTTTTGTTTCGTGTAACATATTCAATTTTATACTCGTTCATACTAATTTTTGACAGTACAAATTTGTGAATTAGAATCTCCAAATGCATTAACCTAGATTAAGAAATAACAACCCTCTTATTTTTCTCGTAGTTTATCTCCTTTCACCTTGCTTAAAGCTTCTGGTGTTATTCCTAAATAAGAGGCAATCATTTTTTGAGGCACTCTTTGCAGTATGTGCGGATAGGTTTCCTTAAAATGTTCATATCTCTCAATTGCAGAAGAACTCATCAACATGATAATTCTCTTTTGCAAAACTGAAATTCTATTCAATAATGGTTTACTCTCAAGCGTGCGATGTGTCAACTCTTTTTCAAATACATGAATTGTTGAATCTTCAATTGCATCGATGTAGAGTTCAGCTGGTAAATTAACATCGGCTCCATCTGCCACAATCCAACCTTCAGGCGCAAACATGAAAATATGTTCTTTCCCTTTGTTATCAATTGAAAAACTGCGAAGCATACCCTTTTCAACGCGGTAAATTTTCGTATTCAGATCCCCTTTACGTTGTATAATACTTCCTTTTTTTATTTCAATTGTTTTCACTACTCTATTTTTTTCTATTCAAGTGCACCATTCTTTTTTGCCACATCGATCCAATGTTCTGATAGATTTTTTGGATTTGCTCCAATACCTCGCGCAAGATATAAAGCAATGCCCATCATGGTAACAGAAGCTTCGTGTAATTCTTGATTTGTTTGTGCATCTCCAAATTTTTCTTGTACTTTTTGTTCGAGTTGATGATAGTGCGCAGCCGCAAATGAAATAGGATCTTCGAGATCTTCCATTATTTCAGGAATCATAAGAAAATCGATCCACTCTGCTCCTATTCGCTCGGATAACATTTCTGGACGCTCATCCCCCATTTCCCTCCAAATTTGCAGTGTTTTCTTATCTCCAGACTTTGCTAAACCAGTATCGAGCAGGTAAATAAACGAAATATCAGCACTATTTTGCATGAATTCTAAATAGTGATCTTGGGCAATTTCGAATGTATCTGTGATTTGACCTTCTAGGTATTCACCGACAGTTAAATGAGGTAATTCAAGCACTTCAGGACACCCATTTAAGCATGGAAATTGATTTCCTTGAAAGATATAATTTACCACCTCATTTTGTATTTGACGTCCTAAGGGAAATAATCGACAGGATAAAGGTCTTCCGGCATGCACGCTGCATCCAAAATTCTCACTATACTGACTACACGCTGGTTTTTTTCGAAAATCTTCCGCTCCATCAAACCGCAAACGAATGCCGCCAAAATCACAATAAAGATCTCGAAATTCTCTTGGCGTATTTTTTTTCTCTTGGGCAAGACGGGCTAATTCCCAGGGATTCAGCAATACCGTATTACCGTGACAACAGGTTCCACCGCGCGAACAAGTAAGAGGCAAAGAATCTTGAATACGGAGTTTGGTAGTAATCATTCCCATTGCTTTATGTTACATCCCACGAATTGTTTGTTGACTTTAAAAAATCAAAATCACCATGTAAAATATGAAAGAGCAGTTGAATTAAACCAATCCTGAAATTTGGACCATTTCATTGACATCCAAAGCATAATTAACGTCAGAATTTCCAAAACCAAATAAGCTTAAGAAATCACTTTCATACCCTTTCAAATCCCCTATTTGAGGAAGAGAATCGGTTGTCGCTTGTTTCCATAATTCAGCCACTTTCGCTTGAACTTCTTCACGCATTTCCCAATCATCTATGCGAATTCTTCCATTATTATCTGTTGGAATTCCTTTGTTGGTGAACAATCGCTCCCCATATAATCGTTGAATTTGCTCAATACAACCTTCATGTATCCCTTCTTCTTTCATGACCTTGTACAGCAAAGAAATATAAAGAGGCATCACAGGAATGGCAGAACTAGCTTGCGTTACTAATGCTTTATTGACAGAAACGTAAGCAGATCCGTTCACCTTCTTTAATTTTTCAGTGATCGTAAAAGCAGTTGATTCTAAATGATCTTTTGCTCTACCAATCGTTCCATTTCGGTATACAGGTTCAGTTAATTTTGGTCCGATATAAGAATAAGCAACGGTTTTAAAATTGTCAGCAAGTAAATCTTCTTTTAACAACGCATCCATCCACATATCCCAATCTTCGCCACCCATCACGGCCACAGTATTACTGATTTCCTCCTCATTACAAGGTTCAATTGTAATATTTGACACAATTCCTGTATGAAAATCTACTGTTTTATCTGTGAACGTTGGTCCTATCGGTTTTAAAACTGAACGATGCGTGACACCGTTAAGAGGATTCGTTCGCACAGGAGAAGCAAGGCTATAAATAACCAAATCCACCTTCCCAAAATCAGCTTTTATTAAATCTATTGTTTGTTGCTTTATTTCAGCAGAAAAAGCGTCACCGTTAATACTTTTTGCATACAAACCTTCGTTCTCTGCATAGGAATGAAATGCGGCCGTATTGTACCAACCTGGAGAACCTGGTTTTCCTTCTAAAGGTGGTTTTTCAAAGAAAACACCAATGGTAGAAGCATTTGAGCCGAAGGCACTTGTAATTCTAGAGGCTAATCCAAAACCCGTTGAAGCTCCAATCACCAGAACTTTTTTGGGTCCATCGATTAATCCTTTGGATTTTATGTAATTAATTTGACTCAACACGTTTTTATCGCATCCTACCGGATGAGACGTTAAACATATAAATCCTCTCATTCTTGGTTCTATAATCATCTTGCTACTTTGAATTCGGGTCTAAAATTACAATAATTTGCGAATTAATAATGCAAACACAGAGAGATTATTAGTTGGGTCGGTGTAAAAAGCACCTTGGTTAATTTTTGGATATCTAAAAATAAAATGTACCTTTAAAAAAATATTAAAACAAGTATGAATTTACCGCTTGAGCTAATCATTCATAAAAAGTCATATTCGGAAGTAATCGGATATAACTCTGATTTAACGTGAATTAGTAAAAATAAATATAGTGGATATATACGCAATTGCGTATAGCGAAACGTTATAGGCCAGTTAAAACAATAAACCAATTAAACATGAATGAATTCTTAAATTTATTTGCCAATTCAATTAATCACTTGAACCAAGAAGTTCCAGGTTTTGTAAGCAGAGGCAGGCAATTTTTGCCTGGTATAGGACCATATTCTGAAAATGAAATTGTGGAACTGGCGGTAAATCACCTATTGGAAGAAAACCTAATTGAGGAAGCGCACATTAGACCGAATATAAGGATTCGACATGAATTAAACCTGACTAACTATTTGAGATTAAATGGAAATGGTGCCACCCCAGATCTTGTCTATGGTAATAATTTGATTGAGTTTAAATTATGTAGACCTCTGGGAAGTAATGGACAAAGAGAAGATACTTGGTTTAAAAAGGTTTTTGAACCTAATGCTATGTCTTATTCAACTTTTTCGGACGTAAAAAAACTATGTAACTTCCGAGATGTTTATGATGCAAACAACGAATGGAATCTTTGGGTCATTATAATTGGATTTGAAAGACAGCACGAAGATGAATATCCACTTGATTTATTATTTCCAAATTTGTTTAACTTTGTATCGACTAATATTGTAAATGTGCCAATTGCAAAATTTATTTCTGTTTCTAATGATCTTGGAATAAGACATCCATTTCATCAAGTATTAAAACTGTACGCATTTAAGTATTGATCATAATATATTAAAAATTTATACCAATGAAAAAATTCTCAATCATACTTTTATCATCATTAATATACAACTTAACTTTTGGGCAAAGCATAGCTTTTATGAAAATGGATCAAGATCAAAATCGTCCTTATTTAAATAATGCTATCATAGAAAATTTAAATAAACGTGGGCTGACTGCTAAGCCATTTTCAAATGACCAATTGTTTAAACAATACAATAACCATGGTTTGGCTACATTGACAGCTGATCAAATTGCGAATCTGAAAATGTTCAGTCACGATTTTATTATTTTGCATAAATCTGAGAAATCTGGAACTAATTATGACTATATTAGTTTTTACAACGATTTATGGGGTAAAAGAAATTGGCAAAGTGAGTTTTATGTTTTCAATGTAAACACCAATCAATCTACAGTTGTTACTCTAGCTATTTCTACATTCGATTGTGGAAATAGTCTAGAATCGTGTAGCAACATCGCTGGCTTCGTTAAACAAGTAAAAGATTTTGTTCAGGGCGGCTCCTCAAATATTACATCCAATGAAGTCGTTTCAAGCAATAATACTATTACTAATTCTTCCTCAACAGCAATAACTGAAAGTAAAAAGAAAAAATCAATTTTCGGGGCAAGCAGTAATGCCGAAGGTAAATTTAGGGTGGTCCGAGTTAAAGAGCGCAACCCTGGGAATAATTACCCGGTTACTATTGACGTATATGACAAATCACTCAGCCTAAAAGTGGGGGATAATATAATTATTACAAGAACTGATGAAGTAAAGATTCCCGGAGAAAGAAAGACGGTAGGTTCAAGTACCAAATGCGACATTACCGTTTATAAATTTATAAAAAATATTCTTTGGTGAATCAAAATTTAATTTTTCTCTTGGTCTTTCGTTTATTTTATGCTGAAATTGAGTTAGTTGCTCTTTTGAGTA
>CANFRV010000037.1 GCA_947449575.1 Flavobacteriales bacterium
AAATCTTTGCTAAATAAATCTTCTGTCTTCATATACTGTGTGTTAAAATTACTAAAAAGTTATTTCCGAAAAAATTTCGACCTCTTTGGAGGGAGGTCAATATTTTCAGAATAACTTTTAGCTACTTACACACTTTATGAGATACTACCAAGTTGTTAGACAGATTACATTTTTAATAATTCTTCTATCAGTTTATTTGTTTGTTTTTCGTATTCAATGTAATATGAACCAGTGCCGGGGCCATTAAACCCAGTGTGGACCCTTTTTACAGAACCATCTTTTCCTATAAATATAGAGGTAGGAAAAGAAATTACCTCGTTTAACATCGAGAACTGTTTCGAAGCTAAATCCTTTTTTGCTGCACCACCAACTAAAAAAGTAAAAGGTAAATTTAATCGTTCTTGTAGTAATTTTATTTTCTTAGAAAACTCTTCAAACCCATCTCCTATTTCATATCCTATAGAAATAATTTCTAACCCCTGATCGTGATAGTTTTCATATAATTTTTTATAATAACGGGTTTCATCCATACAGTTAGGACACCATGTTCCCATTATTTGTATGATAACTACTTTGTTTTTAAAACGATCGGTTGGAAAAACAAATACGTTTCCTTCTAGGTCTTTTAATTGAAAGGTGAAGGGAGTAGTAGGATTAATTAGTTTTGTTAGTGAATCAGGATCTGGAAGTTTAAAAGATTCATCTTTAACCCCGTTCCAAACTTCTTTACTATGTTTTCCACTTAAAAATAAACCGTTTAAAGAGTCGTTTTTAATCTGTGCATTAAACAGAAAAGCATGTGAACCATCAAAGCACGAAAGATGAAAAGAATCTCCAAATACATTTCCTTCTAAAAACCGATAATCACCTGTTTCTGTTAAGAAAGTCCCAGTTAAAATGGTATTTGTTTGTTTGAAAACGCCTAGAGAAAGAGATTCATCGGGACTTTTATAATCAAATTTTACTTTCCAGTTTCCAGAGATGTTTTGAATGGGTTCTATAGAATTGTTTTCGAAACGTGTTTTATAGCCATATTTTGCAGAAAAAGGAATTTTATAATTAGCACCTTTGTTATAATTTTGCCAATATCCCACTATTTTTTTATTATTCACGCGCCTAAAATGTATGGAGGAGTTGAACGAGGGAAAATCTAAAACTACTGTATCCAAGTGAACACGAAAGTTTGTTAGTTGGATTATTTCTGCTCCATTTTGAATAGAAAAAGTGGTTTTATCTTCCTTTTTTTCAATAATTAACTTAAAAGGTAATTTGTCGCGTTGGTTTAATTCTAAATTAGCACTCCAACTGCCTTTTGTTAAGTTTATTTTTTGACCAAATAAAACTGTTGAAGAGAAAATTAAAGATACTAGAACTAATTTCATTGCTAACTTTGTTTTTGCAACGAAAATAATTAATTTTTTAGGATTATTTTGGTAAATGCAACTTTAATAACAATATTCACGTCTAGTTTTTGTTGTGTATATTATGGATGATGCTACATTGGTAAAAGAATGTGTGAAAGGAAATGCGAAAGCACAACACATGTTGTTTGAAAGATTTTCTCGAAAAATGTTAGGAGTTTGTCTGCGATATTCAAAAAAGCTAGAAGAAGCTGAAGATGTTTTGCAAGATGGTTTTATAAAGGTGTTTTCTAACTTAAAAGACTTTACGAATGAAGGGTCTTTAGAGGGTTGGATAAGAAGAATAATGGTTAACACAGCGCTCGATGCGATACGGAAAAACACTAAATTTTTGAAAGACATTTCAATTGATGCGGTAGATTTTCAAATAGGAAACAATGATTACACAATTGAAAAAATGAACGCAGAAGACCTTCTCTCATTGATAAATTCGATGCCTGAAGGATATAAAGTTGTATTTAATATGTATGCAATTGAAGGGTATAAACATAATGACATTGCCACAACTCTTGGAATTAGTGAAAGCACGTCAAAATCACAATATCTAAGAGCAAAAGCATATTTAAGAGCAAAATTAGAATTAATAAGTCATGAGCGATAAAGATATATTTAAAGATATATTTTCTAGTAAATTAGAAAATTATGAACCTTCAGTTAACCCGAAGGTTTGGTCTGCTATATCTTCAAAAATTGGGACTGCAGCAACTACAAGTTCAACTGTAGGGATTTCTTTTCTTTCAAAATTAATTATTGGACTTTCTATTAGCGCTGTTGCTGCTGGAGGAGTCGTATTAGTATATACAAATACCAAGCAAAAACCCGCAAGAAAAGAGACAGAAAAAATAATAATCCATAATCCTTTGGTTGTAAAAGAGGATATAAAAAATAGTGAAAAGAAAGCGTTGCTGATAGACAATCCCAAGAATACAACATTAAAAACCGAGGATAAAATTGAATTTAATAGTAACACAGACGTTCCAATTACGGGTATAGAAAACAGTGAAGAAAAAGAGGTCGCGATTTTGACAAACACAAACAAAGAAGATAAGGAAACGACACCACAAAGTGATGTGTATAAATCACCTTCTCAGGATGTGATAGAGAAAGTGGTTCCCACTATTGAATCATCACCAGAGGAACTACAAATTGAAGATAATGAGGTCTTTGAAAAAATAAAGCTACCCAACACATTTACACCAAACATGGATGGGGTAAATGACGAGTTTAAAATTTTGTTAGTAGACCTTACTGCTTTTTCTATTGTTATTTTAGACGCTAAAAACAAGATTGTGTACAAATCAGAAGATCCAGAATTTAAATGGAATGGTGTCGGGTTAAATGGAGAAATGGTTGACTCTGGAAATTATATTTATTATATAACCGCTAAAAATAGTAAAGGAAAAGATGTTTTAGAATATTCAACATTAACAATTATTAGATAATTATTGAACTACTTCTACCCCGTAATGAAAGTGTTCTATACATTTTTTATCCCCTGTTTCTGAGTAATAAACAATTTTTCCATGTACGATACCATCTGAGAAAGATTTCTTACATTTTATCTTCCCATTTTCATAATAAGTGATTTCATTTCCTGTTAATTTGCCATTGACAAATATTTTTGATGAGGCTTTTTGCCCAGAAGAATAATAAGACAAAGCGCGACCTTCTGGTTCTCCTTTACTATAAGTAAGAAGGTTTTTTACTTGTCCGTTTTCGTAGTAATTAATATATTTCCCATCAAGTAATGCATTCAGAAAATTACTTTTATTTTGAATTTGACCCTGATTATAATAAGATAAACTTTCTCCTTCTTGCTTCCCGTTGAAATAGTTAATTACGTACCTTAATATACCGCTTTCATAGTATTCAGACCATTCTCCATGAATTAAACCTTTATGATACGTGCCTTTTTGATAAATAACACCACTATTGAAATATAAAAAATAAGGCCCTTCCAGCTCTCCATCCGTAATATTTATTTTAAATAAAACTTCCCCGTTTTCAAAATAAAGAGCACACTCACCTTGTTCGATATTGTTAACGTAATTACTTTTTGAGTTTATTTTACCGTTTTCGTAATAAGAAATAAACTCGCCATGTGCCTTACCGTTTACATAACTCATTTTATTTTTTATATTCCCGTTTTCATAATTGATAACAATATCACCAATATAAAGCTTTGTAAAAGAAGAATCGGAATAATAGGCGCTGTCAGAAAGGTTAAAGTATTGAGAATAAAGATTACTATAAATAATAAGATGTATTAATAATAGTAAGGGAAATTTCATACTAGCAAGATTTACATAAATGAAATTACTAAACTAAGATTTATTATGGTTGAACAACTCCGTTTACGTAGTTTTGTTGACTTTTTATTTCTCCGTTTTTTGTATTATAAAGTATGGTCGGCCCGTTTAGTTTCCCGTTTTTATACGTTTCTTTCCTAAACATTTTTCCTTTCAAATTATAAAAAATAGATTCTCCAGAAGGAACCCCATCTACATAGTTTAATGTTTGTCGAATAACACCATTATCGTAGTAAATATTTGATTCACCATGTGTCTCTCCGTTGATTTTTATTTCTTTTTTCTCTACTTTACCATTGATGTTATATTGTATAAATTCTCCATCAAGCAGACCGTTTACATATTTTTTCTTGAGAGAAACCACCCCATTATCAAAATACTCAAAATACACCCCCTCTTTTTTACCCTCTACAAAATTCCCTTTTTCTTTTATTTTCCCGTTTTCATAATAGAAAAAAAACTCGCCTTGCCCCATTCCGTCCAAGTAGTTTCCTTTTTCTTTTATTTTCCCGTTCTCGTAATATTGTATTGATTCTCCTTGCGGGGTTCCATTTTTGTAATAGCATTTATGGAAAACGCCTCCGTTTTCATAAAATAAAATAGATTCTCCGTCAATTATTCCATTTTTATAGATCCACTTATTTTTAACAGATCCATTTTCATAATTAGTAGTAAGTTCTCCAGAATATAAAAGAGTGTAATTCGTATCAACATACACCATTCTATTACTTTGATTTAAATACTGAGAACATACCGTTTGATGAATAGCAGTAGTAAACAGTAAAATAAGTAAATAATATTTCATATAGTATTGATTTACATTTTTATACCTAAAAAAACCCTTAACATTGTTAAGGGTTTTTAATTTGTGAGGTCTCAAACAGATTCGAACTGTTGTAGACGGTTTTGCAGACCGGTGCCTAGCCACTCGGCCATGAGACCCTATAACTACACAAAGGTAGTAATAAATTTAAAAAACCACCTATTCTTCAATAATTATTGCAACGTTTTCTACGTCACCATTAATAGGAGGACAGATTTTGATAATTTTTATTCGTAAATAATCAACAAATAGAACCTCTTTTTTTATTCGAGTAAAAATTCTATGTCCAACATGTTCTATTAATTTAGATCGGACAGCCATTTCCTCGCAAACAATTTTATTTATATCTACGTAATCAACTGTTTTTATTAATTCATCAGAGATGGCCGCCTCTGAGAAATCGGTTTGCAGTGAAACATCTACTTTGTAATGTCCACCAATTCTCTCTTCTTCAGGTAAACAACCGTGAAAAGCATATATTTTTATTCCGTTTACTTCTATTGTATGTTTCATTTTTTGAGATCGACGTTAATGTTAATAAGATGGAGGTCTGTATCTACTTAACCTCAATCTTCACCTCAAGCTTTTAGGGTAATAACTTTATCTAAACCAATTTTCATCCTTTCTATACACTCCTCTTTCCCTAAAAAAGCCGAAATATCAAACATACTTGGCCCCGCACCAGTTCCCGTCAATAATAAACGAAAATTAGGTAATACAGCCCCGATTCCAATTTGTTTTTCTTCAAGGAATGATTTGAACGTACTTTCAATTGTTGCTGCCTCATAACTAGAAATAGAAGAAAGTTTTTCCAACCATTCTGTCATCACAATTGTTGTTTCATCTTTCCACTTTTTCTCAATCGTTTGTTGATCATACACCTCTGGTCGAGAAAACAAATAAGCACCTTCAACAGGTATATCTTTAATAAAAGTTGCACGTTCTTTCATTAAACGGCAAATAACTTTTAATTTAGAAATGTCTACTTTTTCTGTTAATTCTTTTGAAAGAAGTTCAGCTAACTTTTCATCTGAAGTTGCTCTTAAATAAGTTTGTTGAAACCATTTTGTTTTTTCCGCATCAAATTTTGCCCCCGCTTTTGCAACTCTATTTAAAGTAAAAGCTTCGGTAAGTTCTTCCAGTGAAAATATTTCTTGGGTCGTACCTGGGTTCCATCCTAAAAAAGCAAGCATATTAATAAATGCTTCAGGAAAATATCCACTTTCTCTATAACCGGTTACTTTTTCAAGATTCTGTGTTTTAATATCTAAAAATTCGCCACTCAAAGGAAATACTGGGAAGCCTAAACGGTCGCCATCTCTCTTAGATAGCTTTCCGTTTCCATCGGGACGTAATAACAAGGATAAATGTGCAAATAATGGCGCTTCCCATCCAAATGCTTCATACAATAAAACATGTAAGGGCGCAGAAGGCAACCATTCTTCTCCTCTAATTACGTGGCTAATTTCCATCGTGTGGTCGTCCACAATGTTCGCTAAATGATACGTTGGCATACCATCACTTTTGAACAACACTTTATCATCTATATTATTCGTGTTAACGACAACCCATCCTCGTATTAAATCTTCGAAACGAACATCTCTGTTTCTAGGCATTTTCATGCGAATTACATATGGTTCACCATCATTTATTTTTTTTGTCACTTCGTCTGCCGGCAGTGTTAGTGAGTTTTTCATGGATGTACGAGTAACACCATTGTATTGCCAATTTGGCATTCCCATTGCTTCAGCTTGCTCGCGAACCGCTTTCAATTCTTCAGGTGTGTCAAAAGCATAATATGCATTTTCACTTTCAATTAATTGTTCAGCATAAGGCTTGTACATTTCTTTTCTTTCAGATTGTACGTACGGCCCATGGTTTCCGCCTATACCAGGACCTTCTGTTGGCATTATTCCACACCATTTTAAGGATTCCATTATATAATCTTGAGCTCCAGGAACAAATCTCGTTTGATCTGTGTCTTCTATTCTAAGAATAAAAGTCCCGTTGTTTTTTTTTGCAAATAAGTAATTATATAAGGCTGTTCTAACTCCGCCCATGTGCAAGGGGCCGGTTGGGGATGGAGCAAATCTAACTCTAACAGGTTTTTCTGACATAAAATTTTTTTGTGTAAAGGTAGCTTTTTAGTCATTAAGAGACAAGGTTAATAGAGATAAAGACAATACTAGTAGAGAAAATGGAGGTGTATTTATGGGTGGATATAGGAAACAACGTGTTCATATACAGCAATCTTTATTGGCATACGAATAATCCATTCGGAACAAAATAAACAGTGCATTATATAAATTATTTTGCGCCTCATGTTTATTTGCTTTAGAAGAAATTGTTAAATTATGTTTTCTAATCTCATTTGTACTATTTTTTAATAAAATAAGTTATACTTTAGTGAGTTATTATGCAGGATTGAATTATATGTATATGGGAGCGTTTGATAGATTACTCGAACAAATTGATGCGTTTATTCGAAAGTATTATAAAAATGAAATGATTAAAGGCTTGCTTTTATTTGTGGGAATTTTATTATTTTCTTTTTTATTAACTACTAGTTTGGAATACTTTGCTCGATTTGGATCTACTATTCGCACTTTTTTATTTTTCAGTTTTTTGACATTAAATTTATTTGTTTTAGTTAAATACATAGTAATTCCTGTTAGCAGGTTGTTTTCTCTTGGAAAAAAGATCGATAGGTATCAAGCATCTCAAATTATAGGAACTTTCTTTCCTACGGTTTCAGATCGGTTATTAAATACGTTACAATTAAATGATTCTTTAGATCAAAATGAAGGGAATTTTGAGTTGATCCGTGCGAGTGTTGCTCAACGTTCAGCTCTATTAAGTGTTGTTCCATTTTCCTCGGCAGTTAATATCCGAGAAAATAGAAAGTATGCTAAATATATAGTTCCTTTACTTTTAATTTTAGTAGCGATTGCTGTTTTTCTACCTCGATTATTAACGCAAGGAACGGATCGTGTGATGAATTATGGTCAAGAATTTAAGCCTGTAGCCCCTTTTGATTTTTTATTAGTTACTACTAATTTAACCATTGAAGAAGGACAAGATTTGAATTTAGATTTACGTTTATCCGGATCCCAATTTCCAGAGAAAATTTATCTTGTGAGTAATCAAGGGAAGGTTTTAATGTCTAAAACAGGTAAAAACTCAGCGGTTGCCACATTAAAGAAAATTCAAACAAATAGCTCTTTTTATTTTGAAGGAAATGATTTTAAAAGCCGTAGTTATGTAATTAATGTATTAAAGAAGGCTTCTATAGGTAAGTTACAAGCAAAATTAGTTTTTCCTGCTTATTTGAACAGACAAGCGGAGGTTATTTCTAACGCTGGTGATCTATGTGTTCCTGAAGGAACATCTGTTGAGTGGAGTGTTGTAACTAAAAACACAAGTCAAGTTAAGTTTAGTTTTAATGGGCAAACAGAATTGTTTCTTACACAAGGTTTTAAAACCAAAAGGAAGGTGTTAGAAGCTGCTCGTGTTAAAATCGAACTGACAAATTCACAAAGTTTAAAGAAAGACACCTCTAGCTTTAATGTTGGTGTAACAAGAGACGCATACCCTTCTATTTTAGTCGATGAAACAATGGACTCGCTTTCTGAGGGCTTACGTTTCTTTAGTGGTTCGATTTCTGATGATTACGGTTTAAAAACACTAAGATTTATTTATACCATAGAAAATGAATCCGGAAAGAAACGTCAGGTGTCGATGATCGTTTCTAAGGTTTTTGGGACAGAAATGCCTTTTGACTTCGCTGTTGACTTTAGAAGAGAGGATGTTAAAATCAAAGATAAAATAGAGTATTATTTCTTAGTTTCTGATAATGATGGTGTTAACGGGAGTAAATCCACTAAAAGTAAGTCCTTTATTTACATGCTTCCTAGTCTTGTTGAGTTAAATGAAAAGCGAGACGAAGAACAGGAGGCTTCTAAAGAATCGTTAACAGAAATACTGAAGAAGGCGAAAGAATTTCAAAAAGATGTTAATAGATTGAAAAAGGAGACACTTGAGAATAAGAGTAATGATTTTAATAAACTTAAT
Organism: Flavobacteriales bacterium; assembly: GCA_947449575.1. Lineage (GTDB taxonomy): Bacteria > Bacteroidota > Bacteroidia > Flavobacteriales_D > Crocinitomicaceae > CAIUKX01. The sequence continues at coordinate 8,625 of CANFRV010000037.1, forward strand.
CAAGTGCAGCAATTGCAAGCGGAGCAAAAATCACTTCAAAAATCACTAGAAAAGTTACAACAACAAATGGAGCAAAGTTCTGAAGAAAAGAATCAGCTTTCAGAAATTGATAAAGAATTACTAGAAAAGCAAGAGTTGATTAATGACCTTTTAGAGCAGGTGATGGATGATGAGCTGAGAGAGTTATTAGACAAGCTCGAGGAATTAATGAATAAGGATAATAAAAGTGAAGTAAAAGAAAAATTAGAGGATATTAAGTCCTCTTCTGAGGATATGAAAAAGCAGTTAGATAGAAGCTTAGAAATGCTGAAAAAACTGCAGGTCAATGAAAAGATTGATGATATAGAAAAGGAGTTAAAAGCGCTAGCTTTGGAAGAAAAGGAGTTGAAGAGCGTTATTGAAAAGGATAAATTGACAAATGAAAAAGCGTTAGAGAAGCAAGAGGAGCTTAATAAAAAGTTTGATGAGCTGAAGGATAAGATGGCAGAAATGGAAAAGCTCAATGAAGCTCTTGCGAAACCTATGGAGCTTGGAAATCAAGATGAAAACAAACAAAAAGTGACGCAGGAATTAAATAAGTCGTCAGAGGAGCTAAGTAAAGGAAAATCAAAGAAAGCGGGCGAAAGTCAAAAGTCTGCTGCGGATGATATGGAAAAAATGGCTGAGCAGTTAGACCAGATGCAAAAGGATGCAAACAAGAAGGAGCAGGATGAGGATATTAATTCGTTGCGCTCGGTGTTAGAAAACCTGATGACGCTAAGTTTCGATGAAGAAGCAGTTATGGGTAATTTTATGCATGTAGGAGATTCTGACCCTGCTTATCGTAAGTATGGAAGAAAGCAGCGATCTATTATGGACGACACACGTGTAGTGCAAGATAGTTTAGAGGCACTTGCTAAAAGGCAACCAAAAATTGCGAGTTTTATTGACAAGGAATTGAATGATATTAAAGCCAATTTTTCTCTTGCAATCGAAGATGTGGATGAGCATCGACGTCGTCAATTAGGAATTCATCAGCAAGCTGTAATGACTTCTTACAATAACTTGGCCCTTCTTTTAAACGAGGCTTTGGAGAGTATGCAACAACAAATGAAGAGTGAGTCGAAAGGAAGTGGTAGTTGCGAAAAGCCCGGAGGTAAAGGTAAGCCTAAACCTGGAAGTGGTAGTAATCCGGGTGATATGAAAGAGATGTTGAAAAAGCAATTGGAGCAAATGGAAAAGGGTTCTAATCCTGGCGGGAAGAAGCCAGATGATAAAGAAGGTAGTGGTAATTCTGGTGTTGGCGGTATGGGAAATAAGGCAATTGCGAAAATGGCTGCTGAGCAATCAGCGATGCGACAACGTTTGGAGCAAATACGCAAGGAAATGAATAAAGATGGAAAAGGTTCTGGTAATAAATTGAACCCTTTAATTGATGAGTTGGAAAAGCAAGAGAAAGATTTGATTAACAAAAACTTTTCGGGTGACTTTGTTAAGCGTCAAAAGGATATTTTAAGTAGACTTTTAGAGTCTGAGAAGGCTTTATTAGAAAGAGGTTTTGATGAAAAAAGAGAATCTAAATCTGGAAAAAATAACAATTTTAGTAACCAAATTAGATTTGATGAGTATACGAAACAAAAGCTCAATCAAATTGAATTGTTACGTTCAGTGGATCCGTTATTTAGAAAATATTATAAGGATAAAGCAAACGAATATTTCAATCGAGTAAATTGATAAATTGAAATTATTGATGTTGATATGAAAGAAGGCTTTACAATTGTTGATACGATATCTATTGCTTCAGATTACGCGGCCGTTTCCAAAGTAGAAGCCTTGGTTGATAAGATTTGTAGTGATTTGGGTGTGCAGGAAGATTATTATGGAAATGTGTTGATTGCTGTTACTGAAGCTGTTAACAACGCTATTCAGCATGGTAATATTTTTAATAGCGATTTAGTGGTGTATGTTTCTGTTGGTGATAATCCCGAAGGATTTTGTTTCACAGTGAAAGATCAGGGTCGCGGTTTTGATTTTGAACACTTACCCGACCCTACTGCTCCCGAAAATATTGAGAAAGAGAATGGACGAGGAATCTTTTTAATGCGGAGTTTAGCCGATGAGGTGGAATTTGCTGACAAGGGGTGCACGGTGAATATATATTTTCGAAAATGATTAATCTCTTTTTTGAGGAAATTGAACCTTTTGAGTTGAATCCTGATATTTATATAGACTGGTTATCAGTTGTTTGTGTTGAGGAACAAAAGGAATTATATGAGGTTAATCTGATCTTTTGCTCTGACGATTATCTTCTAAATATGAATATCGAGTTTTTGCAGCATGATTATTATACGGATATTATTTCCTTTGATTATTGTGAAGGCAAGCTTATTGCAGGTGATTTATTTATTTCTATAGATCGTGTTACCGAGAATGCGGTTAGCAATAAGGTAGGTTTTCTTATAGAATTAAATCGTGTTGTTGTGCACGGTGTACTGCATTTATGTGGTTATAAAGATAAGTCTGAAGGCGAAGCTCAGGTTATGAGAGGTAAAGAGGATTACTATCTATCTAAAATTGTTTCACGTGAAACAATTTGATTTTTTAGAAGCTTATTTATTTTATATCTAAATTGAGCGTATCTTTACGTTCTCAAAATCTTTTTTATGCTGAAGGAATATGATGTGATTGTTATTGGTGGGGGTCATGCAGGTTGTGAAGCGGCGAATGCTGCAGCAAAGCTGGGGAGCTCTGTTTTATTGATTACCATGAACATGAACACAATTGCTCAGATGAGTTGCAATCCTGCTATGGGAGGTGTGGCTAAAGGTCAGATCATTCGAGAAATTGATGCGCTTGGTGGAGGTTCTGGAATAGTTAGTGACAAAAGCGCGATTCAATTTAGAATGTTGAATATGTCTAAAGGTCCAGCGATGTGGTCGCCCCGCACTCAAAATGATCGAATGAAGTTTGCTGAGGAGTGGAGGTTATTACTAGAGAGAAATTTGAATGTTGATTTTTGGCAAGACAACTGTGTTGGACTAATAGTGGTCGACGGGAAAGTTTGTGGAGTGAAAACTGCATTAGGTGTTGATATAGTAGGAAAGAGCGTTGTGTTAACAAATGGTACTTTTTTGAATGGTCTAATCCATTTAGGGGAAAAGCAATTTGGAGGTGGTCGTGCTGCTGAATCTAATTCAGTTGGATTAACGAGTGATTTGGTTTCTCTAGGTTTTGAGTCTGGAAGAATGAAGACGGGAACACCACCAAGGGTTGATGGTCGATCATTACATTATTCTAAAATGGAGGAGCAGTTTGGCGACGAGGTAGCGAGTAAATTTAGTTACTCGCCACAAAGCAAACCTCTTTTAAAGCAGAGGTCTTGTTATATTACTTATACGAATAGTGAAACTCATGATGTTTTACGAACGGGTTTTGATCGTTCACCAATGTTTAATGGGTCTATAAAAAGCTCTGGTCCTCGTTACTGTCCAAGTATAGAAGATAAAATAAATAGATTTGCAGATAAGGATCGACATCAAATTTTTGTTGAACCTGAAGGTTGGGAAACGTGCGAGATTTATGTGAATGGCTTCAGCACGTCTCTTCCAGAGGAAATCCAATTAGATGCTTTACGAACGATTCCAGGTTTTGAAAGCGTAAAGATGTTCCGACCAGGTTATGCTATTGAGTATGATTATTTCCCTCCTACTCAATTAAAACATTCTTTGGAAACGAAGTTAGTTTCCGGGTTGTATTTTGCTGGACAAATAAATGGCACTACTGGCTACGAGGAAGCTGCTTGCCAAGGTCTGATGGCTGGTATAAACGCCCACAATAAAGTGGCAGGAAAGGAGGAGTTTATCTTAAGTCGTAGTGATGCATATATTGGTGTGCTGATCGATGACCTGATTACGAAAGGAACAGAGGAGCCTTATCGCATGTTTACCAGTAGAGCAGAGTATAGAATTTTGCTTCGGCAAGATAATGCAGATATTCGATTAACTGGGATAGGACATGCTTTAGGATTAGCTGATGATATAGCATTAGATTTAGTTAATAAGAAAATTGAAGGAACCGAACGTTTAATTAGAAGTTTGCGTAAAGAGGGTGTTACTCCTGATGTTGCTAATAAGTTTTTAATTTCCAAAGACAGTGCTGTAATTTCGCAACAGGTTAAGCTTTCAAGTTTAATAACACGTCCTCATATTAGTATGGATGATATTCTATCTATCAGTGTTGAGTCTAAGAAATTAGCTGATGAGTTAATGGAAGTAAATCCAGAGATTTTATTGCAAGCAGAGATTTTATTAAAGTACGAAGGTTATATTGAACGAGAGGAAGAGGTAGCAAAGAAGAGTGTTCGAATGGAAGGACTTAACATTCCTGCTACCACGGATTATTTAAAGATGTTGAGCTTGAGTACAGAAGCTCGTCAAAAGTTAACAAACATTCAACCGGCGACGATTGGTCAAGCTACACGTGTTAGCGGTGTTTCTCCTTCCGATATTGCCGTTCTATTGATCCACTTAGGTCGGTAAATAATAGTTTCACGTGAAACATGTTATAGAACGATATTAACACGTTTGTGATTTCTACTTAAGGTAATTCTTTTTATAGGTTTTTATTAATTATGACTTTTTGGTTCTATCCAATCTCCGTTCTCTTTTATGAGTTCTATTAATTCTTGAACAGCGTTGTCTTCACTTACATTTTTTCGAACAACTGTTTTTTCTTTATAAAGGGTGATTTTCCCAATTCCTGTGCCGACATATCCATAGTCAGCATCTGCCATTTCTCCAGGACCGTTTACTATACAACCCATAATTCCAATTTTTAATCCTTTAAGGTGTGCCGTCTTTTCTCTAATTTTTGCTGTTGTGTCCTGTAAGTCGAATAATGTTCTTCCACATGATGGGCAAGAAATATATTCTGTTTTTGAAATTCTGGTTCTAGTTGCTTGTAAAATACCAAAAGAGGTCGAATTGATGATTTGTTGCGGTTGTGCTGCGTCAATCCAAATCCCGTCACCAAATCCATCAATAAGCATTACTCCGGCTTTACTCGCGACTTCAATTTGAAATGTTTCTAGGTCTTTTTCTGTGGTAGAGTATTTTAATATAACTGGCTGATTATTATTGATTTCCGACAATTTTAATCTAAATCTGCGGAATAATTGAGTTTTGTTTGAATATTCTGTACGTAAAACGATGATTGCATTTGAGTAATTAGACAGGAATTCAATCTCTAAATCTTCTGCTCTTATCTCGATTAGGAATGGAATCGTTTTGTCAGCAATACTTGTTAATTCTTCTTTCTTCAAAAGAGGATAAAAACCTTTTTTATCTCGATAATGTAGTAACCAGGTTTCAAAATCGACAATAATTCTCAAAGTGCCAGGAACCTCAAAATTTATCTTGTTCGAACCAATATAGAGATAATCTGCTGCTTGGTCTTGAATTTGCCATTTATCAAGAGGTACTGAATATCCGTAGCCAATGGCAAATAAGTTGGCTTGCGTGATTTGTTTATTCTTACTGTAATCAGCAATTACAATAGGAGAATGTGTATTACCGATATTTTCTATACTGTTAGTTTTCAGCCTTTTGTATTGAAAAGGGGAGTAATCGATGGTTAAAAGCTCGCTGTTTATTACTTTAAAAAGATTTTCTTTTTGCTCATATTGCGCCGCAAGTTTCCGAGCAACAGGAATTTCGAACTCCGGATCTTCGGTTAATGAAACTCTAATAGTATCTCCCAATCCGTCTTCTAATAAAGCGCCAATTCCTACTGCAGATTTAATTCGGCCATCCTCGCCGTCGCCTGCTTCAGTTACACCTAAATGAAGTGGGTAATTCATGTTTTCTTGAGCCATCACAGTAACTAGAAGGCGATAGGCTTGCACCATTACAATAGTGTTACTTGCTTTCATCGAAATGACCAATTCATGAAAGTCATTTTTTCTACAAATCCGGATAAACTCCATGGCAGATTCAACCATTCCTTCGGGAGTATCACCGAATCTACTTAAAATCCTGTCAGAAAGAGATCCGTGATTTGTTCCAATTCTCATCGCGGTTCCTTCTTTTTTACATAAAAGCACTAAAGGAGTAAATTTCTTTTCGATTCTTTCAAGTTCTTCTAGGTAGCTAGTATTTGTGTATTCGATTTCTTCAAATTTCTTTTTATCAGCATAATTGCCAGGATTTACCCTTACTTTTTCTATCAATTTTGCTGCAACTTCAGCTGCGTTTGGCGTGAAATGAATGTCGGCAACCAAAGGGGTATTATAGCCTTTTTCAGTTAGTATTCGACGAATTTCGCCAAGATTTTCTGCTTCTTTTTTGCTTGGCGCGGTTAGTCTAACAAGCTCACAGCCGGCATTAATCATCCTGATTGATTCTTCTACAGAGCCATTTGTGTCCATTGTATCAACTGTGGTCATTGATTGCAATCGAATTGGATTTTTTGCCCCCAATTTTAAATTTCCAATGGTTACTTCTCTTGTTGGATATCGTTGTCGAAGGAATAAATTAGCACAATATAGTAGATCACTCATAGAAAGTAAATGTTTTATTATTATACACGCACACTGAATAAATGTGATCATGGAAGGTCACTAACTCATTCAAAATAACACACAAAAGTAATTAATTTATTGTTTTTAAAACAGGTCAGATCCCTTGTATTTCTTGTTTTATGAATTTTTATGAAGTTTAATTTTTAGTAGTTGTGTTTTTAACGTAAATTTGTACTACAAAATTCAATTTTGCAACATGAAAGTACAAACAATTAAGTTTACAAAAGGTCACAACGAAGAGTTTTATAAAGTTTTAAAACAAAGGGTTGCAGACTACTTTAAAACAGGTAAGATAGCAAGACATGGGAATATTAACATGGTTTTAAAGAGTGTTTTCATGATCTCTTTATACGTTGTTCCTTATTTTTTAATGTTGTTATATTTCGAGAATGCCTTCCTTATTTTTTTAATGTGGGTTTTGATGGGAGCAGGAATGGCTGGGATAGGGTTGTCCATAATGCATGATGCAAATCATGGAGCTTATTCAAAAAATCAGAGGGTTAATAGCGTTTTAGGATATGTTATAACTTTAATAGGCGGCAACGATGTAAATTGGAGAATACAACATAATGTTTTGCATCATACCTACACGAACGTATCTGGTGTTGATGAAGATATTGATTCTGGAATTTTATTACGTTTTTCACCGCATAAGCCACGTTTTTCAAATCATAAATACCAACACATTTATGCTTGGTTTTTGTATGGTATGATGACAATGATGTGGTCTACAGTGAAAGATTTCAAACAGCTGTTTAGATATAAAAGAATGGAGCTGCTTGAAACTCAAAACGTTAGGTTTGTGTCAAGTTTAACGATTTTAATAGTATCAAAAATTGCCTACTATATTGCGGTCTTAGTATTACCTCTAATTTATAGTGAAATGTCTATTTTAGGAACAATAGGTTGTTATTTAGTAATGCATTTTGTGTGCGGCCTTATTTTAGGCGCTATTTTTCAACCAGCACACGTTGTTCCATCTTCGAACTACCCTGTTCCTGATGCTTCGGGAAACATTAAAGCAGATTGGGCTGTTAATCAATTGTATAACACTGCTAATTTTGCTCCTGGCGCTCGTTTATTTTCATGGTACGTTGGTGGTTTAAACTATCAAGTTGAGCATCATTTATTTCCAAATATTTGTCATGTACATTATAGAAAAATTTCGGATATTGTTAGAAAAACAGCAATAGAATATAATTTACCGTATAATTCTCAAAAAACATTTGGTAAGGCTTTGGTTTCTCATGGTAAAATGTTGTATAACTTGGGTCATTATGATAATGCTCCAGGGTTGCATTAAATAGTCAATTGAGTGGATATTGAATCTATTTGGGCGTATTGTTTAGCAAAACCACATACAGAGGAAAGTTTTCCGTTTAATAGTGAAACATTGGTGTTGAAGGTAGGGAATAAAATGTTTGCTCTTTTTAGCATTGAAAACTTTTCAGGACTTAATCTAAAATGTGATCCAGAAAGATCGATTGAATTACGAGAAGCATATTCAGGTGTAATTCCGGCTTTTCATATGAATAAAAAACATTGGAACACGGTAAAAATAGATGAGGACGTTGACGATAAATTGATGTATGAATTAATAGATCATTCGTATACTTTGGTGTATAATTCTCTTTCAAAAAAAACACGGGATGGCTTCAAGGCTTGATAAATATGTTTGGTGTGTTCGACTTTCGAAAACACGTTCGCAAGCTTCAGAAGCCATATCAAAGGGTCGAATTAAGTTAAACAATCAGCAAGTTAAACCTTCTAAGGAACCAAAAGTCGGAGACACGCTTCATTTTTTAAAAAACACGGCGATTTTCAGTTTTAAAATAATTCAATTGCTCGACAATCGAATTGGTGCAAAATTAGTGGAAGAATATGTCATTGACATTACGCCAGAGGAAGAAATAGAAAGGTATAAATTATACAATCTATCGCAGGCGGTTTACAGGGAAAATGGGTCTGGAAAACCAACTAAAAAAGACAGAAGAGATATCAATGATTTCTACGATTTTTAAAGTAAACCCACTCAATTATAATTCATAAAATGTCGAAACTTTCCATAGAAAATAAATTTTTTGATCTTTCAGATTATGGAAGACCTATTGCTAAAATGATTGCTAATCAATTTAAAGACACACGTGTCACACCCATCCACGTCACATGGATGTTTGTTTGCTCAGCATTGCTATCTGTGTATTTTATTATCCAAGGAAACTACTCCATTGCTGGATTTTTCTTGATTTTGAAATCAATTTTAGACGCTGCAGATGGGGAATTAGCACGTTTAAAAAAGACCCCTTCATATACTGGTCGATATTTAGATTCTGTCGCTGATATTCTTTTGAATTTAATTTTATTCTTAACGTTCTCATTTGTTACTCATACATCTTATTTTTATGCGTTTTTAGCGTTTATCTCTTGTTCCTTGCAAGGAACGCTTTATAATTATTATTATGTGATTTTAAGAAATAAAACAGCAAAAAGTGATACCACTAGTAGAGTTTTTGAAAATAAATTTCCTGTTGCTCTTCCTGGCGAATCTCAAAAAAATGTAAATAGATTATTCGTTCTATATAAGATTCTATATGGCGTTTTTGATTATTTCATTTATACTTTAGAAAAGAGCGCTTCCAAAGTAAAAACAATGCCAAAATGGTTCATGACGTTGGTTTCTATGTATGGCTTAGGTTTTCAATTGTTACTCATGACCATCTTTTTGAGTTTAGATTTAGTGCCCTATATTAATTTATTTTTTATCGTATATAGTTTTTTCATTCCCTTATTTATCGGATTAAGAAAGATGGCAATTTCATAATCATATTTGTTACATTCACAAGGAAATTGTAGGTGTAAATATTGTTTCATAAAATATGCGTCAAATGTTTGTAAAATCAAGAATAATTATAGCTCTTTTGTCCATTGTGTTTGCTGTAAATGCTTGTGGACAAGTAAATACGAATAGCACAAAACAAATCCAAGAAGCACCCTCTTTAAAAACGAACGCAGAGTGGAAAAAAACACTAAATGATCAGCAATATTATGTTCTGCGAGAAAAAGGAACAGAGGCCCCTTTTTCAGGAAAATGGCTTTTAAACCATGAAAAAGGAGTGTATAAATGTGTAGCGTGTGGCAACGAATTGTTTACAGACGGAATGAAATTTGACTCAGAGTGTGGTTGGCCTAGTTTTGATAAGGAAATTAGTGGCGGCAAGATTATTACACGCGAGGATGTCAGCCATGGAATGAAACGAGTTGAAATTGAATGTGCTAAGTGCGGTGGACATTTGGGACATTTATTTGATGATGGCCCCACTGAAACAGGTTTGCGTTATTGTGTTAATTCAGTATCTCTTGATTTTGTGAAAGAAAGCGAAAATGTTTCAAAGAAAGCAATCAATGATACGATTACTTTAGGAGGAGGATGTTATTGGTGTGTGGAGGCAGTTTATGAAAGATTGGAAGGTGTCGTAAAAGTAGAATCTGGTTATTCAGGCGGCACTATGAAAAATCCTTCTTATTCGGAAGTTTGCAGGGGAAATACTGGTCACGCGGAGGTTGTTCAAATTGTTTATGACGCATCAAAAACAAGCATCGATGAAATATTAAAAGTCTTTTTCACGGTTCATGATCCTACCACATTAAATCGTCAAGGAGCAGATATTGGAACGCAATACAGATCTGTTATTTTTTATCGGAATGAAACTCAAAAGAAAATAGCCCGCGAAATAATTACGTTATTAAACACGGATAAAGTCTATGATAATCCAGTGGTGACGCAGGTAAGTCCTTTTACCCATTTTTATATCGCAGAAAATTACCACCAAGATTATTACAAAGAAAATCAAGAGGCGCCTTATTGCAAAATGATTATTCAGCCCAAGATTGAAAAATTTGAAAAAATATTTAAAAATAGCTTGAAGCATTAGCATTGATACATAAACAATTGTTTGATAAACAACATTACTATGGAAGGCTTCGATAGAAAAAAGCATTGGGAGAATATATACCAAACGAAAGAATTAAAATCTGTCAGTTGGTACCAAGCGATGCCTGAAACATCATTAGCATTTGTAAAAGAGTTGAACTTGCCATTATCAGCTAAAATAATAGATGTGGGTGGAGGAGATAGTTTACAGGTTGATTATTTACTTGAATTAGGGTATGAAGACATTACTGTTTTAGATATTTCTGAAAAGGCATTGGAAAGAGCAAAACTACGTTTGGGCCCCTTGTCTTCTAAAGTCAAATGGATTGTTTCTGATATTACTACTTTTAAATCGACGGAAAAGTATGCGTTTTGGCATGATCGGGCCGTATTTCATTTTTTAACACACGAACAAGAGGTAGAAAAATATGTGTTAATTGTAAATGAAAGTCTTGAAAGTGATGGTGTTGCTGTCATTGGAACGTTTTCAGAAGATGGTCCTACAAGCTGCAGCGGTCTTGACGTAAAACAATATTCTGAAAAAACATTAACAGATTCTTTTCGTCCATTTTTTGATAAAATAGCATGTAAAAAAGTAAATCATCCCACCCCTTTTGCGACGATTCAAAATTTTGTGTTTTGTATTTTTAGAAAAAAGATAGTTTTCTAATTAAAAATGAGTAAATTAGTACAAACTATTTTATTATGAAAAACATACTACTACTAATTTCATTGATAACAACAACTTTATTATTTGCCCAAACTAGCCAAAATATTACGAGTGAGGCGTATAATGTTTTAAAAGTAAATGGGCAATTAGACCAGAATGTTCGTTATTCATTTATTCCTTCTGGAAATCAACCCTCCGGAAAACTGACTAAAAAAGATATTTCTATTCAAGTTGAAAAATCATTTTGTAGTTGTTTAGTTCCATTAGATACTACCTTTTCATTAGTTCCTTTCATTTCTTCTGTGTCACCAACGAATAATAGAAATGATGATGATTACACGAATAAAATTGGAATCCCTTTTAGCTTCAATTTTTATGGAGTTGCGTATGATTCGTTATATATTAATAATAATGGAAACATATCATTTTTATCGCCTTACTATACGTTTACAGCTAATTCTTTCCCAGATTCAATTAATAATATGATTGCTGCTTTTTGGGGAGATGTTGATACGCGCGACCCGTTGAGTGGAATGGTATATTATAAAATTACCCCCACAGCAATGATTATAAAATGGGAACAAGTAGGTTATTTTAATATTCATAGCGATAAGTTGAATACTTTTCAATTAACGATTTCTAATGGTTTAGATCCAATGATACCTGATGGAAATAATGTTTCATTTTGTTATGGAGATATGCAATGGACAACAGGAGATGCTTCTGGAGGTGCAGGAGGTTTTGCTGGAGTTCCTGCAACAGTCGGGGTGAATCAAGGGAATGGTATTGATTATTTTCAAGTTGGTACTTTTGACACCTTAAGTATTGCTTTTGATGGGCCTTATAATACGACAGATGGTATTGATTTTTTAGACAATCAAGAGATCTATTTTAATTTAGCTTTGCCAGGAAATGTACCGCCACTTATTTTGAGTAGTTATATCTGTGATACAATCGATGTTTATACAGGAGATACTTTAAAATCTATGCACATCGATTCTGTTTCATTTGTTATAAGTGTAATGACTCCGGAGGTTGATCAAATTGTAGAAGCAACGTTATCGTGCGATCAGGCAGATCATTTTACTTATTTTAAAAGTAAAGACACTCCCACTTTCAAGGAGTATACGTGTACTTTTTATGCGACTAATTTATTAGAAAACGAAGCGGAGCAGTTATTTTATGTGACGGTAAATGCAACAGACAATTGGATACCTGCAGGAGAGAGTTCCCAAACAGTTGTAATTCGCTCTAATTACCAGAATAGTTTATCGCTTGAAAATAAAAGTGTTAACGATGCTTCAGTGTCAATTTATCCAAATCCAAATGATGGGATTATTGTTGTGAAACATGCTTTCGCTGCAGGGACCAATCCGAGTCTTTATATTCAAGATGTTTCTGGTAAAAATGTTTTTTCCGCAGAATTGCTTAATAATAGTGAAGAAGTTGATGTTTCATCATTAGTGCCAGGGGTTTATTTTGCCACCATTTCAGCAAACCATCAAACACCAAGCACAATAAAAATTATAAAAAAATAAGAGAGATTAACAACGTCTTTTGTGGCCCGATTCATTTGATGAATCGGGCTTTTTTGTAGTAACATGAGAACAATAGATGGATAAAACGGATCAAACCCGAATATTGTGGACAAATTAAAAATATTATTCCATTATAAATTATAAAAAAGACTATCGATTTTGCTTCGATTATTATTCCCTCACTTTTCCTTGATGAAAAGTAAGCAAAAATCAAGGACATTTTAAGGAAGTTTTTACTTCGTTACTCTACGTAAAACCGCACGTAAATACTCTTCTTCATGCTTATTTTCGCTGAAAAAGCGAAACGCAATTACGAAGAAATTTACAGCTACTTCTTTAAAATATCCAAACTTTCAAGCTTCACAACTATTCATTATTCATTCAAAAAATCAATATACTAGAATTTCTCCACAAGTTTTAGGTTTGATCCATATTTATGCTCGATGGCTACGCCACATGAATGTATCTCATTACTTTGAAACAAATATTCGTAAAAAGAATTTTAGAATTTGCATTTCTCTCTATATGATAATGCGCATCATCAAAAGTCTTCATAAAATCAAAAACATTATTTCCGGAAATAAATTTAGAGAACTTTTTTAAAAATTGATTCTCTTCCTCCGACACTTTGGTTAATTGATTTTCAGTGTAGTTATGAAGCATACTTTGGCGAAACATATGTAAAGAATACTTGATAAATATTTTTTGCTTTTCCCTGGTTAACCCAGAAATTAATTCTGCCCAATCCATCATAGGAATAACATCCTTCTTATAACAAACACGCATTAATTGAATAAATAATTCACGGTTTTCATCTTGCTCTTGCGCATCGACAAGCATTTCTAAACATTCTATAAAATCACCATCAACTCTTGCTGCTATGCTATCTGCTAAACTAGGAGCTGTAGTATATTTACCTTGAATATATTGACTTAATTCACCCACATTAATTCTGGGGATTTTTACAATTTGTGTTCTGGAAAGAATAGTTGGCAAAAGAAATTCTTGCGTATTACAAATTAGAATAAAAAGTGTATGAGCAGGAGGTTCTTCAATGATTTTTAATAACTTATTAGAACATTGTGGATTCATTTCTTCCGCCATCCAAATGATCATGACTTTATATCCTCCCTCGTATGATTTTAGACTTAATTTTTTTATAATTTCTTGACTTTCCTCTGTTCCAATAATAGGTTTTCGGCCTTTATCGTCAATTCTTTCTAACCAATTATTAAGATTAAAATAGGGGCTTTCTTTTATTTGCTCTCTCCAATCTTTTAAAAAAGCATCGGATTGTTTGTGTATTGCTTGAACAACTGGAAAAGAAAAATGTAGATCTGGATGCTGTAATTCTTTAATTTTCAAGCAGGAGGAACACTGCCCACAACTATCTGATTCTTGTTTGTTTTCACAAAATAAAAACTGAACAAATGCAAGAGCCAGAGGAAGACCGCCAAAACCAGAATGACCCAAAAATAATTGAGCATGACTCACTTTCTCGGCAAGTACCTCTTGAATAAGATGAGACTTTAATTCTGATTGGCCTACGATATCTTTGAATTGCATGCTATAAAATTAAGGATAAAAATGACCTATAATAGTAAAAGGTCTAAAAAAATAATTCAAACCAAATGCTATGTATATAATATCTCTTGAATAACTTCAAATGTATTCAATTGTTTGAATTGAGGGATGTGCAACTGATAATATTGAATCATTATTTGAAGTGCTTCTTCCCTTGTTTTTTTTGATCCAAAAGCTCTTAATTCTTTATTTTCAACCCCTTGAATCATCTTTACGAGTAATAGAACCGGTTCACCATCGAAAAAAATGTCGCCAAGTGGTTTTCTATCACTAAACACTCCTTCCATTACATTAAAATAGGTTCCCTCCTCTCCTTCAATTTGGGGTAAAATTCCCATGTGAAATGAAAATTCAAGTAGGAATAAAACGGGGAAAAGAATAATATCTTCTGATTCATCCAAACGAACTATTTCCCTGTGAAGAAATTCAAAAAGTACATTTTCTGCCTCTTCTGTCTTCAAGCATTTCAATAATATTTCTGCTATAAAAAAGGCAACAGTAGATTTTATGGGATTAAAGGGGACTTCATTTAAAATTTGAAAGCAATCCACAGAAGTTATTTTCCCTAAATCGCTATCCGGCCTTTTGTAAAAAGTAATTTCAGAAATCGACAATGGAAATAATTGATGTGCTTTTTTCTTTCCACCCTGAAAAATAAATTTTTGAATTCCGTTTCTAAAGGTATAGAAAGTTAGAATCAAACTACTTTCACTGTATGAAATTCGATTTAAAAGAATTGCCTTGTCCGTGCCTTTCACTTCTTACTTTGCTAATTTTTTAATTAAAATGAGGCTATTTCTTTCCCTCCCAAAAGAGCTTCATGCCTAATTAATAACTACCACCTTGCCGACTTTTCTACCCTTTCCGACATTTGGAGCAGTCCAAAATAAATACACCCCTGATTTCACCTTTTCCCCAGTTAACGTTTTTCCATCCCACGTTGCTGTTCCACCATTTGAAGTAGTTTTATACACGAGATTCCCCGCAACATCTGTCACGTGAATATCAGAATCATACTTAATTCCTTGTATCGTAATTTGACCAGAGAAATCAGGCTTCACAGGATTGGGAAATACCTTCACATTCGAGTATTCAGGATCTTCATACGTTGCATCAGTACGATACGAAATAAGCCCTTTATCCGTCACAAGAAATAATTCACCAGTGGATTGATCCAATTGCATGTCAATGATCGTATTTGAAATAAGAGGTGAATTATCAACCGTAAAATTTTGCAGTATTTCTGTACCATCGGCAGAAAGCAAAAAGACGCCCGCGTTTTCGGTTCCGAGCCATTTCCTATTAGCTCCATCCACTTTAATATCTGTGATATACGTATTTCCTAAAAGGTATTCTACATTTCCATCTATGTCTACTTTTACACGCTGAACATTGTAGCTGCCAGCAGAAGCATCAAAAACGGAGGAGGAATTATATAAAATAGCAAACCCATTATCAGTACCAATCCAAATTTCATTATTGAAATCTACAGCCAAAGCGGTCACTTCGTTCGAGGGCAGCGCGCCGGAATTTTCCCCTGAATTAATCACTTTAATTTTATCATCCGTGAGCACGGAAATCGTATTATTATCGTTTAACGCTAGTAAACCAGAACCTCCCACTGCAAGCCATTTATTTCCATTGTAATCAATTTCTATCTGATTTATCGCTTTGTTACTAGCGATCATTCCTAAACTAATGGTTTGCCAAGCACCCTCTTTGGTATACACTTTTAGAGGATTTACACAATAACTATTCGCTATCCATAAATTTCCACTTTCATCATATTTAATATCTGAAATTAAAGCTTCGGTATTCCAAATCGTAGACTCGATGGGAGAATTATTTACAGTAAAAGTATCCGAAACTTGATTTCCATCAGAAAATAGTGAAAGAGGGAATTCAGAAAAAGAGCCAGCTGCCATTTTATTTTTATCCGTTGGATTCACAGCTACACATAAAAAATCCCACACATGCTTCCCTTGCCAAAGAGCTTGATTATTATCATCTTTAATAGCCCATTCTTCATTTTCAAAAACATGTACTCCCGTATTGTTATATGTCATTTGATGTCCTGTTATCCCTCCACCTGCAATTAGTAATTTTCCTTTATTGCAATCCATTGCATAGAACTTATCTTTATTTGGGCCTTGAAAACCAATTCTTTCACCGTATCCATTCATATAACGAGTGAGCCCATTAAAACCATCTGCAATCCAATATATTCCATTGTGAAAAAAGGAATTATTTGCAATAATACCATAGCCATAAAGCACTGATTCAACCGTATAGGAAAGTAAATCAAGGTTATAAATATAAATTCCTCCTGAAAGATTGACCGCCAACTTCCCGTTGAAATTTTCTATGGAGTTTATTTCAAAATTTAAGGACGGGTCTTGAACCAACGTCATTCCCGTGTTTTTAATCTGATACACAGAATCCATTCCATAGATAGGATTAGAAGAAAAAACATAGATACCATCATTAATTACTTCGATTTCTCGGTAACTATTCCCTACTGAAAGTGTTTTGAGACGAGAATCAACAAACCACTGAGATGGATCTGCCAAGGCAGAAGATTGAATAAATCCCCGATACAGCTTACTGCTTGTCAAGGCAAAAATTGAATCATTTCGAAAGGAAACATCTAAAATTGGATCATCACTGTTTGTAGGATAATACGTATCTCTCACTTCATCCTTGATCGGATCAATTTTTACGATAGAAAATCCGGTAGCAACGTAGATAAAATTATTATATGCGACAATTTTATTAATTCTTTTCGAACCAGACACTTCAGCCAATCGAATAGCCGGAATATTGGTAACTTTATTATTCACTATTTTATCCAGATTTCCATTTTCGTAACCAATATAAAGGGCGCTTTGTGCATCGTAATATTCTAAACAAGTGAGAGAAATATCGGAAAGAGAATTTACAGCGGTCCACAAACTTACATCCGAAGAAGCAATATCAAACTCCATCACTCCACTTTCGAATGCGGTATAAACGACGTTATTCCCAACCACCACATCGATCCCCGATTTATTTGGAACATGTAAACGCCATTCTCCTGTACCAATTTGGGCACATAGGTTACATGATAAAAAAAGAGCAAAAATAAATTTCATTTTTTTGTTTGCAAGATACAACGAATTAACACCAAAGTTATTTGAAATAGTACTAAAATACAACAAAAATGAAAATGTACTTGGTGAATTGTCATTCTGTAGTTACATTTGTTGCGAAGACAAGTTCTTTATGGCTGCGTGGCGCAATTGAATAGCGCATCAGATTTCGGCTCTGAGGGTTATAGGTTTGAATCCTATCGCGGTCACAAAAGAGGAGAACTGGTTATTTTTAACCAGTTCTCCTCTTTTTACCACTTTCAAACTTCTTGAATTCTGTGTTTTTTACTACACAAAACTACAATCGATGAAGATAATCAATTTATGTTGTGGCAAAGTAACCGATAGGCATTTTTTATTTTAAGACAATCTTCAATTGTCAAAAAAAAATCGAAGGAAATACAAATCATCTCCTCCGATTCTCATTTTAAATCTTATCGTAAAATATTGACATGTCCTGTATATCTGACATGTTTATCTTTTCTTATTATCTTAAATTCAATTTCCCAAGTAATTACATCATCTTGCACCATATTGCCACCAAAAGTGCCATCCCAGCCAACTGCAGCGTCATGAGATTCAAATATTACCTCTCCCCATCGGTTATACAATAACATTGTAAAATCATTTGGGTCAAATCCTGACCTAAAAACAGGTTGAAATGTTTGGTTATATGTATCACCATCAGGTGTGAAAGCATTTGGAATATAAAAAATTAATTCCTCATTAATAGTAACAATCTTTGATGTGGTATCTTTACAACCATTTGCTGAAGTTGCAATCATAGTAATTAATTGATCTCCATAAATAGAGTCTGGGAAAATATGTGATGGGTCAGTTTCACTTGAAGTCACTCCATCCATGAAGAACCACTCGTAACTTAATGCACCTGTTGAACTATTTACCATAACACTTGTCAAATTATACTGATCAAGAATTGTTTCCGAAGGAATAAAAGAAGCGATTGGGCTTGCGCTAATTACCACAGTTATTGGAGACGAAACTACACATCCGTTTAAGTTACTCATTACAAAATAAGTCCCACTTGAAGAAACTTCAGATGGATTTGACATTACTGGAACTCCCGTTGGACTTGTAGAGAACGTAATCGTGCCTGTGCTACCAGCAGTTAATTGTGGAGATGTTAAATCAACTTCACCTGGAGCGCAAATTGGAGCTGGATCTGTAACTAGCAACACAGGATTTGGTTTGATTACCATGCTCAAGGTCGCATTTGAAGTACACTGACCTGCAGTTGGAGTAAATGTGTAGGTAAAAGTTCCTGCTACCCCAGTTGTAACCGCTGGAGACCAAGTCCCCATAATAGCTGGAACATTATTAGAAGAAGTCGGTAAAACAGGAGCCATCGCACCTTGACACAAAGGTGTTGGTGTCTCAAAAAGAGGTAAAATAAGAGGGGTTACTGTAATATTTGCTGTAGCATTTACCGCACAAACGCCCACACTCGCTGTAGGAGTAAATGTATATGTCGCTGTTCCTGCAAGTGCAGTACTCACTGCTGGAGACCATGTTCCTACTATTGCAGGTATATTTGTTGAACTCGTATTCAATACTGGAGCAGTACTATTCTGACAAACACTCGCAATGGCGGCAAAAGTAGGAGTTACTAATGGAATTACGTTGATATTTAAGGTCGTATTTGTCGCGCATTGTCCTCCTGATGGAGTAAAAGTATACACTCCAGTTCCTGCACTTAAAGTACTTACGGCTGGAGCCCATGCACCATTAATTGCGTTTGTAGAACTTGTAGGTAAAACTGGAGCAGTGCTGTTCTGACAAACGTCTGCAATGGCTGAGAAAGTCGGAGTTGTTGGTGCATTAACGGTAATACTTAGAGTGGTAGCTGACGCACATTGTCCAATTGTTGGTGCAAAGGTATATGTCGCAGTTCCTGCTGATGCTGTACTTACTGCTGGAGACCATGTTCCTGTAATCGAATTGGTTGAAGTACCTAGCAGAACAGGTGCAGTAGCATTTTGACAAACACTAGAAATTGGCGTAAACGCAGGTAAAACAGGTGTATCAATTGTAATATCTATAGTAGTATTCGTAGCACATTGTCCAGAAGTTGGCGTAAAAGTGTACGTTGCTGTTCCTGCTAACGCTGAACTAACAACTGGCGACCAAGCTCCCGTTATTGGAGTACTGTTTGTTGAACTACTAGGTAAAACCGGAACAGTAGAATTTAAACATATATCAGAAACAGGGGCAAATGTTGGAATAGTTGGGGCATCTACGGTTACTGTTAATGTTGCATTGGCAGCACATTGCCCAGCTGCGGGTGTAAATGTATAGCTAGCCGGTCCTGCTACTGCAGTGCTAACGGCTGGAGACCAAATTCCATTGAAAGGTGTTGAATTTGTCGACGTACTTGGTAAAACAGGTGCGGTTGCATTTTGGCACACATTCGCAACAGGTGAAAATGTCGGAGTAACTGGTGTATCAATTGTGATAGTTAGAGTAGTATTTGTAGCACACATTCCTGCTGATGGAGTAAATGTATAC
>CANFRV010000038.1 GCA_947449575.1 Flavobacteriales bacterium
AAGCCTACTAGCGCTGATGGTACTGCCCTTTTGAGGGTGGGAGAGTAAGTCGATGCCACTTTTATAAAACCCGTTACATTAAATTGTAACGGGTTTTTTTATGTACTAGAATTTTATCAAAAAAAATAGCTAGTACCCGACAAAAAACGGATCAATACCAGAAGTTGGGGGCTAATATAAAACATCACATAAATGAGTCACATATTAATTTTATTTCGAAGTGAAGTTGAAATGGTCTTTCCACAGAATTAGTTGTAAATTTTTCCGTAATCACAATTCGCTTTTTCTTTAAAAAAATAGGTGCTAAAAAAAATAAAGAGCGGTTTTATGAACAAGATCAACTAAAAAATATTTTCATTTCCTCTTAATGTTTATAAAGGATAAGCAAGGAAATTATTTGCGAAGTAGGTGAGAGAGGTTAATATTTTTAATTTAAAACTTAGGCACAAATTTTAAAGAAATTGAATTAACACAATGACGTGTATTTTTTTAGTTAATTGCTCACCGTGAAAAACATGCCCCAAATGCCCCTCACAATTAGAACAAATAATTTCCATTCTACGACCATCTTTATCTATTATATGCGTAACACTTCCTTTGATTTCATCTTCAAAGGAGGGCCAGCCACAGCCTGAATCAAATTTATCTTGAGATTGATACAAAGGAGCTTCACACTGTGCGCACAAATAGGTTCCCATTTCTTTCAAATTACAATATTCTCCCGAAAATGGAATTTCAGTACCTTTCCCTACTATCACCGCTTTTGCCGCTGGTGACAATATGTTCCAATTCGATTTCGATTTCATTTCTATTACTTTTAAAAATTATCCCACAAATAATATCAATTAGCCCCTGTCAATTATCAGCTAATTTATAATTGGTTAAATTAAATAGCTATTCCACTTATTTGAGATTCAAATTCTCCTAACAAGAAATTCAGTGACTGCTTTAAGATATTTTCTTGACTATTCTTCGCTTTAACAGATATCTTAGCTCCATTTTCATCTATCTCTAAATTAATGTATTTGATAATATTCAAAATTTTCGAACCTCCTTCTAAATCAAAAGTAGTCATATCCATTCCTTCAAAATTAATAAATCCAGTTATTGCTTTTTTTCCAAAAACTTCACATCCACTTGGAATGATTAAGCGATTACCAATGGAAGGAGAATTTCTTTTAGAAGAATAGCACGAAATCCCATCATCCGTAATATTCAGTACGAGTGAATCAATAGACAAATAAGATTCTGCCATTTCTGCGAGAGGCATTGCTTTATTCCCTAAACCCATATAAGCATTGAAATCTGGAATCATTGAGCCATTTTTACCCGGTTCTCCCAACATTACAAATCCAAATTGCCCATTACTAATTCCTGAAAGTGGATTTTCACCAAGTACCATTAAAGGTATTTGCATACCTAACTTTTCACTCAAGTCACTGATGGACTCAGGCGAGAAATCATTCACTAAACTTTGTAATTTTTCCATGTCAAAATTAAAAGATAAACCAAGAATTGGGGAACCTTGCCCAAGATTTGACACGATTGTTCCATTGTTTTTTGACTGTAAAAACATTCTTTTATTAAGTGCTTCCGAGAAAAAGTTCTTTGTTTCAATTATTGCTTGTCCTTTCTCAAATGAAAATATAGTTTGGCTGTATGAATCTAAGACCATTTCTTTAATTGCATCTTGCTTAATTTGATCTAATTTTTTTAGTTGAGTGTCTGAACTAGCGTAAAGAGATTCTAAACTAAATCCTACAACAATATCTCCTTTTTGAGCAAGAATTGAATCAACTTTCCCAGATGACAGATCTCCTGTTGACATTTCGAAAGCCTTTTCTATAGAATCCTTATTAGTTGATTTCCCACTTTTAGAAATAACTATTGCTAAATCTTTTTTAATTCCTATGCTTAATTCACCTGTTTGATAAAAATTCAGATCTCCTTCCTTCTCAAAATCATACCCCTTTTGAACTAAATTCGAAACCAACGAATCTGCACTTTTAACAGAAATGAAAGCATAAAAAGCGGTAGGATTCCCTTCTGGTGTAAAAGGACCTTCAATGGCAAAATAAATAGATTCTTTTGTATCAATACTTTTGCTAAACTCACTTAAAACGGATTCGATAATGGCTCCAAATTTTGGAACGCTTTTATATTCAGCCTTATTCAAAATCGTATTAAAATCAACCTTTCCAAAAACAGCAACGGATTTATTTTCTTTGATGAAAGCGGATAGATAATCTCTTAATTGACGTTTATCATTGTTGCTTCCACAAGAAACTACTAACATTGTTGCCGTGAATAAAGATATAAAGAATTTAATTTTCATAATCTTAAATTTTTTAATGAATTTTACTTTAAAGAAAAGTATTGATTTGCTGTATAAAAGTAATGAATAAATTTAAAGTAAAAGACGATAATTCACCAAAGTTAAATTAATTTTGATGTATGCATTTAGTCGAACCTTTTTTTGAGTGGAGAAATCTTTATATCGCGTCAGATGACCCGGTGTCTCCGTTTTATAACCAAGAGTACAGTGAATTTGAATTTCACAATTCTGTATATAATTTCTATATTCACCCTCAATGGGATTCAATGGGTTCTCCCACTTTGTTTCTAAAAATACTTTACACTGAATATGAAGATGGCTATGCAATTATTGAATTGCTTGGAGAATGGAATGATGCGATTGAAAATGATATTATGACGTTCAAAAGAGATATTATTGAGCCAATGATCAACGCTGGAATAACTAAATTTATCTTAATCGGTGAAAATGTATTGAATTTTCATTACTCTGATGATTGTTACTATGAAGAATGGTTGGATGATGTCGAAGATGGTTGGGTAGTGGCGGTTAATTTTCACGAACACGTAATAAATGAATTTCAAAGAATTAACATAGACAACTATTTTGTAATGGGAGGTGAACTTCAAGATATTGAATGGAGAACTTATTCCCCCTTTCAATTATTTAAAAAAATAAATGATTTAGTAATCAGAAGATTGGGTGTCTAAATTTAGATGCTAGATGAAAAAATAATTCATTTAAAAATAAAAACCTCAGTTATAAAATAACCGAGGTTTTATATTCTTGTCTAATTTCTAGTAGCTAAAAATCTAATATCTCATCTATTTTTGAATAATTATTTTTTTCTCCATAGCATTGTTGTTTACAAACATATTCACAACATACATTCCGTTTTTAAGATCTTCTGGTAAAACAATTTTTTCACTATTTTTTCCAACAACTGATTGACCCATTGAATATGTAAATACCGATCTACCGCTTAAGTCAATTAAATTAAAATACATGTCACCTTGTACTAAAGAATTAAAATTCATCAATACAGAATTATCAGTTGCTGAATAACCTGCAGAGAAATTGTACTTGTCAATAATTTCTTCTGAGATGCTCGCTGCACTTCCTATCACATGTTGGGACAAATAAACAACATCACCAGTTTGATTTGAAGAACCACCTCCTTTCATAGTTGCAACATAAAATGTAACATTACCAACATCCGTGGATGGCGCTGTCCATTTCCATGTCCATGCCGCATCTGCAGTAGATGAATGCATCGCCCGATTGGATACAATTCTCGCTCCAACTAATGCGGTGAGAGTTCCTACTACTGCATTGGAAGAATTCATTGCAACTGCTTGAAACCCTCTTCTCGTTGGGTTTGGAGTCATTGTCAGTCCTACATTATAGGTAGAACCAGGTGTGTAAAAAGTTACTGGGGTAGTCCCAGACAAAAGTGTTAATGTATTTATACTTGCCCCAGATTGGGTGCTGCCAGAATGACAAGAAGTACAATTTGATTCACCCGGAGCTCCCGCCACAGAACCAATACCGATTCCATTCGGATATTTATGCCCATTCTTTTTTAGATACTTTTCAATTTTTTCATTACCGCTATTTTGAAATGAAAATATACCTGCCGCCACTATAATAATTGATAAAATAAAATAATTTTTAGTCATTTTCTTACGTTTAAGGTTAAATAATGAATTATTCTTTCTTGGATTATTTAATAAAAATAGGTTTAAAGGTAAACCATGATAAAACTGGAAAAAAGGATACAGGAGCAAGAATATAATAGTAAAAATCTTTGAATAGCTCTGAATTTTCATTCGTAAATTTTAATTCCGGATCCACTTTAAACATAAAAAGTAGAGCAATTGAAATTGAAACGCCACTTAATAAAAAGCCAACGATGAAGGAGGTAATATTTTCTTTCTTCAATAGTTTTATCAAAATAAAATACAACAAGCATGTTGACATACCGATTTCCAAGTTAAAACTTAGAAGGTATAAATAGGATGCTTTTTCAGTGAAATCAACGGCTAAAGGTGAGTATTTGAATACAGAAAAGTATGCGATACTAATTAAAGCACCAAAAATACTTGACGAAAGCCCTGCAAAAAAAATTCTTTGAAACATAAATATTATTTTTTAACAACTGGAACAATAAACTCAATTTTCATTACATCAGGCACAGCTTCACTTGCATGACCAATTTTATAATCTGTCCTTTTAACATTAAAAACACCTGTAAATTTAGCAGTTTCACCTGACTTCGTATATACAACTGGTATTTTAATTGCTTTAGACGTACCTTTAACTTTCAAATTTCCAGTAATTGAATAACCTGTTGTGGACTTTTCAATTTTTGTAGAAACAAATGTAATTGCGGGATATTTAGCTGAATTAAACCACTCTTCAATTTGTGCTTTTTTGTTCATCATACCATTTCCTGTGTTGATTGACGAAACGGCTATCGATAAATCGAACTTCGAACCTGCTAGATCTGCTGGATCAAACTTAATTGTTCCAGTGAATTTCTTAAAGTTTCCCGAAGGATCTTTACTGATGAATTTAATAGAAAAATCATCTTTAATTTTCCATTCTGTTTGCACAACTGATACAAATGCAGAGGTTACCAAAAGAACTCCAGCAACTAGGGGGTAAAATATTTTTTTCATTTTTTATTAATTTTTAATTATTTAATTTTCCTTGACCTATCCAGCAATTGAATAGTTTTATTATTGTATCATTAGTTGAGCTAGTACCTATTGGCATTTGCGCAGGCGTATGTCCTGGCTTCATTGAATTAACAATTGATGTAGCGTTTGTTGAAACTTTATCATAAGTTGACAAATCATACCCACCTGCACTTGAACTTGCTGCATGACACCCAGTGGTGGCACATGAATTATCAACAAATGGTTTTATTGCTGTTGAATAAAAAACAGTATCTGGACATTCAGCAGTTAAAACAATTTGATTAATAATTACTGGAGCAACGGACTTTTCTTTTGCACAAGATACTAATAGTAATTTAGTAGATACCAAACTCACTAAAACAAAAAATAATATTCTAAATTTCATAGTTAAGTGTAATTTTAGTTTTTTAACCTTTCATGTATTTTCTGCCTATACAGAAACCAAGCCTAAATTGTCCTTTTGACCAATCTTGGAAAGTGTAAGGAATAAATTGAGTTTCACCAAATCCAGTTGAATTCGTTAAATTAACAGTGAAATTATGCCCAAAAGTGATCCATTCTACTGCAACACCAAGACTATTTTTATTTGTTTGTCTGACATCTGCCCCATGTATATTTTGATAATATTCGATGATTATCCCTACTTTAGAATTAACCGCATATCGAATAGAACCGCCCATGGAAAAAAGCGCATTAATATCATTGGAAGCAACATAATTCCTATAAACTAATGTAGGCATCAAAGAAAGACTTATTCTTTTCCCAAATTTACGAGCAATGTTTAATTGAGATGAATACGCAAAACGATACACATCCTTTGGAAAACTTGAAACACTTGTTGGATCACTGATGGCTTTCATATATGTATAACTTGTTGTTCCCAGAAGTGATAATGAAATTGGACATCCGCTTTCATTTTGGTGCAATAATCTGTATTTTACAAAACCATCTAACAAAGAACTGTATGGTGAACCATTGACTCCTAAAGCTGCTGTGCCTTTGCTTCGTCCACAGCCAATCATAAATTTATCCGTAATCCCATATTCGAAGCCAAAGCGAATATCTGTTGAATTATCAAATCCATAAAGCGTTTGAACACCACCGCTTCCTCCAGCAATGTCACCAAAACGATGTTCAATTCGAAATTCAAAAACACCCTTTCCTAACGTTTCTACAGAATGTCCATTAATAATTCGTGTGCTTCCAAAAGTTTCGATTTCTTCTACTGGCTCAACATAAATATCTTCAATAATAGCGACAGTATCTTCCGCAGAAATCACTTCTTCTTGCCCAAAAACAGGAGAAAAAGAAATAAAACAAAAGAAAATAAATGGATTAATAATTTTCATACGTAATTCTTTATAATTTTAGAAAATCAAAAGTAAGTGAATTTTTCAAACAAATAGGATAGTTACCCTGTTAAATTATTGTTAATGCTCGGTAATTTTATCATTTTAAGATTTAAAAAATAGTAAAATATTAACCCTTTTCGATGATCTATGTAAATGAAAAAAGAAGAAATAAGAACCATCTATCTAAAGAAAAGAAAAGAATTATTAAGTAAAGAATTGATTTCTTTGTCATTGGCCATTTCCAAAAGAATTTTTAAAGAATTCGCTTTAACAGAAAAAACGATTAGCTTATTTTTACCGATAAAAAAATTGAATGAAATAGACACTTATTTAATTCTAGAAAAAGCTAAATATAAAGGGAATAAAATAGCAATGCCAAAGACAAATTTTAGCTCAAATGAGTTAATACATATCCTTTTTAATTCTTTTGATCAAATTGAATCGAGTGCTTTTGGAATTCCTGAACCAACTGCTGGAAAAATTATTCAACCAGAGAATTTCGATATCGTTTTTGTTCCGCTTTTAGCGATTGACAAAAAAGGGAACCGTGTTGGTTATGGGAAGGGCTTTTATGATCGTTTCCTGCAAAAATGTTCTCCAGATTGTTTGTTTATAGGACTTCATTTATTTGAACAAATGGAAGAAATTGATGATATAACAGATACTGACATTCGACTTCATTTCTGTGTTACACCTACAAAATTGATTAAATTTTAAGATATTTTATTGGATAATAATCCTTGAAAAGAAAAGTGAGTCGATTGAAAGTCAATCTAAATATTTCTAATTTTTGCGAATTGGGTAACTTCTTTTGAATCTACTCGTTAAAATTGGAATATCATTATGAAAATTACTTTATAGATGAAAATGCTACTGGTTTTTTGTTGGTTTATTTCGAGCTCATTTATGCTCGTAAATCAACCGCATCCAGCATTTGGCTTGAAGGTGTCTTTTCAATCGACAGGAGTACTTACTTCCTATATTGCCTACATTGATAATGGAAGAGCACACACACATCTAAAAATATTAACCGAAACGGAATTTATAAAAATAGCCTCTGGACATTGGCCTAGTATTTACAATCCAACAAGAAGAAATTATTTTGCAGAGCATAATTATCAGTGCGGTGTACTCAAAGATTCATTCACATTAAAAGATTATACCTATTGTATTCCTTTGGATTCTCTATGGAAACTTCATTTTCAAAAAAACCCTCTAGATATTACCAAAGGTAATGGATGGAGCAATAAACCTTTTAATCCTTCTCTTAGTCAAGAATTGTTTTTATCGACACATTATGGGGTAAAACACATTGATTCTGAATACTTTCTTGATTCAAATATGTGGAAAATCTTAGGTGATGTGCAAAAAAAAGAATGGATTGATAAATATAAGTGTCTTAAATAATCTGATTTTAGTTCAATTATTGAAGAGCAATGTAAATTTATATCATTACTATTATTTTACATTATTTAACGATTTTTCTGCCTATTTTAATTGTCATTCTAAACTTTGCTTTTATCTTTACAACATAACAAGAAAACTTTAAACAAAATGTTTGATAATAACGAATTCAAAAAATACGCTACAAAGCACATGGGGCTTAATAGTATGCATGTAGAACATTATATTGAATCATCAATTACTCCTTATATTATAGAAGAACGTCAAATGAACATGACGCAAATGGATGTCTTTTCTCGATTAATGATGGATCGAATCATCTTTTTGGGTACAGGTATTAATGATCAAGTTGCAAATATTGTTAACGCTCAATTATTATTTCTAGAGTCTGCTGATTCAAAAAAAGATATACAAATTTATTTAAATTCACCAGGCGGATCTGTATACGCTGGTTTAGGGATTTACGATACAATGCAATACATTAAACCTGATGTAGCTACAATCTGTACAGGGATGGCTGCATCTATGGGTGCCGTATTAATGTGTGCTGGTGCGGAAGGTAAAAGATCTGCATTAAAACATTCTCGCGTAATGATTCACCAACCACTAGGAGGAGCGCAAGGACAAGCGTCTGATATTGAAATTACAGCGAGAGAAATTCAAAAATTGAAAAAAGAATTATACGATATTATCGCTTTACATTCTAAACAAACATATGAAAAAGTGTGGGCAGATTCAGATCGTGATTATTGGATGACAGCTGAAGAGGCAAAAGCGTATGGAATGATTGATGAAATTTTATTGAGAAATCCAAAATAATTAAATAGAAAAAATAAATAAAAAGTCATTTATCAATCGATGAATGACTTTTTTTGTAAAAAAAAACATGGCTAAAAAAGAAACAGGCTGTTCATTTTGCGGTAGACCTAGAAATGAAGTTAAAATGCTTATTGCTGGAGTTACAGGTCACATTTGTGAAAGCTGCATAACTCAAGCTAATTCGATAGTACTAGAAGAAGATTTAGTAAAGAAAAAAACAAAATCAACCGCTGTAAACATTCTAAAACCAACAGAAATAAAAGCAAAGTTAGATGAATATGTGATTGGGCAAGATGATGCAAAAAAAACGTTATCTGTCGCTGTTTATAATCATTACAAAAGATTAAACCAGCCGCCCGTCAAAGATGATGTTGAAATTGAAAAATCCAATGTTATTTTAGTCGGTAGAACGGGAACCGGTAAAACCTTATTAGCGAAAACAATTGCTAAGATGTTAAATGTGCCATTTTGTATAGCTGATGCGACTGTTTTAACTGAAGCGGGTTATGTTGGAGAAGATGTTGAAAGTATCCTTTCACGGCTTTTGCAAACAGCAGATTATAATGTAGAAGCTGCTCAAAATGGGATTGTTTTTATAGATGAAATTGACAAAATCGCTCGGAAAAGTGATAACCCATCTATTACGCGTGATGTTTCAGGAGAGGGTGTTCAACAGGCATTACTAAAATTATTAGAAGGATCTGTCGTGAATGTTCCCCCGCAAGGTGGCCGCAAGCATCCTGAACAAAAAATGATTCAAATTGACACCAAAAATATTCTATTTGTTTGTGGTGGTGCTTTTGATGGTATTGAGAAATTAATCGCCAGAAGAATAAATAAAAAAGCGATTGGCTTT
This sequence comes from Flavobacteriales bacterium, assembly GCA_947449575.1. Taxonomy (GTDB): domain Bacteria; phylum Bacteroidota; class Bacteroidia; order Flavobacteriales_D; family Crocinitomicaceae; genus CAIUKX01. The sequence goes on from CANFRV010000038.1 coordinate 9,448, forward strand.
ACAAATAAAGAGGAAGAAAGAGTGGATGGGGATAATTTTCTAAAATATATCAATCCAACAGATATTAAAACGTTTGGACTTATTCCTGAGTTAATAGGCCGCTTTCCGGTGTTAACTTATTTAGAACCTCTTGACGCTAAGAGCTTAAAACGTATAATGACTGAACCGAAAAATGCTTTGGTGAAGCAATATATGAGACTGTTTGAAATTGATGGAATTAAACTTAGTTTCGATGGAAATGTTTTAGATTATATTGTGCAACAAGCTATTGAATTTAAATTAGGCGCGAGAGGATTGCGTTCTATTTGTGAAGCGATTTTAACAGATATAATGTATGAACTTCCATCTCAAAACGAAACGGCGTATCGTGTAACGTTAAAATATGCTGAACTTCAATTTACAAAATCTAAAATGTCAAAATTAAAATTAGCATAATTTAATTAAACTAGAAAAGTAAGAATTTTAGAAGTTTTTTGTGCTAAATGAAAAACTCATGTTTATAGATTATTAACACAGAATCTCAGGTTAATATTGAGTAGTTCAATAACAAAGTAGAATCTTGAATTCAAATATCATTCTTAAAAGTCAGCGAAATTTTTTTGAATTCGGAAATGAATAAAAAAATCAATATTTGACTTAATCATTTTTATTAAATTGAAATTGATCCATCGAAAGAAAATTTCTATACCTATATAATAGGCTTCAATTAATTTGTAAGTTAAAATAGTTTTCAACTTTATACTATTAATTCTTTTCTGGTTTTTCGCAAAAGAGAACGCACTTTTAGTTTAGTTTTGATGAAAAGTTAAAATGAAAGACATATCCATATATTTTTCTCCTGTAGAGCTAGATTCTGTTAGATCAGAAGGTACTATTGGGAATACAATCGAGATACATACGGAAGGGAATTTTCCAGAGATGCGTGAAAATAATATTGCTATTATATATGTCCCTGAATTTAGAAATGGCGAAAAACAATTTCACGGTAAAAAAAATGATAATTTTAGATCCTTCCTTTATTCATTATTTATGGGTGTGAATTGGGTGAAGACGATTTATGATTGTGGAACCATAATACCTGGAAAGGAAATAGAGGATACTTATTTTGCTGTTTCTCAAGTAACGGCAGAACTTGTAAAAAATAAAATAATACCTATAGTAATAGGGGGAACACAAGATTTAACTTTTGCTATGTACAAGGGGTATGAAAAGTTAGAGCAAATGATAAACATCTGTTCGGTGGATCATAAATTAGATTTAGGGAATCCAGAGGAAGAAATTAATAAAGATGGTTATTTAAGTCATCTTCTAACACATAGACCTTGCTTCCTATTTAATCATGCAAATATTGGCTGCCAAGCACCTTTTGTAAGTAAAAATGAGCAGGATCTTTTTGATAAATTATATTTTGACACCTGCCGACTAGGAGAGTTTAATTCTGACTTCAAAAAAGCTGAACCTCATTTAAGAAATGCTGATATTCTTAGTTTAGATGTTCAAAGTATTAGAAGTTCTGATTTTAAAGGGGATTATTACAATTCTCCAAATGGGTTTTATGCAGAACAAATTTGCCAAATCACCAAATATGCTGGAATAAGTGATAAATTAACATCTTTTGGTGTTTTCAATTTATTTCCAGAAGGAAATCAAAAAGAATGCGACAATTTAGTAGCTCAATTTATTTGGTACTTTATAGATGGAGTTTCTCTCAGGAAAGGCGATTTCCCAATTGGCAGCAAAAAAGAGTATACAAAGTTTCTAGTAAGTCTAGATGATTTTCAAGATGAAATAATTTTCTATAAGAGTGACAAATCTGAAAGATGGTGGATGGAAGTTCCTTATCCTCCTCAATATGGTATTAAATATGAACGTCATCATCTTGTACCCTGTGATTACAAAGATTATGAAAATGCTATGAAAAACGAAGTCCCCAATTTATGGTGGAAAACCTATCAAAAACTGGGATAAATACTTTTTATACTGATAAGGAGATTTACAAAATTACTTCCAAGTAAAAATTACTTCACCTAAAAAAAAATAGTGAATCAATGTTTTTTTTTAAAAAAACAAGAATATTTAAATAATATTATCTACTTTAGACGCCAAATACAACGTCTTATTAAATTTAATACTGAAGTAAACGATTTAAGTATGAATAAAAAAAGTATTTTTTTAACGTTTTTTCTATTGCTTTTTGTGAGTGTATCGTTTACACAGCAAGACATGTTGTTGACTCATTTTATTTATAATAAAATGGGGTTAAACCCTGGATCTACAGGGTTGGATGATGGGTTTTGTGCAACTTCGGCTTATAGAAATCAATGGGATAAAATAGATGGAGCTCCTAATTCGGCTATACTAAATTTGGAAGGAAATATGAATAGATTTTTTCCTGGAGGACTTGGATTAAATTTTTACCACGATGCAATCGGATTTGGAAGACAAAATAACTTGATGGTCAATTATTCATATCCTATTGAATTGCCAAGCGGAGATAAATTAGGGATTGGTATAGGTGTTGGTTTTGAAGGGTATGGTATGAAACCTACGTGGGTTACTCCAGATCAAAGCGCTACTGTTGATAATTCTCTTCCTTCGGGCTATTCATCAATGGGCTTAGATATGAATTTTGGACTTTACTATAAATCTACAAAGAATTTCTATGTAGGTTTATCTAGTACACATATAACAGCAACAGAATTGTCTAATAAAAATGCCCTGGGAACAGCAAGCCAAAAATACTTAATCGCTAGACATTATTATTTAATGACTGGCTACAAGAAACAAGTTGGTACTTCGGCAAATTATTTAGATTTTCAGGTGTTATTGAAATCAGATGCGAAAAAAACTTCGGTAGATATTAATTCTCGTTTTATTTTAGGTTCAATTGGTTATGCTGGTTTAACTTACAGAACAAGCGATGCTATTGCTGTCATGCTAGGATTTAATCCATTTAATAATTTTACTGTTGGATATTCTTATGATTTAACATTAAATAAGTTATCAAGTATATCGAGAGGGTCTCATGAGATTCTTTTAAAATATTGTTATTTTTTGCCTATACCGCCTGTAGCTGTATCAAGGCATCCAAGATGGTTGTGAAACATAAAAAACAAAAATTGTAACCATTTTAATAAAGTTTCCGTTATAGTGAAAATAGATTAATCCTGTAGATTGTTATTTTTAGTATTCGGAAAAGAGATAAAAAAAGAGGTAGATATGAAAAAACTATTGTTAATCAGTTTAATAAGTGCAGCGCTAGCTTCTTGTAGTACAAGAACTGGGCATTTAACTGGGGTGTTAGTAAGACCTATGTATTTTCCAGAAGTTCCATTAGGAATGGTTTACGTGAATTCAGGAGGGTTCACTATGGGGGAAAATGATCAAGATGTTCCATTCTTGCATCAAACTCGTCCTAAAACTGTTTCGGTTCAAGCATTTTATATGGATCAAACTGAAATATCCAATAATGAATATAGACAGTTTGTAGAATGGGTACGTGATTCAATTGCTCGTGACAAAATTTATTTAAATGAAGCTGGCAGAACTAGTGGATTTAAAAACGAGGAATGGACCGATGACAAAGCAAAGGAATGGATAAATTATCAAGATTTATATTTCGACGAAGGGACATTGGAATATACACCGTATGATCCAGCGGATAGAGCATTGGGACGAACTTTATTTAATCTTAATTGGGATAGAGAAATAAATTACACTGATCCTGAGTTAGTTCCGTTATTAGCTGATATGTATTATCCTCAGCCTGAGCGTTTCTTTAAAAGAAAAGAAATTGACACTAGAAAATTGATGTATAAATACTATTGGGTAGATTTAATCGAAGCTTCGAAAAGAGGACGTATAAATATTACTCCCGATGGTTATGATAATCAAGGAGAGAAAATAGTTACTGAACATCGTAATTTAGAAACTCCTCCTCATCCATTTACAAAAGACCCTCAAGGGCAAGATTTAGACTTGGGACATTTTAATAAAAAAGGACAAAACAATGCCATTCGTGGTCATGAGCAAAGACAAAGATTTATCATTGATGAATTAATTAACGTGTATCCTGATACTTTATGTTGGATTAGAGATTTTACGTATTCTTTTCATGATCCAATGACTCAAATGTATTTTTGGCATCCATCATATGATAATTATCCTGTAGTTGGAATTACATGGGTTCAAGCAAAGGCTTTTAGTATATGGAGAACTCAATTGTTAAACTCATGGTTAGTTTCAACTGGTGAGATTTTTGTAAATGACTTCCGATTACCAACTGAAGCAGAGTGGGAAAGAGGGTCTCGTGGTAATTTAGAGTTAGCTGCATACCCATGGGGTGGACCTTATAATAGAAATGAAGGAGGTTGTTTCTTGGGTAATTTTAAACCTATGAGAGGAAGATATTTTGAAGATGGAGGTTTCCATACTGTAAAAGTATACTCATACAATCCAAATGGATGGGGCTTATACTGTATGGCTGGAAACGTTTCAGAATGGTGTGAGACTGCATTCGATGAATCAATGAATGAGTTTTCACATGATTTGAATAGTGATTATAGGTACAATGCAATGGATTGGGATCCACCATCAATGAAAAGAAAAATATTACGAGGTGGATCTTGGAAGGATATTGGTTATTACATGCAAAATTCTACCAGAACATTCGAATACCAAGATAGTGCAAAATCATACGTAGGATTTAGAGATGTGATGACGCATTTAGGTCGTGGCGGTCGTGACTTTACAAGAGAAGGTGGAGAAGAGATTCAAAGTGATATACAATTAAGATAAATAAAGAAGCTAAAGTAAATAATAAATTAAACCAAAAAAGTTATGAGTTCAAGTGGAGGCGGTTTTTTCGCAAGTAAAAAATTTAAAAATACAATGAAATTCGTCTACGGATGGGGAGGTGCTATTGTAATTGTAGGAGCGATGTTTAAGATTCAGCATTGGCCTGGAGCTTCGATCATGTTAATCAGTGGTCTTGGAATTGAGGCAGGTATTTTTACTTTGTCAGCATTTGAACCTTTACATGAAGATCCGAATTGGGAATTAGCTTATCCTGAGTTAGCTATGGGACATTCAGATGAATTAGATCATGATGCACAAATTTCTAGTTCACGATCAAAAAATAAAGGTACTGGAGTTACTGATCAGTTAGATCAGATGCTAAGTGAAGCTCAAATAGATGCGCAATTACTTACTAGATTAGGAGATGGAATGCGTGCTTTAGGTGATAATGCAGCCCAATTGAAAGAGACGTCTAACGCTGTTGCAGCAACTGATTCCTATGTGTCAAGTTTACAAGCTGCATCTTTAAAAGTGTCTACGTTGTCAGATGCTTATGAAAGAGCATCGGTTTCAATTTCAGGAATGACTTCAACAACTGCTGAAGGCGAATCTTTTGGTGAACAGATTCAGAAGGTTTCTAAAAACTTATCTGCATTAAATAATGTATATGAGTTGCAATTAAAAGGTTCTTCTGCACATTTAGAGTCTACTGAGAAATTCCAATCTCAAATAACTGAAATGATGAAAAATCTTTCTGATTCAACTGAAGATACTAAAAGATACAAAGAAAACATGGCAATGTTGTCTGTTAACCTTACTGATTTGAATACAGTGTATGGTAACATGTTGAAAGCAATGACTATTAATAAAGGTTAATCGATATTTATTCGAGATTTACACTAGTATAAGTATTATACATTTAATAACCTTAAAAGATAAATAGACATGAGTGGAGGAAAAGAAACCCCAAGGCAAAAGATGATTGGTCTTATGTATTTGGTACTGTTAGCACTTTTAGCTATGAACGTATCAAAAGCTGTATTAGATGCATTTGTTGCTATTGAGAAAAATTTACAGACAGCAGCTATCACCCAGCTTGATAGAGGTGATTCTGCTTTAAAAGATTTAATAGAAGCGGGTGAGGATAGAGCAAACCCGATAAAAGCTGAAAAGGTCAAATATTTTATGACGATAGTTGCAAAAATAAATGCAGCAACAGCTAAAAGAATAGAACTCTTGGATGGAGTTAAAATGAACATTTTAGAGAAAAGTGGTGAAATTTTGACACCAAAAAAAGATGATGAAGCAACTGTTGTATGGGTACCTTACAGTAAGAAAACTCCACTAAAACCAGCTTCACTTAATTTGATGGCTATTGGTGCTAAGGATCAATATGATGTTCCTATGCATGAAATTATTGGAGAGAATCTTGAGCCAATCACAGGTTCTGGTAAAGAGATTTGGTCAAGTTACAATAATTTTAGAAATGAGATTTGCGATTTAGTTGGAACTTATGCAGCTCCTGGTGGAAAAAGTTTTGTATTCAAATCTAACCACATTAATAAATTTAAAAACAACCTTGATCTTGAGAAGCAAGTTGATGCGATGATTAAAAAGAATGAGGCTAAATTTAACATGCTTGATGATGGAGAGGTTATTAAGCAAATTTATATGTCCTTATCAAAAAATGAAATTGCAGATATGCAAGAAGAAAAAAATCTTCATTGGATAGCAAGGACTTTTGATCATGCGCCTTTAGTTGCAGCTTTGGCTTCATTAACAGCTCTTCAACAGGAAGTGTTATCTGCAAGAGCTACAGCAATTGCACTTATTAAAAGTAGAGTATCTACGGGAGAATATAGTTTCAATAAAATAATGGCTATTTCTTATGGAGATGCATTTGTCAATTCTGGCGAGGAAGCTGAAGTAGGAGTAATGATGGCGGCATTTGATAGTGATAATCAGCCAATTGTTAACTCTAGTGCTGGTCAAGTTACGGTAGCTGATGGAAAAGGAATTATTAAGGTTAAAGTCTCAGGAGGAGATGAAATGAAATTATCTGGAACAGTATCTATTAAAAAGAAATCAGGTGAGGTGAAAACTGAAAAATGGGAGCATGTTATAAAGGTTGTTAAACCTATGGGAACTGTTTCTTTGCCTGAGATGAATGTATTATACCGTGGATACAAGAACAAAGTAGATGGTGTTGCTTCTGGATATGCTCAAACAGTTCTTTCTGGTAATGGAGTTACTTTAACTAAAAATGGGACCGGTTATATTGGTAGTCCTGGAGCAGCTAGAGAATGTACTATAACTGTGTCAGGAAAAAATACACTAACAAATAAAACTGTTTCTTTAGGTGTATTTAAATTTAGAGTATCTAACTTACCAGCTCCGCAAGTTTATTTAGGAACTCTTGCTACTGGATCAACTGTTAGTAAGTCTGCAGTTGGAAGTATGAATAAATTATTTGCCAAATATCCACCAGAAATTCCTTTAAACGCTACATTTGATGTTGCTTCATGGGAAGTAAATGTATCTGGAGCCCCAAGGTCGGTTTCTGGCTCAGGAGCAATGTTGTCATCTGAAGCGCTTTCACTTTTGAAACAAGCTAAGGCAGGTTCAAAAGTTAGTATTTCAGCTAAATACAGAGGTATGGGGTATTCTGGAAACATGGCGACAGTCTTAAATATTCAGTAAAATTATAATTATGAGAAGTCTATTTTTTAGTGCAGTAGTAATATTCCTTTCTGGGACAAGTATTGCTCAGCCAGAAATTAATGGTGGACCAGTTAATGTGCCTGCGAGTGGAATTGTCGATGGTGTATTTATACAAGAGCATATTCCAACAAAACGAATGATTCCTTATGAATTTGTAAGGGAAGCAGACGTAATTTGGAGTAGACGCGTCTGGGAATCAATAGACTTGAGAGAGAAGATAAATCATCCGTTATATTTTCCTTTAGATGAATATGACGCGCAGAATAATTGGGTTCGAAATGCATCCCGTTGGAGTTTATGGACGGTTTTAAAAACTCATATATTGAATGGTGATCTTACAGTGTTCTCTGCTTATAATCCTGTTGCATTCTCAATTACGGATGGAGATCAATTAAAATATCCTATTTATCCTCAACCAGGAATGAACTATTATACTGATAGCGCATATCGAAATGTTTTGTTTCCATATATGGGTACTTTAGGAGGTGAGTCAACTACACCGCTTTCTAACGCTTATGGAGAAGATAGTTCAGTAGTAATTGATGGTATAACTACTTATATTTATCCTGCTCGTGACACAACTTGGATGACTTCATCAGATATTATTCAATACAGAATGAAAGAAGATTGGTTTTTTGATAAAGAAAGATCTGTTCTTGATGTTCGTATTGTTGCAATAGCGCCTGTTAGATATAAGAAAGACCCTCAAGGACAAATAACAGGGATGGAAGAATTATTTTGGTTGTACTTTCCTCATTGTAGATTTGTTTTGAATAATTATTTTGTTTATAACGAAAAGAATGATGCGCAATGGATGAGTTTTGACGATTTGTTTTGGAAAAGAAGATTTACTTGTACAATTTACAAGCAAAACAATGTCATGGACCGAAAAGTTGAGACTTATAAGACGGGAGTTGATGCCTTATTTGAAGCAGAAAAAGTTAAAGAAGAAATCAGAACCATTGAACATGATGTTTGGAGTTTCTAAATATATTTCTTAAAAAATCCTCAGTATTAACTGAGGATTTTTTTTATACTTTAAGTTTTGGAAGTTGGTTTTAGAATACACACAATTTGATTTATAAAAGCATTCCGATTTCAGGATAGAAATCAAGGTAAAAATGTGAAATGTAAATGATCCAGAGGTAAAGAACACTTTTGACTTCTAGGTTAAATCTTTTTTAATTTATACTATTAACCTGAGTTCGGCTGATAGTTTATTATCAGATCGCCTATAAATAGTGAGATACTAATGAAAGGCTTACGGGAATAACACGTTATTACTAATGACTTTCGTGATGTAAATCGCTTTTTATTGGTGAATATTGGTAAATGCTTATTAATTAAACGTGAAATATTGTCCTTGTATTTTCTTGCTTTAGCACGTTAAACCTAATAAAACACGACTAAATCTTTCAAATTTAATTAAAAACTGATTGCAAAATATCAGTCAACTCAGGTTATTATTTTCATCCACTTGTTCAGAGCATAATCAGCATGCACCTTTCACAATTCAGAAAGGTTTCATACATTTGTACTATGATTAATTTAGAGCAATTAGGTGTACATCTTCCGCAAGGATATTTATTTCAGAACATTACCGTCCAGATCAACAAGGGAGATAAAATAGGTTTAGCAGGAAAAAATGGTGCTGGAAAATCCACATTATTAAAGTTAATTTCTGGCAAAGATCAAGCATCTGAAGGGAAGATACACCGTCCCAAAGATTTATCCATTGGCTATTTGACGCAAGATATTAAAATTGACACAGAGCTTTCAGTATTTGAATTTCTAAATCAATCAAACGAATTACTGACGCGCTTAAAAAACAGATTAGACGAAATAAATCATGATCTTGTCGTTAGAACTGATTATGAATCTGACAGTTATATGGAAATGTTGAATGAACTTAGTGATTTGAATCATGAGTTTAATTTGCATGAAGGATTTTTATGGGAAGAAAAAATTGCTTCCACACTAAAAGGATTAGGTTTTTTTGATGCAGATTTTGACAAAAAAATATCTGAATTTTCAGGAGGTTGGAAAATGCGAGCTGAATTATCTAGAATCCTTGTTAACCAGCCAGATATTATCTTACTAGATGAGCCAACAAATCATCTTGACATAATTTCTATTAGTTGGTTGGAGAACTATTTGCAAAAATTTGAAGGAGCTGTAATAGTAATTTCGCACGATCGGCTATTTTTAGATAATGTAACAAAGAGAACATTAGAAATATCACAAGGGAAACTATTAGACTTTCCTTATGGTTATTCAAAATATAAAATTGCTCGTGCTGAAGAAGCAGAGCGAATGGGTGACGCTAAAAAGCAGCAAGAAAAAGATATCAAACATACCAAGGAACTTATTGATAAATTTAGAGCAAAGAAAAATAAAGCATCTTTTGCTCAATCACTCATAAAAAAACTTGATAAGACGGAAATAATAGAGGTAGACAATATTAGTTCTTCTGGTATGAAAATGTCATTTCCTCTGAGTGTTCAGCCCGGTAAATGGGTTCTTGAAATGCACAATATGGGTAAAACATATGGTAATAGAACACTATTTAAGGATATTAACATCACAGTAGGAAGAGGTGAAAAAATTGCCTTGTTAGGAGCGAATGGAGTTGGTAAATCGACACTTATAAAACGAGTGATGAATAAGATTGAAGGAGAAGGCATTGTCAATTATGGTCATAATGTTCAAATCACTTACTTTGCCCAAGATCAAGCTGAAGCTCTAGATATCACTAAAACCATCTACGAAACAGTTGATGATATCGCTGTGGGAGATATTCGTAAAGATCTCCGCAGTATTTTGGGAGCCTTTCTATTTACAGGTGAAGATGTAGATAAAAAAGTTGCGGTCCTCTCTGGAGGAGAAAGAACAAGATTAGCTCTATGTATCTTATTGTTAAGTCCATCTAATTTCTTAATTCTTGATGAACCAACAAACCACCTTGACATTCTTAGTAAAGATGTTTTAAAATCTGCTTTAATTAATTATGAAGGAACGTTCATCGTTGTATCGCATGATAGAGAGTTTTTAGAAGGTTTAACGAATAGAATTTGGGACATAGAAAACCAAGGATTAAAAATCCATCATTTTGGAGTGCAAGAGTTTTTACAAAGAAAGATGGAATTGACCGATAGCAGCAAACCTTCTATGTCAGAAAAAAAAGTAATTGTAGTCCCTACTCCAGTTATACTTGCAGCTACTAAAGAAAACTCACTTTCATTTGATGAGCAGAAAGAAATTAAGAGAAAGAAAAATCAATTAAACACGCAAGTTAAAAAATCGGAAGAGACTATTTCAACTCTTGAAAACAAAATTAAGAATCTAGACGCACAAATATTAAACCTAGATTATTCAAACAAAGCAGAATCCGCAAAAATTTTAGCAGAATATGAAAGCACAAAAACACAATTAAATAAAGAGATGGAAATTTGGGAAAACGCAACTGAAGAATTAATGTCAATTAAAGAGTAATTTTACGAACCTACTTTTCTATATTGAATATTCTTCTGTTTCTTTTTTTGAATTTTAGCATTTCTTTTTATTGATTTTCGGACTGGTTTGGATTGCATTTTTAAATTTCTTTTTTTTGCTTCTTTCTTTAATTTATCAGCATTTTTGAGTTGTTCAGCCCTTCTGTCAGCAATAATTTTTTGAGCATCTTCAACAGTTGTAGAAGTCATTTCTGGATTTTTACTACCACATTGAATAAAAGTCATAAGGAAAACTAATAAAGTTAAACTGAAAATCGTTTTAAACTTCATATTTTTACATACAAATAATCCCATGCAATGAAGTTACAGAATATTTTTATTTTATTAAGTATAATCCTTTTTTATGGATGTAAAAAAAACAGCAATAATAACCCTGTCCCAAACATTTCATTTGATATTACCATAAACACTGACTTGCCAAGTTATTCCAGTTTAATTGGTGTAGGAGGATGGACCTATGTTAATGGAGGATGCAAAGGAATTATCGTGTATAGAAAAGCTACAGATCTTTTTGTGGCATTTGACAGACAATCACCAAAAGATCCAGATGGTAATTGCTCGAATCCTCTCACACCAGATGCGAATAATTTTCTTCAACTAAATGATACTTGTTCAGGAGCAAAGTTCTCTTTATATGATGGTTCGGCCATAAGCGGTTCGGAGTATGGTTTGAGACAATACCAAACATCTTGGAACGGAATAAATTCTTTACGTATTTATAATTAGAAGACAAATAAGTGCTTTTTTTTAATTTGATAAGAGAATCGATTTTAGTTTTGCTGTAATCATCTAATAAATCTTTAATTTTTGATTAATTTTGTACTTCAATCAGTAAAACAATGAATGAAATAACAGTAACAATTATTGACAGAGAAGGTCAACCTCATGTTCTCATTGCTCCAACAGATATGAATATGAATATCATGGAAGTCTGTAAATCTTATGAACTTCCGGTTCTTGGTGAATGTGGCGGAATGGCAATGTGCGCAACTTGTCAATGCTATTTAGAATCCGATCATATTTTAGCAGAACAAAATGATTCAGAATTAGATATGCTAGATCAAGCTTTTTTTGTGAAACCAAATAGTCGTTTAGGTTGCCAAATACAAATCACAGAAGAAATAGATGGGATCGTTTTAAGATTGGCACCTGAAGCTTAGCTTAAATATTGTAAAGGAATTTTGCAAACTGGAATTGGTTCCATTTTGTGACGATTAGAATTATTTAAACGTCTATATATTTTTAAAACTTCCGTTTCTCTTTCGGATAATTCAGATTCATTCTGATCAAAATTCATAGCCCATTCTAATTCAGGATAGGTTGCCCCAATTTGATCCTCATCACTTCTCTCGTCCTCAAAAAGACCATCTGTAGGTTTTGCTATAATTATTGAATTAATAACGCCTAAATACTTCGCTAATTCCCAAACTTGTGACTTTGTTAGATCAGCGATAGGACTAATATCAACTCCACCATCTCCATATTTTGTATAAAAGCCTACGCCAAAATCTTCCACTTTATTTCCTGTCCCAACGACTAAACAATTATTTGCTTGACCATAGGCATATAACGTTAGCATTCTTAATCTAGCACGAGAATTAGCCATTGCTAGTTGATTAGAAACAACATACGAAGCGAAATCCTTCTCTAATTGTGCAAATGAATCCGTTAAATTGATTTCAAAAGAAATAACATTAGGAAACCTGTTTTTTAAGTCTTCTATATGATCATTGGCTCTTTGAAATTCTTTCGTAGTCTGACGAATTGGCATACTTAGAAGAATTACTTTTTTATTCGTTTTAGCACATAGCAGAGAAGTTAACGCCGAATCAACGCCTCCAGAAACACCAATTACAAAACCCGATACTTTGGCTTTATCACAATAATCAGAAAGCCAGTTTACTATATGTTCAGAAATCTTATTAAGATGCAAATTAATTGTTTTTAGAATAAAATTGAAACCTTCAAAAGCAATTGATTTTGCTTTAAAGAAAGAGGGTTGTATGCAGAAGGATGCAATGACGGGTCAAAAGTTGTGAAAACCGACATGTTTTTTTCAGGATCTCCAATAATAGAATTTCCTCTGCTAATATTAACAAACCCGTAATAATATCCTAGTTCTGCAAGAAGGCAAGTTGACCCAGAAAAATTCCATTCAGCACCGCCAGACATTCCAACCGAACCTTTATAAATAGATAAATCCCTTTTAGATGTGGACATGTTATCATTATTCGTTGATGAAGGGAAAATACCATCAAATGAATTTCCTTTATCAAAAATGGTAGATTTTAACAAGAAACTATTTCGGACACCAAATTTCCCAAAATATCTTACATAGCCAATATATTTTGTTCGGAACAACATCATAGTAGGAATAGTTAGATAAATAGGCTTTTCAGTTCTCTCACTCACCTGATATAATTTAGCTGTCACAGGAAGACTAGAATAAACACCATCCCCATCCAAGTAGTTGTTTTTTGTTAAAATTTGAGAATCATTATAATAATAGTATAATTTAGAGCCTTCTGCCGCTTTGTATTTAAAAGACTCAAAATCAAACTCTATACCTGAACTAACACCAACTGTTGAAGATATATTAAAATTATAATTAAAATTCATTCCAATTGTCAAATCAGTCCCTACTCCATTTTTTGAAATTAATTTTGTGCCCGGAGTAATAAAATTTAATCCAGAACCTAGTATAATACCAGCTTGAAACTTTTTTTCGGCTGCTTCCTGAGCATAGGTTGAAAAAATAACTCCAATTGAAATAACTGCAAATAAAATCTTTATCATTATATATTTTTTTGTTTCTACATTAAATTTTGTCAATCAATTCAGTTCGTTTGACTACTTTTGAGCACGAAAATAAAGAATAAAAATGACTCTAAAAAACATTTTACACATTGGGTTACTTTCCGCTCTAGTAGTATCTTGTGCAAGTGACCCTCTTGACGTAAAAATAGACAACATTACTATAAAAACTAAATTCATCAATTTAGACTCCGCTTTCTTCAAATCATCTCCTTCTAAATTGATAAGTAATCATCATTTATTTCAAAATACAATTAAGGACATTTATTCTTATGAGCTTGGTTACTGCCTAAAAATAGGCGAAATATCGGATACAGCTTTTACTAGAAGTATTTACCAGTTCACGCATGATAAAGGAATAATAAAACTTGAGAATGGAATTCAAGAAAAATTCAAAGATCTAGATACGAGAAAGCAAATTATTTTAGGTGGGTTAAAGCATTTAAAGTATCATTTTCCAGCAGGCAAAATTCCGGAAAATATTGTATTTATGAATACTCTTTTTCAATCAAATGCATTTTGCACAGAAAGAGAAATTGGAATTGGAATTGAGAGATATTTAGGTAAAGAAGATGATATTGTCAAAGAACTGCCTGCTGAGCCCTTTTATGATTGGATAAAAGAAGGCATGGATGAAAAATATATGGAACGAGATGCGATTTGTTCTTGGATTATAACACATTATGTTCCAGAAACCGACGGTACATTGGCTGAAAATATCATAAAATGGGGTAAAATAATTTACCTTACAGAAGCAGCATTCCCTAGTTTTGATAAAAATATAATTATACGATATTCAAAAGAAGATTATGATTGGGCGATTAAGAATGAGCTGTCGTTTTGGAAATACTTAGTGAACGAAAAAATGCTTTTCAAAAATAATGACTTGGAAAAAGCAAATTTATTAAAGGACGCACCGTTTACAATTGGATTACCTGAAAAGAGTCCTGATCGATTTGGTCAATTCTTGGGATGGCAAATGGTTAGACATTATATGAAAAAAACTAAAATTACACTTGAAGAATTAATAAAAATTCCCTACAATAATATTTTACAAGAATACGAAATAGAAGATTAATTATGGAAGATAAAATTACTAAAACCTCTGAAATTTCTATCAAAATAGGTTTGAACGAAAATAATTTACCAATCGGAATGAAATGGACTGCAAGTGAAGGGAATGTTGAAAATGCTGCAGCAAAAGCGATGCTTTTATCATTATGGGATTCGACAGAGAAAAACACCATGAAAATCGATTTATGGACAAAAGACATGTCTGTCGATGAGATGAAACAATTTTTTCATCAAACTTTACTTTCCTTAGCAGATTCTTTTGAAAAAGCAACTGGTGAACATAATATTTGTGAAGATTTGAAAGATTATTGTTATCATTTTGCTACTAAAATGAAGATTATCGCAGAAGAATAACAAAAGATTACATGAGAGTAGGAATTCGAAAAATGTCCGTTATATTAGATTCAGTTGTTCAATATGACTTAAAGATAAATGAAACAATTAGAATGAATGAATGGGTGGGTAAAACCATCAAATTAACTTGGGATGGCTCAATTTTTTGCACTGCATGTGAAAAGCAGACAAAAAAATCATTTGGAGAAGGCTTCTGCTACGCCTGCTTTATTAATGCACCAGAAGCTACTGAATGTAATTTGAGACCTGAATTATGTCGGGCACATTTAGGAGAAGGAAGAGATATTGCTTGGGAAGAAAAAAATCACAATCAAAAACACATTGTTTATTTAGCTGCTTCTAACAAAGTAAAAGTGGGGGTGACTAGGATAACGCAAATCCCAACTAGATGGATAGATCAAGGGGCATCATTCGCTATTCGAATAGCAGAGACACCCAATAGATATGAAGCTGGTATTCTTGAAGTGGCCTTAAAATCATTTTTTACGGATAAATCTAACTGGCAGAGAATGCTGAAAAACGAATTGGATGAAAGTATCGATTTACTTGAAGAAAAATGGACTTTATTCGATCAATTACCTTCTGATTTGACAAAATACTTCACAGAAGATGATGAAATTATTTCAATAAATTATCCCGTATTAGATTTCCCCGTTAAAGTGTCAAGTCTATCTTTTGACTCTACGCCAACAATCGAAGGTAAATTAATGGGAATCAAAGGACAATATTTAATTTTCGAAGGAGGAAAAGTACTAAATATTCGTAAACATACTGGTTATAGTATTTCATTCAATTAACGAAAGAAATAGGATCTGTTTCAACTAAGTGGAAGATTAAAATTAAAATGGGAAAAGATAAAATAAGACGTTTTGCCGCCATCAAAGAGTACACCAATTTTTTTGAGCCAGTCATAGGAGATGAATATTTCATGAAAGGGAAATGGAAGGCGGATTTTTTTAAAAATGATCATCCAATTGTACTTGAACTAGGATGTGGAAAAGGAGAATATACTATTGGACTTGCCAAACACTATCCAAATATAAACTTTATTGGATGCGACATCAAAGGCTCAAGAATGTATATAGGAGCTACGGAAGCACTTGAAAAGGAGATGAATAATGTTGCTTTTTTGAGAACGAAAATAGATTTCATCACTGATTGTTTTGCGAAGAATGAAGTAGATGAAATTTGGCTAACATTTTCAGATCCACAGCCAAAAAAGCCTAACAAGAGATTAAGTTCCAAACCATTTATCAATCGATATTTGCAGTTATTAAAACCAGGCGGAATTATACATTTAAAAACGGATAGTGATTTGCTTTTTGAGTTTACTGAAGAAGAAATTGAAAACAACTATGAGTTATTGGAACTTACTTGGGATTTATACAATGAGTTACCAGAAAATTTAGATGCAGTAACGAAGGACATTTTTCATATAAAAACACATTACGAGCAATTATTTACAAAGAAAGGAAGTGTCATTAAATATTGTAAATTTAAGATTAGTTGAAAGACATTTAGTCGTGAAGGTCAAAGCACAGCAGCTTATTAATAAAGAATCTCAGGTTATAAGTTAAAAAAAATAGGCTTCTCAATTATTTTTTGAGCAAGCCTATTTTGACACTATCCCGAAAAGTGTGTAAATAGAAAAAAGTTATTTTTAATACCTACTTATTCTGTCTTCAAAAATAATTAAAAATTGATTATGGATTATGCCCCAATCTCTGATTGGCATAGTCCATTTTTTTGTGGCCTCGCTCAATGCT
>CANFRV010000039.1 GCA_947449575.1 Flavobacteriales bacterium
AAACTTCCTTAAAATGTCCTTGATTTTTGCTTACTTTTCATCAAGGAAAAGTGAGGGAATGATAATCGAAGCAAAATCGATAGTCTTTTTTATAATTTATAATGGAATAATATTTTTAATTTGTCCACAACATTCGGGTTTGATCCCATTTTTCTTCAGTAGCCATTTCTTTAAAATAAAAAAGGCTTCCTCAAGAGAGAAAGCCTTCATTTAGAATATTAATTCCTTATTTTTGAGTAGAAGAAAAACTTCTTTTTTCTCTAATACGAGCTGATTTACCAGTTAATTTACGGAAGTAGAAAATACGAGCACGACGTACAAACCCTTTTTTGTTAACAACGATGTTGTCTAAAAATGGAGAAGCCATCGGGAAAATACGTTCAACACCAATGTTACCAGACATTTTACGAACTGTAAACGTTTCTGTAGCACCTGAACCTCGACGTTGCAATACAACACCTTGATATTGCTGAATACGTTCTTTCGCACCCTCTTTAATTTTATATGAAACAGTTATAGTGTATCCACTTTTGAAATAAGGGAAACTCTTCACCTCAACTAATTCGTTCTCAATTTGTTTTAAAATATCCATGATCCTTTTTTTCTATTTTTCCGCGTAATTCGGGGTGCAATATTACGAATTATTTCTATAATAACATACTGAATTGCAGAAAATGTTGATTTTTTTTATTTTTCATCATTCAAATCTGCAATATTTGTATTTATTTATACAAATTTAGTAATTTAAAAGTTGATTTCTTAATTTTAGCCTTTAATAATTGACATGAATTCAGTTGGATAGCTGATTGCTGGTATTTCAGATGTTTTTTATAAAAGTATAAATCAATAATTTTTCATATGACTCAAACAGTAATAGGAAGAAAAGACGTAGCGGATTTACCTGACTTTGGTTTAGGAAATGTGCAAATAAAAGTTGATTCTGGAGCTTATACGAGTAGTGTTGATTACGAAAGCGCAGCCATAAAAGAAATCGAAGGAGAAAAAGTTTTAGAAGTTTCATTTCTAAACAGGAAACGTTCAGAACATTCTGGTACGATTTATATTTTTAAAGAATTTAAATGTAAAAAAGTAACCTCTTCCACCGGGCATTCTCAAGTAAGGTATTTTATTCCTGGAAGAATTGTGTTATTCGGTAAAGAATATTTAACCTATTTTTCACTTGCTAAACGATCAGGGATGAAAACTCCTGTATTGATAGGACGTAAATTATTAAATAAGAATTTTATTATTGATACAAGAAAAGTTAATTTATCATACAATTTAAAGACTAAATAACTTTTTTATTCGTAGATTAAATATACTTTCGTAATACGTTAATTAGAAAAACATGAAAATCGCAATATTATCTCGTAATCCTAACTTATATTCTACTCGAAGATTAGTTGAAGCAGCAATTGAGAGAGGACATGAACCACATGTTATTGATCATCTAAAATGCAATATAGAGATAGAACAAACAGGACCTTCCTTATATTATGGAGACCACTATTTACAAGGATTCGATGCAGTTATACCTAGAATTGGTGCTTCTGTGACATTTTACGGTACTGCCGTGGTGCGTCAGTTTGAAATGATGAATGTTTTTTCAGCTGTAGGTTCAAGAGGAATCGTTCATTCGAGAGATAAGTTACGATGTTTACAAGTGCTTTCAAAGGAAGGGTTGGGACTTCCGAAAACTGTTTTTACGAATTATTCCAGAAACGTTGAACATGTAGTTGAATCTGCTGGTGGAGCTCCCGTTGTTCTAAAACTTTTAGAAGGAACACAAGGTTTAGGAGTGGTGTTAGCAGAAAATCAAAATGCAGCTCAATCTGTTTTAGAAGCATTTAATGGTTTGAAGGCAAGAGTGATTGTGCAAGAATTTATTAAAGAATCGAAAGGGGCTGATATTCGTGCTTTTGTGGTGGACGGAAAAGTGGTGGGAGCAATGAAACGGCAGGGAAAAGAAGGTGAGTTTCGTTCAAATCTGCATAGAGGTGGATCTTCTCGAATTATCGAATTAACAGATGAAGAAAGAGAAACAGCAATTCGAGCTGCAGAAACGGTTGGATTAGGAATTGCTGGTGTTGATTTACTTCAGTCAGCTCGAGGTCCGTTGGTGTTGGAGGTTAATTCTTCTCCTGGACTGCAAGGTATTGAAACGACAACAGAAACGAATATTGCTGGTATTATTATTCAATATTTAGAGAAAAACGTTAAAAAATGATTTCGAAACTGAAAAAGTTTGTTATCCTTAACCAAGAAATACAACCTGGAAAAGGTGTTCAATTAAATTTAGAAGTCGCTCATTTACATACGCATACGCCTGTTCAAGTGCCGGTTATTATTGAAAGGTCATTGGTGGATGGTCCTGTGGTTTTGTTGATGGCAGGAATGCATGGCGATGAGATAAATGGCATGGAAATTATTCGCAGAATTATTCGAAAAGGGTACAATAAACCTACTGCTGGTACGATTATTTGTATTCCAGTGTTTAACATTTTTGGATTTTTAAACGTTATGAGAGTTCTGCCAGACGGAAGAGATTTGAATAGATGTTTTCCTGGAGCAAAAAATGGTTCATTAGCAAGTCAGTTTGCGTATCATTTTATGAAAGAAATTGCACCTAATGTTGATTATGTGATTGATTTTCACACCGGTTCTGCAAAAAGAAATAATATGGCTCAAATTAGATGTGTCTTTAAAGATACAGAAAGTCTTGAGCTAGCAAGAATATTTAATCCACCTTTTATCATCCATTCTGCGTATATCCCTAAGTCTATTCGTGAATCCATGCATAAAAAAGGGAAGAAAATTTTACTTTTTGAAGGTGGTAAAACAGATAGTATAGAAGATGAGATTGTTAATGAAGGAATTGATGGTATAAAAAGATTTTTGACACATCTCAATATGAGAAATTTTAAGGAAAATCCGCGCGAAAGAGAAGCTATTTTTATTAAAGATCATAAATGGTTGAGAGCGCCAAATTCCGGTATGTTTCAACCCTGCATAAAAAATGGTGATCTGGTAGATATTGGTACCATTTTAGGAATTGTCACGGATCCATTTGGATTAATTGAGAAGAAAGTGAAATCAACTATCGCAGGATATGTGTTTTGTATGAATGAGGCGCCCGTAGTAAATAAAGGGGACGCAATTTTTCATATTGGTTCTCAAATGATTCCCCGTGAATATCTTGTTGATGTTTGATCTTAAATGTTGAATGTTTGATTGAAATTGCAACGTAATATTCGAAATTAAAAATTAATAATTCAATTTCATAAAACATTAAATAGTAATTTAGTAAATTATCTTAAAAAAAAAATATGTCTGTACACTCGAATGTAAAACGTGTTACAACGCACACATTGCAAGAAATGAAGAATGCTGGTCAAAAAATTTCTATGTTGACTGGGTACGATTTTTCCATGGCTCGAATAATTGACGCGTCGGGTGTTGATGTAATTTTAGTGGGTGATTCTGCATCAAATGTAATGGCTGGTCATGAAACCACTCTTCCAATTACATTAGATCAAATGATTTATCATGCATCTTCTGTTGTTAGAGCTTGCAATAGGGCCTTGATTGTAGTAGATATGCCTTTTGGATCTTATCAAGGAAATTCGAAAGAAGCTTTGTCGAATGCGATTAAGATAATGAAAGAAACAGGAGGTCATTCTGTTAAATTAGAGGGTGGACGAGAGATTATTGAATCAATAAGTAGAATTTTAACGGCTGGAATTCCTGTGATGGGACATTTGGGACTAACTCCTCAATCCATTTATAAATTCGGAACGTATGTAGTTCGAGCAAAAGAAGAAGAGGAGGCAGATCAGCTACTTGAAGATGCAAAAGCGCTTGAAGCTGCAGGATGCTTTGCAATTGTTTTAGAGAAAATCCCTGCTGAATTAGCAGCAAGGGTAGCGAAAAGTGTTTCTATTCCAATCATAGGTATAGGTGCTGGAAATGGCGTAGATGGTCAAGTTTTGGTGGTACATGATATGTTGGGAATTAACAATGAATTTAGCCCACGTTTTTTAAGGAAATATAATAACCTGTATGAACAAATGATGACTGCTTTTAAAGAGTACATCAAGGATGTAAAGTCGGGTGATTTTCCTAACGAAAATGAACAATATTAAATGACGGATACCTCTAAAAAAAAAGCTATAGATGTCATTTATGAAGATAATCATATAATTGTTGTCAATAAAACTGCATCTGATATTGTTCAAGGGGATAAAACAGGCGATGAAACAATGCCTGATAAAATCAAAGAATTTTTAAAAGAAAAATACGATAAGCCCGGAAATGTTTTTTGTGGAGTTGTTCATCGTTTGGATAGACCAACCAGCGGTGCAGTGGTTTTTGCGAAAACAAGTAAAGCTTTGTCACGTCTAAATGAGCAATTCAAAGACAGGGCGACTAAGAAAACATATTGGGCGGTAGTAGAAAAGGAACCACAAGAAAAAACTGGAATCCTAGTTCACTATTTAAAAAAGAATGAAAAACAGAATAAATCCTATCCGTCGTTAACAGAAACTACAGGTTCTAAAAAAGCATCTTTAGAATATAGATTAATAGCGAAGTCGGATAAATATTTCTTGCTAGAAATTGAACTTCATACCGGAAGACATCATCAAATTCGCGTGCAATTATCTACGATTGGCTGCATTATAAAAGGTGATGTAAAATACGGAGCAAGACGATCGAACACAGATGGTTCGATTCATTTACACGCAAGGTATTTAGAATTGTATCATCCAACAACCAAAGAATTAATCAAGATAACAGCACCAGTTCCTGATGAACCATTATGGCAGTGGTTTGAAAAACAGATGTAAGGATTGCGTATCAATTACTTTTTTTTACAGAAAATAAATAATATTTCTCTAATCGTTTGGCGGTTTTATACGATGAAAAGTTAATATCTATTGTCTACAGTTTTTTCACATATTTATAAAAGTCAATGATAATCGAATTACCCCGTATTCAACAGTACCATTTAAAGCTTCAAAAATTGGTTTCAATGCGGTAGTATCTTCGATAGTTGGAAGAATTGCTTTTACTTTTTCAAAATCTGAATCATTTACATATACTGAAAACTGAACAGGGTAGCCTTCTTGCATCAGTTTAGCTAAATGGGAATAGACCGTCGTTACTGAAATGTTTCTTATTTCTGCAATGTCATTTACTAAAAGTCCTTGTTGGATTAAATCGTAAGTTTCTTCAAATGTAGATTTTTTTGGTCCCGATTCTTTTATAAAAAGTTTTATTAGATCAATAAAATCCTGCCCGTACGAAATATACTTTTGCAAACCAATGCCTTGTATTGCAAGCATTTCATTTTCTGTAGTTGGTTTTTCAGCAGACATTTGCGTTAGGGTGGCATCACTGAAGACGATATACGCGGGAACATTCGCTTCATTTGATATTTTACGTCTCAATAATTTCAATCGATCAAAAAGTAATTCATCGGGAGATAAGCTGGAAGGTTGTTTTTGACTTTTTGATTTTTTGGATAATTTTTCTTTCTCTAGATAATGTGCCAGCTGAATTTGCAATTTTCCAAACAAGACTTTTTCTCCAAAAGGACTTATTTTCAAATGCATATTATCATCATAAGCAATTTCAATTAATCCGATATTTTTCATTTGAGTTAAATAAAACAACCATTGTTGAGAATTTAAATCAGCACCAATTCCAAATGTTTTTAATTCATGGTACCCTTTTGAAAACATTTCCGTTGTTTTCGCGCCTCTTAGAATGTCGATAATCGAATTATTCCCGGCCTTTTCCTCTGCTCTTTTAATGGCTGATAATGCTTTTTGAGCTAGAATTGTGCCTTCAAATGTAGATGAAGGGTTTCTACATACGTCGCAATTCCCACAATTTTCAGGAAGCACTTCACTAAAATAAGCGAGCAGTATTTTTCGTCGGCATGTGGTTGCTTCAGCATATTCAAGCATTCTATTTAATTTCTCCAACATAACGCTACTATGCTCACTTTCTTTTGCGAAATCTGAAAGTAATTTCACGTCTCGGTAATTGTAGTAGAGTAGGGTGTCAGACGCTAAAGAATCACGACCTGCTCTTCCAATTTCTTGGTAGTATCCTTCAATGTTTTTAGGTAAATTACTATGAATAACCCACCGCACATTTGACTTGTCAATCCCCATTCCGAATGCTATGGTGGCACACATTATAGGAGTTTCATCATTAATAAACGAAGTCTGAATTTTATCTCTTTCGTCGGAAGTTAGTCCCGCATGATAATAATTTGCTTTTACATTATTGTCGTTTAAGATTTGCGCCCATTCTTCCGTTTCTTTTCTGCTCAAGCAATAAATGATACCTGACTTACCTTCTCTTGCTTCAATGAAATCTAGTATTTGATCATTTTTTTTTTGTTTTGGGATATTTCCCCGAACCTCAAGATTTAAGTTAGGTCTATCAAAGGAAGAAAGGAAAGTTGTTGGATGTATTAATCCCAAATGTTCTTCAATGTCTTTTCTTGTTATTTTATCCGCTGTTGCTGTTAAGGCAATAAATGGAATATGTGAAAGCTTTGCCCGTAGCGATTTTAATTGTGTGTATTCTGGCCTGAAGTCATGACCCCACATGGATACACAATGCGCCTCATCTATAGCTATTAAGCTAATTGATAAATCATTGATCCAAGAATTCATGGCTGGTAATAATGTTTCAGGCGAAAGATATAATAATTTTAAATTCCCTGATTTTGCATCACTAATAATTTTGTTTTTTTCAAGCTCATTCACTGAAGAGTTAAAAAAAGCGGCATTTATTCCATTTGTTTTTAGCGCATCAACTTGATCTTTCATGAGAGAAATCAAAGGAGAAATTACAAGTGTTAAATTCTCAAATAGAAGCGCCGGTATTTGAAAACAGATAGATTTACCTCCACCAGTCGGCATAAGCACTATACTGTCTTTTTTAGCGAGAACATTGTCAATAATTACTTCTTGTTGATCTCGGAAATTATCGTATCCAAAAACTGATTTTAATTTTTTTTTCGCCTCTATGTTCATAGATTCAAAGATAAGATTTGTCATTTGATTTAGGTGATTTATCTGTTATGTAAAAGAAAAATATGGTTATTATTCTAAAATTATGAAAATAGTTTCAATTACGTTCTTAATTGTCGAACTATTATTAAATAAATAGAACCTAAATTATTTTTTCTTCCTTGAATTGCATAGAATAAGAATAAAGTAGTATATTACACTAATATTGTTGTAAAATAACCTTTAAAATGATTATTATTACTTTATTTAGAACAATTGAAAATAAATTTAAATATGGATAAATTGAAGGTATTTCAGCATGTGAAAATAATTATATTTTTCACAATGATTACAAGTTATTCGTTTTCAATGGTTTTTGAAAATTTGTATGTTCCCCTAGAAAAAGGAGATGATTCTTCAGTTGTGGAAAATACTTCAATGGATGTGTTTGTTGGTTTATCTCAAAATGTTGTAGCTTATTTAGAAAGTCAGAATTCAGCAGAAAATTTATCTCAATATCTCATAAAATATCATAGAATTGACATAGAAGAAAATCAAGCTAAATTATTAAATTTTGCAGCTTCAAAATATGGATTAAGTGATATTGCTGGCGATAGCAGTAATAGTGAAGTACTTCAGTTTTTTAGAGAAACCGGTCATCCTGAAATTATCGATGATGAAACATCTTGGTGTTCTGCATATCTAAACTGGTGTGCTAAAAATGTAAATCTTATGGGGTGTGATTTTTCAACTGGTCTTTTAGCGAAGTCATGGTTATCCGTTGGTGAAGAGGTTGTGGGTGAGCCTAAAACAGGAGATATTGTAGTGTTTTGGAGAGAAAAGAAAAATTCTTGGCAAGGACATGTGAGTATATTTATTAATGAAGACCCTCTGGGGCATCAAGTTTTTTGTTTAGGGGGAAATCAAAATGATAAAGTGACCTTAAAAGCATACCCTTCAGAGCAAGTTTTAGGGTATAGAAGGTTGAATACTGTTGAGCATTGAACTTAAGATCCACAACCCACACAATCAAAATGTGAATCGGTTGGTTTTGTTCCATTTAATTTCATTTCAATGTTATGTATCTGATCCTTGATATCCATATCTTGAAACATATCTCCTGTTAATTTTTCTTGCAATTGAGACAATTGATCTTTTAATTCGTTTATATTTTCCATGTAATTTCGTTTTTTATTAATTTCTTTACTAAGATCAGATTTATTTATGAATTCTGATTGGTTATTATTATTTAGTTTTAAACATAGCTTTTTTTGCACAACTTCTAATGACAAAATTCTCTATTTGGAGTTTTTAACAATCAATTTATTAATCTCTGCATAAATTTAAAAATATTTCTTCGCTTATTCATAATATGTTTAAAAGTTTGTTTATATATCGAGTTTTTCAACTTAATTTACATCAAAAAAATAGCGTATTTTTATATCGATCTTTTGTGGTATAATTATTTTATTTATTTTTTTAGGAATGAAGGACGCTCTGTTATTAAAAGTAGGAAAGGCTTTGGACAATGATATTGTTCTAAATATTCCTTTTATTTCCGAATATCATCTCGAACTTTTTAAAGATGTTGAAGGAAATGTTTTTATGACTGATTTAAATTCTCTCAATGGTACTTTTGTTAATGGTAATAGGTTGAAGGGGTTTGTGATGTTGGTGGAAAAAGATGAAGTGTTTTTAGGAAGTGGATTTAGATTTCAATGGGAACAATTGATTTCAAATAAATCTGGAGGAATTGATACTTCATTTAAACAAAAAGTGGCTCCAAAACAACAAGATAGATATTCAGAAGATAGATATTCAATTAAATCTTCAAAAAGTATAGAAAAGAAAGTGAAAAAGCCATTTCTCTTAGAGCATTTAGATATATTTATTATTTATGGACTTATTGTAGGTTTTTTGTTGTATTTCTACTATAAAGTTAATTAAAAATGTGCTTTTTATATTAAAACAGAATCTATATAGTTCACTATTGTTTGATTTTTTTCCTCTCTTCTTTTTGTAATAAATTCAATTAGTTCTTTAAGAATTAACTATAAATAGTTGATACAGTGTTTTGAAATTTTACCTATGAACATTGCTTAAATGCTATAAAAAGAAATACTACTATTTCAAAGGTTGTATAAGTATAAGTAATTTTTGGAGGAACGAATTTTACACGAAAGTTTTAATTTCAAATTGCAACGAGTGGGGGGGTAGGTCGATTGCAATTAAATTTAAGCTGTAATTTGCAGCTTGGAGATGAAGGCCCAACTAGTTTTAATATTTATTTGTGTATAGAAGTATTTTTTTTGTCGAATTCTGCTCATTATTTGAAATGTGTTGAAAAATAAAAATATCCTTTCAAACCATTTTGGTTTTAAGACTGTATTTTTACAAACTAATATATACTAAAACATACTTATGAAATTTTTCATCGATACAGCAAATTTAAATGATATTAAAGAAGCCAACGATCTTGGTATTTTGGATGGGGTAACTACAAATCCATCACTGATGGCAAAGGAAGGTATTACAGGAGAGAAAAGAATTCTTCAGCATTACATTGATATTTGTACTATTGTAGATGGAGATGTTTCTGCTGAAGTTATTGCCACTGATTTTGAGGGAATGATTAAAGAAGGAGAAGCATTAGCTGCCTTGCATAAAAATATAGTAGTAAAAATTCCAATGATATTAGAAGGCATCAAAGCAATCAAATACTTTTCAGCTAAAGGTATTAGAACAAATTGCACATTGATTTTTTCTAGTGGACAGGCATTATTAGCAGCAAAAGCAGGGGCGACCTATATTTCTCCTTTTATTGGAAGATTAGATGATGTTTCAACGAATGGGTTAGATTTAATTGCGCAAATTCGTTTAATATTTGATAATTATGGATTTAACACAGAAATTCTTGCTGCTTCAGTTCGTCATCCGATGCACATAATTAATTGTGCAGAAATAGGTGCCGACGTTATGACGGGGCCATTAAGTGCGATTAAAGCATTAGCAAAACATCCTTTAACTGATTTAGGTCTTCAGCAATTTTTAGCTGATTACGCAAAAGGAAATTCTTGAAAATAAATTTAAGCAGATGCAGTCTAAACGGCATCTGCTTATTGATTCTCTATTTTTTTGTTTCTTTCGATTTCTCTAATGCAGTGCACATAGCAACTCCATTTTTTACATTAATAACCTTCCCGCTTACCGATAATATAGCAAAGTCCACTAAGGTTTCGGAACCAGGTAAAAACTCTTTTTTTCCTTTGTAAGATTTTCCGGACTTCAGCATAATATCTTTAATTTCATGCATAGTAAGAGTGGGGAAATAAGAAGCTAATAAAGCAGCAACTCCAGATACCATTGGCGCCGCCATAGATGTTCCTTGAAGTTTTGTGTATTTACTTTGTGGTACAGAATTGTATATCTCAAAACCAGGAGCAAAAATATCTACTTTTGTTTGACCGTAATTACTGAAATTTGCAGCTAATTCTTTCTTTTTTGTAGGCGTTGAAGCACCAATTGTTAAGAATAAATCCAATTTTTCTTTCTGAAAGCTATACACAGAAGTCGGGTAATTCGGACTTTCATCAATGTTAGTCCCATCATTTCCCGCTGCATGAACCAGCAGAACTCCTTTAGAGTCAGCATATCTAAACGCTTCAAAAACTTCTAGTTGATGAGGAGAATAAGCTTTTCCAAAAGACATATTAATAATTTTCGCTCCATTGTCAACTGCATAACGAATAGCTAAAGAAATATCTTTATCACTTTCATCGCCATTTGGAACTGCTCTTAATGCCATTATTTTAATGTCGTTCGCAACTCCATCTCCGCCTAGTCCATTTCCTCTAATTGCTCCAATAATTCCACTTACATGAGTGCCATGCAATGCATCTGGTCCTTCTACATTATTGTTTCCGTATTTTGAATCCATAAAATCATGCGGATTATCTCCAATAATAGTTCGTTCATTAAAATCAACATTTAGAGAATAATTCAACATTTCTGTAATTTGTTTCGTTTGTGCTTCAATTACTTCCATCGTTAATTCACCCGATAATATAGCACCTGCAATTTGTTTTAGCTGTTTATCCTCATCTGTTAAAGGATTCCATTTGTTAAGATCAGCTGACGTGTAATTTTCTTTTTTCAATTTGTCAGCGACCATCAGAGGAACCTGCTTAATCATAATTGGAAGCATTTCTAATTGAGGAAGATATTGGGAGTAATTTGCCAATTCATTTTCTACATCTGTTTTTACTTCAAGAAAAAAGTCATATTCCTTACGATCATTTGTTGAAATTGTTGCCGGATCAACTCCTTTGAATTTTGCGCTAAGATCCCTCAAGATTCTTGTTTTTTCAAGGTTTGCTTGATCTACATTTTCACCTTGTGAATTCCCTAGAAAATTCCAACCATGAATATCATCCACGTATCCGTTTTTGTCATCATCAATTCCATTTCCTGCAATTTCATTCGGATTTACCCAAATTTTACCTTGCAAATCTTCATGCTCAATATCAACTCCTGAATCAATGACGGCAACAATTACTGTGGAGGATTTTTTGTTTGCTAATGTTTTATATGCTTCTTCTGTTTGCATACCTGGGATACGACCGTTATACCAATTTAAAATTTTCGGATCAACTTGACCATACATAATGGTATTTAATCCAAAGGTTATAATTGATAAGGTTAACTTGATTATGTTTTTTTTCATACTTATTTTATTGAAATAAAGAAATCTAAATAATAGACCCTGCAAAAATGTAAAAAAAATGAGAGATATACAATAGTAATTTTAATTAAAGGTTGTATATTTACTCTATAAGGTTTATTTTAATTATAGAAGGTTATCATGAAATTACTCGTATTAATAACAATTGCACTAACATATTCATGGATGTCTGTTGCTCAAAGTTCTCATCCTAAATTTAAAGAATGCCTTAAAAAATCTCCTGATAAAATGACTGCTTTTTGTCTAAAAAACGAGAAAGGATTGGTCGATTTTTTAGTGAAAGAAAATATCAAGATTAAATACAGAACGTCTTCGTGGCTATTTATTACAGCAACACCAAGTTGGATAAATGACAATCAAGCAAATGGAAATATCAAACAATTTTATTTTGAAACGGGACCACCTCAATTATTAAGTGATACAACTCGTTTAGCAAGGTACGTGGAGCCAGTGCATCAAGGCCTAGGAGGATTAGCTCAACCCTATACAGGTGAAGGAGTAGTAGTAGGGTTTATTGATACTGGAGTGGATTTTAATCATCCGGATTTTAAATTTGCTAATGGGAAAACCAGGGTGATGAGAATTTGGGATCAAACTGACAACTCTGGTGTAAATACCTATACTGAATATAATATGGGACGATTATGGGATAGTACAGCAATTAATAGCGGAAGTTGTACGTATTTGCCAACTGATAAACACGGCACGCATGTTACGGGCGTTGCCTTAGGTAATGGGTTGGCAAATGGCAAAAATAAAGGAATGGCTCCTGATTCTAAAATAGTGATGGTTGCAACGGATTTAAATGCTACCAATTGGACGTTAACAGTAGCTGATGCTTGTGATTATATCTATAAGTTTGCTGATTCCTTAGGTTTGCCAGCAGTAATTAACTTGAGTGCTGGAGGTTATTTTGGAAGTCATGACGGGAATGATCCAGCAACAGTAGCAGTAGAACAAATGCTTGAAGCAAAAGGAGGGAGGATACTTGTGGCAGCAGCAGGAAATGGGGGAGCCGCTACTAGTGGTAAATTTCATTTAGAGGGAACAGTAACCTCTGACACTACTTTTACTTGGTTCAAAAATAATGCTTCTAATTATGTGTATTTTGACCTATGGGCGGATACAGCTGATGCTCATTTTGATTTTGCTTTTGGAGCTGATAAACCTGCTCCATCCTATGGTTTTAGAGGTAGAACGAGTTTCAGTAACGCCAGAGATAATTTAGGTGTTGTTGTATATGATACTATTTATAATGGGTCAAATAAAATAGCTTCAATGCAAATTTGGACAGAAATTATTGATAGTGCTTTTCACTTAGAATTTTTTATGGAAGATGTTGATTCAACAACGTATAAGTATAGATTCATGACCAAAGGGGCCGGTAAATACGATTTATGGAGTGGAGCTTGGTTGGGAGCAAATGATATGGAACAAACTTTACCAAGTTCTTCCGTTGTTCCTGAAATTGTAAATTACCAAATGCCAGATACGTTACAAACTCTAGTTTCTTCTTTTCAGTGTTCTGAAAAAGTAATATCGGTAGCGAATTGCAGAAATAGACTTACTTATACGAATAAAAACGGAACTATTTCCGCGCCTACTCCTAATCCAGTGGGAAATATTTCGAATTCATCTAGTCGGGGCCCTAATCGATTGAGACTGCAAAAACCAGATGTTACTTGTAACGGTGATATAACTTTTTCTGCTTCTACATTAGCATATCTTGGGAATGCGGCGAATAATAATAATATATTAACAGGTGGTTGGCATTCTAAAATGACCGGTACTTCGATCGCTTCTCCAGTAGTAGCAGGAATTGCAGCTTTATATTTACAAAAATGCCCAAACGCTTCCTATAAGGATTTTAAGCATGATTTAATCGCTACAAGTACTACAGATATCTATACGGGCACAGTTCCAAATTACACCTATGGCTATGGAAAACCTCATGCTTTAAATTTATTATTAGGACCAACAAATATTCCTGTAGTCGGAGATCCAACAATTTGTTTAGATCCTGTCACACTGAATATAGATACCTATTCATCTGTTGATTCAGTTGTTTGGAATACTGGGCTTAATGCGACTTCTTTAACAACGTCCAGTGCCAATTTGTATTCAGCTAGTATTTATTATGGTCAGGGATGTGTTGCTCATTCAAACAGTGTCAATGTGATTCAAGGTTTAATTCTTCCAAACCCTATAATTTCAAATACGGGAACTACACTAATGTCTGACGTTCAAACAAATTATCAGTGGATTTTAGATGGTTTGGAAATAATAGGTGAAACAAGTCAAACACTAAGCGCCGTGCCTCCTTATGGTAATTATACTTTAAAGTCTGTGTCAGTAGATGGTTGTGTATCTATATCTAATTCACTTGATTTGACATCTGGTTTAATTGAAAAAGAAATAAAAGGTGGTTTAATTTCTCCAAATCCTACAACGTCTGATTTTTCAATAAAATTGGAGGATCAAATAATTTCAATATTGGCTACTGATGTGAATGGAAAAGAAGTTGATTTAATAGAAAAGGGAAATTATACTTTTTCTTTATCTAATTTGAAATCAGGAACTTATTATTTAAAAATTGTTACAGACAAAGGTTTATTTCGATCTAAAATAATAAAAATGTAAATTGTACGACAAGATTTTTTACTTTTGACCTTTAAATAAAAAAGAATGAATTTATCAGGTATTATTGCAATTTCAGGAAGACCAGGACTTTTTAAAGTTATTGTTCAAGGAAAAAATAACGTTATCGTAGAATCTCTAGCAGATAGAAAACGTTTCCCAGCGTATTCTACAGATCGTATTTCGGCTTTGGAAGATATAAGTATCTATACAGAAGACCAGGAAAAACCATTGAAAGAAATCTTTAAAATAATTTTTGAAAAAGAAAAAGGAGGGGAAACTATTTCTCATAAAGAGAGTGATTTGAACTTAGTTAATTATCTATTAGAGGTTTTACCAAATTATGACCAAGAAAGAGTGTATGTTTCTGATATAAAAAAAATATATCAGTGGTATAACTTACTTCATAAATCAGGGGAATTGAAATTGATCGAAGCTAAAGAAGAGATTGCAGAAGAGCCATTGGAAGAAATTAAATCTGAAAAGAAAGTAGCGACTAAAAAAACAACGGCTGCTGAAAAGAAGACTGTTTCAGCTAAAAATACAGCAAAAACTCCTAAGGGAATCAAAGCAAAAACGGTCAACCCAAAAGGAAAAGAAGATAAGATTTTAGGAACTAAAACCATGTCAACTCAAAATAATATTTGATAGTAAAATAATAATTATCAACAGAAGTCGGATTTTTTCCGACTTTTTTTGTGGATTGAAGATCCGATTTTATTTATTATTATAGATAAAAAGGCATCAATACCAAAAGTTGGGGGGCTAATATAAAACATCACCAAAATGAGTTACATATTAATTTAATTTCGAAGTGAAGTTAAAAAATGGTCTTTCCACAGAATTAGTTGTAAATTTTTCCGTAATCGCGTTTCGCTTTTTCAGCGAAAGAGAGCGTGAAGGAAAGTATTTACGTACGGTTTTACGAAATGGAATGCAGTAAAAAATTCCTTGGAAAGATCCTTGATTTTTGCTTACTTTTCATCAAGGAAAAGTAAGAGAATGATAATAGAAGTGTGTTTGAGTGTTAGATGAAGATACTAGAATTGAAAGATATCGTTCTAGCTACACAGAAATATGTTCTGATCCATGAAAAGATGGTTTCAAAGTTTGAAAATAGTTCAAACGAGATAATCCGTATTTAGAAGTAAATCCCTATCTTTATGTAGTGTGGAAATAAAAAAAAGTAAAATAAATCACTCTAAAATTTATTACTTCGATTTTGTAACTGTTTTTGGTTACTTTCGTATGGAACAAACATCAATGATTAATTAAGAAATAAGCAAAATTTATGGCGATTACCGCACACACTCTTATCTTGGTTGCGACAATTCTATTGTCTTTAAATGCTATGAATAAGGAAGCCTTGAAGGAAAAAATGATGTTTATTCCTTATTTGTGTAAAAATGAAAATCAAGGGTATAGGATTTTTAGCCATTTATTCATTCACGCAGATATTCCTCACTTGGCCTTTAATATGATGTCTTTTTATTTCTTGGGAAGATATTTGGAAATGGAATTAATTATTTATTCTGGATTTTTAAAAGGTGAAATTTATTTTGTTCTGCTTTATTTCTTAGGAGGATTATTTGCCACACTAATTCCGTATGCTAGAAATCATGATAATCCTTATTATAGATCTTTAGGTGCTTCTGGTGCTGTTTCTGCCGTTGTTTTTGCTTTTGTAATATGGAATCCAATGCAAGAATTGTTGGTCATGTTTTTCCCAATGAAGGCATGGCTTTTTGGAATTCTATATTTAGCGTATGAAATTTATGCAGACAAAAAGGGAAATACTGGTATAGCTCATGATGCGCATATCGGTGGAGCAATTTTTGGAATTATCTTCATTTTAATTATTAATATTGAAGCAGGAAAAAATATATTGAATTTAGTATTTTAGATTATGGCACAGTTATTTGTAAATTCAAACGGAACAATTTTACCAAATGATGCTCCTACTATTTCTGCTGGAAATCGTGCGCATCTATATGGAGATGGTGTTTTTGAAAGTATAAGAATCATGAATGGAAAGCCATTAAATATGGCGAATCATGTAAAAAGATTGTTGGAAGGAGCTGTCGCTTTAAAAATGAGACCGTCCGTTTTTTTTACGGTTGCATTTTTTGAAGAAAAAGTAAAGCAACTTATTGAAAAATCAGAAATTACTGAAGGGGGGAAATGCCGAATTTCTTTAGATAGAATTTCCGGAGGGACCTATGCACCGACCTCCAACGAGGCTGTCTATTTTATCGAAGTTTATCCAATCGAAAATAATTATTTTGATCTGAACTCAAAAGGTTGGGAAATTGATTTATATTCTGATTTAAAAAAAGTTAAAAATAATTTATCAAACTATAAAACAAAAAATGGATTATTGTACGTGATGGCAGCAATTAATGCTGCAGAGCGACAATTAGATGAAGTTTTAATTGTAAATGAAAAAGGAGCAATTTTAGAAAGTTCAAGTTCTAATCTTTTTGTTGTTAGTAATGGCGTTTTATACACTCCGGGACTTGATGAAGGATGTCTTGCTGGAACGATGAGAATGCAAATAATCAATCTTGCCGTTTCTCATGGTATTAAAGTGTATGAGTGTACAATTTTCCCTCAAAATATTATTGCTGCTGATGAAATTTTTCTAACGAATGCAATTAGAGGTATTACTTGGGTCAGCGGTTACAGAACAAAAAGGTATTTTAATAATAGCTCGCGAAAATTAGTAGCCTATCTAAACGATCACTGGGAAAACGTTTTAGGAGAATAGTTTTTCTTGACTAAATGATAAGGGAATACAAATCTTCGTTCTTAGAAAATGGATTAAATCTTTTATCTTAAATTCCTGAAAGGACTAGATTTAATGAAGTATCTTTGTGTTTCAATAAAAAAAATATTAATTTGAAAACGTTCAAGCAATTAGGTGTAAAAGACCAATTTATCAAAGCATTAACAGAAATTAATATTGATGTTCCTACAGAAATACAAGAAAGAGCTATTCCTTTTTTAATTGAATTTGGAACTGATTTTATTGGTCAAGCTCAAACTGGAACAGGAAAGACAGCTGCATTTGGTTTGCCTTTATTGCAAAGGATGGATACAAATGATAGCAGAATTCAAGCGTTGATACTATCTCCAACAAGAGAATTAGGACAGCAAATTGCAAAACAGCTTTTTAAACTTACAAAATATTCAGATAAAATTTTTATTGAAGCTGTTTACGGCGGAGATAAAATTGAAAATCAAATTAGGGCACTAAGTCGACCTACTCATATTGTCGTAGCTACTCCAGGAAGATTAATTGATTTATTGGAAAGAAAGGCAATTGATTTAAGTCAAGTTGAAACAATCGTTCTTGACGAAGCGGATGAAATGTTAAGCATGGGTTTCAAAGAGGAATTAGATGCTATTTTAAAACACACGATAGGAAGCAGAAATACTTGGTTATTTTCTGCAACATTACCAGATAATTTACAAGAGATTATTGGTAAATATATGTCTGAAGAGGCCTTCAAAGTGGAAGTGAATAAGAGGCATGTTGTCAATAGAATGATTGAACATCAATATGTAACCTGTGATCCTCGCCATAAATTTGATACACTGGTTCAATTTTTAAATGTTCAAGGAGGAGATAGCGGGATTATTTTTTGTAGGACAAAAATAAATACTCAAAATTTAGTAAAGCAGTTACTCAGTAAAAATTTCGTTGCAGATGCTATTCATGGAGATTTACAGCAGCGAGAAAGAGAAAAAGCGATGCGAGCATTTAAAAATCATAAAATTCAATTATTAGTTACCACCGATGTTTCTGCAAGAGGTATTGATGTGGATAATCTGTGTTTTGTGGTTCATTATGAATTACCAGAAAAAATGGAATATTATACGCATCGAAGCGGTAGGACTGCGCGTGCAGGGAAAAAAGGAGTTTCTTTAAGTATTATTGATCCGAAGGAAGTTCGAAAAATCAGACAATTGGAACAAGGACTAAATATTACTTTTAAAAGAATTACTGGAAAGTAAATTCCTAGAACTCTTTTGAGTAGCATGTTTTCAAACTTGAAAGAAAAAACGATTACCGAAAAAACAATCAAAGAATAAAAACAAGTGAATAAATTCGAACAGTTAGGAGTATCAAAGAAAATCGTAGGAATCTTAAACGATCAAAAAATTACTATTCCTACTGAAATTCAGATAAAAACAATCCCTTTTTTATTAAATCAAACAGATGATTTTGTTGGAATAGCAAAAACGGGAACAGGAAAGACGATTTCTTTTCTAGTACCTATGTTGGATTTGATTGATATTACTTCAAACGAAACTCAGGTAGTGATTTTGGTTCCGACTAGAGAATTGTGTCAACAAATCCAATCTGTGATTCAGTTATTTACTAATGATTTGGATATTGTTTCAGTGATGTTGTATGGTGGTGTTCCCATCAAACCTCAAATCAAGGAACTTTCACAAGGTGCACAAATTATAGTTGCTACGCCAGGAAGATTATTGGACTTAGTAGAGAAAAAAGCAGTTGATTTATCGCAAATTGATTGCCTAATTCTAGATGAAGCTGATGAAATGCTGACTTCACTCAAAGATGATTTTATTGAGCTTGACACACTTTTACCTAAGAATAAAAGAACGTGGTTGTTTACAGCAACTATGTCAAGCGAAGTAAAAAACATTATTCATAATTACATGTCAAATAAAATCACGGAGGTGGAAATTGATATGGAGACATTGGGTAATACTTTTATTGAACATAGATATGTGGTAGTTGATCCTATACAGAAATTAGAGGTTTTAACACATTTTTTAAATGAAAGAGAAAGGGAAAAAGGAATTATTTTTTGTAGAACGAAAGCTGCTGTTAATAAACTAGCCAAAAATCTGGCTATCAATAAATTTTCATCAGGAGCATTGCATGGTAGTTTATCTCAACCTATTCGGGATCGAATTATGGATCAATTTCGAGATGGAAATATCTCTCTATTGGTTGCAACAGATTTGGCAGCAAGAGGAATTGATGTGAAAGATATTTCTTTTGTTGTACATTATCATTTACCCGATACGGAGGAAGTGTATGTGCATAGAAGCGGGAGGACAGCAAGAGCAGGAGCAAACGGTTATTCTCTAATAATTCTGCAGAAAGAAGAACTTAAAGAAATGGCTGAATTTCAATTAGTTCTGGGTGTTAATTTTGAAGAATTATCAAAGCCATCGAAAGAAAGTGTCGATGAAAATAATACTTTTTTATGGGCAAAACGAATCTTAAAAACAAAACCAAATCAGGAGCTCTCAGTAGATTTCAAAAATAGAATTAGGGCTGTTTTTCAGAATATCTCTAAAGATGAACTAATCGAAAAATTATTATCTAATCAGCTATTGCAGTCAAAACCTGAAATAATTTTGAATTCGAATACAGACAAGAAGAAGAAAAAACGATAATTTTTTTTAGAAAAGTTATTCACGTGTAAAGTAAATTGAAGATGCCTGGAAAGAATAGAGGAAATATTTATGTTGAATTAGAAGTGAAAATTGTTTTAAAGGAAAATCAACACAGTGGGCTCTTGACAAGCGGCTTCGTTGAAAAAATTCTGACAAATTCAATGATTCATCCCCATGGTATAAAGGTAAAACTGCAAACAGGTGAAGTAGGTAGAGTGAAAGAAATTGTAAAATAGATTCTTTTTTTTTTAAATAGGCAACTTAAACCAACTATTTACGTTTAATTTGCGTTATTCTTAATGAACTAGAAAAATATTAAAACTATGAGAAATGTATACAAATTGTATTTCATTTATTTATTCGTCTCTGCTCCGTTTACGTTTTTCTCTCAATGTACAGGCCTTGAACCTGTTTTATTTCTAGGAAATGATTCTGTTTACTGTTCTACTCCTTCTTTAACGCTTATAGCTCCTGTTGGTTATACCTACTATAATTGGTCAGATAATACAACCAATCAAACTTTAAATGTTACTTCAGCAGGAACTTATTCTGTTGAAATCGGTATTCCTTCCGGGAATTTAGTTACAAATGGGAATTTTGAATTAGGAAATGTAGGGTTTACTACAGATTATGTCGTTGGTGCTTCCGGAGCAGGACCATGGGGACCTTTATCAAATCCGGGGAGTTATGGTATTTCTACGAGTCCTAATTTATTGCATAACAATTTTTCGTCTTGTGCAGATCACACCTCAGTGCCCGGCACAAAGATGTTAGTTGTGAATGGAGCTGGAACCCCAAATTCATTGGTATGGAGTCAAACAATTGCTGTAACTGCTTCCACCGATTATCTTTTTGGAGCTTGGGTGATGAATGCCTTAAATGAGCCTAATGTGGGAATCCTTCAATTTTTTATTAATGGAGTTGCCATTGGACCCACTTTTTCTTCAGGCCCAACAGCATGTATTTGGACACAATTCACTGATAGTTGGAATTCTGGCGGAAGTACCTCCGCAGTATTGAAAATTGTTAATCAAAATTCGATTAATTCAGGAAACGATTTTGCCCTAGATGATATAACTTTTTCACCTTTATGTAAGAAAACAGATACCATAATCATTGGCGTTTCAGCACCACCAAGTCAAACAACTTCTGTGACGTCTCCAACTTCTTGCACAGGCCCTCCCGATGGCTCAATAACAATAACTTCTGCTACTGGGACTCAGTATAGTTTTGATGGAGGAGTTACATGGCAAACATCCAATGTGAAATCTGGATTAGCTTCAGGAGCTTACACTGTGATGACAAAAAATGCTGCTGGTTGCACAGTTACCTCAACAGTTAATTTAATAGCAGCATTAGCCGCACCGACTCAGACAACCTCTTTTGTATCTCCAACTCCTTGCGCAAGTATTCCGGATGGATCTATTACAATCACATCTGCAACTGGAGTGCAATTTAGTTTTAATGGAGGGACGAGTTGGCAAACCGCTAGCACATCAACAGGTTTATCTGGTGGCACTTATACAGTAATGTCTCAAAACGCTTCGGGTTGTACAGTTTCTTCAGTTGTTACACTGGTTTCTGTTCCTTCTACAATTACACAAACAACCTCGTCAGTAGCTCCTTCACTTTGTACCGGAATACCCGATGGATCCATCACGATAAGTTGTGCAACTGGTGTTCAATATAGTTTTGATGGTGGAGGAACATGGCAAACATCCAATATAAAATCAGGATTACTGCCAGGAAGCTATACGGTTATGTCAAAAGATGCAGCAGGTTGTTCGGTTTCGTCAACAGTAGTTTTAACAGGTTTTTCAACTCCTCCAGTTATTTCGGTTTCTTCTGATGTGGTTATTTGTCAAAATGGTGTTGCAGTTTTATCAGCGAGTGCAACAGGAGGTACGTCCTTTATTTATCATTGGAATGATTTTTCTAGCACCGCATCATCACAAGTTGCCAGTCCTATATCTACTGGTTATTACTCTGTTCAAGTGGAAAATCAAAGTGGGTGTTTATCTTCGAAGGATTCTATTCTTGTTACTGTTTTAGCTCCTTTATCTGCTTCGGTAACAGCTCCTGCAGTCGTTTGCCCTAATCAATTGGTTAATTTATCAGTTTTTGGAGTCACAGGAGGGCTTTCACCTTATACTTACTCTTGGTCTATTGGATCAACGATTGTTAGCGCAGCGTCCTCTATTATTGCAACTGTTGCAAACTCCACAGCATATACAGTAGCAGTTAGCGATGGTTGCGAATCCACGCCAATTGTCTTAAGTACGTCAATAAATATTACTCCTTTTGTACTTCCTCCTTTTCAAATTGATCTTAATGTTCAATGCGAACCAGCTGTTTTTAACCTTGTAAATTCGATGGTTGCTTCGGAAGTTCAAAGTTCATTTTGGCAGATTTCAAGTGGAGAAAGTTTTAGTAATCAAAATTCGATTCAATTAGTAGATTATTTACCAGGTGTTTATGACGTGTCATTAGCGGTTGTGTCTGTTAGTGGTTGTATGGATACAATTGTGTTACTGAATGCATTAACAGTTTATCCTAAGCCGCATGCCGATTTTACGTTTAATCCTACTGTGATCACGTCTTTAAATCCTATTGTAAATTTTGTGAATCAATCTACAGGTGGGAGTTCATATACTTGGAATATACAAAATGGAACTCCAGCTATTTCTGTAACAGATAATTGTACTTCCAATTTCCCCGAAGGTCAAGCTGGAAGTTACAATGTCATTTTATTCGCAGAGTCAGATCATAATTGCATTGACAGTATATTAAAAGTGGTGACTGTGACAGAAGAACAATTGGTGTATATACCAAACACCTTTACACCTAATGAAGATAACAAAAATTCAACGTGGAAGTTTTATGTATCAGGGTATGATTTATTGAGAAGTTTTGAATTAATTGTATTTAATCGTTGGGGAGAAATTGTTTGGAAAACAAATGAAGTAACTGCAGAATGGGATGGTACTTATAAAGGTGTATTGGTTTCTGATGGGGCCTATACATGGACCCTTGTGACAAAAGATAATGTTTCAGATAGTAAATCTTACTTTAAAGGAAGTTTAAATGTATTTCGGTAAAGAATTTATTGAATCTACCCCTTTATTTATTGAGCCCTATTTTTTTTATAATTCTCTTTTATAGAGAGACTATATAAGAGAATCTATAAATTTATACACTTGATTTATTTATAAAAGATGCATCTAGATTAAAGTAGAAAGTTGATTTTTTTAAGGTTCTTTTATAAACATCTTATAAAAAACTTATTGCAAAAAAAAAACTAGATTAATTTTATTAATCTAGTTTTCAAATTATGTAGTGTAAACTATACTATTATTAGTTACCCATTTTTTTCAACATATCAGCAGCAGCTTCTGCAGCTTTCACAGCATCTTTTGTGTCAGCACCACCTACTTTTCCAGCAGCTTCAAGAGCGGCACCACTCATTTTACCCATTGCATTGATAGCATCAGCATCAGTCATTTCATCTGAAGTACTTGCGCTTGCATCTTCACTTGCATTTTGAGCTTCGTCAACGATTGCTTCTGCACCTTCTTGTAATGCAGCACCAGCAGCCGCAGCCGCGTCAGTAGCTTCAGTAGCAGCAGCCTCTTCTTTACTCTCTTCTTTACTTCCACAACTTGTAACAGCAAACATTGTCATTGAAATAAACAATGAAACATAAATAAAATTTCTTTTCATAATAGATTAAATTAAATTAGACAAAAACAATTTTTCTTAAAATTGAATGCAAATATATATAATTTTTTAGAAAAAAAATGGAGATATAAATATTTTTTTTTAAAAAAAAAAGGACTGGGTAGATGTCAAATATTTAGATAGTATAAGATGTCATTGTAAAAAATAATAATTTGTATATTCTCTAAAAAGAAATTATATTTGACAATTATCGAATACGAAGCATTATCATGAGCAAGATTCTTCTTAAAAATGGGTTTTCTTCGAATTACTTGAGTATAATCAATAAAAAAAAACATAGTCATCGGAAGCTAATTTTTTTTTAAAATTCTTGCAATAGACAATGAAATTATAACACAAATCAACAAAATTAAAAAATGAATTCAATCAATAACTCAATGATAATACTCTTTCTAAAAGATAAAATGACATGGTTTTTTAATTTTTCAGCTTTTTTCAGCTCAGAGAAATATAAAAAAAGCATTTTAATTTTCAGTGTAATTTTATTTTCAACCCCTTTATTTAGTCAACAATTTGGACAGTTTACTGATAGTAGGGATGGGAACATATATAAAACTATTCAAATAGGAAATCAAACATGGATGGCTGAGAATTTACGTTTCAGACCATCATCTGGTAATTATTTCATGTATAATAATGACAATAATAATGTTTATTCTTATGGATATCTTTATGATTGGAGCACAGCTTGTAATGTTTGTCCATCAGGTTGGAAATCGCCATCAAATAATGAATGGTTAGAACTTACTACTTATGTTGGAGCAAATTATAAAAATAAAATGATGAAGAGCATCGGATGGCCTGTTGGTGAAGGGAATACAAATGAATCTGGATTTTCAGCAATTCCTGGAGGCATGAGAGATCATAATGGCGGTTACAGGGCCATAGGACAAGGTGCTTTTTTTTGGACTTCAAAGCTATCCGACCAGAATTTCTCGTTTGCTAGAGAATTTGGCAAGAATGGGGGCAATTATGCAAGTGCAGAATTCGGTACAAATAAGTACATGGGATTATCAGTTAGATGTCTAAAGAATGTGAATACTATACAGGTTGAACCAGAAGAAAAAATTGAAAGCGAATATGAAGAAGCCGAATTTCAAGAACCAGAGGCAGAGCAATATCCCGATGATTACCCTATTGAAAAATCAATTAAAGATTACATTGTTTTTAAAACACAGTATTGCACCGAAAAACAAGATGGATATTACAATTATTTGGAAGAATATGAATGTAAACCTAGTAAAACTGCTACTATTAAACTTACTATTAACATTCATTTAAATGATCCTATGTATGACGAAGCAAAAATTAGTATTAAAAATCTTACAACGAAAAAAAATGAAGAATTCGATATAGAACGCGTTGAATTGTCAGAAGAAGGAAATAAAATTTTCTATTTTTCTGTTATAAATCAGCCTCATA
The DNA here is from genome assembly GCA_947449575.1 of Flavobacteriales bacterium. Lineage (GTDB taxonomy): Bacteria > Bacteroidota > Bacteroidia > Flavobacteriales_D > Crocinitomicaceae > CAIUKX01. The sequence continues at coordinate 25,006 of CANFRV010000039.1, forward strand.
CTTTTACACTTGATGAAATTAATAAGAAAATTATTTGGTTTTCTGAATGGGGACATTGGCAACAAGTATATTATTATAAATAATTCACTATTATGACACTGGATCATAAAGTATCTAATAGTGTCAAAGAATAATTCAAAATTGATTATTCCATTGATGTATACTCATATGATTTTTTCTCTAAATTAAAAATACCATATTCCCAAATGTGCCCGCGGTATTCAGGGTCTTCAACGTCTCTATCGTCATAGTAGTCTTTTTCTACCTTAATCTCATTTTTAGAAATAAAAGAGGCTACAATAAAATTAGATAAATAAATTTCTTTAGTGGTTAGATTGTAAATAATAGATTGTCCATCACTACCTGCCAATAAGTGATAACTTATTATGAGGAAATTTTCTGTTAACAGAAGTTTTTTTAAATAATCATCGTCTGTCAAGGTAATACTTAGTCCAAATTCCGAAATTTCAAAATCATTTAATACGTATTGTCCTAGCCAATAATTCTCTTTGATTTGCTTTTTAAATTCTTTCGATAATTCATTTGAATAATTGGATAGATTGATTGAGTATTGATTGATTCTCTCATCAGTGATTGACATGTTTAATTCATTTTTAATCCAATTACGTAGATCAATTTTTTTTGTTCTTTCAATTTCAATTTTCATTCTTTCAGCATTAAATTCTGCCAATTTTAACTCTTCACTTAACTGAAAAATTTCTTGTTGATTTGCAGCTTCTTTTTGAGATAATTTCTCATTTTTTTTTGAAAGAAGAATTATTTCTTCTGCTTTTTCTTTAGTAAATTCTTTTTCAAGTAGTAAAGCCCTTTCCAAACTATCAATTTGAAGCTGTAGTGCTAGAATCTGCTCTTTTTTACTTTGAGGAAAAGTGTAATTATAAGTAGTTAAAAATAAAATAAAAAGAATATTTTTTTTCATCGGGTGTTTTTAAGCTGAAATCAATTTTACTGCTAATATACCTGAATATTTGATTTTAATGGCAATTAAAAATAAAATTATTTCAGTTCATTTTAATGTAAAATGTAAAATGTAAAATGAATTTATTGTTTTTTTATATAAATAGAGGTTCTTCTAACTTAAACTGAAACAATTGTGTATAATAAATCTTTTTTAGCTTATTAAGCTAAAAAAGCAACTACATAGAAATAGGAAAATAAAAGGAAGAGATATAGAATATCTAAGATTTATTTAGACACTATCCCGAAAAGTGTGTAAATAGAAAAAAGTTATTTTTAATACCTACTTATTCTGTCTTCAAAAATAATTAAAAATTGATTATGGATTATGCCCCAATCTCTGATTGGCATAGTCCATTTTTTTGTGGCCTCGCTC
>CANFRV010000040.1 GCA_947449575.1 Flavobacteriales bacterium
AAGCCTACTAGCGCTGATGGTACTGCCCTTTTGAGGGTGGGAGAGTAAGTCGATGCCACTTTTATAAAACCCGTTACATTAAATTGTAACGGGTTTTTTTATGTACTAGAATTTTATCAAAAAAAATAGCTAGTACCCGACAAAAAACGCTTACTAAAATCCAATAAATTTTAATCAACAAAGGGAAGAAGCAGCTTATTAAGTTCTTTACTATGATGTATTAAGCTCGAGTTCTATTCAATAAAATTCAATAGAACGTATACAATCTCTTGTTTGGATTTAAAATAGTATTCTACCAAAGAATATATTTAAAGAAAGAATATATTTAAAGTCTCACTACTAGTAAGATTTGATTTTCTTAATTCATAAGAAAGATAAATTTTCTAGACCGGATAAATTGATTATCTTATGACAAGTGTAGGTATTGGTCGTCAATCTTGATTAATTGTGCCTTTGTATAAAGTAGCTAGGTTTTTAAAAAGAATGTATTATTTAGTCAATCCCTTTAAAGCTATGAAAGCTAAATCATCTGTCTGCTCATAGTCACTTTTCCAATCGCTAAATTCTATTTCAAGCCTGTTTTTTTGATCTTCTAATGACTGATCTATATTCGCTTCAAGAATTGTCAGGATTCTTTTAAAATTAAATTTCTTATTTCTTTCACCGCCAAATTGATCTTGAAATCCGTCCGTTAATAAATACACGATGTCATCTTTATTGATAATCAGCGACTGCTCATCATATCCATTAATAAAAGAGTCTCTATAATCACCGATATGTTTATTATTTATTTTACAAACAGTAAATACGCCATCTTTATAAATGATAAAGCGAGATCCTGCGCAAGCGTATATTAATTCATTGGTTTCATGATTGAAAGAACAAACGCTGATTTCCATTCCATCATTTACCTTATTTTCGCCTATTCCTCTTGGTAACACTTTTATTAATTTTTCGTCCAACTGATTTAATATTTCTCCTGGGGATGTAATTTGACTCTCAAGAACAATGCTATTGAGAAGATTAATTCCTAGCAATGTCATAAATGACCCAGGTACTCCGTGCCCTGTACAATCTCCTAAAGCAAAAATGGTGAATTGATTAATTTTCTCCATCCAATAAAAATCACCACTAACGATATCTTTCGGTTTAAAGAATACAGCGGACTCTTCAAACGATTTATCAAATTGGTTTCTATTTGGTAATAAATTTAATTGTATTCGTTTTGCATAATGAATACTCGATGTGATGTTTCTCTGCTGTTCTTCAATTATTTTTTGTTGTTTCCTTTTTTCTGTTATATCTCTTGCTACTGCTAAGAAACCTCTTATTTTACTTTTACTTCCTGGTTCATATAATGTGGTTGTATGCTGGCCTAACCAAATTTTCTCACCACTTTTTGTGATAACAGGAAACTCGAAGTACGATGAATCTTGTCCCGAAGCAAAATGATTTTTATACAGCATATCAACTTCTTCTTGATTCTTTTCGGCGATAATTATTTTCGAATTTCGTCCAATTAATTCTTTTTTAGAATAACCGATACGAGAAATGGATTGCTTGTTTAAAAAGACAAAGTTCCCATTCAAATTACATTGGTAGATAAAGTCTTCAGCATTTTGAACAAGTAATTCAAAGGTTGTTTCTAATTCCATTTTCTTAGTAACATCTTGTCCAAGAATTACTTTGACATCACTTGAAAATATTTTACAGGACCATTCAATCCAAATTATTTTATTTTTTATGGAAGTCATCGGTATCAGATATTTTTTTCCATCCTGAAATTTTGCAACTGAGTAGAAGTCTGATTCACTTTCAAGCGGCAAATAATTAGACAAAGTTGAAATGCTTTTATTGAGCACTTCCTCATGATGTGTTTTAAAAAAATCAGCAATATTTTCGCTTACATAAATAATTTTATTTAATTCGTTTAAGGCAACTGTTAAAACATTTCCTTTATTAATGACTCCTGAAATGAAGAGTAATTTTGAAATAGAATCATGTCTAAGATAGGTCGTGAATATCGATAAACAAACAATAAGAATCATTATTGTAATGAATAAATATTTGTTAAAGTGAACGTCGATTGGAAATATAAAACAGAGACAACTGATTAAAAGAACACAGATTGAGAATATAATACTTGACCTCAATTTTCCAAAAATAAATGGAATTAATGTACTTAAAACACCAATTACGATGATGAAATAGGGGTGAAGTGAGGATAAATATAGTTCTGTGAAATTTTGGAAGAGTAGCAGTGAAAATCCTGTTATAAGAAGTGTTTTCGTTGCAAATCCGTTGTTTCGATTTGTTGTTAAAATAGATAATATATATATAACAAGTATGACTACTGTTGACAATAGTAGTAATGATGAATACACCGGAATTGTTTTGTCAAGCATATAACCCGAAAAATGGGATACAATATTAATCGCGGCTGCAATCAAAATTATTCTGGGAATTAGCTTTGTTGTGATTGTATTATCTTTATTGCTGAATATAGTTTTGGTGTCAAAGGATTTTATTTTATTTAATAAGTAAATGTTCAGCAACGCAAACAATATTATTATTGAAATAATAAAGATGTTCGAAGTCCAAAAAGTATTAATTACTTGTAATTTAATTGTTGATATAGGGCTGAAATGTTCACCGTCATACGTTGCTTTTACTTGAAAAACGTAATTTCCATTTGGTAAATCTGCATAGATTACCGATGTGTCTGATGTGCATTCTGACCACGTTTCTGACCAACCAACGAGGCGGTAACAATATCTAACATTATCAATTTTAGGATTATTTACATGAAAACCTATTTCGTTTAAATTTTGTTTTTTCGTTGAAAATTTGTCGTTTCTAAGGAAGCTAACAATGGCTGGTTTGGAGGGTGTCGGTAAATTTTGCAGTACCTGCGTATTGATTAAGTAGATTCCTTCAATTGTCCCCACATAAATATTATTGCCTGCTTGGTAATGGGTTCCCGTTCTGGTTTCATAACCAGTAAATCCCGATTTGCTATTGTACGTATTAGAATTTAGAACGGTACCATTTTTATTTAATTTCAAGACTGTAATACCCAAGTTTGTTCCAATAATTAAATTCCCAAGTAGATCTGAATTTAAGGTATGGAAGTTTGTCGATACTAAATTTTTGATATCTTGAATAATTTTTCGCCGGTTGTTTTTTGTAAATCCTACAAGACCTTTTTCTAACGTAAACCATCTTGTCCCAAAAACATCAATGGTGGATAACCCAGAATAGCTTCCCAGTTCTTTTGGAAAATCATTAATATGAGTAAAGGTTTTTGTCTTAATATTAAATTGATGAATCCCATTTTTTGAACCAAAGAGTATTAATTCTCCATCAAATGTTTTTTGAGCTGTATAGAAATCTTGTGGAAATGATGAATATAAGTTTTGGCAGACTGTTGTTGTTTGTGTAATCGGATTGTAACGATAAAGACCTTCTCCACGAATCCCCATCCAAATAGTAAAGTCATCTGAAAAAACAAATTGAATTTTTTTATTTTTTATCTCATTGATTGAAATTTTGGATAGTGTCTTTGTAATCGAATTATATTGTTTTAATCCTTCTGATGTTCCTAGATAGACAATGTCTCCCAATTCACATGTACTGGTTGAATTAAAATTATATACTTCAAAATTATTTGAATTATTCCCTGAAATATTTGTTTGACCATTTTCATTACTAATAAATGTTTGCCCTTTTTTGGATTGAAAAATTAATGAAACGAGAGAATTTTGATAAACTGGATTTAGTTCCATTTTCGTAAATGGTTCAAGAGAAACCTTATAGATTCCTTTTAGACTGGAACTGATCCAAAGATCTCCATATATATCTGTTATTATATTATTACAATTCGCTAGTTTTTCAGTGCAATTTTGTGTGATGGTTGAAAAATGTCCTTTTACAAAACAATAGATGTTTCCTTGTTGAGAAATAAACAGCATTCGATTCTGTTTTGTATCAAAAGTTGATGCAGTAATTTGTTCATTTTTCTGCAAGGGGGAAATTAAATTTTCCTCGATTTTTGACCAAATTTTCGCCTTACTCGAGTAGAGAATTTCTAGTTTCTTATCTAATGATTCACTAAAGAAAACTATTTTTTGTTTTGCTGAATATCCAAATTTAAGTTGTGAGAGTGTTTTTTCCGAAATGGAAAGGTATTCTTCTAATTTAATTATTTTATTGTCTGCAGATGATATAAAATATCCTCCCTTATCTGTTAGGACAATCGCTCCATCAGGAGCTTGAATAAATTGTGATTTTTTTATTTTTTTATTTGCAGACCGAATGTTTTGGTTATTCACAATTTTACCATTTCTACTTATTAAAATGGATTTTTCACAAATAAGTACTATGGATGACCCGAATGGATAAACTCCAAGGTAATTTCCTACATCTCTCTGATTTTTATAAAATAGTTCAAACTGATTGCCTTTTAGTTTATAAAAGCCATTGTATCTGGAGGAACAATAAATATCATCATTTTCTGATTTAGTCAGCGATGTAATAGAATGTTTACCAGTAGAATTTTTAAAAGAGATCTCTTTGAATTTATCCCCATCAAAGTTTAAAACCCCTGAATTATAAGATCCAAACCATAATTGACCATCTCTTGTTTGTATTAAAGATGTAAAGTTTGTAATATTTAGGCCATTTTTATGATTGTAATTTTTGAACGTATAAAGTTGCGCCAAAATTTGTGACGATGTAAGAAAGACACTAAAAAGTAATAGTAGTAGAATCCTAAAACGCATTATTCTTAAAGGTTAGGCAATTATTTTAATGATTTTTTGAATCTTTAATGCAATCATCTTTGCTTCTTCTAATGAAGGATTTCCAATGGTAATATGCCCCATTTTTCTATATGGTTTTGTTTGTTCTTTACCATAAAGATGCACAAAAACTCCTTCAAATGAAATTATTTCTTCTAATCCTTTGTAAATCGCTTCTCCTTCATATCCTTTTTCTCCCAATAAATTAATCATTACTCCATTTTGAATAATTTTTGTTGATCCTAAAGGCAGATTTAATATAGATCGTAAATGTTGCTCAAATTGAGACGTTATATTACATTCAATCGTATGATGACCACTATTATGAGGTCTAGGTGCAATTTCGTTGACCAATAAAGTGCCGTCCGTCAAAAGGAAAAATTCAACCGCTAACAGACCGACCATTTCTAGTTTTTCAATTATTTCAATAGCAAGTATTCTAGCTCTTTTTTCAACTTCTTCGGCAATAGAGGAGGGAGCAAATAGCAATTCAACGAGATTCGCTTCTGGGTTAAATTGACATTCGACAGATGGATAAACGGCTGTTTCTCCTTTTTCATTTCGAGCCACAATAACCGAAAGTTCTTTCTCAAATGGAATCATTTTTTCAAGCACACTTGGCGCATTAAATGCATGCGCTAGATCTTCGGTTTTTCTTAATGGCTGCACGCCTTTCCCATCATATCCTCCTTTTCGTAATTTTTGCATGAGCGGAAAATGCATTTCAAATGATTTCAATTGGGAAGAATCGTGTATCAAATAAAAATCTGCTGTAGGGATTTTGTTTTCTTTGTAAAACTCTTTTTGAAGTCCCTTATCTTGAATTATTCTTAAAACGTGTGATTGTGGAAATACCTTTTTTCCGATTTTTTCAAGATCTTCTAAAGCTTCTATATTGATGTTTTCCATTTCCACTGTGATCACATCTTTATCTAACCCAAAATCGAAAACGGTTTGATAATCTGTTAAACTTCCAAGTGTAAATTGAGTGGCAATTTTTTTACAGGGAGCATTTTCATCGGGATCTAGAACAAAAACATGAACATCAAAATTTACTGCTTCTTGAATAAACATTCTACCGAGTTGCCCTCCTCCGATCATTCCCAATCGAAAAGATTTTCCGTACCATTTTTTTTGCATAAGACAAAGATAGTTGGATATTTTAGTGAAAAATGCAGTTTATGCAGTTTTATTACTCTTTTTTTTCAATAAAATTGTATTTTTGCATAAAACTCATCGTTTAAGTGATTAAAATTAACGACAAATATTTTGAGGTCTTTATCAATAAGGAAGAACTTCATAAAAAAGTAAACTATTTATCCTCAGCTATAAATTCTGATTATAAAGATAAAGATGTGCTATTTATTGCCGTTTTAAATGGCTCTTTTATGTTTGCATCTGATCTTATGAAATGTGTATATTTGGACAGTGAAATTTCCTTTGTGAAGGTAAGTTCGTATTTAGGTACAAATTCTTTGGGTAGAGTGGATGAACTCATAGGATTAAACACGGATGTTTCTAATAAACATGTCGTAATAATTGAGGATATTGTAGATACAGGTATTACCATTGATAAAATTATCACTCTGTTATCGGTTGGAAAACCACTTTCTATAAAGACATGTACTTTGTTGTTCAAGCCAGATGCATTTAAAGGAAAGGAAAAGCCTTGTTATATAGGATTTGAGATTCCCAATAATTTCGTCGTAGGCTATGGACTTGATTATGATGAAAAAGGAAGAAATTACGATGAAATATATCAACTAAAAGAAAATTAAAAAAGTATGTTAAATATCGTTTTATTTGGACCTCCAGGAGCAGGAAAAGGAACTCAATCTGAACGACTAATTGAAAAATTTGGTTTAGTTCATTTGTCAACAGGTGATATGTTTAGAATGCATATTAGCGAAAATACAGAATTAGGGCAAAAAGTGAAACAAATTATTGCTGATGGATTTTTGGTAGATGATTCCATAACGATTGCGATGTTGGAGTATGAAATTAATAAGCATCCTGGAGCAAAAGGATTTATTTTTGACGGATTTCCGAGAACGGTGGCGCAAGCAGAAGCTTTAGATGCATTTTTACTGGAAAAAGATCTAACAATTTCGAAGGTTTTGCAGTTGGATGTAAATGAGGAAGTTATTAAGGATAGAATTGCTTTGCGACACAAAAGTAGTGGACGAGCGGATGATGATTCTGTCAAATTAATTAAACGTATCGATGAGTATTTTAATAAAACCATTCACGTTTTACCATATTATGTTTCTCAAGGAAAGCTGATAACAATTAGTGGTGTGGGAGAAATTACTGAAATCTCAAATAATTTATTTTCTGCTATAGAGAATATGTAAGTCTAATTTCATATTTCGTGGGTACTAAAAAAATATGGCCCCACGAAATATGAAAAATAGCATTGTCTTTGAAACTTCGTGATTTCAACTGAAGTTAATCTATAAACCACCTTTAAAATCCTTAAAAAAAAGTACCTTTGTACATTCATCTTTAATAAGAGGTTGAAAATGTGTAATTACACGTTTGTGATTATGTTAATTTAAAAAGTATGGCTTCAGATAATTTCGTTGATTATGTTAAAATTCACTGTAAATCCGGTACTGGAGGTGGTGGTTCTGCACATTTTAGACGTGAAAAGTATATTCCAAAAGGTGGTCCTGATGGCGGTGATGGTGGACGTGGAGGTCATATTATTTTAAGGGGAAATACCCAGCTTTGGACACTTTTGCATTTGAAATTTAATAAACATTCAAAAGCTGGTCATGGTGGTCATGGAGCTGGTAATTTGAAAACGGGTGGACAAGGGGAAGATAAATACATTGAAGTTCCGATTGGTACGATTGCAAGAGATATAGAAACGGGTGAAGTTTTATTTGAAATCACTACAGATGGTGAGGAAAGGATTCTTGTTCCTGGCGGTAGAGGTGGATTAGGAAATACGCAATTTAAGTCGTCAACTTTTCAGACTCCTAGATATGCACAGCCGGGAGAACCTGGACAAGAAGGGTGGAAAATATTAGAATTAAAAGTATTGGCCGATGTTGGTTTAGTTGGTTTTCCAAATGCTGGTAAAAGTACATTATTATCAGTTCTATCTACTGCAAAACCTGAAATTGGCGATTATGCTTTTACCACTTTACGACCAAATTTAGGTATTGTGAAATACAGAGATTATCGCTCTTTTATCATGGCTGATATTCCAGGAATTATCGAAGGAGCGCATTTAGGAAAGGGTTTGGGATTAAGATTTCTTCGACATATTGAACGAAATTCGGTTCTTTTATTCATGATAGCGGCAGATAGTAATGACATTCATGCTGAATACAAAGTGCTCTTAAATGAATTAAAACAATATAATCCTGAATTGCTTCATAAAGATAGACTTTTAGCTATCTCAAAATCAGACATGTTAGATGATCAATTGAAAGAGGATATACGTAAAGATTTACCAAATATTCCATATATTTTTATTTCATCTGTTGCTGAATTCGGATTGGTTGAATTAAAGGATATGATTTGGGAAAGTATCAATAATGGATAATTTTTTAGAAAAAATAGATCAGGTAATAGTCGTAACTATCAATTCTTGGCATACTCCACTATTGGATGAAGTAATGTATTTAGTTTCTTCAAAAATCGCTTGGATTCCGCTCTATTTTTTCTTGATTTACTTGGCATATAAAAAGTTACCTCTCAAACAAGTGGTGTTTTTTGTTTGCATTGCTATTGTATCTGTTATTTTTTCTGACTTAGTTTCAACGTATTTTTTTAAAGAAGTTTTCCAGCGATATCGTCCTTCCCATAATTTATTGTTAATGGAAAAGTTGCATTTCTATGAATTGAAGAACGGTGAATTCTATCAAGGGGGCGAGTATGGTTTCATTTCTTCTCATGCTGCAAATTTTTTCGCATTTTCTATTTTTGTAGGACTCTCTTTAAAAAAATTCTATGGAAAATTGATTTATACTCTCTTGCTAATTTCCTGTTTTGTAAGTATTAGCCGCGTATATTTAGGTGTACATTATTTATCAGATATAATTTGTGGTGCAATTGTTGGTAGTTGTATAGCGTATTTATTGTATCGATTTGTTTATCTTCGTTTTTTAGAAAAATTCTCTATTAGATGATAACGGTTCTATATATTTTTATCGGAGGAGGGGTAGGTAGTATTTCTCGCTATGGAATGTCAAAGCTTACTGAAAATTATTTCCCTAGTCAATTTCCTTTGGGAACATTGATTTCAAACATTATTTCCTGCTTGATTTTAGCAATTATTCTTTACGTTTTTGAAAATAAATTGAATCAAAACACGTGGATTAATCCTCTATTACTAATTGGTTTTTGCGGAGGATTCAGTACTTTCAGCACGTTTAGTAATGAGTCAATTCAACTGATTGTGAACGGCCATTGGTTGTTAGCTTTTCTGAATGTGCTTGTTTCTATAGGTTTAGCTTTCACGCTAATTTATTGGATAAAAGTGAAGTGGGGATAATGAGAAACAATTCTATTAAAGCTATCACTTTCTCATATTTCAAGACAAAAAAAGAACATGTAGGAATGGAATCTTTCAACGAACAAACGATCACATAAAGAAAACTAGTAGAAACCTAATTCCTCTAATTAAATGAATTTTCGAAGTGAAGTTGAAATGGTCTTTCCACAGAATTAGTTGTAAATTTTTCCGTAATCGCGTTTCGCTTTTTCAGCGGAAGAAAAAGCATCGCTTTTGAAGACTAAACGATAGAGCAAGGAAGTGAAGGAAAGTATTTACGTACGGTTTTACGAAGTGTAATGGAGTAAAAAATTCCTTGGAAAGATCCTTGATTTTTGCTTACTTTTCATCAAGGAAAAGTAGGAGAATGATAACAGAAGTATATTTGAAGGTTAGATGAGGATACTAGATGAAAGATATCCTTCTAGCTTCAAAAGAAATATTCTCTGATCCAAAAGAATTCTAAGAAAAGAAACCCCTTTGTTTAAGCAACTGGAATCGCGTTCTTTATTTTTTCTATTAAGGTTCTTCTTTTTTCTATAAATGGGGAAAGATCCATTTTTTGCATCATTCCCTTTGTCTTATAAATAGTTATTTTCCGCTGATATAGATAGGCAATCAATCCTAACGTGGGAATAATAAATAAGAAATAACCTAGACCTAGCCAAAAGGAAGGGTAAATAAAATTATAAATGAGGAAGAAAACGGGGATATTAAAAATTCCAACGGAAACTTTCCCTAACATTAATTTTACGGAACTCCAAAACACTCTTCTTTTAAATGTTTTTTCAGTAAATCTTTTAATAAGTAGGTAAGGTATCAAACAATGAATCATACCTAAAAGAGCAAGCGGAAACATAAAGAGGAGAAAAAGTAAATCCCACGTTCTTTTACCTTTGTTGGGTGATTGAAAATCAAATATAAATTCTTCTCGAAGTTTAGATCGTTTCAGTAAAGAGAAATAATTTTCGATATCCGATTTTAATTCAACAAGTTCAGGTATCTCATCGAGTTCTTGTTCTCCCATCCAATTTGCTAATTTTTGAGAATAGCGCCATCTTTTTTCAAGAGAAATGGAAGAATCGTAGTTGATTGAGTGCATTCCTTTGCGCGTTAATTGCATGACATTCTCATGAAATGGCGCCCAATTTTTATCTTCAACATGCGTAATTTGATCGCGCATTTTCTGCTCAATCAACTTTGTGATATCTGTAATTACTTTGTTCGGATTTTCTTCAAACGCACTCCTGTAATCGTTTAAACAAATTTTATCAGAAGTCGAAATTAAAATATCACTGCGCATGAAATTTGGATCCGTATAATTACAGCCAACAGCCGCCAAATAAATTTTCTTCTTCCAATTCGTATGTTCAAGTGCGATAAATCCAATTCTTGCAGCTCCTTTTTTTACAGGTTTTAAGCGTCGAATAAATACATCATCCGTAAATCCTTCACCAAATATTAAGATATTTCTTCCGAAAGAAAGTATTTTGGCACATGTTTTAAATACTTCTTCATTTTTATTTTTAGTATCATCTCCATCTTGTTGCCGGTATATTGGGAGAACATGTGCAGCCCATAAAATCGGTTTTAGAAAGGGTTTAAAAACATCTGAACGAGTCATGAAAAAAACAATCGGATTCCGAAAGGAAGCAACAAGTAGTGGGTCCATAAATGATGCTGCGTGATTGCTGACATAAATGGTCCTTCCATAGAATCCTTTTGGCGCATTGTAGGTTTCTCTCTTTCTAAAATAAACGCGATTAGAAATCCTAAGGGTCCAAAATAAAAAGAGGTACAATATTCGCATCATGTAATTTCAATTTGAAGTCAACAAGAAATAGTTTATCCTAAAAATGGATATCTATAATCTGTTGGTGGCACAAATGTTTCTTTAATTGTACGCGCTGAAACCCATCGTAGTAAATTCATTGACGCACCTGCCTTGTCATTTGTACCGGATCCTCTCGCTCCACCGAATGGCTGCTGACCAACAACTGCTCCTGTTGGTTTGTCGTTAATGTAGAAGTTTCCAGCGGCATTTTCTAATTTTTTGATAGCTAAATTAATAGCATATCGATCATTCGAAATGATAGCGCCAGTTAAAGCATAGTCTGATGTTTGATCCAAAATTTCCATTGTTTCAACAAATTTATCTGCTTCGTATACATAGACAGTTAAAACCGGTCCGAAAATTTCTTCGCACATGGTTCTAAATTTGACATTGGTTGTCACAACAATAGTAGGTTCAATAAAGTATCCAACTGATTTATCGTAATTTCCTCCGCAAATTATTTCAGCATCTGCTTGCGTTTTTACAAAGTCTAAATACCCCGCTATTTTATCGAAAGCTTTTTCATCAATTACAGCATTAACAAAGTTAGACGGATCTTCTGTTGTCCCCATCTTAAATGATTTAACCTGTTTTACAACGATATCTTTTACTTCTTCCCAAAGATTTGATGGAATGTAAGCCCGAGAAGCAGCAGAACATTTTTGACCTTGGTATTCAAAAGCACCTCTTGACATAGCTGTTGCAACAATAGCTGGATCGGCAGATTTATGAACCATGATAAAATCTTTTCCACCAGTTTCACCTACAATACGAGGATAATTTCTATAGTGTTCTAAATTGTTTCCTATTTCTTTCCACAATGTGCGAAAAACACTTGTAGAACCTGTAAAGTTAAAGCCTGCAAAGTGTTTGTTTTTTAGAATTACTTCACTTGCAATTGGCCCTCTAACATTAATTAAATTAATGACACCATCAGGTACACCTGCAGCTTTAAATAATTCCATTATTACTTGCGCAGAGTACATTTGAGTTTCAGCTGGCTTCCAAACAATAACATTTCCCATCATGGCTGGTGCAGCACATAAATTTCCAGCAATAGCCGTAAAGTTGAAAGGAGTTAACGCGAAAACAAATCCTTCAAGAGGTCTGTATTCTAGACGATTCCACATCCCAGGAAGTGAATCAGGTTGTTGACTGTATACTTCAGTTAAATATTGTACATTAAAACGTAAAAAGTCAATTAATTCACAGGATGCATCTATTTCTGCTTGAAAAACATTTTTGGATTGTCCCAACATGGTTGCTGCATTCATTTTTGCTCTAAATGGCCCTGCTAATAAATCCGCAGCTTTTAAAAATATGGAAGCTCTTTGTTCCCACGCCAAATTTGCCCACTCTTCTCTTGCTGCCATTGCTGCATCAATTGCTTGTTGAACATGCATCGATTCACCAATATTAGAATATCCCAAAACTTTTTTATGATCGTGTGGTGGAGATATTTTCTTTTTATTTTCAGTTCGAACTTCTTTCCCACCTATGTACATTGGCACATCTATAGGAGTTTGGTTGTACATTTCTTTGTATTTCGAAATTAATTCTTCACGTTCAGATGACCCAGGAGCATACCCTCTAACAGGTTCATTAATTGCACTTGGTACTTTAAAAATAGCATTTGACATAATTCAATATTTTTTTGTAAAAGTAAGTATTGTTTTTTAATGATTGCAAGGATATTCAAGTGTAAATTATATGAATATTCGACAGAAAAGGAGTTCTTGTTGATTTATGACAAAATAACTCTATTTTTTCTAGAGATTTCTAAAGACGTGATTTGTACTTTTTAAGTTTTAAGAATTCTAGATTTTCTTTTTTGAACTATATCCAAGTACATTTTCTTTATTTTTATAAAATCTATGCAAAGTAGTAAAGGAATAATTAAAAATGGTAAAAGTGGCGTTTTATACCTTGAAATTGCTCCTGTGATAGGTACTATCCACCCGATTAAGAGAGTAAGATTTACCACATAAAATAGGGAAATCCAAATCGGTATTCTTTGCTTTTTAGTAGGTTTTTTGAAGAAAAAGAGAAGTAAAACAAAAAGTAATAGGACCAAGCTATTTTCAATAAATGTGAACAATAACCAAGGATTAGAAATTCGATCCATTTTTGGTTGAAAAAATACATTTACTAGTGCATTCGGTATATTTTTCATCAGAGAAATTGCACCATTATCTATCGCGGGTATATTGATTTTACTTTGCGCATGCATCTCTTCGGCAACATTAATAAAATCCTTTTGTTTGCTAATTAAATTTTCTGTAAAATCAAGTGATGGAGCCAAAAAGTGTAAATTGAAAAGCGCAAAAATATACAGGATATTGACCAATAAAAAGACTGGAAATTGTTTCTTAAGATTTAGTTTGATGATTAAATACCATGTGATAATACAGGGTAAAATAGCGATAATTACATAGACTTTTAGTACGATTATGATATAGGTCCCTAAAGCGATCATAACGAAAGAAAGCAATGGTTTCGATAAATTGTGAATAATTTTATGGCAATGATAGATTAGTAGTCCGATACCAAAAATGAGGACACTCTCTTTTAAAACTCCTGAACTCCAGAAGAGTACGGAAGGTACGAGAAAAATTCCGATCATTATTTTACGGTTTTCAGTAGGGAAAACAAACTTGAATGTTTTATAAAGTAATATGCATCCAATAAAGGAGATGAAGCAAAAAAAGAGGGTGTGAATATGAAAAAATCCAAAAGAAAAAAGCAATGTAAGTGCATGTAGTTTGATGATGGATTGATTGTCATTGAATGCTTGTGAATCAGCTAGCGTGACCCAATGTTTTGTGTGCAAAAGTGCTTCTTGAATACATGGACTATCAACAGGAAAACCAAAAATGAATTTCAGATAGTCTATAGTTGAATTTTTGAAAATAGAGTGATGGAGCACTTTTGCATCTTCAAAATATTTAAAAATATCTGCTGTATTGGTATTGAGATAGTAATATTTGTAAATCCAAAATAAAATAAATCCAAAAAGTATTTTAATACTAAAAAGTATAAATAGTGTGTTGGTTCTTAATCCCGTTGATTGCACAAATTTCCATTTAGACAATATGTATAGAGCTAAGATGAAAAATGCTAGCGTGTAAAAGAATTCTGTCATTGGACTTCTTTCCTCTGTGTCAAATTCTGTAAAGGATGAATTTTCATACAGTAAATGTTTTATTTTTAAAGTGGATCCTGGCACCCAATAGTTCGCTCCATTTTCGTAGGCGCCAATATCAGGACTTTTACCTCTATAGGGAAAATGAGTGCCATAAATAATTCCTTTGTCAATGAGTGTTGATTTGTTTTTTAGGTAAAAAAGTTTGTCGTTTGGATCACCTAAATGGGCATAGATATCTTTGCAAACAAAATTTGAATCCTTAATCGATCCATGGAAATCTTGGTTATAATTCGATTTTAATTTTGAGTCGGTTAAATTATTGTACGTTCTAATATTCAAATTACCTGTTTTTCTTGGCGGCCAGCAACTCATACTGTACTTGTTTTGAAAAAAGGTATTATGAGAAATTACATCATTTTCACAAGGTTCATTTATTGTCATCGCTATAAAACAATTCCAAACTACGTTGTGATGCACGTTGAAATTTTTATGCCCATTGTCCAAATAGATCCCTGCTCCAATGTAAGGCGCATGATTGTCATGAAACCAATTATAGGAAATTTCGGTTTGCTTACCATCATTGAAATAACAATACAACAAGCCCAAATCATCGCACAAAATTCCACTTTCACTTATTTCATTATATGAAATTCGCCCTTTTTCAAAATTTGCAAGGAGCACAGCAGAGCGCGCGGATCTAGATATGGTGCAATGGGTTACTGAATGATTTTTACCTGAAATGTGAAGGGGAGCGCAATCAATCGCCATCCAATCGCAGTCATACAAGATACAATTGCTCACAATATGGTTTTCTCCACTGACGGTAAGTCCATTTCCCCAACTATGTGCGATGTAACAATTTTGGATTTTGTTTTTTTTACCTGAGATTTCAACACTCTCACCTCCTATAGAACTAAAACCCTCTTTAGGATGAAAGAAAGGCGCAGGAAAAAGAATGCTACTGTTCAAAAAAGAAATATTTTCAGCATTTTTTGCAGAAAAGCTGCAGCCAAATAAATTTATACCATCAATTGCAATATTTGATTTATCATCTACAAGTAGGTTATAAAGATTCTCTCGGATTGTAATTTCTAATTCATCTGGTTTTCCATTCGGTGGCCAAAAATATAAATAGTTCCCATCCGAAAACCATTCACCAGGATGATCCAAAAATTGTAAACTTCCTGTTACAAATCCTTTTCCTTTTCCAAGGTAATTATTTATAAATTTCTTATCCCAATAGAACGCATCATTCTTCAATGTTATTTGATCTCCGTTTTGCTGAATGATTTCGCCATTTAATGCTACAAGTCCTCTCGTGTGAAGTCCAACAAAATGACAGTTTTTAAGATTTTTAAATTTTGACAGTCCTTTTAATACAATTGTTTTGTTTGGATACGCAGTCATGTCACCCCAAGAAGTTGTATTCATATCTCCTTCTACGACATTCGGAAAACAAGCTTGCATACTAGGTTTTCCATCTATAAAAAGTTGATAGACTTTATTTTTACAGGGGATTCTATAAATATTTTTTTTAAAAAGTTCCCATTTTCTCTGCACAATTTGCGGGGCAATTGTCACTTCTTCTTGGAGGTAATTCTGTAGAAAAATAGGATGCTGTTTTGTCCCTGATTTTGAAAAGATGACTTTTTCTCGATACACTCCTTTTCGAACATAACATTTATCGCCTGGTTTTAACTGGTCCACAGCGAATTGAATTGTTCTAAAGGGATACTCAAAAGAACCATCGTTCGAATTTTTCCCTGTGTTTGAAACGTAATAATTTTTTGCTAAAAGCGCATTACTTAATAGACAAAGCAAGAAGATAATTTTATATTTTACTAATTGACTTTGAATATATTTTTTTAGCATTATTCTATGTATCTATTTTTTGATTGAATTAGAACTTTTATTTATATATTTGAATAAATATCAAAACAATTGAAAATGAAAAATCTAGTGGTGCTTATCATTTTTGTTGGTTATTTTTTCACTTCTTGCAATAGGCGTTACATCTGCACGTGCACTATTACTGGAACTATAAATGTGAATGAATATGACTTATACAATTCTAAATGGAAAGCAAAAAAGAATTGTAATAAATTGAGTAATTCAACGCAATCGTGTGCTTTGGAAGAATGGTAAAATACTGTTTTTGAAAAGAGGCTGCCTAAATTAGTTAAGACAGCCTCAGTATTTTCAATTCATTTTTTCTTTGATTCCTTGATCTAAAGCATCTAAGAATTCTTCTGTATACACATAATGTTCACCATGATTTACCTTGTTGCCATGAACGCAAACGGCTAAATCTTTTGTCATGATTCCTTTTTCCACTGTTTCAACACACACTTCTTCTAATTTCAAACAGAAATCAATTAAAGCTTGATTATTATCCAATTTACCTCTGAAGGCTAGACCTCTTGTCCAAGCATAAATGGATGCAATTGGGTTCGTTGAGGTTTTTCTTCCTGCTTGGTGTTCGCGGAAGTGACGAGTTACCGTTCCATGCGCCGCTTCAGCTTCCATTATTTCTCCATCAGGAGTAACTAATACTGAAGTCATTAATCCCAATGAACCAAATCCTTGCGCTACAGTGTCTGATTGAACATCACCATCATAATTTTTACATGCCCAAACAAAATTCCCATGCCATTTTAGCGCAGAAGCAACCATGTCATCAATTAATCTATGCTCATAGGTAATTCCTGCAGCATCAAATCTTCCTTTGTATTCTGCTTCAAATATCTCTTGAAAAATATCTTTGAAGAATCCATCATATTTTTTCAAAATAGTGTTTTTGGTAGAAAGATACAAAGGCCATTTTTTTGAAAGCGCCATATTAAAGCATGATTTCGCAAAACCTCGGATCGACTCTTCTGTATTATACATCGCCATTCCTACACCATCCCCTTTAAAATTGAAAACATCAAAAGTTTGAACTTCACTTCCATCTTCTGGTGTAAAAGTCATCGTTAATTTTCCTTTTCCTCTGAATACAGCATCTGTCGCCTTATATTGATCTCCAAAAGCATGACGTCCAACGATGATCGGTGCTGTCCAATTCGTCACCAAACGTGGAACATTCTTGCAAACAATAGGTTCTCTAAAAACGGTACCATCTAAAATATTTCGAATGGTTCCATTCGGAGATTTCCACATCGATTTTAGGTTAAATTCTTTTACACGATCTTCATCTGGTGTAATAGTAGCACATTTTATCCCAACTTTATGAATTTTTATTGCTTCCGCTGCATCAATGGTGATTTGATCATTGGTGGCATCTCTGGATTCAATTCCTAAATCATAATATTTAATGTCTAAATCGATATATGGCAACACCAATTTATCTTTTATAAATTTCCAAATGATACGAGTCATTTCATCTCCATCAAGCTCAACAATTGGATTTGCTACTTTAATTTTTGACATATGTTTTATTTTAATTTTGTTGTAGGCAAAAGTAGATAAAAGATTTAAAGATTTAAGATAAAAGACGGATGAATTTTCATTTTATTCGCAGGGATAGGGCATGCCCTGTCCCTAGGAATAAAATGAAAATTACGAATTCCAAATTTCCCACGCCTTAATAGCCTGTTGATGCAGCATGGATTCTCCATTTAAAATCGTTGCCCCATTTTTTTGTGCTAGTTCTAGAAATTTTGTTTTTGCTGGATTATAGATCAAATCTACCACCAAATGATCTTTCGTTAAGTGTTCAAATGGAAAGTCGATGACACTGTTTTCATTCGGGAAAGTACCTACTGGTGTGCAATGAACGATTACCTTGCACGCACTCAGCATATGATGATTAATTTCCGCATACGAAAATTGTTTTTCTCCTTTTGGATCCCTTGAAATTGAAACGGTGTCGATCCCCAATGATTTGAAAACATATTCAACTGCTTTTGATGCACCTCCTGTTCCGATAATCAGCCCTCTTTCATGCAGATTTGTCAAAAAAGGTTTGATCGATTGGTGAAATCCAAATGCATCAGAGTTATGTCCAATTGTTTTCCCTTCTTTAAACTGGATAACATTCACTGCGCCAATCGCTTTTGCATCTGCTGATAATTCATCTAAAAAAGGAATTACACTTTGTTTATAGGGAATGGTAACATTTAAGCCAGAGACTGTCTGCGACTGTAAAAGGGAAGAGATTTCCTCAATTTCATTTAATTCAAAATTAGAATAGTGGGCCTCAATTTTTTCTTTTTCAAAGTAAGCAGTGAAAAATGTTTTCGAAAAAGAATGAGTTAATGTTTTTCCGATAAGTCCAAATTTACGCATTTTTCTTAGCGAATTTAGATTTTAATACCCCGATAATGACGGGTAGCGCAGAAACAAAAATAATGACTAGGCAAACTTTTTCAATATTCTCTTTGATCCACACGATATCACCTAAAAGGTATCCAGCAATGGTCAAACTGAAAATCCATAAAAAACCACCGAATACATCAAATAGGAAGAATTTCTTGTATTCCATTCGACCAATTCCTGCCGCAAAAGGAGCAAACGTCCTCACTATTGGTACAAAACGAGCCATTATGATTGCCTTCACTCCATTTTTTTCAAAAAAAGCTTCCGTACTTTGCAGATATTTTTTATTGATTAAATTTTTACCCTTTACTTTAAAATCAAATACTTTAAGTCCAAATATTCTACCCATCCAATAATTACAATTATCACCTAAAACAGCAGCGAACATTAGCAAGGGTAGGAGGAAAGATAACTCTAATTTGTTCGCCGCAGCAAATAATCCTGCAGTAAATAACAATGAATCACCCGGTAAAAAAGGCATAATAAGCACCCCCGTTTCTATAAAAATGACCAAAAATAATACGACATAGATAGAAGTTTCATAATGTAGAAACAACCAATCGAAATCAAGGTGAAATAAGTGCTGAAATAATTCTATCATTAATTTTTATTTTATGTAGACCACAAAAGTAAGAAAACCCTCGTTAATACCAGAAAACCCCCGAAATTTATTTTGAACTCCAAATACACCTCACACAAAAGTAGAATCGAATCCTCCAACGAACGTTTGATAATAATCAATAATAGTAGAAACCGAATCCCTATTTAAATTAATTTTCGAAGCGAAATTGAAACGGTCTTTCCACAGAATTAGTTGTAAATTTTTCCGTAATCGCGTTTCGCCTTTTCGCGAAAAAGAGCGTGAAGGAAAGTATTTACGTACGGTTTTACGAAATGCAATGCAGTAAAAAATTCCTTGGAAAGATCCTTGATTTTTGCTTACTTTTTATCAAGAAAAAGTAAGAGAATCAAAACAGAAGTAGATTTGAGAGTTATAGTAGATTAGTAGGTTTGAAAGATAAATTTATTGTCCCCATTATTATAAGACTTGACCGCTGTCTGAGCTTTTTCGCGAGTTTTTGAAATTTCGTTTTTTTGATCGTAAAGGGTAAATGAATTTATTAAGCGCTAGACCTTTTTGCTTACTTTTTGGGGATAACTTAGCGAAGCGATCTCATGAGCCCTTGCGAATAATGCCAAAAAGTAAGAGTAGGAATAGAATCCACAACGAACAAACGAACTTAAACAGAAAATCGTAGAAACCGAATCTTCGAAGCACCCTTTCCTTTCGACCTAGGAAAATAATGATTTCTGGAGATTAAAAAATGCGTTAAGCAATCGAGGAAGCTACGTAATGTCAATGGAGTAGATCACCTCGATTGTAGCATTTTTTGATTGGAAGGAATTATTCTTTTCCAAGTCTTGAATTTTTTTTTTGGTTCTTTCTTTTTGTTTCAAGACAAAAAAAAAGAACATGAGTTGATCTGAATCTTTCGAAGCACAATTGGAGAAGAAAAAATAATAAAAAGTCTAGAGCTTGGTCTTCGAAAGCTGGCACTTTCTCTTTTTTTGGTTCTTCCCTCGAAAGCTATCACTTTCTGTTATTTCAACACAAAAAAAAAGAACAATGTAGGAATGGAATCCACAACGAACAAACGATCTCAGAAATAAAATTAGTAGAAACCGAATCTCTAAACCTCAACCTCAACCTCCCCCCTCAATCAAAAAACCGCCTTCAAACTCATATCCAAACTTTTAAAACTATGCGTCAGCGCTCCTACCGAAATAAAATCCACCCCAGTCTCTGCAAATGAGCGAATCGTTTCTAGCGTTATTCCTCCAGAGGCCTCTGTTTCATACTTTTTAGGAATAGTGGGAAGCACTGCTTTAATTCTTTCTGGAGTAAAATTATCGAGCATTATCCGATCAACCATACCGATTGCAAGGACTTCTTTTAGCTCCTCTTCATTTCTCACTTCCACTTCAATTTTTAGTTTTTTTCCAGTGGAAGCTAAATAGTCATTCGTTCTTTTTATTGCTTTCGAAATTCCTCCCGCATAATCTATGTGATTATCTTTCAGCATAATCATGTCATACAGTGCAAATCGATGATTGTGACCTCCTCCAATTCGAACCGCCCATTTTTCCATATACCTTATTCCGGGTGTTGTTTTTCGGGTATCTAATAATTTAGTGGAACAGCCTTCTAGGAGTGCTACAATTTTATTAGTTTGGGTAGCTATTCCGCTCATTCGTTGCATAAAATTTAAGACCAATCGTTCGGTCGCCAAAATGGACCGTGAACGACCGTGGACTTCCAAGGCGATATCTCCAAATTTGACGGGAGTGCCGTCTTGTATATAAATGATCACTTTTAAAGTGGGGTCAAATCTGTGAAAAATACGTTCTGCTAATTCCACACCGGCAATAATCCCCTCATCTTTCACAATTAACTTGGCGTGACCAACCGCATTGGCAGGCACACAAGCGAGTGAAGAGTGATCCCCATCGCCAATATCTTCATTTAAAGCTATATCAATTATATCATCTATCATCTTGACAAATGTAAGAAATTTGCTCTGTTTTTTTTATTTGATCTAATTTTTTTTATCTTTACCTATATAAAGATTATATATGAGGCTATTTCATCATTCAATTTTATTTATTTTTCTGGCTACGGTAGTTTTTTCGTGCAGAAAAAGAGGTTGCACGGATGCGGAAGCATTGAATTACGATAAAACGGCAAAAAAAGACGATCATAGTTGTTATTACTATTGGATTGGACAAAAATATGGAGGCGGAAGAGTTTTCTATATCGATCAAACAAGAAAGCATGGGTTAATTTCTGCTGAATTTTATCTAGGAGGATTTGGGTATCCTTGGGGAACAGGTGGTCAGAATATTGCTGGTGCTGATGGCACATTCGTTGGAACCGGAAATCAAAATACGATAGACATTGTGAAAGCTTTTGGCGCAGGAACCGCAGCGTATGCTTGTTATACGTTAGACACTTTAGGTTATGATGATTGGTACTTGCCATCAAAAGAGGAACTCAAAGGATTGGCCGATAATTTAGGGAAGATTGGACAAGCAAATTTCACAGGATCTTATCATTCTAGCTCATCAGAGATTGATGAAAACACAATTTGGACCGTTTTTGGTGCCAATCAAGCTTTTGCAACAACTTCAAAAGGATCCATTGGTTTTGTGCGCCCAATACGATCTTTCTGAGTAGAATTAAATAGTCATTATGATCAATCACGTAGGAATGGAATACACAATGAACAATTGATCTCAGAAAGAAATCAAAATACCCTCAGCCTTATCCTTAAACTTAATCTCAACAAAAGTAGAAACCGAATCCCTCTAATTAAATGAATTTCGAACTGAAGTTGAATTGGTCTTTCTACAGAATTAGTTGTAAATTTTTCCGTAATCGCGTTTCTCTTCATCAAGGAAAAGTAAGAGCAGAGACGGAATCCTTCAACGAACAAACGATAAAAAACAGCAACTAGTAGAAACCGAATCCCCGAAGTATTTTTCCTTCGCGCCTCATAAATTCATTTGGGCCCCATAGATCAAAAAAACGAATCAATTTCGAACTGTCTGAGCATTTTCGCGAGTTTTTGAAATTTCGTTTTTTTGATCGTAATGGGTAAATGAATTTATAAAGCGCTAGACCTTTTTGCTTACTTTTTGGGGCGATGCCAAAAAGTAAGAGTAGGAATGGAATCTCTCAACGAACAAACGATCTCAGAAATAAAACTAGTAGAAACCGAATCTCTAATTAAATGAATTTTCGAAGTAAAATTGAAATGGTCTTTCCACAGAATTAGTTGTAAATTTTTCCGTAATCGCGTTTCGCTTCATCAAGGAAAAGGAAGAGCAGAGACGGAATCCTTCAACGAACAAACGATAAAAAACAGTAACTAGTAGAAACCGAATCCCCGAAGCAGCCTTCCTTTCGACCTAGGAAAATAATGATTTCTGGAGATTAAAAAATGCGTTAAGCAATAGAGGAAGCTACGCAATGTCAATGGAGTAGATCACCTCGATTGTAGCATTTTTTGATTGGAAGAGATTATTCTTTTCCAAGTCTTGATTTTTTTTTTTGGTTCTTTCTTTTTGTTTCAAGACAAAAAAAAAGAACATGAGTTGATCTGAATCTTTCGAAGCAAAATTGGAGAAGCAAAAATAATAAAAAGTCTAGAGCTTGGTCTTCGAAAGCTGGCACTTTCTCTTATTTCAAGACAAAAAAAAAGAACATTAGTAGGAATGGAATCTCTCAACGAACAAATGATCTCAGAATGATAACAGAACTATATTTGACAGTTAGATGTGATTATCAGATTTGAAAGATATTGTTTTAGTTCCGCAGAAATCTCCTCTAATCCTTTACGACTTTTCAATCGTTAAACTTTCAATTTTAAAATCGGAGAGAATCTTTTTAAATTGAATGGTAATTCGAAAAACTTCTGTTTTACTCGCATAAGTTCCAATCGCAAAAGAACCATCCGCAGTTTCTTTCCCTTTAAAAATGAATTTAAAAGAAGTTCCCGCTTTCTTGTTAAAAAAATCTTTTAATACCAAAGTTGCCTGAGAATGACTATACGCTCCTTCATTTCCTAAAATATTCAATAGAATTTTGTCTTTCCCTAGAGTAACTATTTCAGTAGCATTATTCGCTGTAAAAGCAGTTTCTAAAGCAGAATAAGGGATTTCATTCACAGAAGTAAAATTAAAAATGAACGCCGTTAAAATCGAGTATAAAAAAATCATAAACAAAAAAATTGACTTTTCTAACAGCAAATTCAGTGCCATTTTATCCACCCTCCTCAACTTACTAACCCTCACCCTCAACCTCACCCTCAATCTCCACCTCACCCTCAAAAAAGTAGAAACCGAATCCCCTAATGAAATAATTTTCGAAGTGAAATTAAAATGGTCTTTCCACAGAATTATTTTATTTTGAGGTGCTGGAGTTGTTACATTGATATTTTTCTTAGTTTAGGATACATCGGAAATAAATTTATACCTAATTGTATTTGAAGCATATTTATTATTAATGAATGTGTATTTTGTGATTGATTTGAAATTCAGAAATGTTAATTAATAGCCATTCATTTAAAATGCCTCCAGCTTTA
>CANFRV010000041.1 GCA_947449575.1 Flavobacteriales bacterium
CTCTACGCAGAAAGAAGCCATGGCAGAACCATAAATAATGGCATTTTTCATGTTTTCAAAGCTGATATCGCCAGTTTTAGCAAGGTAACCAATGAAACCACCTGCAAAGGTATCGCCCGCGCCAGTTGGATCAAATACTTCCTCTAAAGGAAGGGCAGGGGCAAAAAACACTTCTTTGCCATGGAACAACAAAGCGCCGTTCTCCCCTTTTTTTATAATTAAGTACTTAGGACCCATTGCTTGAATTTTAGCAGCAGCCTTTACCAAAGAGTATTCGCCAGAAAGCAAACGCGCTTCTTCGTCGTTAATGGTTAAAACATCCACCATGCTAATGGTTTGTTTTAAGTCGTCTAAGGCAATCTCCATCCAAAAGTTCATGGTATCCATTACAATTAGCTTTGGACGTTTGCTTAAGCGCTCTATAACGGTTTGTTGCACCTTTGGGGTAAGGTTACCCAACATTAAAAATTCGCAGTCTTGGTATGAAGCAGGAACAATTGGGTCAAAATCGGCCAAAACATTCAGTTCAGTAACCAAAGTATCGCGTGTATTCATATCGGTATGGTACTTGCCACTCCAGAAAAAAGATTTTTCGCCTTGTTTAATTTGCAAACCTTCAGTGTTAACACCATGTTTGTTAAGGTGTTGAATAAATTCATTCGGAAAATCTTCTCCCACAACAGCCACTAAATTGGCCTTATTTGTGAAGTAAGAAGAGGCCAAAGCAATGTAAGAAGCAGCGCCACCTACAATTTTGTCTGTTTTTCCAAAGGGGGTTTCAATGGCGTCAAAAGCCACACTACCAACGACTAATAAACTCATGATTATTTTTTTTTAAAATTTTATGCTACAAATATTGCGTATTTAAAATTCAATTCCTATCATTGCATCCCCGAAAGGGAAAATTCCTTCTTAGCTCAGCTGGTTAGAGCACATGACTGTTAATCATGGGGTCCCTGGTTCGAGTCCAGGAGAGGGAGCAGAAAATCAAGGGTTTAGAGCATGTCCGCTTTAGACCCTTTTTTTATTTGCATACTATTTGCATACTGTTTTGGCACGTGGTTTGATAATATTCAAACTTTTTAGTTGATTACGATAAAGTAAATATTGATTCATTTATTAGTAATTATTTGCAAAACAAATTCTTCATTATTGCATATTATCTTTGATTCATAATTGCCAAAACGAAATAGCAATGGCCAAAAAAAAGTTTTATGTTGTTTGGAGCGGAAGAAAGACAGGAATATTTACTTCTTGGGATGAATGTAATGAACAAATTTTTGGCTTTTCAAAACCAATATACAAATCCTTCCCAACAAAAGAATCGGCAGAAATAGCTTTTTCAAAACCAAGTTCAGAATTTATTGGCAAGCATGAATTTCAGCCTGATTTACCTGAAGAAAAACTTAAGCTAATTGGGGAACCAATTAAAGAATCTATTTCCGTTGATGGCGCCTGGAATACATCCACAGGTGATGTTGAATACCAAGGGGTATACACAAAAAACCAAGAATTAATTTTCAGAGTTGGTCCATTTGCCGATGGAACTAATAATATTGTGGAGTTTTTGGGAATAGTTCATGCTTTAGCTCATTGCAAGAAAAATAATATTTCATTACCTATATATTCGGATAGTAAAAATGCAATAAGCTGGGTTAAATACAAAAATGCTAGAACTAAGCTGGAAAAGACAGATAGAAATCAGAAATTATTTGAAGTTCTAGCAAGGGCCGAAAAATGGTTGCAAGAGAATGATTATCCCAATAAAATATTAAAATGGGAAACTCGAGCATGGGGAGAAAACCCAGCAGATTTTGGAAGAAAATAGAATTAAGAGATTACTTGAAACCATTAAAATCAAAATAATTGATAGCCAACAAAACTGATTTAAGTTCGTTTAACGAGCCACAAGTTGAAGCTGTAATCAGCCAAACTAAAAGAGTATTGGTGCTTGCTGGTGCAGGTTCTGGAAAAACGAAAACGCTCCTTCAAAAATTAATTTATTTAATTGAAGAAAAAGGAGTAAGTCCTGCCAATATCCTTGCTATTACTTTTACAAAAAATGCAACCAATGAAATGATTGATCGCCTAATTATTTCGGCGGACCAGTCGGGTGAATATGAAAAAATGCTCACAAGCAAGCATGTTAAGAAAAATGAAAAGGATTATGAGAGGATTAATTTCCAGAAAAAGTATAATTGGATAGATGGCCTTACTATTAAAACATTTCATGGATTTTGCTATACCATTCTTAGAAATGACGGTGTAAATGAATTTGACAATAAATTTAGAATTATAGGTAATGATAAAAAAGGAGCTGATGAAGACTTTTCCAATTTATCAGCACCTGAGACAACATTTGAGGTAGTTCATAAATTACTAATAGACCAGTGTAATGACACGGAATATCTTTTGGATTTAAAAAGGTATATGTTGGATTACTTAATTGATAAAATACATGTAGAAAAAGCAGATGGAAAGTTTCTTGTAAAGGATAATAAATATTTTACAACTTTGGATGGCACTAAAGTTAGATCCAAATCTGAACAATATATTGCTGATTGGTTTTATAGACATAGCATCAAATTTGAATATGAACCTTTGCTCAACGTAAAAGACTTTTCTTTTCACCCTGATTTTTTTATTCCTGCGGCCAATATGTACATAGAGCACGTAAGTGATAAAAGCTATCCAATGATGAAGAAGGAAGAGCAGTTTCATAAAGGAAATCTGCTTTTAGTCAAAACATATGAGGCAATGACCCAAGATTCGGCACTCTTTAATCATACCCTTGATAGCATGGTAAAAAGCAGGTTGCCTTCTACCTTCAATGAACAAGGGTCGTTAACTTACAACGAAGAATTTAAGGGATATCATGAAAATATGAAAGATTTGGTTTTTCAAATCATTCGGATTATTGACATGATAAAGGTTGAAAATATTCATCCAAAGCAAGTCTTAGAAAATGCATTAAAGGACCAACACGAAAGAGTTCGAAACTTCTATAAATTAATCATCCCTATCGTTGAGAATTACATAGAATACTGCACTAATAAGTCTTTTCTTGATTTTAATGACCTAATCTCAAGGAGTGCATCTTTATTGCAAAATCAATCAGACATTGCAAATAAATATAAAAGCAAATATCAATACATTTTGGTAGATGAGTTTCAAGATGTGAATAATTTGCAAGTGGAGTTGATTAAACTATTGCTGACCCAAGATACTCAACTTTTTTGTGTAGGAGATGATTGGCAAAGTATTTATGGTTTTAGGGGTTCTAACGTTAGTTATATTATTGATTTTGAGCAGCATTTTCCAAATTCAAACGTTATAAAGTTGAACTTGAATTATCGAAGTACTCAAAACATTGTTGGAGCGAGCAATGAGGTTATAAAGCACAATAAATTTAAAGTAGATAAGGAAATAACTGCATCCAAAAAGTCGGAACATAAAATTGTTGTTTATTCTGGAAATTCGGAGGAAGATAACGTTCAATTTTGTGTTGAAAAAGTGAAGGAGTTATTAGAAGAAGGAATGACTAATGATGATATCTTGTTTTTATACAGAAGAAGCAAAATGTATAACCCATATTTCCAACGATTCAAGGAAGAACGTCTTTATATACAAAACAAAACTATTCATGCATCCAAAGGACTAGAAGCCAAGGTTGTATTTATTTTAGGATTAACTGAAGGAGGCGGAGGCTTTCCAGATGTTTGGCTTGAGGACAGAATTTTTCAAGTAATAAAAAAGGCTAACCACGATCTTTTATTAGAGGAAGAAAGACGTCTTTTCTACGTAGCAATTACCAGGGCAAAAGACAAATTGTTTTTGATAACAGAAAAAGGCAAGGAGTCAAGTTTTCTAAAGGAAATTCCGGTTAATTTTACTGTAAAAACAAGCGCTCAAAACAAATCTGTAGTTAACAAAATTGTACTATGTACAAAGTGCGAAAGTCAACTTGATAATATTATGAAATTTTGCCCATATTGTGGGCATAAGGTTGGGGAATAATATTAAGTGTAAATTAGGATGTAATTAAATTAGTTTTTCAATTCATATTTCTAAATCTTGCGTTTATTAAATTATTGCAATTATGGAATCTAGTTTTTATAATAGATATTTAACTGGCCAGGAGTTTGTTCTGCAAATGAGGGATGACCTAGAAAATGCTTTACAATTAAATTTTGTGGTAGCTTATGTCAATGATTTAGGGGTAAATTATTTGGGTAAAAAATCTTTTTTGAGGGCAATGAATAAATCTGGCTCTTATGGTGTAACTAGTTTGGCATGTGGTTTTGATTTTGATGATATTATTAAATTGCAAAATGACATAATAGAAAAAGATAAACTCAAATTATTTATGAGTTTGCAAAAAGAAACTGGCCAAGATGAAACTCAAAGTCTATTACATAGCAAAATTGTTTATTTGAAAATTCTAGAAGGGGAACAAATTAAGCAAGTATTATATGTTGGCTCTCACAATTGGACAGGCAGAGCTTTAGGAGCTAATAGCAATGGTGGAAACAATGCCGAGGCAAGTTTAAGAATGGTATTTAATGAAAACGATTCAAATGAAATATTAAGAGATGCAAAGAAACACATAGAATTGGCATGGAACCTCAAATCAAGCTTCCCTGCAAATGAAATAAATAAATCAATTTTCTCCGATTGGATCCAATTGAGATGCCCAAAATACGGACGTGGACTTCCAACTATTCAAAGGGAACCATACACGGTTCTTTTATGCCTCACAGAAGATTTGGAAGATGACTTGATATCTCTAAATGAAACCCCAAATCATGCAGCATATTTACATATCGACCTAATTGAAGATTCAAATAAATTAAATGATCAAACTCAAAATGTCTTATTGTTAATTTGGCAAAAACCATCCGATTTTGAAAATCAAATATTACCAGTAGCTATTTTTTGTAAAATAAACACAATTAACCAAACCCAAATAAATGGTGGAGTTAATACCCAACCAAATCCTATCTCAGGATTTGATATTTCATTAAAGGCAATGGAAGGAGCATCCTATACTCAAAATGCCAGAGGTGTAGAAGCTAAATTCTGGAATTTTAAATTATATAAGGAACAAATTTCCCTAATGGATTTATCTTTTGCTGGTGAAGCCTTAAAACAAGTTCTTTTAAAAGTAGAAAAAATAATATTTCCAGAAACCTATCCTGTAGCAGGAAATCAATCTCACATTTATTCAGATGGTGAACTTTGCTTTTTAAATCAAATCGCTCCGCAACCTCAAAATATTTCAGGAATTGCCACTGGCAGTATAGAACTTAATGAGGCCATAAAAGCAGAAATGGTTAATAATTTTAATATTCAACCAAACACATTAACACCTAAATTAATTGAAATTCATGGAAATTCAAAAAGCGGATATCGGTTATCAAAGGAGCCAATGAATAAATTAACTATAGGAAATCCTAAATCATTAAACAGTTATTTTGCAGAACTTCCAATAAATAGTTTTTCAGAGGTTGCCGACTTCGAGACAATTAATCAAAACACACCTACTTCCATTCCTCGTATTTCCCTAAATTATTTAGAGAGTTTTAATCAATTGATTGAAAAATTTAAGCTATAATTAATAATTCAAAACAATTAAAATTCAGGATTTAACCCTTTCAAAATCTCAATTATTTCTAGCGAATTTTTATTGCCCTTCATAGCTGATTTCAATAAATCTATTAATCCTTCCTTTTGCGAGTAATTTAGATATTTAATAATCCCAAGATTTACAATTGCGTCAATATTATCTGGGTCCAATTTTATTGCAAATTGGAGGTCATCAAATGCCAATTTAACCAAGTCCATTTGGTAATAAATAATAGACCTATTGTAATAAACATTTGAAATATTTGGATTGATTTCAATGCACTTATTATAATTAAGTAAGGCATCTGTATTTAAACCCATTTTCTCATAGCAAACGCCTTTACTTAAATATAAATTAACCTCATTTGGTTCAATAATAATGGCATCATTAATGTCTTTCAAGGCATTTTCATATTCAAGTGTTTGAGCATACATTAAGGCTCTTTTATGAAAAAGGTCCGCATTTTCATTTAATTTTATAGCACTCGTTATATCTTGAATCGCTAATTTCAAATTTCCCAACTTTTCATTACATTCTCCTCGTATTTCATAAATCATTGGACTAACTATTTCCCTTTCTACAAGGTAATTAAGATCAATTTTGGCCGCTTCGAAATCCCCTAGCCTATATTGAGCCAATGCTCTTGAATATAATAATTCAAGGTCTTCATAAACCCCTTCCCCCATTAGAAAGAATGTCTCCAACATCTTTTCATAATTTTCCTCTATAAATAATTTTTTAATGGTTTCTATTTTAGATTTCATTTATACCTCCCTATTCCACCTAGGCAACCTACCAAATAGAGCCAAATGTTTTTGAAAAAGATCAACTTCAATATCTCTGGGGAAATCTGAATTGGAATTGCCGTGGGTTACAAACCAATAAATATCCAAGGCTTCAATATTTTCTAAGCTCATTTTAGCCGGCCAAGTTTTTTGGCGCAAATCACCAAATTGTTTACCGGTAAGGAATCTGCCTCTTAATCCGTCTTTTCTATGAAGTATGTTTCCATCTGGACCTTTCCTGCCTGAAATGCCAATATAAATAAGGGTAACTTTCCCTTTTTCAAGAGCATAAATTACATAAATACCACTCGAGTCTTTGGGTGCATTGCATACTTCTGCTAGTCTATCAGAAGGCTTAAAAAAGAAGTGGCCGTTTTGCTTGTATTTTTCTGAGATTAAATTAATCATTTTTTGCATTTACCAATAAGGTTTTATTTCCAAAATGCAATTTGGTGCCATCCACATGAAATTGCTTACCTGTTTTAAAAATTCTAACTGGAATATTACTCAATTCGCTAAATTCAAGATTATAGGTATTTTCCCATTTTGTCCCCGAACCAGGTATTGGGATGGTATTTATTCCACACTTGAAAACTACAAATTCACCGTTAAATGTAAAACTTATAAGTTCGTTTTGTTTTATTTCATCTCTCCATTCTTTTAAAAGCTGGACTAATACCCTCATCCAAGTGATATCTATAAATGCCTTTGGCATCTTCTCCCATTCTTCTTGACTTTTTCTCCTGGCAACCTCCCAAGGCAAAAGATTTTGATATGATTTGCCAAGGTTGTGCCAATGATTTTCATCAGTGGATATTGAGCCTGAGCCTACATGACGGCCTATTCCAAATACAATATAGGCCAAAGCTTGCTCATATGAATCGGCTTTATCTGGTATATAATTTGGCTCCCATTGGAGAATGTTATTACTCTTATAATCCACACTTACTGAAAATCCTGGCCCAAAATGTAATGGAGGTATCACTGATAAATGTATAACTTTAATTCTAACCCAATCTGTCTTATAGGAAAATACCCTTTCTCCCACAAATGAAGGCATTTCATTAAAACCAATTTGCAAAAAAACGTCTTCTAACTTTACCATAGTATTTTAAATTGCCAATTACTTATTATACTTCTTAAAATTCTCAGCCTGTTCAAATATCTCCTTATAAACCTCATCTCTGTCAACGGGTGGGTAATCGTTTTCGGCGAGGAGGATGATGAGGTCGGCTTTGAGTTCCGCTTTTAGGTCGTCGCGCTTGCTCCAGTCTGTATAACGGGCTTTATCATCTACCACAAATTTTACTTTTTGGGATAGGCTTATAAGTTTGTCTTCTGGATATACAAAGTCGTATTTCTTTGCTAGTGCTTTCAAGATATCGTAAAAGGCTTTTTCTTCAAAATCAATCCCAAGGTCTTGAAAAGAGTTTTTCTCTTGCTTAAGGGCAAAATAAAGGTCTATTATCTCATCTGTAAAGTCTTCTAATACTTCACTTTTTAATATATCGCCTTCTTCGCGCTCATTGTATTTGTCTACCAACTGTTGCATGCGCTTGGTAAAATCAATGCCCATCATGCGATTTACTTTTTTTACCTCGTCAATAGCTCTAGCCAATAGTTTTTGTAGGAGTTTGATTTTGGTATTAGGTAACTTAATTTTATCAATCTTGGCCAAATAATCCTCATCAAAAATATCTACTACACTTTCATTCTCTTCGCCCAATTTAAAAATTTCTTGCACACCCTCACTTTCTATGGCATCCTCAATCATTTTGCGGACTCTGGCATTCATTTGTGCTGTGTCAGGTGCAGTTCCCTTGGTTAATTTAAATACAATGGATCTAATGGCTAAATAGAAGTGAATAAAATCTCGTTCGCTCTGGCTAAATGAATCGCTGCTAACACAAATATCGTAGGCGGCTTTCATGCGCTTGGCAATATACATAAAGCGCTTTTCGAGTTCTTGCGTGAGCTGCACAAACTCTGCGCCCATATTTAATGTATGCAATTGCTCTAGGGCTGTTCCATTAAAATATTTGCTAGAATCAAATTTGTGAAAAATCTTATGTAATAAGTCTAATTGGTCTTTTACCACCACAACAGATTGCTCTATTTCTTCAAAGTTCTGGCTGTCGGTTTTGTTAAACTGAGCCAAGGCCATATTCATTTGTTTCTTAATTCCAATATAATCTACCACCAAACCCTTTACTTTTTCTTCATACTTCCTATTCACCCTCGATATGGTTTGAATTAAATTATGGCGTTGCAGAGGCTTGTCAATATACATGGTATCTAAGAAAGGAATATCGAAACCTGTTAACCACATATCTACTAAAATGGCAATCTTAAAATTAGATTTCTCAGTTTTAAATTGTCTATCCAGTTCCTTTCTATCTTCTGTCGTTCCTAACATCCGATACAACTCTTCTTCATCATCTTTGCCGCGAGTCATCACCAACTTTACGCGCTCTATTGGTTTAACTTCCTTTTTCTCCTCTTCGCTTAATTCAGAACCTTCCTCACAGGCTAGTACCTCTGCCCATTGCGGCCTTATGGCTACTATGTTTTTATATAGCTCCCATGCAATAGGCCTGCTGCTGCAAACGAACATGGCCTTGCCTTTTACACTGGCACCTTCGGCAATCCTATTTTCATAGTGTTCAACAAAATCCCTAGCCACATCTCGCAAACGGGCAGGGTCACCAATAATGGCATTCATTTGTACCATGGCCTTTTTGCTTTCTTCTATTTGGTGTTCATTGCTTCCTTCGGTGGCACATCTACTGTAATATTCTTCTATTTCTTGAAGCTTGGCATTGTTTAATAGTACCCTTGCCGCTCTGCCTTCGTAAACGATACGAACCGTAATATCATCTTTCACAGATTCTGTCATGGTATACGAATCTATAACCTCACCAAATACATCAATGGTAGAATCTATGGGTGTGCCTGTAAAGCCAACATAGGTGGCATTGGGCAGCGAATCGTGCAGGTATTTGGCAAAGCCATAGGTTTTAGTAACACCATCTACACCTATGCTAATTTTCTGGTCAAGGTTGGTCTGACTTCTATGTGCTTCATCCGAAATACAAATGATATTGTTTCGCGTACTTAGTAGTTGAATATCTTCATTAAATTTATGAATGGTAGTTAAAAACACACCACCGCTTTTGCGCGCTTGTAATAAATTTCTGAGGTGAATTCTACTTTCCACACTCACCACCATGTCATCGTTAAAAAACGTTTTGGCATTGGTAAATTGAGCCGATAATTGATCGTCTAAATCGGTTCGATCTGTAATTAAGATTATGGTTGGGCTGGCAAAATACGCACTACGCATTAGTAAACGCGTGAGGTAAAGCATGGTAAAGCTTTTGCCACAACCAGTTGCGCCAAAATAGGTTCCTCCTTTGCCATCACCTTCTGGACGTTGATGAAGTTTTATATTATCGAAAAGCTTTTTAGCTGCATAATATTGCGGATATCGGCAAACAATTTTTTCATTCTTTTTTGAGCTATCGGGCAGGTAAATAAAATTTTGAATAATATCGCAAATACGGTTTCTATTAAACATGCCCTGAACCAAGGTGTACAGAGATTCAATGCCATCCACGTCTTTGGCCAATCCTTCAACTCTGCGCCAAGCGTAATAAAATTCATAAGGAGCAAAAAAGGAACCCGCTTTATTATTGGCTCCATCGCTTATAACACAAAATGCATTGTACTTAAACAGTTCGGGAATATCGCGTTTGTAGCGAGTCGTTAATTGCACATAAGCATTGTGTATGGTAGCATCTTCACGAATGGCACTTTTAAATTCAATTACCACTAAGGGCAGTCCATTTATATACACAATGGCATCGGGTATTCGAGGCACATAACCCTGTATTTCTAATTGGTTAACAACCTTAAAAATATTTGTTCCAGAGTACCAACTTGCTTGGTCTTCTTCAATAGAAATACTCTTTAAGAAATGCTCACTAGGTTGGGTGTGCTCCGAAACACCACTATAATCAATAAGTTCAATGTATAAATCCTTTTTACTTCTGTCTTCGCGTTTTAGCAGAAAACCATCCGAAATCATTTTCATAATGGCCTTATTGCTTTCATATAAATCTGAAGCAGGAAGGCGCTCTAATTCTCTAATGATACCCTCTATTTCAAGTTCACTAATTTCCTCTGCGTTATATCTATTCCTAAGGAATAGTTTTAAATCCTCTTTTATTAAAACCTCCTCTGGAGATCGCATAATATCTTCACCAAATTGGTGCGGAATTCCTTCCTTGCCCAGCAAGTCAATAAAAGCCTGTTCTAGTTGCGATTCTGTAAATTTCATGGCTTTTTCTTTTTAATAACCTTCAAATGTATTCACCAAGTAATAGTGCCCAATATTATTCTTGAGCAAATCCTTTACCTTCAACACATCTCTATCCTTAACTTCAATAGTCTTGTCCGTTTTATCATTACCAAAATAAATCATTCTATCTACATAGCAGTTAAAAAAGGCAATTACCTCCTTCTCTAAACCCTCTGTGAGTTCCTGGTTGTAAACTATGCGATTTGTTTCGATCATTGGTTTATTAATTTACTATTCTTAAAAATGACTAAAATAAAGGTATTTGATTTGAGTGTATCAAGCTGCTTAATTTTATCAATTGGAATTGAGTTGGATTTAATCCTAGATCAGTTAAAGTTTTCGTTCTCTCTTCAATCTCCCAATCAGCATAATATGAAATTTGCCAATTTGTTTCAATCAATTTTATTGATTCAGTAATTTTTCTAAAATAAGGTAAATCGACTGCTGACATTGAATGGCCCAAAACATATATGTTCTTGATTTGGCTGAGATCTTCAAAAAATAATTTATTTGATTCAATAATTTTGGAGGTAGGCTTCGCTGCTTTTTCAAAATAACTATAAATTTCAGATTCGGCTGATGAATGAGAATATTCGTAATTATTAGCCATTTCCTCTCTCCACCACTCCAATTCCTCCCCTGAAATCCCTTCAGGCATTTCCATTCTCTTAGGTTTTAGTAAATCCAAATCACGACCATGACCTAAAATAATTTGTTGGTCAGGATTACACACAGCATTGTGGATATAATTTATATTTTTAGGTTTAATGTAATAATACCTTTCTAATGTATCTGTGTAATTAAAATTTAAATAAATCGAATTTCTTTTAAATGTAATACGATTATTATCTGCTATTTCTGGAAAATTAATTGCATTTATAAAAGTTCTAAAATTTGAAATTAATTTGCTTGTAAAAAGTTCAACAATGCGCTCCATTTCAAATTGATAGGAATGCCAATCTCTATCTCTAAAATCTTCATTACCAGGGTTAGCTGCAAAATCAGAGAATTCAGCTAATATCTCTTCAGGATCTAAATTTGCAAGTGTATTTTCAAAGTCAGCCCATAAAGGACTCTTAAAATTTTCCTCATTTTCTGAATCAAGTTCAGGTAGATAAAAATATTTTAATAGCTCTTGGTAGTAATCATTATGGTTTTCTTTGAGGAAACACCCAAAGGAAGTATATTTGGTATCAAGCCCATGATGAAGGTCAAAGCCATTTCCTATTATGTAAAGAGTTTCCATAGATAATATTTAACTTATATCTTTAGTCATCATTTTTAAATGTTAGTTTTATTTGATTTTCAACAACATCTTTTTTCTTTCTATGTCTAATGCCCTCAGTAGTTTCAACAGGCTTATTATTTTCAAAATATTGATCAACACGGATTATGTTGTAGCTGGTGTTTATTTCAACCCCTTCGTTATTGATTTTCCTTTCAACTTCAAGTAAACACCTAATGGAAGATCCATTTTTGAACTCCACTTTTCCAGATTGTACCAATTCACGAAATTCAATAGATTTCATGTTTAGTGAAACAGACTGTCCTTCATAAATTCCTCTCCACTTATAATTACCTTTTTTAAGTACAGGAGATATTATTTCGATTGTAGCATCTTCAATTTGTAATGGAGCTATTTCATCAATTAAAATAATATATTTATTAAATTGATCTCTTTTTATAAAAACCTCCTCTGAAACCTCATTTTTGGATTCATTTTTTAACAATACTGAAATTTGCTCAATTTTATCATAGGTATCTAAATGTTCAAAAAAATTAGAACGTTTTTTAGAAAGAATTTTGTTGTCATTCAATTCTAAGGTCTTTTTCTTTGCGTCTAAACTTAAATTTTCAATTTCAAGATTTAACTTTTGTTTTTCTAATTCCCTTAAATCACTATCCTCGAATATTTTTTCAACAATATGCTCAGCTATTTTGCCTGTAATTGAGGCAATTGGTGTCACAATTAAAGCTCCCAATGTTAAAGTTATTAGGCCAATTGTTAATTGGGCATTTTTGCTTTCTAACTTTGAAATTAATTTGAATATTCGCCTTAATCCACCCTCGCCAAATGCCTCAGTTTCAATTTCTATTTCAATGCCATTTAAACTTGCAACCTGTTTAATTAAACCAAGAATTTCAGACTCACATTTATGTTGTACAAAAGCATCCATACTATGAGAGCTATCTTTAAGCCAATAGTGTAACTCAAGAGTATTAGGTTGATTTATAATATTTCCAAGTATTAATAGCATAAATGTTAATTATCTATGGATGTAAGTTTTGCAAGTAGGATATTTTTCAATTCATCTAATAATTCGCGCTTTTTAATTTTTCTCTCAATGCTATTATCTATTCTTGATGAAATTGAGTCAAATAAATTTAAAATGCTCGATGACGGTATAATTACTTTTTGATTATCCATTAGTTCCTTAGTAATATGGGTGAAAATTGAACCCGTTCCTTCGCCAGTTACTCTTTGAGTTTCTCTGTGAAAATAATTTAAAAGTAAAAACTTATATTCTGGAATATGGCAATTCAATTTCCAAATATGATAATGATAAATACTTCTTTTGCCTCTCCAAATAAACGGCCCAAATGTGGCTGACCAAGCAAATATTAAATCACCATTTTCTATATATTTATTTTTATCCAATTGCAAATCTGAATATACATATTTTTTACCACCGCTTAAATTTTGAATCCGAATTATCGGCACTCCAACTTCTGTAAATTCAGTTTCGGCATAAGCTCTTCCATTTATCACATCACATATTTGATTTAATGTTTTTACTGTCCAACCACCTGG
Source organism: Flavobacteriales bacterium (assembly GCA_947449575.1). Taxonomy (GTDB): domain Bacteria; phylum Bacteroidota; class Bacteroidia; order Flavobacteriales_D; family Crocinitomicaceae; genus CAIUKX01. The sequence continues at coordinate 13,584 of CANFRV010000041.1, forward strand.
AATCTCCCTATCTAATTCCAAATTCATTTCCATCTTTCCACCACCACTTTTATAAGGCTTACCGCCCTCATCAGGAAATTCAAAATCCACAAACCACTCCTTATAAACCGCCTTCGCCGTTTCTTCTAATTTTTGAATTAGCTTATTATTTAGTTCTATGCGCTTTATAATAGTATTGTATTCTTTTACTATTTCTCTTTGTTTTGAGATATCAGGGATCGGTAAACTCATATTACAAAAATCTTCCCATTCTAAACTACCTCGCACGCCACCTACTGCATGAAAACAAGCCTCGCGATCAAACTCTGCCCTGGAAAACCACATCATTAAATATTCTGGCAGTAATTTCTCTGTGTTGGCTACTTCAAATATTGGATAAGCTTGGGAAATTATTGCCTCATCAAATTCTTGCAACAATGCAACTGGCATTTTTTTATCGCGCCTAACCTGCATAGTACTACAAGCAAATTGATTTCTTCGGATGATTTTATAATTTTCCATATCCGTCCCAACAATATTGGCAACTGAGGGTATAAACTGTTTTGAAATGCTTAATCCTAATAGTTTTTTAACTTTTAATCCTCCATTTCGTTCATAAACAAGTCGAATTTGTTCACCAATTTTTTTATAATTCTCCCTCATAATCCCAACTGTTGTTTGATAATGATTTTTTCGCGCTCGATTTCTGCTACCAATTCTTCCTCGCTTGGTAAATAGGGCAAATACTTATTGGCAAAAAGTTGTTTGTTTTCGCTCAATACAGAGTATTTAGCAATGGTGCTGTCGGTTTCTGTGCAAAGCAAAATTCCAATGGTAGGGTTATCGCTTTCAGTTGTTTCCAAATCGTCATACATACGCACATACATGTCTAGTTGCCCAATATCTTGGTGGGTAATTTTGTTTGTTTTTAATTCTACAATCACAAAACATTTCAAGATATAATTATAAAATACCAAGTCAATAAAAAAATCACTTGTTTCGGTGCGTATATGCTTTTGCCTAGCAACAAATGAAAACCCCTTGCCTAATTCAAGCAAAAACTGCTGTAGATTGTCAATTAGAGATTGTTCAAATTCTTGCTCTGTATAGGCATTATTTGTTGGCAAATTTAAAAATTCTAAAACCGCAGGGTTTCTTATAAAATCATCTGGACTTTGGTTCAAATCACCTGTTTTTTCTTCCATCTCGGCTTGAACCAATTCCTTTTTTTGAGAAGATAATAAACGTTGATAATAGAGTGTAGATATATTACGGTCCAATGCCCTTACCGACCAATTTTGTTTTGCCGCTTCAATTGCGTAATAATTTCTGGCGTCCTCATTTTCAACTCTTATCAGTCTTTCAATATGCGACCAATTTAAATTAGCAAAGGGTGTTTGCCAATTTTTGATACCAGATTGGTCAGACAGTGTCTGACTAATTGTTTTTTCAGAAAAGTCAGACACTGTCTGACCTATTCCTAAACCACTGAAAACCAGATAAAACTTTTTGAAATTTTTAAGATTAGTTAATGAAAATCCTTTACCAAATTCTTTTCCTAACTCTATTGAAAGCGTTTTTAAAATTTGCTCGCCATATCCAGCTCTTTCTTTTCCATTTTGCTCTTCTTCAACTATTCTTTTCCCAACCAACCAGTACGCTTCTACCATGGCAGTGTTTACTGCTGAATAGGCATTCTTTCTGGCCTGAGCAAGAATTTGCTTAATATCTGAAAGGTAATTGACTTCTTTATTTGATTTCATAGCCCAACGTTTTAAATACCTCCAATAGCTCTTTTTTAGATTGCTCCTCTGCTTTTAACAACTCTACAAATTCTGCTTGCAAGCTTTTCATTTTGTCGTCAAAATCTATATTCTCATCGCGGTTTACAAATTCTATATACTTGCTTGGAACCAAAGAGAAATCTTTTTTTATCACCTCTTCCAATGAGGCAGAATAACAAAACTCAGCCGTGTTGATATAGGTATTCTCAAAATTATCTTGCTGCCAATTGTGGTAAGTAGCGGAAACTTTTTTGATATCTAATCCAGAAAACTGCGTGTATTTTTTCTCAAAGGGTTCACCCATTTGCCGTAAATCCATAAACAGAATTTCCTGTTCACGGTTACGGTAGCTCTTGGTTCTACCATTAATTTCAATGGTACGAGCCTTTTTGTTTTTATTTAAGAACCAAAGGGTAACACTAATGTTGGTGGTGTAAAACATATCTTGCGGCAAAACAACAATAGCTTCCACCAACTTATTTTCAATAAGCTTCCTGCGTATTTTATATTCCTCACCACCGCCACTTAATGCGCCATTTGCCAAAATAAAACCAGCTACCCCATTTTCAGAAAGTTTGCTAACCATGTTCAGTAACCAAGCATAATTGGCATTTCCTGTAGGTGGCACCTCGTAGCCTCTCCAACGTGGGTCGTTGGTTAATTCACTGGCCGCACGCCAGTCTTTTTGGTTAAAGGGCGGGTTAGCCATAATAAAATCGGCTTTCAAATCAGCATGTTGGTCGCGCCCAAAGGTATCTGCTGGCACCTCACCCAAATTAGCTGCTATACCTCGAATAGCCAAATTCATTTTGGCTAGTTTGTAGGTTGTGGCGGTGTATTCCTGTCCGTAAATAGAAACCTCTTTTTTATCGCCATGGTGGCTTTCAATAAATTTAATAGATTGAACAAACATACCACCCGAACCGCAAGCAGGGTCGTAGATAATTCCCTTATAGGGTTCAATCATTTCCGCAATAAGGTTAACAATACTTTTTGGGGTATAAAATTCGCCTTTTCCCTTGCCTTCTGCTAAGGCAAACTTGCTTAAGAAGTATTCATAAACACGGCCAACAATATCTTGCTCCTTGTCTTTTAGGGTGTCAATATTATTAATGGTATCAAGTAAAGCAGCCAACTTGTTTACATCCATGTTGAGCCTAGAGAAATAATTATCGGGCAAAGCGCCTTTAAGGGAAGGATTGTTTTTCTCAACGGTATGTAGGGCGGTATCAATTTTTAAGGCAATATCGTTCTGCTTAGAGTTTTGAATGATAAACGTCCAGCGAGATTCTTCGGGTAGAAAGAACACATTTTTCATGTTATAAAATTCTTTCATCTCCAGGTATTTCTCTTTGTTTTCGGCCAACAATTCTCGGCGGCGCTCTTCAAATTTATCGCTGGCAAATTTTAAGAAAATTAAACTAAGCACCACATGCTTGTATTCAGAAGACTCAACAGTACCACGTAGTTTATTGGCAGAATCCCAAAGGGTTTCCTCTATACTCGATTGCTTTTTAGGTTTGGTAGTTTTGGCCATTTGGCTTGTTATATATTTTATTTGTTTTGATAGTATAGGTAAAAGATTCTAAATGATAAACCTAGATCCTAAAAATTGCCGTAGCTATCCAATTCAAATGGAATATTTTTAGATTCACAATATTCCTTAGATTCAGAATCATTTAGTAAATACTTATCACAAAACTCATTTAGTTCCTTCTCAGTAGACTTATAGTATTTCTCGTCGGCATTCATTAATTTTTCGGTTTGCTCAATGAATGTTTCAAACTCCTTATTTATTAGGCATAATTTATCAACGGTTCTGAAGTCTAAGTTTCTAAATTTAGGTGGAAATAATACCTGACTTCTGAATGGGTTGGCGTTTAATTTAATAATACCTATTCCAAATGCTTGACTCAATCTCTCCATTTCATCCATTAACCCATTATTAAATTCAATAGCAACTAAATACCCATAATTTGCCCAACTTGAATTTGAAACGGCTTGAAAGAATGCCATTTTCAGGTCTGAATCAGTAACAATTTCCTTTTTAATTTCGTAGGAGTACAATCTAATTAAGTCGTTATTATTAATGGCCCTTTGTAAGTTTTTTGAAGCCAAAGATTCCATTTTCGTTATTCTGATGCCAACCATATCGGGGTGTGACCAAATCTGCTTATTATCTTTTTGATAGGTTGATTGTTCGTGAAATATGGTTTTAGAAAATATTTTTGAATTCCTTAAGTAGCTACTCAATAACAAATGTAAATCACGTTCATGGTAAGGCTTAATGTATTCAGGCTTTATTGTTGAAGGAATCTCTTTTGAACCATCTAAAATTTCGGCTTCAATATTCTGTTCATTTTTTGTTAGGTAATAAGAATAATTCCCTCCTGGCTGCCAAATTCTTTTAATACGTGCATCACCATTACGTATGAAATCACCCAATGCCGCAGAAACAGTTGACCCAGGAGTTTTTTGATCCCTAAAATCGTAATACTTTTTCTCAACTATATGGTTTAATACTGCCAGGTAATTTGTAATAGCATTTATTTCTTCTAGGCTAAGAAGAATGGCTTCTTTTAGGGTCATAAATTTACTTTTTGGTAGAGTTTAGTAAAAATCAAATGTACTATAATTTTAAAATAGAATTTTTAGGAGTAAAAATTTGATTGCTTTTATATAAAATACTAAAAGTAAGTTAATTACAAATCTATTGATGGATGAACTTTTTATTGTAAACTTGTATTAGTATTTAGCCAAGGCGAGATTTTTATGTTGGGTTTCAATAATACTAACCAAAACTCTCGTCTAACCCGAAATAACCCTAAAGAATAAATGTCAGGTACGAAGAAAGAAAGTCATTGGATTCCCCTAGCCGATTTAATGACAGTATTAATGGTTATAGTAAATTAAGGTTCTAAATTCTTCGAAAACAAAAAAAATCCCTCACAATAATTTGGAGGGATTTTTCGGATAGATACATTACTTTTCTTTTGTAATGCCTTTAAAAGGAGAACCATCAGATTTGCCATCCATAAACTTCCCATCTGGACCTCTTTTGGTCCAAATTTTTGTAGTAGGATTTAGAACCTGTGTTCTATCTTTAACAGCACCTATTCGGTGTCCGTCTCCTTTTGGCGGATTTGTAGGCATAATTGTAAACAATTAATTTCTGTAGGTCATTTCAAATTGAGCCACCCACATTTGGGCCAAGAAAAGGCATTTTGAAAATTGGCTACTATTACTACATTTGCGATACCATTCAACAATTGCTTTTGCAAGTCATAGCAAAAATTCAGGGCTGCCCATTCGGTGGCCCTTTTTCATATACAAAAATAGCTTTTATTTAATTATTTTGTTCACATATTTGTGAATGTTGAAAACTTAACTACTTTTGCTGACCCTTAATAAATTATTGTGGAAGTTGAATTTAAAGAAACCTATCTGCTTGAGCTTTATGAAGATGGAAAAACAAAAGACAAGCGCTTTAAATCCAATCCTCAATTGGTATTACAATACATAAAAACGGTAAACAAATTACGAAGTGTCACCAAAATAGAGCAACTGTATCAGATTGGAAGCTTAAACTATGAAAAGAAAATAGGAAATCTTAAAGGTAAAAGTGCTGTTTATATTAACAAGCAGTACCGTCTAATTTTTGAAGAAGTCGCTGAAACCTTTCCTCCACACGAGGTTAAAATATTGGCCATTGAGGAAATAAGTAAGCACTATGAATAATAAGGGAATTAAAAAATGAATACACATCACAAAGAAATATTGCCAAAACTAGCAACACATCCTGGTGAAATGTTGGCTGATGAAATTGATGCTAAAAATTTAAGTCAGGCAGATTTTGCCAAATTAATCGGAATGAATAAAAGCCAATTAAATGAAATTTTAAAAGGCAAAAGAAATATTACAGCTGATTTGGCCCTTCTGTTAGAAAAAACAATTGGTATTGATGCTGACTTTTGGCTAAATGCCCAAAAGAATTATGACCTAGATAGCGCCAGAATTGAAAACAAAAACAAGGATCGATTGCTTGCAATTGAGGAATGGAATATTTTAAAAGAGCATATTGCAATAAATTACTTTAAAAAGCATAAGTTTATTTCAGGGGATCCAGTTGTTGACCTACCCTTGGTAAAGAATATTTATAATATTAAACAAATTGGTGAACTAGCAGGAATATACGCAGGTTACAATAGGTATAGAAAAACGGAAACAGCAAAGGCCAGTAGTATTAACATAATTGGATGGACGAAATTGGTGAGTTATATTAGTAATAGTGAAAAGGTATTACAATTTAATGCTTCCAGACAAACAGAATTATTAGAAAAATTGAAATTCATTTTTAATGAGAATGTTCAAGTTAAACAACATGTAAAAGAATTATTAAATGCATTTGGGATAAAATTGATTTACCTTCCAAATGCAGAAAAATGTCCAATAGATGGTGTAGCAATGTGGAGCGATGAAAACCCTTTAATTGGAATGAGTTTACGCCACAATAGATTAGATAATTTTGCATTTACATTATTTCATGAACTAGGTCATGTTTATCTACATTTGATTAATGATCCCAAGGCAGAATTCATCGATGATTTAGATGATAAAACTATTCAAAATGAATTAGAAGAAAAGGAGGCGAATATCTTCGCTTCGGATAACTTGATTAATAAGGATGCTTGGGATAAGTTCTATATGAGTCAAAACAGGATGTCGGATGATTTTGCAATTGAGTTTTCTGAAAATGAAAAGATTCATCCAGCTATTGTAAAAGGAAGATTGAAATATGAGTTGAAAAGCTATTCTATAAGAACCAAAATAGATAACACACTTAGCTAATTTCAATTAGGTATAATTATTGTTTACCCATAAACATTAACTCATTAAGCCAAATATGGAAAGCAAATCGATTGTTTTAAGAATCAATCAGGAAAAGGTATTCTTTAATCCTCAAATTAGTTTGCCTACATCCTCAACAGATATAACAGTCCAACATCTTAAATTTAATTCTAATTCTGATATATTTTGGAAAGTGGATATGATTTCTTTCGATAAGGACAAAAAATCAATATACGTAAGCGTTCAGGACTATAATATCTTATTGTCATTTTCCATGATTTTGACTTTTTACGCATGAAATAGTTGAGTTTGCCCAAAAGCAAATGGTAGCGATGTGCCTTTGTCAAAATATTGGAATCTAGATTTACAAGTTCTGGTTTATTAAATGCTTTGCATTCCGAATGCAAGAAAGCATTTAATTTAAAGCGGAATTTATTTACGGAAATCTAGCAAAAAATCTTTATCAGATTTTAAATTATCTGAGGCAAATTTCAATGATTCAGAATCAATTTCAGTCGCTTTCAAAAACAAATCTTTATTGGACTTTAATGGCTCAGTTATCTCATCCAAAATCTGGTCAAGACTGTTGAAAAGTCTTATATTATCTAAACTTTCAAATAAAACCTCTTTATCATTTTTTAAATATTTAGATGCATACTGTAAAGCTAATCCGTTTTCTTTAATTGCCGTAAGTACTAATTTTTTATCATTTTTAAGTTCTTCTGATGCAAATTCAAGAGAATCAACATCATTTTCTATCGCAGCCAAAACTACTTCAAAATCATTTTTTAATCTGTCAGATGCAAATTTCAACCTCGTACCCCATTTTTTAACAGCTAGCAAAACTATTCCCTTATTATCTTTCAATCTTTCAGATACATATTCCAAAGCATATCCAGAATCTTTAAAAGCTATTTGAACAAGTTCTTCATTATCCTTCAATCTTTCAGATGCATATTCCAGAGCATAGCTAGAATCTTTAACAGCTATTTGAACAACTTCTTCATTATCCTTCAATCTTTCAGATGCAAACTTCAAAGCAGCTCCATTTTTATTTACTGCTGTTACCACCAAGTCATAATTATCCTTCAATCTTTCAGATGCATATTCCAAACAAAAAGCACGTATTTTAACGGCATTCACAATAAAATCTTCATCATTTTTTAATCTGTCAGATGCATATTCAATCAAATAACTTATTTCTGTAAATTCAAGAACTTCTAAAACAAATTCCTCATCATTTTTTAATCTTTGAGATGCCTTCTCCAATAATCCACAATCTATTTTTTTTATAACTGAAAGCATAAATTCTTTATCATCTTTTAAATTCTCAGATACATATTTATCAAAAAATGATGAATCAGAGTAATAGGTGAATTTACTAAATTCTATAAGTGCTAGCAGTACAATTTCTTTATCATCCTTTAATCTATCAGATGCAAATTTGAGTGCTTTTTCATCTTTTTTAATTGCTTCTAATACAATTTCTTTATCATCTTTTAATCTATCAGATGCAAATTTGAGTGCTTTTTCACCTTTTTTAATTGCTTTTAATACAATTTCTTTATCATCTTTTAATATATTAGATGCAAATTGCAGTGCATCTCCATTTCCTTTAACGGCTTCTAATACAATTTCTTTATCATCTTTTAATATATTAGATGCAAATTGCAGTGCATCTCCATTTCCTTTAACGGCTTTTAATACAATTTCTTTATCGTCCTTCAATCTATCGGATGCAAATTGCAAACCATTTAAGTAATATAACGCAAAACTTACGATTTCTTTATCATCTTTTAATCTATCCGATGCATACTGAAGAGCTAAGCCAGTGTTAATTACAGCTTTACTTACTAAATATTCATCATCCTTAATTTCAGAGGATGCAAATTGCAAAATACAACCATTTTCTTCAAGTATTAGTTCAAAGAATTTTTTGTCTTTTTTTAATTCCTCTGGAGCATATTGTATTGATAAATAGTCTTTTTTTGATAGGGTCAAAAAGTATTCTTTTATTGATAACTTAGAGACAAAATCATTTGTAATTAAATAAAGCACTATTAGTAAAAGTAAAATTGGAGTTAAATTATTTAAAATAATATTGTTGAGAATTGTAACCATACCATCCTCAACTCTATCTTGTTGCATCATTGGCAAGAATGGTAAAATATATAATAGCCACCAGTGAATATATTTTCTTCTAAACAATTGTTGAATTATTATATAAACAATAAAAAATTGTGACAATCTAGATAGAAATATATACATAGTTTCTTGTTGACTATAATAATTTGAAAAATAATATTCGCAAATCATAGATACTAAGAATAGTATCAACAGAAAATATCTTGAATTTTTGTAATTTATATATTTTATATCCATGATTTTTTTATTTTTAAGAAGTTATATTAGCTAAAATACAACTTTAGTAATTTTAAACAAGCATTGTCATTGGACTCAGATAATACAAAATAACTCCTATCATTTACAGTAGTAATGTCAGTGGCGGTTTCATAAGAAGTATTGCCATAATTTTTGAGGTTATTATTAAGCCAGTCGAAGCACCTACAAACTTAACCTCTCCATCTTCGATATTGTCTCTAAAAACTTTACTTAAAAACTCTGTACCTTTGAACTCTGGTTTGAATTCGATGAAGTCAATTCCATCCAAATCAAGTTAACATTACCAACAATGACATTGTTAAATATAATTGGTTAAATCACAATAATCAGATTGAAACTGCTTAGGAACTAAGATTGTTAGTTCCGTAATCGATTATTGTCCAAATACAGATTAAAGCCAACAAAACTACAACTATAATTCTATTTAACAAGTAATTAAGCGTTGCATAAACCCTCAATTCATCCCAAAATTGGTTCGAGAATAGACCAGCTTGGGGAGCAGAGGCAGGATGGAGTTGGAGTGTGAGTTATGTATGCCAAAGTTTTTTTAAAGGCCGCAGTCGCGGCCTTTTTTTATGCCCAAAAATTATTTAAGAAAAGTTTATTCACCAGCGCCTATTTGTGAGCAAGGGGCCTAATAACTAAAAGATAATTTCCAATCATTGCTGGAAGTAAATTCTTATACAAAAAACATTAATTGAACAATAGATGTTTAACTTGTTATATTATTCTAACCCACATGAAAGCAGTAATTATCATCATTTCAATTTTATTGTTAATGGCCATAGCACAAGTTTCTATTTCTAGAAGCACACAGCAAACAGAACAACGCACTTACAAGGTAATTAAGAAGTTTGACCAGTTTGAGATAAGAAAGTACGACTCGGCCTTGTATTCGAGTGTAAGGCTCAGCAAGAAAGGCTACAAAGCAAG
>CANFRV010000042.1 GCA_947449575.1 Flavobacteriales bacterium
ACAGAATACGATCCGCAACTTCAACTGAAATTTAGTAGTTCATAAAATGTAGGGGGCTTACTTTTCAATTTCATCAATAAGTTCCAATAAAATAAAGTATTTCTGTGAGTAAAAGGATTAATTCATATTTTTATCGGACACTAGTGATAAAAAAAAGTGCGGCAAACTTTTTTTTACAACTAAAGATTTTCTAATGTATAATTTAACATCATGTTATATAAGTGGTTACGTGAGTTTCCTCCATAAATACTATGATTTTTGTTTGGGTATATAAACATATCAAATTGTTTATTCTCTTTTACCAGGGCATTGATCATTTCCATCGTATTTTGATAATGAACATTATCATCTGCCGACCCATGAATGAGTAAATATTTTCCTTTCAAAAGATTGACAAAATTGATAGGTGAATTCTCGCTATAGCCTGTTGGATTTTCTGCAGGCGTTCTCATAAAACGCTCTGTATAAATATTGTCATAATACTTCCAGTTGGTCACGGGAGCTACAGCGATTCCCATTTTAAATAAATCAGCTCCTTTTGTCATCGCCAGTGAGGTCATAAAACCACCAAAGCTCCAGCCTTGAATTCCAATTCTTGTTGCGTCTACATACGTCAATTTCCCTAATTCTTTTGTACATGCTAATACGTCTTCTGTTTCTAATTTCCCTAATTGTAAATACGTCGATTTCTTAAATTCAGCTCCTCGATACATGGTTCCCCTTGGATCAATTGAAACAATTATGTATCCTTTTTGAGCTAATAATTGATGATATATAAAATCGGCGCCACCATACTCATCTGCAACTGTGTTGTGTCCGGGACCACCGTATACTGTAAGGAAAATAGGGTATTTTTTCGATGGATCGAAATTGGCAGGTTTTATCATCCAAGCATTTAAACTTTTTTCGGCTCCTTGAATGGTGAAAAATTCTTTTTTTGATAAAGCGTAGCTGTTTAGGGTGTTAATTAATTTCTCATTGTTTTCTAAAATAGCTAATTCGCCGCCACTTGAGTTGCAAAGGGAATAAATAGGTGGTGTATTTGCATTGGAATAGACTTTAATAAAATATTTCATTCCGATTGAAAATTCTGCTTCATTTGCACCTGTTTCCTTACTTATAGAAGTTTTCGCTTCTCCTGTCAGATTGATTTTATAGATTCCTTTATGTATGGCTCCTTTTTCGCAGGAAGTGTAAAAAATTGTCTCTGTGTTTTCATCGATTCCTAAAAATTGAATAACATCCCATTCTCCTTTTGTTATTTGGGTGGAGACACCATCAAAAGTTAATTTGTAGATATGATTAAAACCATCTATTTCACTTGTTCTTAGAATTGTTTTACCATCTTTTAAGATTAATAAATTATCATCAATATCAATATATGTTTTTGAGTTTTCTTCGAAAAATACTTTTGAGGTTATTTGTTTTTTTTGGAGACTTATCAAATGATACTTCAGTTTGCTCTGATGTCGATTTAATGTTTGAATGATTAGATTGTTTTCCGTTTTAGACCATTTTAATCTTGGAATATACTCATATTCACCTAACTGAATTAGTGAAGTTTTCCCGCTAGCAACTTTCACAATATGTGCTGTTACTTTTGAATTATCTTCTCCCGCTTTTGGGTATTTATATGTATATAAATCAGGATATAATTGATTGTAATAGGTGAGCGTAAATTCTTTTACTTTTTTCTCATTGAATTTTAAGAAAGCAATATTTTTATTATCTGGTGACCAACAATATCCTTTGGTGATGCCAAATTCTTCTTCATAAACCCAATCAGAAGTTCCGTTGATAATTTTATTGATTTTACCATCCTCAGTTAAGGCCTTTACTTTGCCATTTTCTAAGTCTTTTACATAAATGTTGTTTTTGTAAATAAATGAAACTTTAGTTCCATCTGGTGAATATTCAGCTAACGTTTGAGGCTGGTGCTCAGTGTCTAATACCTGCACCACCTTTGTTGTTAGGTCGTATAAATAATAAATGGCGGTGTAACTGCGTCTATAAATAGCAGTGGTTTGGGTGGTTAAAAGTAATTTACTTTCATTGTCATTAAATTCGTAGTCATCAAAATCAATTGTTATTCCATTTAACTTAATGTCGGCTAATTTTACAATGATTTCTCCATTTCCTTTAAAATCTGAAAAGGCGTGCTTTGTAATTGCTAAATCTCCTTCTTTTCCTGATATTTTTGTAAAATGTTCTCCATCTTTCATGGATTTAAAACCATCTACTGAAGCAGCTGAAAATTCACGATTTTTCCATATTTTTTCTACAGTGATTTCTTGTGAAAGAGCAATGGAATGTACTCCAAAAAGAAATAAGAAGAGAAGTAATCTGTTGGTCATAATTTTATAAATTCTAGTTTTTACAGTCTAAATATATAGAATGTTTCACTTGTTTTTATGAAATCGTTTAAAACCTTTAAAAAATGTTAATAATTTCATAATATTAAATAATAAAAAAAGGCATATATTTGTCATGTATTTTTCTATGTCATCCTTGAAGTTACTGTTTTAATAAACTGAAACCATAGAAAATAAAACATAAAAAGGACTATAAAATAATGATGTTTAATTTTTTTTGAAAATAAAACTATCTTTTTGTTGATTGCTAACATATATTTTTTTGTAATTTCCTTCTTTAATTCGTTACCTTTTAATTTTTAATATATATCGACTATGAAAAAAACATTACTTTTTTTAAGCGCATTTACTTGTGCAGTTTCTCAATCAAATGCTCAGGATTGTTCAGATTTATTTATTTCTGAATATGTTGAAGGTTCTGGAAATGATAAAGCTTTAGAATTGTATAATCCAACTGGTGCTGCGATCAGTTTAACTGGGTATAGAATCGAACGTTGTTCAAATGGCTCAGCTGTATCTGCAACTGGTGGAGTTCTAAATTTAGCGGGAAGTATTGGTGCATATTCAACTTTTGTTATTGCTAATGGTCAAACAACGGGTACAACTACTTCTCCTGCTTGTTCTGTGGTTTTACAAGCGATGGCAGATCAACTAGACGGTGTTTATCCTGCTCCAACCTATATGAATGGAAATGATGCTATTGTTTTGTATAAAAACACATCAATCATTGATATTTTTGGAAAAACGGGTGATGGAACAATGACTACAGCACAAGGTTGGGGTGATGAATTCCCTTACGACGGTTCTGTTGGTGCGAATTGGACAAAAGATCATACGTTGATCAGAAAGGCTAGTGTGCTTCATGGTGTTACTGTTAATCCTGATCCATTTATTGTTTCTGCTGAGTATGATTCATTGGTATCGGATACATGGTCAAATCTTGGAAGTCATACATGTAATTGCTTTGTAGGAATTCCTGAAGTGTCTAATTCAATTTCATTTGCTGTTTTCCCAAATCCTTCTGTTGATGGTTCATTTACTGTGACTTCAAGTGAATTGATTTCAGAAATTCAAATTTCTAACCTATTAGGTCAAGTTGTGTTTTTTGAAAAATCAACTGAAGCGTTGAAATCAAAAAATATTAGTGCTTCTAATTTGGACAAAGGAATGTATCAAATTTCAATTAAATACGCTAATAATTCAATCTCAAAATCAACTGTAGTTATTCGCTAAGATTCATACTTAACTTTAATTGATTTGTAGTATTATGAGAAAGATTTTTTGCACTATTTCTGCTGTCTTTATATGCTTTATTTATTTCGCACAAGAGAAAGTTTCTATAAGCGGTGTTGTTTCTGATGATGAAACGAGAATGCCAATTCAGGGAGCCAAGTTGTTATGTGATACCAATAGTGTTACATATTCCGATGCGTCTGGTAAATATTCATTTTCTGTTGATCCGAATTCATCGCACACGATAACGATTTACTTTGCAAATTATACCAAGCAAGAATTTACTTTATCTGTTGGGAACGAAGCAATACTAAAAAACGTTTCAATGAAAGAAATTGAGCCGGAAAATGAGCTTGAAGAGGTGGTGGTTGTGGCGGCTGATATTGCTAAATCAAGGGAAACTCCTATTGCTTTTTCAAAGATAAATTCAAAACAAATTGCAGAAGAGTTAGGAACAAGAGATCTTCCAATGATTTTAAATTCTACTCCAGGCGCTTATGCAACGGAACAAGGTGGTGGTGCTGGAGATGCGCGAGTTTCGATTCGTGGTTTTTCTCAGAATAATGTGGCAGTGCTTGTGGATGGAGTTCCTGTTAATGACATGGAAAATGGTGCGGTATATTGGAGTAATTGGGATGGATTAGGCGATATTACGCGTTTTATGCAAATTCAAAGAGGACTCGGTTCTTCAAAGTTAGCAATTGTCTCAGTGGGAGGTACTATGAATATTATTACGAATGGTATCGAGCAAAAAATGAGTGTGAATGTAAAACAAGAAGTGAATGATTATGGTTTATATAAGAGTTCATTTGGGTACAATTCAGGACTTTTAAAAGGCGGCTGGGGAGTTACTTTGGCTGGAGCGCGCAAGTGGGGTTCGAGCTATGCTGATGCAACATTTGATGATGCATGGTCTTATTTTTTTAAAATTCAAAAAAAGTTTGAAAAACATACAATTACTTTTTCCTTTAATGGGGCACCTCAATCGCATGGTCAAAGATTTACTCGTTTACCAATTGCAATGATCGATGAAGGTTTAGCGAAAAGAACGGGAATTGATTATACGCATGCCTTGGATTCACTTTCTCAAATTAGTGGTTCAGAATACACAACGCCAACTCAAGGCGCAAGAGGGATTCGGTATAATGCAAATTATGGGATAATGAATGGAGATGTTTTTAATGAAAAAGTAAATTATTTTCATAAACCTCAGTTCAATTTGTCTCATATTTGGGCGCCTACTTATAAAATTAATTTAACAACCGTTGCCTATCTTTCTGTTGGTAAAGGTGGAGGTACTTCTTTCAAAAGTTCCATTGGTAGAGATACTACTAATGGATTGTGTGAACTGCAAAGTATGTATGATTATAATAGTAAAAACTTTACTAATATTTATAGTAAAACAGAGCATAATTCTACGAATTACCTTCAGTCGTCAAATAATGATCACAAGTGGGTAGGAATACTTTCTACGTTTAATTACAAAATTAGCAAGCGATTAACTTCTATGCTTGGGCTTGATGCAAGATATTATAAAGGGTCACATTATCAAACAGTGTATGATCTAATGGGCGGTGATTATGCAATTGACAACTCAGATTCTAATCAACCTAAGGGTGCTAAAAATGTATCGTATGCAATGAAAAAAGAAGGAGATAAAATTGCTTTCTCAAATGATGTTTTCGTTTCTTGGATTGGTGGATTTGGGCAAGTAGAATATAAGTACAAATCATTCACAACGTTTGTTACCGGTTCTGTTTCTGAGACAGGTTATCAGCGAGTGGATTATTTTAAGAAAAAAGATTTAGTACTTAGTGATACAACTTTGCAACAAGCTGTTGGGTATGGTGATACTCTTCTATACAAAGGAAATTATTACACCAACAATTCTGCAGAAGCGCGTTTCGCTACAACTGATAAAAAATGGTTTTTTGGAGCAACCATAAAGGGAGGGGCAAATTATAACATCAATAGCCATCACAATGTGTTTGTTAACATGGGGTATTTGAATATTGCTCCAAAAGTAACAACCGTTTTTGACAAAAGTAATAGAGAATTTAAGGAGATTAAAAATCAAAAAGTGTCATCAATTGAGTTAGGATATGGCTTCAAAAGTGGGCGTTTTTCTAGTAATGTGAATGTTTATTATACACTTTGGAAAAATAAACCACCCCAATCAGTTCCGCAGGTAACTACTGCTGATGGCACCGTTTACTATAATATCAATGGACTTGATGCGCTTCATAAAGGAATTGAGCTTGATTTTAACTATAAAATCAGTAAAAAAATTGGTTTTGAGGGTTTAGCATCTTTCGGTGATTGGAAGAATACATCAGGAAGCATAGCTAATATTATCAATAGCGATGGTGACATTGTTGGTGTTATAGATTTTAGTGCAAAAAATGTGCATGTGGGTGATGCGGCTCAAGTTCAATTGGGAGGAAGCATACGATATGAGATCATTAAAAAGTTATATGTAAAAGTGAGATATACTTATTTTGCGAAAAATTATGCAAATTTTGACCCATCGAAATTAACTGGAGCTGATAAAGATCGAGAATCTTGGAAAATGCCAAATTATGGATTACTTGATGTAAATTTTGGGTACGAATTTATGGTATCTAAATTGAAATTTACATTTACAGGAGGTGTCATGAATGTGATAAATAGTATTTACATTACAGATGCACAAAATGGTGCTAATTTTAATGCAGCAAGTTCATCCGTCTTCGTTGGAATGGGAAGACGTTTCACATGTGGTCTTAAAGTCGGATTTTAATAATACACACATATAAACTCAATTAATAGTAAAACAGCTAAAATTATGAAAAAAGTAATTTATTCAATTAGCCTAGCGGCTTCAGTTGCATTTAGCGGCTTAACGCAGGCAGTCTTGCCTTCAACCTGGGGCTTCCCTACAACGGTTTTACCGACAGGATGGTCAATTTCAGGTGCAACGACGTATTATGGAGCTTCTGGTTCCCCGGCACCTTCTATGAAATTTGCTGCTGCAGGAGATATGTTAATCATCAACTTTGGAAGTACTCCTGGAAACTTAACATATGACATGAAAGCCAATCTTAGTCCAAGTAGCCCTTGGTCGGGAACTTTTGTTGTAGAGGAATCTACCAATGGAACTTCTTGGACAACGCTTCATAGTTACACAAATCCATCTGCTACAACGGTTTCGATGACAGATGTGCCAAATGTAGCAAGTAGATATGTACGTTTTAACTTTTTGGTGAAAGGTTCAGGGAATATATCTTTAGATAACGTTAGTATACTTGCTGGTGCACCTACTTCTGCGCAAGAAATTAATGTGCAGTATGCTTCAGCAACAATTTTTACAGGAAATTCAATTTCTACAAATTCTCCGGTAAGCACGCTATTACCAATCACTTTTTCTATTCAGAATTTAGGAACTTCTAACGCATTAAATATATCATCTGTTGTTATTACAGGTGCAAATGCAGCAGATTATGCGGTTGGAACTGCTCCTACAGCAATTGCAGCAACTACAAATAGTAATTTAGTTATTAATTTCACACCATCAGCGTCTGGAACTAGAACGGGTATCATTACAATTAATAGTGATGATGCAGATGAAAGTGCCTACGTAATTACTATAAATGGAGTGGGTGGTTCTTTTGCAACTGAACCAGTAGCACAACCTACTAATTTGGTTTTTTCAAATGTGAAAACATATAGATTTTCAGGTGCTTTCACTGCCGCTTCAGGAGTGGATGGTTATATAGTATTGAGAAAATTAGGTTCAGCAATTACGGATGCTCCTGTAGATGGTGTTATTTATCAAAGAGGTGACGCAATCGGCGCTACTAAAGTGGTGTATAGTAACAATGCTACTTCTTTCGTTCCGAATAATATTATCGCGGGGTCAAATTATTATTTTGCTGTTTTTGCATACAATGGAGTTGGTGCAGCAAGAAATTATTTACAAACTTCGCCATTAACAGCAAATGTAACGACGCCTTCTACAATGATGACAGGTTCTGAGTATGTAACGATTTCAACAGCAAGTGCTACTTTTAAATCAGATTTACATGCATTGATTTACCCGCACACTGCGCAATTTTATAGTAGCTATGCTCCTTTTATGGTTCCTTTGTTTGAAGCAAGAGACACTACTGGTGATCAACGTGTAATTACATGTGTATACAGTGGTGAAAATAAAATGTATGTAGAGCCATTCGATTGGACTACTGCAGGGTATAGCAGAGAACATACGTATTGTCACAATTGGATGCCAAGTAATCCTGCTGATGCTCCTGAACGTCCAGAATATGCTGATTACCATCACCTATTCCCAACTAATCAAGATAATGCAAATGTACTGCGTAGCAATTATCCTTTAGGTGTTGTTGTTGGAACGCCAACTTCAACGTTTTTAGGTTGTAAATACGGTAATGACGTAAACGGACATAAAGTATTTGAGCCAAGAGATGAACAAAAAGGAGATGCTGCAAGAGCAATCATGTATGTAGCAGTTTGTTATGATGCTGTGGATGGTTTCAATTGGAGTTTGAGAAATCCAATCAGTAGTTCTATTAATTATGGGCAAGACCAGGATGTTTTAAAAGCATGGCATTTTCAAGATCCTCCAAGTAATTGGGAGATTGCAAGAAATGATTATATCGATTCTATTCAAGGAAATCGTAATCCTTTCATTGATAGTATTCAGTATGCTTGTTTTATTGATTTCACAACAATGGGTAAAATTGCAACTGGATGTACTGCAGGAACTGGATTAGAGGAAGTTCTAGATAATTCTTTAGCTATCTATCCTGTGCCTTCTAGAGATGTTGTTTTTATCAAAATCGAAGGAACAATTATTTCTTCTTACGAAGTGATGGATATGCAGAGTAGAATCGTGAAAACTGAGAATGAAATCAATTCATCTTTTGTGACAATGAATGCAAGTGGATTGAAAGCGGGAACCTATTTGGTGAAGGTTTCAACTCCAAAAGGCAATGTTATTCGTAAAATGATTATCGAATAATGTTTCGAAGTCTCTTTATATTTTTAATTCTTGGAGCAGGTCTTATGGCCTGCTCTTCTGTTTCTAAGATATCAATAAAGGGAGAATCCTTAAAAGTAGATGAACAATACAAAACGTCATCTAGAGTTGATAGTATGATTCAGCCATATAGAATTGAGCTTCAAAAGGAAATGGATGTAAAAATAGCTTTTGCTACTGGTGATTTTTTAGTCGAACGACCGTGTGGAAGCTTAAATAATTGGGTAGCAGATGCACTCATGTATTATCTTACTAAAAATAATCAACAAGAGGCACCCACTTTTTGTCTTTTCAATACAGGAGGAATTCGTTCGACAATTAATCAAGGTGATGTTACGGTCGGTGACATATTTAAAGTAATGCCTTTCGATAATCTATTAGCGTGGGTAAAAATGCCCATATCAAGTATTCCACTGATTGAGAGTCATCTGAAAGCAACGGGTGGTGAACCCATTTCAGGGGCCTATTTAGATCATGGAAAATTGATTATTAAAGGACTGAATTCACAGTCCACTTATTTTTGGATTATTACTTCTGATTATTTAATGAATGGTGGAGATAAAATGTCTTTTTTTGAACAGAAAATAAGTAGCAAGATGACCGATTTTTTGATGCGTGACGCTTTACTTTCTGTTGCAAAAGAGCAATCTGTTTTGGTTATGGATACAAATAATCGTATTACTTTTTGAGATGGAGAGAAGGATATTTTTAAAAAATACAGCTTTAGTTTCTGGAGGAATAATCGTTTCAACATCTCTGATTGCTCAGCCATTATCTATTAGAAAACCTAAAAAGGTAACAATCTTGCATACCAATGATACTCATTCAAATATTGATCCTTTTCCTGCTAACCATGCAAAATACCCAAATAGAGGAGGAGTGGCAAGACGTTTTGAGTTGATTCAAAAAATTCGTGCAGAGGAGGAAAATGTGGTTTTATTAGATGCTGGCGATATCTTTCAAGGGACGCCTTATTTTAATAAATATGGAGGTGTTTTGGAAATGAAATTAATGACAGAACTTGGGTATGATGCTGCAACCATGGGGAATCATGATTTTGATGGCGGATTAAATGGTTTTGTGGCCGCTCAGAAATTTGCCAATTTCCCGTTTTTATGCGCTAACTATGATTTTAAAAATACGGAAGTTGATGGGCAAACGCAAGCGAGTACGATTTTAAATAGGGGAGGTATAAAAATAGGAATATTTGGAGTTGGTATTGAATTGGAAGGTCTCGTCCCAGATTCTAAATTCGGAGAAACTAGATATATTGATCCTATTGATATTGCAAATCAGCAAGCAATCAACTTAAAAGAAAAAGGATGTGATTTGATCATTTGCTTGTCGCATTTAGGATATGAATACCCAACTGCAAAATTATCAGATAGGGTTCTAGCGAAGAAGACAAAAAATATTCATCTCATTATTGGTGGTCACACGCATACATTTTTAGATAAGCCAACGGAAGAACGAAATAGTGAAGGAAAAATAGTTTTGATCAACCAGGTTGGATTTGCGGGATTGAACTTAGGTAGAATTGATTTTGAAATAGAAACAAAAGCCTTCTCAAAGCAGGAAGTAATTACTATTCTCTAATATAAAATTTCTCAAAAAAAAACGGACTCATTTCTGAATCCGTTTTTGATTATCAAAAATGATGTCTTATAAATGAATTACTTCACCATATGCAGCGGCAGCAGCTTCCATAATTGCTTCTGACATAGTAGGGTGAGGATGAACTGTTTTAATGATATCATGTCCAGTTGTTTCCAATTTACGTATTGATACGATTTCAGCGATCATTTCAGTAACGTTCGCTCCAATCATGTGAGCTCCTAGAATTTCACCATATTTAGCATCAAAAATTAATTTCACAAAACCATCTTTCGCACCTGCAGCACTTGCTTTTCCAGATGCAGAAAAAGGAAATTTACCGATTTTAATATCTAAACCTGCCTCTTTCGCTTGTTTTTCAGTCATACCAACAGATGCAATCTCTGGAGACGCATACGTACAACCTGGTATATTTCCATAATCCAAAGGAGCAGGATGGTGACCCGCAATTTTCTCAACACAAATAATTCCTTCCGCTGAAGCAACGTGTGCCAAAGCTGGTCCAGGAACAATATCTCCAATAGCGTAATAACCAGGAATATTCGTTTGGTAAAAGTCATTTACTAAAACACGTCCTTTATCAACTACAATTCCAACTTCTTCTAATCCTATATTTTCAATGTTTGAAACAATTCCCACAGCAGAAAGAACAACATCACATTCGATTTTTTCTTCTCCTTTCGCTGTTTTTATCGTAACAACACATCCTTTTCCTTTTGTGTCAACGGACTCAACGGTAGAATTTGTTAAAATAGAAATACCTGCTTTTTTAAGTGATTTTTCCATTTGTTTTGAAACTTCTTCATCTTCAACAGGAACAATATTCGGCAGATATTCAACAATCGTAACCTCCGTTCCAATTGCGTTATAGAAGTATGCAAATTCTACTCCGATCGCTCCTGAACCAACTACTACCAGTTTTTTTGGCTGATTTTTTAGAGTCATTGCCTCACGGTATCCTATTATTTTTTCACCATCTTGCGGTAAATTTGGAAGTTGACGAGATCTTGCACCAGTTGCGATGATTACTCCCTTATCAGCAGTATATTCTACTATTTTTCCATCTTCACCAGTAACAGCTACTTTTTTTCCAGCTTTTATAACTCCAGAACCTTTAATAACATTAATTTTATTTTTCTTTAATAAAAATTGAATACCATTACTCATTCCATTTGCAACACCTCGACTCCTGTCAATCATTGCGTTAAAATCAACGCTAGCTTCTTTTACAGAAATACCATAATCACTTGCATGCGTCAAATATTCAAAGACATTCGCACTTTTTAATAAAGCTTTTGTAGGAATACACCCCCAATTTAAACATATTCCACCTAAAGACTCTCTTTCTACAATTGCGGTTTTCAATCCTAATTGAGAAGCTCTAATCGCAGTTACATAACCACCAGGACCACTTCCTAAAACTATTATATCGTAATTCATTTTGTTTAGTTTTTATTGCGTTGCGAAGGTAATGAATAAATAATTAATGTGATTGAATGTTAGGTGAATTTATTTAACCACAGTTTATCGATTGTTTAACCACTGAGTGCACGGAGTTTTTTAAAGAGTTACACAAAGTTTTTTATGTTTTTGTGATTTTTATGCAATAATTCTTATTAAATTCAAAAGTAATTAGTTGAATAAATGTAAAATTATAAATAGTAAAAATGGAAATTAATGACTTAACACAAATCATCCTTAATTGTTCTTACAAAGTTCATACTGCTCTTGGCCCTGGATTGTTAGAAAGTGCGTATGAAGAATGTCTTTTCTATGAATTAAATTTAGTAGGAATAGCAGTAGAAAAGCAAAAAGCATTACCTTTAATCTATAAAGAAGTAAGACTTGATTCCGGATATCGTTTAGATTTGCTAGTTGAAAACAGAGTGGTTGTTGAGATAAAATCAGTAGAAATTCTTCATGATGTGCATATGGCACAAGTTTTGACCTATTTAAAATTGTCGAATTGTAAAATTGGATTATTAATAAATTTTAATGTAAAATCATTAAAATACGGAATAAAAAGACTAATAAATTAAATAAAAGAACTCTGTGACACTCTGAGCAAAACATGGTGTACTCTGCGGTTAAAAACAATCAAAAAATGAGCAAGATCCTAATAATAGACGATGAGCGAGCAATCAGAAGAGCCTTGCGGGAAATTTTAGAATTTGAAGAATTTGAAGTAGTAGAAGCTGAAAATGGTAAAGATGGTTTCGAAAAAGCTTCTTCGACTGTCTTTGATATGATATTTTGTGATATAAAAATGCCGCAAATGGATGGCATGGAGGTATTAGACGAGCTTTTAAAAGCGAAAATTGATACTCCTGTAATAATGATAAGTGGACACGGTAATATTGAAACTGCTGTGCAAGCAATAAAAAAAGGTGCATTTGATTTTATTGAAAAACCACTAGATCTAAATAGGATTTTGGTGACTATTCGAAATGCAAAAGATAGAACTGTGCTTTTTGAAGAGACAAAACAACTGAAAACAACCGTTAAAAAATTCAAAGGAAATTCAATTATTGGTGAAACCTCTGGTATAATGAAAATTAAGGAAATGATTGAAAAAGTCGCTCCTTCTGATGCTAGAGTTCTTATTACCGGTGGAAATGGAACAGGGAAAGAGTTAGTTGCTCGTTCTTTACATGATAATAGTAATCGAAGAAAAATGCAATTTATAGAGGTCAATTGTGCTGCAATTCCTTCTGAATTAATTGAAAGTGAGTTATTTGGTCATGAAAGAGGGGCTTTCACCTCTGCTGTAAAAGATAAAAAAGGAAAATTTGAACTAGCATCAGGTGGAACTTTGTTTCTAGATGAAATTGGAGATATGAGCTTGTCCGCTCAAGCGAAAGTACTACGCGCATTGCAAGAGAACGTTATTCAAAGAGTAGGAGGAGAGCGCGATATAAAAGTCGATTGTCGCGTTGTGGCAGCGACCAATAAAGATTTACGCAAAGAAATCGCAGAAGGTCGATTTAGGGAAGATTTGTTTCATCGGTTGGCCGTTATTTTAATGCATGTTCCATCTCTAAACGAGCGAAGAGAAGACATTCCTATTTTAGCCGAACATTTTTTAACAATGGTTTGCGCGGAACATGGGATTTCGCGAAAATCTTTCTCAGAAGACGCGCTTTTGGAACTGCAAAAAACGGATTGGACTGGAAATATTCGGGAATTAAGAAATATTGTTGAGCGATTGGTAATATTATGTGATTCTAAAATTGTTGGAGAGGATGTTAAATTATTTGCTAATCCAAGAGGCACAGCTATTTAGATCCAATACGAGAAAAATCAAATAGATTTTAATATACGTACCAATTCTTTTGTAATTTCAAATCTACTGTATTGCAAAGATGACATGAGTGTGGTACCTTCTTGTTTATTTCTGACGGATATTTTTTGAATAAAATCTTCAATTTTTTGTACTTCATCTATATCAGCAGAACAACAATTTTCATAGTTGAGAAGTATTTTTGCTGCATCAGAATTCGTATCTCCAATGCAAAGTATTGGATTTCCCGTTGCTAAATATTCCATCAATTTACCTGTCACCATTATTTGTGTATTACCAAAAGAGGGCAAAAATAGGAGTAACAAATCTGAATTTTTCATTAATTGGACTGCTTCATTATGTTTAACAATCCCTTTATAGTCAAACGTAAAAGCCTCACATTTGTTAAATTCTTGAAGTATATTTTCTTCAATTTTTCCAGCACAAATAAATGTAAATTCACTTGCGTATTTTTCCTTTATACGTTCTACAGATTGTAAAAAAATGGAATAAGGATAATGTGTATTCAGTGAGCCAATATAGCTGATATTGAAGTTTTTACCTTCTTTTTCTTTTTTGAGAGTATCAAATAATTCACTTTCATAACCATTCAACAAGTACTTTACTTTTTCTTTGTTTTTTTCTATTTTAGAAGCAAGTAATTCTTGCATAGAAGGGCCAACCGTTAAAACAACCGTGGCATTTGTTAGCACTTGCTTTTCCAATCTTGCATCTTTTTTATCAGCAAATTTGGTCCTATGAAAAAGGTGATTATAAAAGACTTCTCTCCATGGATCACGAAAATCTGCTACCCATTTTATCTTTAATTCTTCTTGTAGTTTAAGTCCAACTAAATGCGTAGAATGAGGAGGACCTGTCGTAATAACAATCTCAATATTATTTTTTTTGATAATTTCCTTGGATAGGGCAAAAGCCTTCTTGTTCCAACCTACTCTCGCATCTGGAATAAAAAAGTTACCACGAATAAAACCTGTTATCTTATCAAAAATGGTTTTTTTTTCAGTACCAAAATCACCTGTAGGAATAGCCTTGTTTTTAGTCCCTGTTTTTATAAAAGAATATACATTTAATATGCTGCCACCGGTTGTATAATGTACTTCAATATCTTTGATTTCATTTTCAAAGCTTGTATCATAAGAAGGGTAAGCGGCATTCTTTGGATCAATAGTTACAATTATTGGCGTTACCCCTAGCTTTTTGAGGTTTTTCGCGAAGTAAGTCCAACGTTGAACTCCCGCACCTCCACTGGGTGGCCAATAATAAGTAATTATTAAAACTTTTAAACTCATAGTTTACTTTTTACTTCTTGGATCGCAAGAAGTAAACCTTCCGAATTTTTCCCTCCTGCGGTTGCAAATGAAGCTTGTCCGCCTCCGCCTCCTTGTATGTGCTTTGAAACTTCTCTGATAATTTTTCCAGCGTCGATATTATTTGCTGCAATTATTTCATCCGAAGCAATAATCGTTAACGTACACTTATCATCTTCTTTTCCTCCCAAAACGCCTAAAAAGTTTCCAACTTCTCCTTTCAATTGATACAATATATCTTTAATAGATCCACTGTCTAAATCAACGATTTCGCCTAAAAAATTGACGCCACCAATGGAGCTTATTTTCTGCTTTAATTCTCCTTTTGCAATTTTTGCTCTTTCTTTCTGGAATTGCTCTACTTGCTTGGAAAGTGAATGGTTATTGGCCATCAAATCTTCCACCATTTTTTGTACATCTTTTGGATTTTTCAGGAAGGTAGAAATAGAATCTAATTGATTGGCTTTGTCTATGTAATAATTCTCAGCAACTTCACCTGTAATTGCTTCGATTCTTCTAATTCCAGCTGCAACTGCTGTTTCAACCGTTATTTTAAAAAGCCCAATTTGACTCGTTGCAGGTACGTGAATACCACCACAAAGTTCAACTGAATCACCAAATTTAATGACGCGCACTGTATCACCATATTTTTCCCCAAACAAAGCCATTGCGCCCATATTTTTAGCCTCTTCTATAGGTGTATTTCTGCCCTCTTCAAGCAAGATATTAGCTCGAATTGCAGTGCTCACCATCGATTCTATTTTCGCTATTTCTTCATCTGTAACTTTCGAGAAATGTGAAAAATCAAAACGTAAATTGGTAGAATTCACCAAAGATCCTTTTTGTTCAACATGTGTTCCTAAAACAGTCCTTAAGGCATGATGGAGCAGGTGAGTAGCAGTGTGATTGTTGGCAGAATTTTTTCTTTTTTGAATATTTACTTGCGCTGTAAAAACCCCCGAAGGATTTAAGGGCATTTTTTCGCAAAGATGGATTATTAAGTTGTTTTCTTTTTTTGTATCAAAAATTGAAGTTTTTACTCCGTCTAATTCAATGTATCCAGAATCTCCTACTTGTCCACCTCCTTCAGGGTAGAAAGGTGTAATGTTCAATACGATTTGAAAAAATTCTTTTTGTTTTTGAATTACTTTTCTATACTTGATTATTTCTACTTGAGCATTTGTGTTGTCATATCCAATAAATTCAACTGTCGCATCTGGTTTTAATTGAACCCAATCATCCGTTTCAATTGCCGTTGCAGCTCTAGAACGATCTTTTTGTTGTTGTAATTCTTTATCAAAGCCTTCTTCGTCAACTGGAACATTGTTTTCTCTAGCTATTAAAGAGATTAAATCAACTGGAAAGCCAAAAGTGTCAAAGAGTTCAAAAGCTTCTTTTCCGGTGATTGTAGCATATGTCGTAGTTTGAGGAGTTTCTGGAACTGTTCCTCTTTCACTTTTATAAGTTGGTTGCTTTTGTTTTTCACTAATTAATTTATCAATTTTTTTTATTCCAAGTTCTAATGTTCTGAAGAAGCTAATCTCTTCTTCTCGAATCACTTTTTGAATTAATTCTTTTTGCGTTCTTAATTCTTCAAAAGTCTCGCCCATAATATCTGCAAGAACCAAAGATAGATCGCATAAGAAAGGTTCTTTAAGTCCAAGCGTTTGGTAGCCGTATCTAACAGCTCTTCTCAAGATTCTACGAATAACGTATCCAGCACCCGTGTTTGATGGAATTTGTCCATCAGCAATAGAGAAGGATATAGCTCTAATATGATCAGCTATTACTCGTAAAGCAATATCCGTTTTTTCGTTTTCACCATACTTAACGCCGGAAATTTTAACCATTTGATTAATTAAAGTCTGAAACAGATCGGTGTCATAATTCGATTGTTTTCCTTGAAGCGCCATTGCAAGTCTTTCAAGTCCCATACCAGTGTCCACGTGGGTGGCAGGCAGAGCCTCTAGTGATCCGTTTGCTTTTCGATTGAATTGCATGAAGACATTATTCCAAATTTCAATCACTTGCGGATGATCTTCGTTTACAAATTGTTTACCAGGAATTTCTAGCCGATCTTTTTCAGAACGTAAATCAACATGAATTTCTGTACAAGGTCCGCAAGGTCCAGTTTCGCCCATTTCCCAGAAGTTATCTTTTTTAGAAGCAAGAATAATTCGATCTTCTGAAATAAAACGTTTCCAAATCTCTAGACTTTCAGTATCCATTGGAACTTTGTCAGTTTCATCACCTTCAAAAACAGTCACGTATAATCGGTCTTTCGGAATCTTATAGACTTCTGTTAATAACTCCCATGCCCAAGCAATGGCTTCTTCCTTAAAATAATCTCCGAAAGACCAATTTCCAAGCATTTCAAACATCGTATGATGATACGTATCAACTCCTACCTCTTCTAAATCGTTGTGTTTACCTGATACTCTTAAGCATTTTTGTGTATTAGCAATACGGGTATTTTTAGGAATACTATTCCCTAAGAAATAATCTTTAAATTGATTCATTCCTGCATTCGTAAACATCAATGTAGGATCGTTTTTAACAACCATTGGAGCAGAAGGTACAATCGTGTGACCTTTAGATTCAAAAAAGCGAAAGAATTCTTCGCGTATTTCTTGCAGTTTCATTATAAAAAGACTTTTTTGTTCGAGTGAAATATTTACACATGACAAATTTAGCTTAAATCCTTAATTATTTGAAAGGTTTTCTAATGGATTATTATTTTAAATTTGTTAGTGAATTCGAATAATCAAAATAGTTCAATAAATTCGACTGTTTTAAAATAACAATGATTATTTGTATATTCGCTTTTGTATGCCAAAAACTAAGTATAAATACAATCCTACTAATCTTTCGTTTGAAGAGGTTTCTTTGAGTATTTGGAAGCGTTTTTTTAAATTATTATTATGGGTTGCTCCAAGTATAATTGTTGGTTTAATTCTATCTTTAATTTTTACAAAACAAGTAGATTCGCCGAAGGATGACCAATTATTAAAAGACTTAGAAGTTAATCAAATAGAATTGTCAAGAATTAAAAAAGACATGGATTTGGCAAGTGCTGTTCTGGATGTGCTAGAAAAAAGAGACGAAGATTTATACAGAGTGTCCTTATATGCTGAAAAAATGCCTAAAGAACTGAATTTAGCAGGAAGTGTAAAATCCAGAAAATATGGATATCTAGATGGGTATACCAATGCCGAATTATTAAAGTCGACCTCTGAAAAATTGGATCATTTAGAAAAGAGAATTTCCAATCAAAGTATTTCCTTTATTGAGCTATTAAACTTAGCAAAGCAAAAAGAGAAGATGCTGTCGAGTATTCCTGCGATTCAACCTATAAGAAACAAAGAGTTAAAGAAGATGGCTTCAGGATATGGTTATAGAATTGATCCGATTTATAAAACAAGAAAGATGCACACAGGGATGGATTTTACAGCGGATATTGGGACTGAAGTTTATGTAACGGGTGATGGGGTTGTAGAAGATCTAGAAGTAAATGTTTGGGGATATGGTAATTGTGTTGTGGTCAATCATAGTTTTGGGTTTAAAACCAGATATGCTCATTTAAGCGCATTTAAGGTTCAAAAAGGGCAAATAATTAAACGAGGAGAGATTATCGGATTGGTTGGGACGTCAGGAAAGTCAACAGGGCCGCATTTACATTATGAAGTTGAAAAAAATAGTAGTAAAGTCAATCCGATAAATTACTATCATTCAGATTTAACACCTCAGGAATATGAAACATTATTGCAAATGAATAATAATTCATTCAAAGCATTAGATTAAAAATTTTAAAATAAGAAAATATGAAATATTCAGTAATAGCAATTTTAACAGCAGCTGTAGGCACATTTGTTTGGTTTACTTCCTTTTCAACGAAAGAGGTCCATAAAGTTTCTCGTAACGAAAAGGTTTTTAAAAAGGCCGCTCCCGAAGATTCAATAATATCAATTGTAGCAGTTGGTGATATGATGTTAGGGTCTAATTTTCCAGATGAATCGTTTCTCCCTCCATTTGATGTACATTTATTAAAACCTGTATGGTCAATTCTTCAAAGTGCTGATATTACTTTTGGCAATTTGGAAGGAACTGTATTAAACAAAGGTGGTGAATTAAAAAATTGTTCAGATTGGTCAAAATGCTATGCTTTTCGACAGCCTGAATATATGTTAGATCAAATAAAAGAAGCAGGTTTTGACCTTCTTTCGGTGGCAAATAATCATATGGGTGATTTTGGGAATACAGGTAGAAGCAATACAGTGAGATTGTTAAAAGAAAAAGGTTTTAAATACGCGGGCTTAGAAAGTTGCCCATGGGATACCATGACAGTGAAAGGAGTGAAAATTGGTTTTATAGCTTTTGCTCCCAATACTGGTTGCCTGCAGATAACAGGATATAGTGCAGCAAAATTATTAGTTGAGAAATTGAATAAAATGTGTGATGTAGTAATTGTTTCTTTTCACGGTGGTGCGGAAGGAAGTGGAAAAACCCATGTTACAAGAAAATCTGAAATTTTTTATGACGAAAATCGCGGGAATGTATATGAATTTGCTAGATTAGTAATTGATGCAGGAGCAGATGTAGTTTTAGGTCATGGACCGCATGTGACAAGAGCAATTGATATGTATAAGGGAAGATTTATTACGTATTCAATGGGTAATTTTTGTACATATAATCGATTTAATTTGAACGGAGTTTGCGGAATAGCTCCGATATTCGAACTCAAAATCACTAAGAAAGGTGTCTTTGTGTCAGGCAATGTAGTTTCTATAAAACAAGTAGGCGAGGGTGGTCCGATGATAGATGATTCTGGTGGTGCTTTTGAACAAATAAAATCACTTACCTCTTCAGATATTCCGGAATTAAAGGTTGATTTTAGTAATTCGGGATCTTTCATTTTTAAATAGATTACTTTATAGTAAATAGAGTTTTCACAATGAACAGAAAGTATTTACGTTGTTATAATTAGTTGAAATAGATTTAATTATAAATAATATTTTTACTATTAGCCATGTTAAGAAATAGATCGTATGTATTTTACGTCAACATTTTATGATATTCTTATAGGCTAATTATCATTTCCTGGTAATTTACTGAAACAAAAAGATGATATTCACGTAACACAGTTTTGTTGTTAGATTTATTAAAACGTTTTTGAAAGTGATAATTGAATTTGAATTCTGTAAATTGAAAGATAAAAACCTACTGCAATTACTCTCTAATTTTTTAGATTAGTTACTGCTTTAAAGATGGTTGATATTCTATCAACACTTACTATTTGTTAGTTACTTCATTCAAAAATTAGTTAGATTATTTTATTATTTTTAGAATTTTAATTTCATTTATTAAAAAGTTCTATTTTTTGAAATTTAAATTAGTAGTTAGAAATTAGAAAATAAAGTGTTATTATTGTACATTGGTTTTAAATTAGGGGTAAACTCTATTTGAGAATTTTTTGATATAATGAAAACACAGTTAGTACGAATAAACACTATATATTTATGAAAAAGTTTTTTTCACTATTTTTTGCCTTGATGTTTTTAAATCTAGTCCACGGGCAGATTGATATGGGCGCAGTGACAGTTATCGCACCTTCTTCTCCTATGTGCCCAAATGCTGCTTCAGCAGTTACGGTAAGGATTAAGAATTGGTCGACAGTTCCGATTAACTTTGCTTCTGACAATACCACGGTTAATGTTACTATCTCTGGATCATCTACACCTTCATTTACTGCGGTTTTAACTTCTGGTATATTAACAGCAGGAACCACTCAAAATGTAATAATGACAGCTGCAGGTGCTGATTTAAGTGTTGTTGGTATTCATACTTTCACAATAACAGTTACCGTTGCAGGTGACGGAGATGTCTCTAACAATATCGTTAGTGAAGATATTACTGTTCAGATTCCATCTATATCTTTGTCTTCAGCACCTGGGACTGAAGCTCAATCTATTTGCGTTAATTCTGCAATTACACCGATTACTTATGCAATTGGTGGTTCCGCAACGGGTGCTTCTATCACTGCAGGTGCTTTGCCAGCAGGAGTAACAGGATCTTTTTCTGGGGGAGTTTTTACAATAAGTGGTTCACCAACGGTATTTTTAGCAAGTCCTTATAGTTATACGGTTACAACTTCAGGAGGTACATGTACTCCACAAGTTAGTTTAAGTGGAACCATAACAGTAATACAAGGACCAACCATGTCTTTATCGTCAGCTGCTAGTACTACTTCCCAATCTGTTTGTTTAAATGATCCAATTACTCCAATTACTTATTCGGTAGGTGGTTCCGCAACTGGTGCTTCTGTCACAGCAGGTGCTTTGCCAGCCGGTGTCACAGGAACTTTTGCTGCTGGCGTTTTTACCATTAGTGGTGCTCCAACAACAGCTGTCGGTAGTCCATTTAATTATACAGTTACCACCTCAGGAGGTGCATGTCTTCCACAAGTTAGTTTAAGTGGAACGATTACTGTTAAGCCTGCTTCAACACTTTCATTATCATCTGCGGGAGGAACAGATGGTCAAACGGTTTGTGTAAATACCCCAATCACAAGTATTACCTATGCCGTAGGTGGTTCCGCAACAGGAGCTTCTATCACAGCGGGTGCTTTACCAACAGGTGTCACAGGTACTTTTGCTGCTGGCGTTTTTACCATCAGTGGTTCACCATCCGT
>CANFRV010000043.1 GCA_947449575.1 Flavobacteriales bacterium
ACATTCAGCGGAACAGCAGGTTCTTCGTATACATTACGTTGGACAATTAGTAATAGCCCTTGTACGGCAAGTACGGATGATGTAGTAATTACATTTAATCGGAACCCAACAACATCCAACGCAGGAGTAGATCAAACGGGTGCTGCAACATGTGGTTTAACAAGTGTTACTTTAGCAGGAAATACGCCAACCGTTGGCACAGGTGCTTGGAGTATCGTTTCAGGAACGGGAGGAACTATTACCACTGCTTCAAGCGCAACATCTACATTCAGCGGAACAGCAGGTTCTTCGTATACATTACGTTGGACAATTAGTAATAGTCCATGTACGGCAAGCACGGATGATGTAGTAATAACATTCAATCAAAATCCTACAACAGCCAACGCTGGAGTAGATCAAACGGGTGCTGCAACATGCGGTTTAACAAGTGTTAGTTTAGCAGGAAATACGCCAACCGTTGGCACAGGTGCTTGGAGTATCGTTTCAGGAACAGGAGGAACTATTACCACTGCTTCAAGTGCAACATCCACATTCAGCGGAACAGCAGGTTCTTCGTATACATTACGTTGGACAATTAGTAATAGCCCATGTGCGGCAAGTGCGGATGATGTAGTAATTACATTCAATCAGAATCCAACAGCAACAATATCAGCTGGAGGAGCGACAACATTCTGCGCAGGAGGCAGTGTTACTTTAACCGCATCGACAGGATCTTCTTATCTATGGAGTTCAGGACAAACAACAGGGAGTATATCACCAACAGTAGCTGGAAATTATAGTGTTATAGTTACTAATTCAATTGGCTGCAGCGCAACATCTTCCTCTACAACTGTGACGGTTAATGCGGTAACAGCAATTACTTCTCAATCTACCGCTGCACAAACGGTTGTTCAAGGCGTTGCATTTACACCTATTTCTGTAACAGCAGCAGGTACAGGATTAACGTATCAATGGTATAGCAATGCAACAGCAAGTAATTCCGGGGGTACTTCTTTAGGTTCAGGAGCTCAATCAGCTAGTTATACTCCTTCATCATCCGTAGTTGGAACAACCTATTACTATTGTATCGTATCAGGTACTTGTGGTAATGCAACTTCAGCAGTTTCAGGAGCTTTTATAGTAAACACAGCCCTTGTAGCAAGTGTTTCTATTGCAGCATCACCTAGTAGTACAGTTTGTCTAGGTACAAGTGTCACTTTTACAGCTACACCAACAAATGGTGGCACACCGACGTATCAATGGCAGAAAAATGGAGTAAATATAAGTGGTGCAACAGGGGTAACGTATACTACTTCAACGCTATCTACCAGTGATAATATCACAGTTGTAATGGCTTCTACCTTAACAGGGCTATCACCCTTAAGTAATGCGATTACTACCACCATCACTACTCCATCATGTGGTACCATGACCTCTTATATTGGAGATTATGTATGGAACGGATTGCAAAGTAGTGATTTCGCAACAATCGCAAACTGGTATCAATATACTACAACAGGGTATACGTTGGCTACAACTGCGCCAACCAGTTTGTTAGGCGTTGTAATTCCTGTATCAGGGACATGTGTAGTGAATCAACCAACCATTTCTTCTGGAACCGTTTACTCTGATTCTTTAACGATACTATCAGGAGCAACTTTAACAATTGCTTCGGGCGTTACGGTTAATGTGGGAGATAATTTCACCAACAATGGAACACTTGTGGCAGATGTTGCATCAACGTTTAATTTTACAGGAGCTACTACTCAATCGATAGGAGGGACTTCAAGTTCTACTTTTGGAAATGTAACGATTAATAAAAGTAGTAACGACGTAACTATTGGAACAGATGCAACCGTTCTAGGAACTTTAACACTTACAAGTGGTAAATTAATTGTGAGTGGAGGAAAAACACTTTCCGTTGGAAATACTTCCACAAACGGAACAATTTCGGCGGGGAGTAGCGCAAGTTACATCGTAGCCTGCAATGATGGTTCATCTACTGGAACATTGAAACGTTTTGTGAATACATCGGCATCAACTCCGTATAACATGCCAATTGGAGATGCGTCTAATTACACACCAATGACGTTTACGCTAGCGAGTGCAACATTGTCAAATGCATTTATCTCAGTGTATACAAAACCAGCGAGTGTACCATCTATAAATTCACTCTTAGCAAGTTACTTAAACCGCTATTGGGACTTAACGCCATCAGGGATAACAGGAGCGAATTATTCGGTAAGTTACACCTATGCAACAGGAGATATACATGGAGTTGAAACTAATTTTTTCCCTGTGAAAAGAACGTCAACAGGTTCTTCTACTTATGTATGGTACAAACCAACAGGAACTTCCTTTTCAAGCGGAACAGCGCAAGGAACAGGATCTGTAGATGCAGCTTCTAACACCTTAACCTGGTCAGGTTTATCAACGTTCAGTCAATTTAGTGCAGCGGGTGATCAGATTGTGAACCTTCCGATTGATTTATTGAGTTTTGATGTTAAAAAGCAAGATCAGAACAATTTACTATTTTGGAGTACTGCCACAGAAACAAACTGTGATTACTTCACCATAGAAAAAACAATGGATGGCGCAACATATGAAGTGGTTGGAATTGTAAATGGGGGAGGAACATCCTTTGATGTTTTGGACTATTCTTTAGTAGATAATGATGTTAGAAAAGTGATTAACTATTATCGCTTGAAACAAACAGATACGGACGGAGCAGAAAAAATATCAGCGCTAGTTTCAGTAGATAACAGAGAAAACAATGGTAAAGTAATTTCAATGATAACGAATCTACTAGGCCAAGAAATAAATGAACATTACAGAGGAGTCATCATTATCATTTTTGAAGACGGAACCTCTATTAAGAAAATACAATAAATGAAGAGTAGTTTAGTCGCTACATCAAAGGGCGTGATTTTTAATCTGTAATAAAAAATAGCGCATACAATTTTATAGAATTTTAGCAGGATTTTCAATGTCAATCCTGCTAAAATTTAGTACCCTCCATTCTTTTTATTTTGGAATAAATGTCCATTTTTTGGAAAATTAAATGACGCTCTATTTTTTAGACCTTTAGTTTCTAAGCATTTAATTTATTGGTACGAATGTCGTAATGCGTGTGAGTTATAAAAACCCTACGCTATGAAAACAAAAACTTTTACCCAAGTTTTTTTATTATTTCCTTACAAGCTACTTTGCAGCTTTCTTTCGAGTTTCACTAAAATCTTTTCGTTTTCTTCAAAACGAGAGGAGCGAGGTGTGTTGGCAAAAAATAGTTTTGTGGGAGAATCTTCTCAAAAACGCGATCGTATTGCACGTTTTTGGGGTGATGATGTGATAAACTTTCAGCAGATAGCATCTTTTAGCAAATTGATTGCACTCAAGGGTAGGGTGGCGATTTTTGCTGTTTTGCTTGCTTTGGGAGTAGGAGGGAATGCTTGGGGGCAGGTTATCACGAAATATACTTTTTCAAACAACACTTCTTCTAGTCTTACAGATTTATCTTCAGGAGCAACAGCTCTTTTGTCGGGTATTCAAGACGATGCTGCAACTGCAGTAACCACAATTGGGTTTGATTTTTTTTATGGAGGAGTTCGATATAGCCATTTCAGCGCTAATTCTAATGGACAATTTCAACTTCACACTACCTCTGGTGCTACTGCTATTGGAAGTGCAAATATTTCTTCTTATACAGCAAGTACTCCAATATTATTTCCAATGTCGGGAGATAATGAAGTAAGTGGGGGTATTAACTATAAAGTCATCGGTTCGGCGCCGAATAGGACTTTAGTAATAGAATGGACAAATTTTTACGCGTTTTATACCGATCTAACAAATGCAGGTAATATGCAGGCTTGGTTGGAAGAATCAACGGGAAAAATTTCATATGTCTATGGTGAAATTTACAATAGTAGTTCAGCAACGGTTGCAAGGGGTGTTGCACTTTCTTTTGGTAATACCGCAACAACCGCGGGTTATGTAACCGTTGGAGCATCTCCCACTTTTACAGCAAGCGCCACTTTAACTACAAATACTTTTGCTATTGGTTCTGGTACCACAACGGGTTCCCCTTTGATTGCAAATTTAGGAACATCTTCTGCGTCAGCACGAAGAGCCTATGTTTTTACACCGCCATCATCCATGGCATCTCCAACATCTCTAACTTTTGCGAGTGTTACTACTACTGGTATGACATTGAATTGGACAGCAGCATCGCCTACTACAAATATTGTCAAATATGCAATCTATAATTCTACTGACAATGTTAATTTTACCTATGTAAGTACTGTTGCTTTAGGAACTAATACTTATGCCGCAACAGGTTTGAATGGGGGTACTACCTATTACTGGAAAGTTTATCCTTTAAGTGAGGGAGCTTTAGGAACTGCTCTAACAGGCTCTCAAGCTACTACCGCCTACGCTACTTATTATTGGACAGGAACGGCTACTGCGGAATTTACTACCGCAGCTACCTGGAATACTGCTGCTAACGGTTCGGGTAGTGCAAGATCAAGTGCTCTTACAACAGATATTTTAATTATTGATGGTGCTGGTACTACAGCAGGAACTGCAATTACAGGTGGGACGATAAGTGCATCAGCTACTGTTGGTCAATTAAAAATAACAAGTAGTACTGCAGTTACTTTAGCTTCAACTGCAACAACCCAACGTGTTATTACAATTTCGGGAGGTTCTACTGGGGATGATTTTGTTATTGGTAGTGGAAGTACCTTAAATTTAACCAATACTGCTAATACTATTTCGATAATATTTAGCGGAACGGGCACTACAGGTGATATTTCGGGAACATTGAATATAGATGGTACAAGTGCTACAGCAACTTCAGCAAACTCATTTTTAACCACAGGAGGAACAGGGACTATTGTAACGGTTTCATCTACTGGTATAATTAATAATACTGCAACTACAAATATTGGAACGAACGGAAATGTTACAGGTTCAGCTGCAACGCTTGTTTTTGCGAATGGTTCTAATTATAATGTATCTGGTGCAACTACTGGCGCTCCTTGGGTTCCTTTGGCTACATGGGGCGCTACTTCAACTTTATCCATCTCCGGACTTACTTCTTCCACTACTCCGCCTACAAATAATGTTCAATCGTTTGGTAATTTTATTTATAATTGCTCAGGTGGTACAGCGGTTACAATGAGTTTTTGGACAACCTCAACAACTGCTGTAATTAAAGGTAATTTAACGATTACTACAACGGGTTTAAGTACTTTTAGAGCACTTACATCAGGAACTTTAACTGTTAATGGAAATTTAAACGTTAATGGAGGAACTTTTCAAACTTTTAGTAATGCAGCTACCTTCAATGTTTTGGGAAATATTAATTTAGCTGCTGGTACACTTGATGTAGCCTCAGGCGCAGGGACAACTAATTTAAAAGGAAATTTTACTCAAACGGGAGGTACGTTAACACAAACTGCTAACACAGGTAAATTAAGTTTTAATGGTACGGTTGCGCAAACTTTTACACCTACAACACATACATCAACTGCCTTGGTTGTTGAAATCAATAATTCCCTTGGTGCTACTTTAAGTGGTGCATTAAACTTATTTAAATTAACATTAACTTCAGGTAACATAACAACAGGTTCTAATGTAATTACTATTATAAATACAGCTACGACAGGTATTTCTGGTGGTTCTGCAAGTTCTTTTGTTTATGGTAAATTGGCAAGAACACTGCCTTTAAGTTTAGCTTCTGGTTCTACTTATACTTTCCCAGTTGGTAAAGGGTCTTACAATCCTTTCGAACTTGTAAATCCCACAACTACTAGTTCTGCAAGTTTAGCTGTGGTGCAAGCGGAGGTTTTTGACGCATCTTCTGGAGGTAGTGCAGGTACAAATATGTGTTCTATTTATACTTCACGTTATTGGGCTGCTTCAATTACTGCAAATTCTGCATCCTTTACAAATACATTCATCAAATTAACAGATGCCGCCAATGTTGTATCAACTTCTGCCATTGCATCAAGTGGCACTTTGGCAGGTACATATAATATTGTAGGTAGTACAACGCCAACAATCGTTGCAAGTACCAGTGTTCAATCAGCAAGCACAGCAGCTACAACTATACCTGGTTTTTATGCAATTGGAACTGTTGGTGGAACGCCAACTATCACTGCAGGAACGTTGACCTCATTCGGTACTTCTAACTGTATTAACTTGACAGCTGGACCTAATTCATTTACTGTTACAGGATCTGCATTAACAGGAGATTTAACTGTTGGTGCCTTAACGGGATTTACATATTGTGGTACTTCGGGAGGTACTTACGCCAGTACTTTAACATTAACTGCAGGTACCTGTGGAGCAATTTCTACTACTGTATATGTAAAATTTACGCCAACAGCCGTTCTATCGTATAATGGAAATATAGCTGTGAGTGGTGGTGGAGCAACCTCAGTAAATGTGGCTGCAGTTGGTTCAGGCGTTAATACCGCTGCTATAGCTACAACAGGAATTTCTAGTAGCATTGCTGCTACCACTGTTACTTTAGCTGGTTCTTATACAGCTAATTGTCAAACTATTTCTGCGTATGGCATTGAGTATAGCACAACTTCTGGTTTTACTAGTGGTACAGGAACACAAAGTGCATCAACTAATCAATCAGCAGGGAGTTTTACTTCTTCTATAACAGGTTTAACAGCAAATACTACCTATTATTATAAGGCATATGCAACCTATGGTGCAACCACTGTATGGGGTACTCAATCGAGTTTTACTACATTGTGTACGGTGTCATCATTACCTTATACGCAAGGGTTTAATGTTGGTGCAACAACAAGCAGTAGCGCAGCGTGTTGGAGTCAAAATAATGTTAGCGGTTCAATATCTGTATATCAAGTAACAAGTACACCAGCTGCGGGGTTTAACACACCGACTCCTGCAAATTATGCTGGTACAGGAATGGTTGGCTATCCTTCTTATAATAACACTGCTTCTACACGTTTAGTTACGCCGGCATTAGTTACTACAGGTGTTTCAAGTGTTGATGTTGAATTTCAATGGTTTCATGGATCAGATGGAGGAGCATATGCTTATGTAACTGAAGGTATGACAGTTCAATATTCTACGAATGGTTCAACATGGACTACAGTTGGTTCTAAAATTTTAAGATATAGTGCAACTGCTGGTTGGACTTTAAAAAGCATCACGCTTCCAGCAGGAGCTGCTAATGTTGCCACATTATATGTTGGCTTTTTATTCGATGGCCTAGCTGGATATGATATGTATTTAGATAATGTAGATATACATGCTACCCCAAATTGTTCTAGTCAACCAACTGCTTTAACTTCGTCTGCTATTTCATCAACTACTGCAACTATTTCATGGACAGCTGCATCAACAGCGCCAGCAAGTGGGTATGAGTATTATTATTCTACTTCATCAACTGCCCCAACGGCAGGTACTACTGCAACAGGTACTGTTGCAGCAGGGGTTGTTACTAATGCCCTTACAGGTCTTACTGCTAGTACACCCTATTATTTTTGGGTGAGATCTAAGTGTAATGGAACTGATAAATCAAATTGGGCTGGTAGTGGAACGTTTACAACGTTATGTGCGGCTGCGAATGTGCCATATACGATGGATTTTTCAACAGCTACAGTTCCTGCTTTTGCAACATGTACCTCTGCTGAAAATGTTGGCTCAGGAAATATTTGGACAACAATTGCAGGTAATTCAACGTATGGTTTTAATTCAAATGCATTGCAATATTCCTACTCTAGTTCATTTGCAGCAAATACTTGGTTTTATACGCAAGGTCTAAATTTAACTGGTGGTACCACCTACACTTTAACATATAGATATGGCGCGTCAACATTTACAGAAAATTTAAAAGTTGCTTATGGAACAAGTCCATCAAGTGCATCAATGACTACCGCGCTTAGTACGCATGCATCATTTACAAATTCTACACCTACCAATGTTTCGCTTGATTTTACGCCTTCATCTACAGGTGTATATTATTTTGGATTTAATTGTTACTCAACGGCCAATCAATATTTAGTATTTGTAGACGATATAGTGATATCTGGAAAAACAAATTACTATTTAAAAGCAAATCAAGACCCTTCTGCAACGGCAAGTTGGGGAACCAATACAGATGGTACAGGAACAGCACCAAGCGCTATGAATACTACTTTTGCTAATTGGAATATTACTCAAAATAGTAATACCCCAACCACAGCATGGGCAAATAGCTGGACTTTAGGTTCTGGATCAACCATAATTGTGAAAGCTTCTAGTACGTTAAACATTGCAGGAACATTGGATATGGTGGCTCAGCAGATAACTGCAGGAGCAAGTGCAACGGTAAACGTTACTTCAATAGGTAAAGTAAAAACAAGTAATACGGATGGCTTTTCGGGTAGTACTTCTACCACAATTAGTAGCACCAACACCCCAACTGTATCTTTGGATAATGCCTCAACTGTTGAATACTATGGTAGTAGTGCACAAACTGTTACCAATGGAGTTTCTTATGGAAATTTAACCTACAGCGGTACTTCCACAGCGACAATAGCTGGTAATACAACTATTAACGGAAATCTAAGTTTGTCAGGAACTGCTGGGGAATTCAGATGGAATAACACAGGAAGTACAAGCTATACAGTTACAGTCCTAGGTAATCTAACAATGACTAATGGTAGTAAAATGAACTTAAATGCAAGTGGTACTACGGGGATTAATTATTTAAATT
The DNA here is from genome assembly GCA_947449575.1 of Flavobacteriales bacterium. Lineage (GTDB taxonomy): Bacteria > Bacteroidota > Bacteroidia > Flavobacteriales_D > Crocinitomicaceae > CAIUKX01. Next base: position 8,723 of record CANFRV010000043.1, read on the forward strand.
TGAGTGGTAATCTTAATATTTCAGGAGCAAGTACATACATTAACACCAGCTATAATCCTATTGGTGCTATTGTATTTAAAGGAACTAGCCCAACTTATACAAATACAGCAACTGCAACGAACGATGTATGGACAAATTTTACAGTTGGAGATGGAACAAATGCCACAACGTTAACATTAAATAGTAATTTAAAGTTAAATGGTTCAAATTCTGCTAATGCAGCGGCCCTTACCATTAATAATAGTGGTATATTGGATGCTGGGACATATAATTTTTTAACATCGTATTCGGTTTTTAATGCTGCAAATTCTAACAGTGCTTTCATTATTAATAGCGGTGGTACTTTAAAAACTGCAAATACAGGTGGTATTTCTGGCACTGCTACAAGCACGTCAACTGGAACCATTTCAACAACAAGGATGACGACAACTTTCAATGCCGGGGCAAACTATGTATTCAACGGTGCAACAACAACGCCTTTCCCAACAACATTTAGTAATCCTGCAAATGTTACCATCAATCAGGCAGTAACCCTTAATACGCCGGTTACTATGTCGGGTGTATTAACATTGGGTGCTATTTTAACACCATCTACGAATTTACTTACCTTAACAAATACAGCAAATACGGCTATCTCAGGGGCAAGTTCTACAGCATTTATCAATGGGCCTGTAACCTGGACATTAGGTTCGGCCTCCACAGGTTCATATATAGTGCCAGTGGGTGTTACTGCAGCTTATTATCCTTTAGCATTTACTGCAGGTTCAAACACGGGTAGTCCAACTATTACTGTTACACCATATGCGACAGGTGTAGGGTCGGCAGACGCTTCAACAATTTATGCTACAAGTGGAAACGAGTATTGGAGTGTGGTAACAACAGCTGGTTTTGTAGCTACCAATTTTTCATTGGGAAGATCTACGCCGGCATTGGGTAATTTAAAGGTAATAGGAAAAAACACAACCAATTCATCGTATGTGTCAATTGGAGGTTCGACCAGTGGATCAACTACGTTAAGCAGTCAGCCTTCAGTAAATACAAGTAGTTCAGGTATTAGTGGCGCAGCTACAAATTACCTCACCTTAGCTCAAAAACTGGTAAGTGTAACATATGATGCAAATACAAGTACAGGAGGAACCGTTCCTTCAACAACGAACTACGGTTATAATACAACAGCTACCGTTGCAACAAACTCAGGAAGTTTAGTAAAAACTGGATATACATTTTCAGGTTGGAACACAGCAGCGGATGGAACTGGAACTGCATATGCCGCTACAGGATCTGTTACCTATACAATTACAGCAAGTACAACATTGTATGCGCAATGGAGGGGTACTGTAACGTATGATTTGAACACAGGCTCTGGAACCACTCCAACGGATGCAAGTACGTATTTACCAAGCGCAACCGTTACTACTGCAGCTAGCACAGGATTAACTAAAACAGGTTATACATTTGTTGGTTGGAATACAGCCGCAGATGGCACAGGAACAACTACAGTAGCAACTAATACGTTTACTTTTACAGGTACGGTAACATTGTACGCAAAATGGACAGCTAATAGCAACACCATAACCTTTAATGGCAATGGAAATGATGGTGGCTCTATGTCAACTCAAACACTGGCAACTGCTGCAACGGCTAATTTAACTGCAAATGCATTTACGCTTACTGGTTACAACTTTACTGGTTGGGCAACTTCTTCCGGAGGAGCTGCTACTTATTCTGATGCAGCAAGTTATACAATGGGAACAGGTAATGTTACTTTATTTGCTGTATGGGTATCAGCTGCTGGACCAAGTTGTCCATCACTTGTAACAGTTGCTCCAACATCTTCACAAAGTAAATGTGTAGGAGACGCAGGCACTGCCTTGACAGCTTCTGTAACAAGTACAGTTGGTCTTGGTACACCTACACTTCAATATAAATGGTACTATAATACTACCAATACCAATACAATATCAGGTTCTACTGTAGCTATAACTACAGGAGGTACATCCGTTAGCTATACACCATTAACAACTGTTGCAGAAGTAGGAACCCGTTATTACTTTTGCGTTGCTTATGCAACGGACAATAGTTGTACAACAACGGCAACAACTGGACCTGCGTCAACACCTGTTGAGGTGATAATAAATGCTATACCTTCAGTTCCAACAGGTACCGCTTCGCAAACGTTTTGCAGTGCATTGAATAGCACCGTAGCTAATTTATCAGCATCAGCTGGTTCAACTGTATTATGGTATACAGCATCTAGTGGCGGCACTCTTAAATCATCAAGTGATGCGCTTACAACAGCAACACATTATTATGCAGGTCAAACAGTAAATGGTTGTCCTTCTGCTTCTCGTTTGGATGTTACTGTTACTATTAATACGACACCATCCGCTCCAACTGGCAGTGCTGCTCAAAGTTTCTGCAGTGGAAATAGTCCAACAGTTGCAGAATTGGCAGCTACTGGTTCATCTATCTTGTGGTACGCAGCAGCTAGCGCTGGAAGTTCACTTGCAACAACATTACCATTAACAACAGCTACACCTTATTATGCAAGCCAAACAGTTAGTGGTTGCGAATCAAGTAGTAGGTTAATGGTCACTGCAACAATTAATACTACTCAGGCAGTTCCAGCTACGCCAACTGCAACAACTAACCCTCTGTGCACTGGTTCGGCTACTTCGCTTTCAACTACAACTACAGGGAATGATGTGACATGGTATACGCAATCTTCGGGTGGTACATCTGTTGGTACAAGTGCTTCTGGTGCTGCATTTTCGGTTAGTCCAATTGCTAATACAACCTATTATGCTGAAACGAGCGTAAATACTTCTACGGTCGTGCCAATTACAACATCTACGCCAACATGGACGGTGCCTGCAGGTGTCACATCAATTGATGTACAAGTGTGGGGTGCTGGCGGTGGCGGTGGTGGTGGTAAAAATGCCGGGGCTGCTTCTGGTGGAGGTTCAGGAGGATATATTAGTTATACCAGTTTACCGGTAACAGCAGGCGAAACATTCAATATCTCAATTGGTGCAGCAGGAACAGGAGCTGCAGGCGGTGGAACTGCCAATACGGTTACATCTTCGGCCTCTACAGGTGGCACATCTTCGTTTGTTAGAAATAGCTCGTCAATAACATTGTTTTCAGCAGCTGGCGGTACTGGTGGTGCGCAAAGTTCTGCAAGCAGCGTAGTTGGAGCAGGAGGTATCGCAACAATTCATAGTTCATTATCTGGTGGTACAGCTATCACTGGAAATTCAGGTGTTGCAGGGAAAGGAGGGGATGCTCCAGGATCTGGAGGGGCAGGTGGAGCTGCTGTAGCAGTAAATTCATTAGGTAATAGTGGTGCAAGTCCTGGAGGAGCTGGTGGTGGTGCCTATAAAAGCTCGAGTAATTTAGCAGGTGGAAGTGGTGGAGCAGGTAAAGTTATTATTACTTATACCACTTCAACAGCAAGTTGTGCTTCTGCAAGTCGTTCAGCAGGTTTAACTGTTAATGTTAACCCTGTTCCACTTACATCTAGTTTGAGTGCAACTGCAGCAAGTTCATGTGGTACATCTACCGCTACTGTAACAGTTACATCTTCTACATTACTTGCTGGTGCATATACAGTAACTTACAATGTAAGTGGTACCAATACAGTTGCATCAACAACAGCAACTATGTCTGTAGCTTCTGATGGTGCAGGTGGAACATTTACAACTTCAACTCTTGCAACATTTGGTAGTGCCAATGTGGTAACTATTACTGCAATTGCATATACAGGTGCTTGTTCAAAAACTGTTTCGGTAAGTACAGCAACTTTTACTAGTGGTAATAGTACAACGTGGATAGGCGCAACTAGTACAGATTGGAATACAGCTAATAACTGGTCTTGTGGTGTGGTACCAACTTCTTCAATAGATGTAATAATTGCTACTGCAGCTAATCAACCTATTATCAGCGCTGCAGCTGTTTGTAATAGTATAACTCTAAACAGCGGAACAACGCTTGCTGTTAATAGTACATTAGGTGTTAGTGGAAACTGGACAAATAATAGCTCTGCTAGTGCTGTTTCTGGAAGTACTTCAGGAGTTGTAACACTCAGTGGTACATGTGCTTTGAGTGGTACTTATGCAACCTCTTTCCCAAATCTTACGATTACGGGAACGGTTACAAACGGAATAACAGGTACAACGGTAACGGGTACTTATTCGCAAACGGGTGGTACTTTTACAGCTAATAGTCCAGGTACTTCATTATATAATTTAAATTTTAATATTTTTAGTTTAACTGGAGGGACGTTTGAAAATCAACTTTTAGCAGGAACGGCTACTGGAACTGCTACTAATATTAATATTACAGGCAGTTTTACTCAAGCAGCAACTAGTACTTATACATGTAGTGGTGCTGGTTTTGGAAAAATTATATTCAAAGGAGGAGGTAATGTAACCTATTCTAATGTATATACAACCGCTGTAGCGAATTTTAGTTATATAGACATGCAGGTGTCTGAAAATACTACATTAACATTAAATACTAACTTAAATATTTATGGTCATGCTGGAGCAGGAACTTATTTTACAGTTGATTTAGGAAGTACATTAAATTGTGGTGTTTTTCAATTATCAAATTTGGGAGCAACTATAGTTTATACTTACGCTATAAATGGAACGCTTAAAACAGCTAATACATTTGGATTAAATGGTTTAACTACTACAACACTTAATTCATCAACGAATTTTCCAGTGTTTTCATTGGGTGCCTCTTCAACAATAGAATACAACAGTGCGGTTGCAGCTCAAGCTGTTACAGGTCGTTCAGATTATGCTAATCTAACAATAAATAATACCTATGCTACCAACCCAACTTGTACATTAGGAGCGGTTGCAACAGTGGCGAAAAATTTATCTGTTGTAAGTGGTATTTTTAATGCTTCTACCTTCGCAATTACAGGTAATGCAACAAATACGTTCACATTGGCTAGTGGTACTACCTTTAGAACAGCAGCAACTACAACTACTGCTTTCCCAACTTTATTTACCACAGCAAATTGTTCTTTTGATGTTGCAAGTACAGTTGAGTATTATGGTGCAACGCAAACAGTAAGTGGAACGCCAGTATATGGTAATTTGATTATAAGTGCTTCTGGAACTAAAACAGCTGGGACAGCAGTAACTGTTGCAGGAAATTTGACGGTAAATACTTCAGCAACATTAGCAGGGGCTGCAAATGCAATAACACTTAGTGGTAATTTTAGCAATGCAGGTACTTTTTCTCAAACAACTTCTACCACATTGTTCACTTTTAATAAAAATGGTGATCAAACAGTAAGTGGTGCAGGATCGTTTGGCTTTATGAATATCGTATTAGATAAAACAGCTTTAGCAAATAAAGTAACTTGTTCTTCTACTGTTTCTGCAGGTTCAAATGGAATTACCTATACAGCGGGAACATGGGAACAATCTGCAGGTACACTCTCATTTTCATCCGGTAATCAAACCATCAGTTCGGCTATCGGTGGTAAACTGATGACATCCGGTACAGGATCGATCACTTTCCCTAACAGTGCGATTGTGCCTGCATTAGGTACATTAGTAATGAACAGTAGTGGTACTATGACCGTTGGTTCAAGCACTGGAAATGCACTTCAAATAACAGGTGGTACTGTTCAGCTTACTGCAGGAACCGTTAATGTTGCCGCTAGAATTGGTGGCGCATCTAATTTAACTGGTACAGGAACACTTACAATTGATGGAGCTACAATAAATGTCAATACTACAGGGCTTTTGAGTAACACTTCTAACGGTGTATTTAGTATTGGTACAGGTACCACTTTTGCAATGTCATCAGGAACTTTAAATATTATGCAAGCCAATCAGGGTGCCAACACAACTATTAATGACCTTGAAATAAAAACAGGTACCATTAGTGGTGGAAGTATCGTTCTTGGTAGCGCGTCTCCTGGAACACAAGAGTTCCTCGTTAATGTTGAGGTAGATGCTAATAACATTACCGTTAACTCAGGTTCAAATGCAGCAACATTGGTTTCAGATGCAACTGTTCTAGGAACTCTAACCCTTACAAGTGGTAAATTAATCGTAAGCGGCACAAAAACACTTTCAATTGGAAATACCACCTCTAACGGAACAATCTCTGGAGGAAGCATTACTAGCTACATCGTTGCCTACAAAGATTTATCAACTGCATCTACTGGCACATTGAAACGCTTTGTGAATACAGCAGCATCAACAGCGTACAACTTACCAATTGGAGATGCAAGTAAATACACACCAATGACGTTTACGTTAGCAAGTGCTACTTCTTTGTCAAATGCATCTATTTCTGTCTTTACAAAAGCAGAGAAAGTAGCTGGTATCAATTCGTTGGTAACAAATTATTTGAACAGATACTGGGATTTAACTCCATCAGGAATCACGGGAGCAAATTATTCGGTTGATTATACCTATGCAACAACGGATATTCAAGTGCCTTTATCAGAAGCATTATTGCTACCGGTAAAAAGAAGTTTAACGAGCACTGGTCCGGATGTATACACCTGGTATAAACCTACAGGATCTTCTTTTACTGGAGGATTAGCAGCAAGTATCACTGGTACATCAGCAATTAACACAACGACTCATACGCTATCATGGTCAGGTTTATCAACGTTCAGTCAATTTACCGCAGCGGGTGATCAAATTGTGAATCTACCAATCGATTTATTGAGTTTTGATGCTAAAAAACAAAACCAAAACAATTTACTATTCTGGAGCACTGCAACGGAAACAAACTGTGATTACTTCACCATAGAAAAAACAATCGATGGAGAAAGCTATGAAGTGGTTGGTAATGTAAACGGAGGAGGAACATCCTTTGACGTGTTAAACTATACGTTAGTGGATTATGATGTCAGAAAAGCGATCAACTACTATCGTTTGAAACAAACAGACACCGACGGAGCAGAAAAAATCTCCGCTCTAGTATCCGTAGACAACAGAGACAACTTAGGCAAAGAAGTTGCCATGAAAACAAATCTACTAGGCCAAGAAATAAATGAAAATTACCGAGGCGTAGTCATAATTGTTTTCACAGACGGTACTTCGATGAAAATCATACAGTAATATCCCTTATGATAAATTAAAGCCAGCAACAAAAGTTGCTGGCTTTTTTGTGCGCACAACTTTCGCCCTCCTAGATCTCAACCTCAATCTTAATCAAAAAAGTAGAAACCGAATCTCCGAAGCACCTAATTTTCGAAGTAAAATTAAAACGGTCTTTCCACAGAATTAGTTGTAAATTTTTCCGTAATCGCGTTTCGCTTTTTCAGCGAAAAGGAGCGTGAAGGAAAGTATTTACGTACGGTTTTACGAAATGCAATGTAGTAAAAAATTCCTTGGAAAGATCCTTGATTTTTGCTTACCTCCGGCGCTACCGCTTGTCTTCGAAAATTACATTTTCTCTTCATCAAGGAAAAGTGAGAAGATAGCAACAGAAGTAGATTTGAGAGTTAGAGTAGAAAATGGAATCTCTCAATCTAAACCTCACCCTCACCCTCACCCTTGAATTTAAAATAGATTGATATTTCCGATTAATATTCTTATTTTCGTATATAATTTAAGATATAGATAATGTATAAAACGATAGATGTTGACCGTAAAAGTCTAACTATTATGGGGGTGAAGTTTTCTGATTTGAAGACATTAGAAAGCACCGCAAATGCTATTGGTACTAATATGTTTGAAGGGTTTGAGCCAACAAAAGAATTAATTCAGCTTTACGTTGAGTGGAAAAAAGGTGGGATTTCTGAATCTGAACTTTTGAATAAGTTATATACCATTTATGGAAAATAACTATCAGTATTTAGATCCCGAATACAAATACACTAACAAAAAAGGATTACTTCATAATTTAGCAAATATTGTTGATGAAAGAATATTAATTGCTTTTGAAAGTTTAAAAGTATCTAAGAGAGTTGAAGAATTATATGAAAATCCACTAAAAATAAAGAACTCTAGTTCTTTGCTTGATATTCATCGCTATTTATATAAAGATGTTTATATATGGGCAGGTCAAGTTAGAACAGTAAACATTAGTAAAGATGGTAAACCATTTTTTGATGGTGAACGATTTCCTCTTGGATTTCAATACATTGATTCTTTACTTGTTGAATTTCGTGAAATCAAAACAAATAATAAAAAAGAAATCTCTCAAAAATTAGCAGAGATATTAGATAATATTAATTATCTACATCCATTTAGAGAGGGAAATGGTAGAACTCAAAGAGAATTTTTAAGGCTTTTATCTCTAGAAAAAGGTTTAGTTTTAAATCTAAACCCTCCAGATAATAGTAGCGTTTATAATCGATACATGAAGGGAACTATTGAAAGTGACAAGTCGATTTTATTTGAACTTATTTTTGAATTAATACAATAAATCCTATAATTATGTGTCAACGTCAAAAGTTGGGGATTAAACCTTTTATGCTGAGGCACTCGAAGCATCACCCTCAATCTCAAAATTCTTTTTTTTTGAACCATAAGAGAAAGTGATAACTTTCGAAGACCGAAGGGAAGGATTATAAGGACATATAAGTTATTTGATAAATTAAAGTAAAAAATTGCAAATCAACAACAAACATATTTTTTTTTACTTTTTCATATATAAACTTACATTGCTAATTTTTAACTAAATTACAACTTTTGATACAGCCTCTTTTTTGTGCTCACAACTTTCGCACTCCAGGTTCAATCTTAAGCTCATTCTCAATCTTATCCTCAACCTCATCAAAAGTAGAAACGGAATCCTCCAACGAACAAACGATCTCAAACAGAAAAAAACCAGCAGTAGAAACCGAATCCTTCAACGAAGAAACGATCTAAAACAGAAATCAATTCAACCTCATCCTCAACCTCCCCCTAAACCAAACAAATATTCAAAAAAAAACAATAATAATTTAGTGTTTTTTTTGTATCATTGTATAAATTAAAGCATTCACGGATTGTTTGCTTGTGATGTCAAAATGACCATTAAAAAACAAAATATCTGTATATGAAAAATGATTTTTCGAATAGTGAAAAAGAGCCATCTTTGAAGAGCTTGTCAATTATTATGAAAGAAGTTGCCTTAGAAGCGAAGCAAAAATCGAATGAATGCAATTTAAAGTTGACGGAAACGGTTCAGAAAGAAATTAAAAGGTTACAATTAAAATATAATTTTTAATCTTGAGAAAGCCTACTCTCATTGTTGTTTGTGGACCAAATGGTGCAGGAAAAACATCAATTACGCATAAAATCCTAAATCATAAATGGATAGAAAATAGCATCTATATCAATCCAGATGAAATAGCGAATAACCTTTTCGGAGATTGGAACTCGCTTGAATCGATTATAAAGGCAGCCAATTATGCAAAAGAATTAAGAGAAAAATGTATTGCAAAAGGTGAAAGTTTTATTTTTGAAACCGTATTGTCAGCAGAAGATAAAATCGATTTTCTCTACATGGCAAAACAAAAAGGGTATTTTATACGTGTGTTTTTTGTGGGAACTGAAAGTCCAACAATTAATGCTGCTCGGATCGTTCAAAGAGTGATGAGTGGGGGACATGATGTGCCAATTATAAAAATTATTTCAAGATATAGTAAATCCATCGCCAATTGCTCAGTTATTTCGAAGTTTGTAGATAGATTGTATGTCTATGACAATTCACTCGATTTTAAAGAACCATCCTTATTATTTAGAGCTTCAGATGGAAAGTTAACGAAGGAATATCATAAAATAAAAGAGTGGGCAGATCCTATTTTTAACGAAGTAAATAAATCAAAAAATCACTAACCCTAGCTCTTGTGCTGACTTTTTCGGGGATAACTTAGCAAAGCGATCTCATGAGCTTTTGCGAATAATGCCAAAAAGTAAGAGTAGAAACGGAATCCACAACGAACAAACGATCTCAGAAAGAAATCAAAATACCCACAGCCTTATCCTTATCCTTATCCTTAAACTTAATCTCAAAAAAAGTAGAAACCGAATCCCTTATAAATAATTAATTTTCGAAGTAAAATTAAAACGGTCTTTCCACAGAATTAGTTGTAAATTTTTCCGTAATCGCGTTTCGCCTTTTCGCGAAAGAGAGCGTGAAGGAAAGTATTTACGTACGATTTTACGAAATGCAATGCAGTAAAAAATTCCTTGGAAAGATCCTTGATTTTTGCTTACTTTTTATCAAGTAAAAGTAAGAGAATGCTAACAGAAGTAGATTTGCGAGTTAGAGTAGAAACCGAATATCTCAACCTCAACCTCCCCCTCAACCTCCCCCAATCTCCTCAAAAATAAGTGTTAACTGCAAACTCAAATTGCTCAATAAAAATTTGTTTGAAAGGCGAAATGTTGTTCTGCTCATAAAAAATAAGCATTGCTTTTTTATAGTCAATCGAATCAACAGTTCTAAATGAAAGAGGGCAATAGTTTTCATTTATCAAAATCGCATTACTAATAATTCTTGCAGTGCGTTTATTTCCATCTTCAAAGGGTTGAATGTAGGAGGTAAGCACAAGAACTAATAAAGCTTTCTCGAACACATTTGATTTACTATTAATGAGATCGCACATGGCTTTCAATGCTTCTTGTATTTGAAATTCATTGTCAAGAGGTTTGTAATTGGTTCCAGAAATACCGACACGTCGCTTACGAATATTGCGCCCAACATTTAGGTCTTTAATAAGTATACTATGCAAGTCTTCAATTCTTGCGATTGAAAGTGGTTTCACAAAATCTTGATTTAAAATGATAAAATCAAGAACTTCTTTGTGGTTAAGCAGCATGGTGGCTTCATCCTTTGTTTTACCGGAAGCAGTTTGTTGTTCTTTTAAAAGCCTCTCTGTTTCTAAGAGTGAATATGTATTTCCTTCTATTTGGGATGATTTCCAACTCAAGTCTATTGCAAGTCGCTCAAATTCTAGTTTGAATTGATTGGCATCAAGTCCATCTGTATTTTTCTCAAATTCCATCTGTAAGGCTTCTAATTTTATTAGTTCCTCTTTAGTAAAAAGACTCGCAGATACTAATGCATGATCGATTAACTGCAAATTGAATTCTGTTTTAATCTTTCGTTCATCTATTTCAAATTGAAAATATTCTTCAGTATCGATGGGTGCTAATACAAAATAGACCGCAGACAATGAATATTTGGTACCTTTTCCCTGACCAGAAGTTTCAATCAATTCTGTATTAAGCAGATTTTGCAAGATTCGTTTAACGGTTGAATAACCTGCAATTTGTCCTATTCCTGTATAAATATCACTAGAGGAAACCCCAGGGTTCCTCATCAGATACTCAAGTATCAGACTCTTAATTTCTTTTGTTGGTACCATATTTTATTAATTGTAGCTCACAATAATACAAAATAAAGCCCATACAGGAACACTTCTGAGCTTTAAATCCATTATTTTGAACTTTAAAGTACTAATAAGAATCCATAACTCGATAAATAGAACTCACTTAGTAGAAAAATGAACGAAAAAACGATATACCCTCAACCTCAAAAAAAGTAGAAACCGAATCTCCGAAGCACCCTTCCTTTCGACCTAGGAAAATAATGATTTCTGGAGATTAAAAAATGCGTTAAGCAATCGAGGAAGCTACGCAATGTAAATGGAGTAGATCACCTCTAT
>CANFRV010000044.1 GCA_947449575.1 Flavobacteriales bacterium
GGTAGGTTCAAGTACCAAATGCGACATTACCGTTTATAAATTTATAAAAAATATTCTTTGGTGAATCAAAATTTAATTTTTCTCTTGGTCTTTCGTTTATTTTATGCTGAAATTGAGTTAGTTGCTCTTTTGAGTAATCATTTAAATTTGATTCTTTTTTAACGTATTGCCTTATTAATTTATTAGCATTTTCTATTGATCCTTTTTCCCATGAACAATAAGGGTGAGCAAAATATATGGTTGTTTCGAGTTTTTTAGCGATTGCTATATGTTCAGCAAATTCAGCTCCATTATCTGTGGTAATCGTATGAATATAGTCTTTGTAAGGCAAAAGTAAATTGATAATTTGATGTTTTAAACCAGTAGAATTCTTCCCTAACTTGAGCTTTTCCATTATTATGAAATTAGTTTTTCGCTCTGTTAATGTCAAAATAGCTCCTTGTTGATGAGCCCCAATTATTGTGTCCATTTCCCAGTCCCCAAAACGATTTTTTTGGTCTACAATTTCAGGTCTTTCTTCTATTGATACTCGATTTTTTATGGGGTAATGTTTGCCTATTGGTCGTTTTCTATGTTTTAATTTATGTCGAAGATTTTCAAATAGTGAGCCCCCTATCTTCTTATCTTTTCTCACAAATTGATAGATTCGTTCATGACTTACCATTTCGATAGAATTATTAAAGCAATAACCAACTATTTGCTTTGGAGACCACTGTTTATCTAAGTATTCAATCACTTTTTTTTCACATTCAAGTGAGAATTTACGATTGGCAACGAATCTATCTTTACGCTCTTTTGCATATATATCAGCCGTTTTAGCAGAATAACCGCCAAATTTCAATTTATTGCGATTAATTTCTCTGTAAACACTTGATGAATCTATATTTAATTCATCTGAAATGAATTTCTTAGACATATTTAGCTTTAAATAAGCTTCAATTAAATACCTTTGTTCTGTAGTGATGTGTTTCATAAGCAACTTTTAATGTGGTAATTAAAAGCTAAAGAAACGAATTATCTATCAAGTCCAGGCGCTTAGCTGTATAAACTAACGCTTGGACTTTTGACGTTCTGGTGTGAACTTATTTCCGATTTCATTTTCTGACCTCTTTTGAAGGAGGTCAAAATAAAATCAGAATAACTTCCTCAGAGTTTACTCGTTTTTTTTACTATTTGTCGCATTTACTAATTGAACTTACTTTGTAGGCTGGACTTTTTTCATTGATTTTGAGTAGAATCAAAGATGTCAATTCTTCTTTAAGTTCTGGATATTTATGAATAAACGGCACCAAACAATACATACTGTATGCCTGTAATGCCACTTTATTTTCTTCTTCTTTGATAAATGAAATATAACGATCTAACAATTGAGTTTCTTTATAACTAGAATGTCCTAAACTTTCAATAATTTTTACGATATTCCTTAAAACAGACTGATTTTTTTCTACTAATACCAAATCGATTAACTGATTTCGAAATGGCAATACCATTGATGAATCTGACAGGGCAATATGACTCAACAGCCATGAACCATACTCTGGAAAAGGATATTCTTTATTCAACGAAATAAATTCTAACAAATCTTCCACCTTAAACGTCTTTTCATGAAAAAAACGGACGCAATAGTTAATATTTCGCGTTTTGTGAAAATCAAGAAGAAAATTTTTCAGATCCATACATTACATTAGGAAAATAAAAAACGCAACCATAAATGATTGCGTCTATAAAAAGTTGTAGAATTGTAAAAAGTTTACTTAAACAGTAACTCCCATTACTTCTGCCATTTTAGCACCAATATGCGCTGGAGAATCAACTACGTGAATTCCACACTCACGCATAATTCTTTTTTTAGCTTCAGCTGTGTCATCATCACCTCCAACAATTGCACCAGCATGACCCATTGTACGTCCTTTTGGAGCTGTTTCTCCTGCGATAAATCCAACAACTGGTTTTGTTCCATTTTCTTTAATCCAACGAGCAGCATTTGCTTCAAGATTACCTCCAATTTCACCAATCATTACAATACCTTCTGTCGCTGGATCTTTCATCAATAATTGTATTGCCTCAAGAGTAGTAGTTCCAATGATTGGATCTCCACCAATTCCAATAGCTGTTGTGATTCCTAAACCAGCTTTCGCTAATTGATCAGCAGCTTCATAGGTCAACGTTCCTGATTTAGAAACTAACCCAATATTTCCTTGTTTAAAAACAAAACCTGGCATAATACCTACTTTTGCTTCACCTGGAGTAATTATACCTGGACAATTTGGACCAATCAAACGACAATCCATTCCTGTCAAATATTCTTTTACTTTTACCATATCCGAAACAGGAATACCTTCAGTGATACAAATAATCACCTTAATACCAGCTCCAGCAGCTTCCATAATCGCATCTGCTGCGAAAGCAGGCGGTACAAAAATGATTGAAACATTCGCTCCAGCTTTTTCAACTGCATCAGAAACCGTATTAAATACAGGACGATCAAGATGAGACGTCCCTCCTTTTCCAGGAGTAACACCACCAACTAAATTTGTTCCATATTCAATCATTTGACCTGCGTGAAACGTTCCTTCGCTTCCAGTAAATCCTTGAACAATAACCTTTGAATCTTTATTTACAAGTACACTCATTTTTGTTATTTTAGTTCCTCTATTTTTTGAGGTTAATTTTATGAGATCAAAGATAGTTTATTGATTTGGTAAAGACAAGAGATTAATAAAAGAAAAAATGAAATTCAGATGCCCCCCCCCTTCTTTAGCAAAGATCTGTGTCATTTTTTCCACGTCCCTAAATTGGTTGTCAAGGTTAACGTATTACTGTACCCGGCTTGTGAATAGATAGAAAACCCATAATCAACCGTAATTCTCTTAAAATACAATCCAACTCCAAAAGAAAATCCAGCTGCTCCTGGCCTTGCTGCTAATTTTAGTTCTTGTCTTCTGTGGTAATCAAATGCGGTTCTGACATGAACATTTTTGGATACTATTTCAAATTGAAAAATAAAATGATGTGCTAATTTCTCTCCAAAACCAGCGTATTTAACGGGTATAGTATCTCCTGTAAGAATATCAATAGTTGGCTTTAAATTTGGATCCGTGTAGGCTAAATTCCATTTATTTAAGTGATGGGCAACAACTGAAAATCTAAAGGGTGCATGTTGTAACTTATGCGAAATCCCTAATTGAAAATCAACAGGCAAAGGAGCTTTATTTTTTGAGGTATAACCTTTAAATTGAAATCCTGCATTTTTCACAAGCGCCGTAACTAATAAATTTGATTTTTCAACTGTATATGTTCCCGCTAAATCTATTGACATACCCACTGAATTATAGGTCTCTAGTTGAGAATAAATAAGATTAACATTCGATCCTATTGAAATTAACGGGTTGATTTGCTTGCCAATTCCTGCACCTAAAACATATTCTGAAGGCGCAAAAGTTCCGGTACTCGTTCCTCCTGCGTCCGTGCGATCCATTTTACCATAATTAACATAACGAAGATGTCCAGCAAGTGTACCAAGTGCCTTACAATTATGCGCATAAGTAATCATGCCATAGGAAATTCCTCCTGCCATTATCGCTTGATTAACACCGAGCGAATTATTCATTTTGGTATTATATAAGGAAGGATTCATTACTCCTAAATTTACGTCTTGATCTTTTACTGTAATAAAATTTTTGCCTAGAGCATTTGCACGCGCACTAAACCCCATGTCTAACAAAGAAAAAGTTGTATTACCCCCAATCTGCGAAAAAATTGGAGAAATCGTAAGTAAAAATAAAACCGTAATCGTATTCTTCATTTGTTGAAAATTTATTTTTCTGGACTTCAAGAGCTCGTTTTCCGTTTAGTTGTTTTGCTTCAAAATCAATCACTACTTGTTAGCGCCGCGAATCAAAACGTAAAGAAAAGATAAAAATTATAATTAAACTCAATTTTAAACTCTTTTCCCTATTTCAATAGCTTCTAAATCGTGAATTTTATCTCCTGTTATAGAAAATCTTAATAGGGTTTTTACATCATGAAAACCTTTGAACCCGCATGCTCCTGGATTCATGCACAACATTTTATAAACAGGATCCATTTTAACTAAAAGTATATGTGAATGTCCACAAATAAAAAGTTTTGGAGTACCTTTCTTTAATTCTTCAACTGTTTGCGAGGTATACTTACCTGGTCTACCGCCAATGTGAATCATTAATACTTCAACATCTTCGCATGTGAACCTATTAATTTCTGGAAGTTCTTGACGAATGATATAATCATCGATATTTCCAAATACTCCCCGAAGAGGTTTAAACTTTTTTAATTCGTCTACAACTTCAATTGAACCTACGTCACCAGCATGCCAAATCTCATCAACATCTGCAAAATAAGTATATATTTTAGGATCGACATACCCATGCGTATCCGACATTAAACCTATTTTTTTCATTTTATTTTTTTGAGAAATGATAAAAACAAAAGGGAATTTTAAAGCACAAATATCACACTATTTTTTTATTTGACTTTAAATCCCATAATTAAAATATCATCTACTTGCTCCAAATCACCCTTCCAATCATGTAAGGTAGCTGTAATGATTTTTTCTTGCTCAATCATTGGAAAATGACAGATACTCAAAAGTAATTTCTTAAGATTACCCGTTGAAAATTTCTTGCCTTTTTCACCTCCAAAAAGAGCAATACAACCATCAGTGAAAATATACAAAACATCTCCCTCTCTTGTCTGAAACGCTTTATTTGTAAAAAAATTCTCTTTTTTAAGACCTCCTCCAATACTGTTTTTATCTGCTTCAATCTCGATTAAATTGTTGTCACGAATGACCCACAATGGTCTATGAGCTCCAGCATAATTTAATTGAACGCTTTCAGAAAATTCTTTTTCTAAAAAACTAAATTCTAGAAAAGCAATATCCATTCCATCGGTTGTTTCATGCGAATCGCCCGTTTGTTTCAGAGCCTTTTTTATTTTCACATCTAAACACTCTAAAACTCGAGCCGGATTTGTAACGGAGCTATCATTCACTATTTGTGTAAGCGAATTAATACCAATCATACTCATAAAAGCGCCGGGAACTCCGTGACCAGTACAATCAGCTACGGCAAAAACGACATGATCTCCAATTCTATCAAACCAGTAAAAATCACCACTTACAATATCTTTTGGTAGATTAATGATAAAACTATCTGAAAAATGCTGTTTTATCTTTGATTTTTCAGGTAAAATAGCCTCTTGTATTCTTTTGGCATACGTTATACTGGAAGTAATATCCCTATTTTTTTGATCAATAATTTCTGCATTTAGCTTTCTTTCTGTAATATCATTTTCAACAATAATAAAATTTGTCAATTCACCAAAAACATTGAAAACAGGCGTTAAAAGTGCTGACCCCCAAACTCTTTTTCCAGCTTGCGAGACATTTAATGATTCATACGTAACTGATTTTCTTTTGATAATACATTCATTAAAAACTTCCCTTATTTTTGGATAGTTACTAATTTCAAAAATTGTCTTCCCTTTCATTCGTTTCAATTCCTCCAATCCACAGTCGTTAAAACGCACAAAACTATCGTTTACAAAGTTAATAATGCCATTTGCGTCCATGATAATAATAACATGATCAGACTGACTGGCAACAAGTGATAACAATTCTAACTTACTATTCTTTTCCTCTAATTCTTTATGAAAAATCGATAAATCCGAATTAACTTTTAAAAGTTCTTCCTCCTTAATAATTTCATCCAACTCAAATTGAGCGGCTAGAACCTTGACTTTATGCTTATTACTGTTTTTTTGAAAATCTATTATTAAAGCGTCATATTTTTTATAATACTGCAATGCTTTACTAAATTCAGAAATATTTTCGTAGAAATCTGATAACTGCAAAGCGACTTTCATCGCCAATCCCTTATCTCCTAATTGTTCTGAAATCTGAAGTGCTTCCAACAAAGAACTTTCAGTATTTCCATTTTCTAAAATCTGTTTATAATATATCCCCAAATTTTTCAAAGAAGAGGCTGCACCAAATAAATAGTTATTTTTTTTACTAATTTCTAACGCTGTTGAAAAATATTTGTAGGATTCCGGATATTTCTTTTTATCAAAATGAATTTTCCCCATCGTAATAAATACATCAACCAATACTATTTCGTCACCACCATTCTTTAAATTTCCCTTTGATTGCTTTAAATAGAAATGAGATTCATTGTACCTTTTGCAGAGATAATGCACAAAACCAATGCGACTTAAATTTACGGCAATTCCATTTTGATCATTTATTTCTACTGATAAAGTTCCTGATTTTTCATAGAACTCAATTGCTTGCACATAATCTTCTAAATCACAATAAATATTCCCTAAATAATGCAAACATTCGGACTCTGATTTCTTGTCACCTAATTTTTTAAATACACTTTTCGCCTTGTATAAATCGATAATACTTGCATCATACATTGACAACAAACAATACGCTGCACCAGAATTTTTAAGGCTTGAAGCTACACCATACTCATACCCAATTTCAGTAGATAATTCAAAAAACTCAAGCGCAATTTCTAATGACTTAGAAGGTTTTAAACGCCTAATTTCCCAAGCATATGAATTCATTAAATCCACCTTGTCCTGGTTGTTTTTTTTATGTATTAATTGTGTAGTAGAATCCATTTTTTGAATACTTCGCAAATGTTAGCCGTGCTCAAAATACGTAAAAATTCTAAAAAAGATCATTTAATTGAAAACAATTTTCATTTTTTTAGACTAATGAGCTAAAAAAACGGATTAAGACAAAAAAAGATACGTACATAGAAATAAATTGATTCATGCATTACGCCAAAAACATATTATTTTAAACGGTTCCGTTTCCTATTCAAATTTCCTATATTTGTATTTACAATGGATGATAAACATTTAAACGATTGGTTTAATAAAAGGAAAGAACGAAGAAAACAGCTGAATTCTGCTTCACTGTTGGAAGGTTTATTGTCTAAAAATATAGGGGTACTTAGTTCAGCCATCACCTTGCTGGAAAGTACACGAGCAGATGATCGCTTAATTGCAAAAGAATTAATTAAAAGTTGCCTTCCTTATTCCGGAAAATCTATTCGAATTGGCATCACAGGCGTTCCTGGTGTTGGGAAAAGTACATTTATAGAAGCTTTTGGAAAAGTACTTTTGAGTGAAGGAAAAAGATTAGCTGTATTAGCAATTGATCCAAGTAGTGAATTTAGCGGAGGAAGTATTCTCGGAGATAAAACGAGAATGGAAGAGCTATCACACATGGATAACGTATATATTCGCCCTTCTCCAGCAGGTAAAACGCTTGGAGGTGTCGCAAAAAAAACGCGCGAAAGTATTTTACTTTGTGAAGCAGCAGGATTTGATATTATTTTAATTGAAACTGTAGGTGTTGGACAATCAGAAACAATGGTTCATTCAATGGTTGACTTTTTTCTGCTCCTCATGATTTCTGGTGCTGGAGATGAATTACAAGGAGTTAAAAGAGGTATCATGGAAATGGCGGATTCAATTTTCATTACAAAAGCAGATGGTGACAATATCATGAAAGCAAAATTAGCTAGTCGAGAATACCAAAATGCTCTTTCCTTATTTCCTCCCAATGCCAATGGTTGGATCCCAAAAGTTTCTATTTGCAGTTCAGTTACAGGGAGCAATATTTCAAAAGTCTGGGAAGTTATACAATCCTATGAAAATCAAACAAAATTGAATGGTTGGTTTATTAAAAAAAGGAAAAATCAGGATAAATTTTGGTTCAACGAAACATTAAAAGACTTATTATTACTTCAATTTTTCAACAATGAAACAATAGTAAAAGAAATCGAAAAGTTAGAAAAGGAGATTACTGACAGTAACATTACTTCTTTTCAAGCGGCAGAAGATTTGTTTACGAAATATTTAAAAATACAGAATGGAACAAACATTTAAAATAGAAGGTGAATACATTGAATTAATTCAATTATTAAAAGCAATTGGGCTTGCAAATACTGGCGGACATGCAAAAATGATCGTTGATCAAGAAATGGTTCTCAGAAATGGCGAAATAGAAACGAGAAAAAGAGCAAAGTTAATTGCAGGAGATATTATTGAAATTACAGACAACAAAATTATTTTAGAATAAAAGTATTTTTACACAATAAAAAACAAACGTTACAACATGAAAACAATTCTATTTTTAGGCGCTTTTTTATTCTCTACATCCCTATTTGCGGGAAGAATTCGAGATATCGATTTTGTGGTAGATTCTTCTAATTTCTGTAAAACAAATACGTTTTCTATTACTGTTTTTTTAATCAAAAAAAATGGAAAAAGAATTACCTTAAAGCCCAATGAATTTTCAATACATTGGAGTAAAATAAAAGTAAAGGGGGAACATCTTATGTATTTTAATCGTGGCATCGCGACATTTGACCAACAAGCGATAACGACCGGTAATAATTTATCTAATTTAGAAGTATCCTATAATGATTTAGCGATGCAGTTACCAATTACTTTTCCCTATGTGACTGGACTAATTATAAAAAATAATACGATTGCAGTAAATCACCCCAAGACCTTAGACTATGAATTGATTTTCAATAATGGAAAAACCGCTTTACCTTCTCCCACTTTGTTTAATGAGGATAATTTCGTTAATTCTTCCGTTTCTGAAGTTAATTTAGTAAGATCTTCTTTTTTAATTCGTTTAGATGAACCAGCTGCTTATGAGACGGTTGAGCTACTCATTAAAAACAGATTAAACAACCAAGAATTAGGAAAAAAAATAATGAGTTTAGAATATCCTACCACTTGTAAGATTGATGGTTCTGGAAACAATGGTGCAAATGGAATCAATGGTGCTAATGGTAAAAAAACGTCTGAATCTGGGGCAAATGGAACGAATGGTAGTAATGGTCAAACGGGTGTTTCAGTGCGCGTTTTCACGACTACAAAAACATTTAATCAAACAAAATTTGTAATTATTCATGCTTTTTACTCAGACAATCGCCATCAAACTGAAGTTTTAAAATTTGATGGTCAACCGATTGTAATCAGTACTAATGGAGGAAACGGAGGTAGTGGAGGAAACGGAGGAATTGGCTCGAATGGCTCCATCAATATTGCCACAAAAGTGAATTCTCCGATGGGTGGAAATGGTGGTTCTGGAGGCAATGCAGGTTCTGGAGGTAATGCAGGAAACATATCACTGATTTTTTCACCTGAAATCACAAATTCTAGCACTATTTTCTCTACTTCTTCGAATGGAGGTTTTACAGGTGCGCCGGGAGTTGGTGGAAAAGGAGGAAAAGGTGATTATTCGGATATCAAACTCGTTGGAAAAATACTGAATACAAGAGATGGAAATAATGGCAACAATGGCCTATCTGGACAAAATGGAACTAATGCGCTTGCACCCAATTTCAAAACATTAACGATTGACGAATGGAAAGCATTTTATACACGTCACATCAATGAAGGATTTATTTTTTAGAGGTAGCTGATTTTCTCTATTTCCTTTTTAAATTTCCTTTTTTCCATTCATCGATAAATTTCCCCCAAGCATAAGGGTTGAGGAAATTATTGACTGGCATTTGACCATTTGCGTATATTCTAGTATACTGCTGATTCTGCATGGAGCCAAATGACAATGAAGCGTCTCCGTCCAATCGTGCAGCAGCAAAAGCGAGATTATCACCCGAAAGTTGTTCCTGCGCTCTTCTAAAAGCATCACTGTAAGGTTCCATTTCAACAAACTCTTTTGCGAAATTTTCGCGAGATGGCCACGGATAAACAGTTACTTCAGGCATTTCCAACGTATCTTCTTGCAGCATGTGAATAATTGAATATCGATTCTCTTTCAGTGTATCAGGAACGACAAAGCTAGAAGTTTTATATCCAAAATATTTAAACAATAAAGTATCACCAGGATATACAGCTAGAGAAAAATAACCGTAATAATCTGAAATTACACCATGTTTAATAGAAATATCATACACAGTTGAATAAGGAAGTTGATTCAATGCATTTTCAGAAACAACCACACCAGATAATTGAATAATTTTCCCCATATCCCTGGAAGTTTTTTCTATAGTTTGAGAAAAAGTTCCAATGGAATAAAAACACATTATCAGAAGTACTAGATTTTTCATTATTGCACTTTTAACACAAAATTAACTCATTTTCCAAATACCACTGAATAAATATATTTATTTAACAATTAATTAGGAATAAAGCCACCTAAATTTAATTTAAAAAAAGAAAAATCAATTCAAAATTCATTAAACAATGCTATCTTTGCACGAATTTAGTAAAAAGATTCAACATGTCGCTTTCAGATATTAGTCAAATAAGAGAAGGATTAACATACGATGATGTATTATTAGTCCCAGCCTTTTCAGAAATTCTTCCACGAGACGTACAACTAAAAAGTAAATTCAGTAGAAACATCTACGTAAACACTCCTATCACATCTGCAGCAATGGATACTGTTACAGAATCAAAACTTGCGATTGCGATTGCGCAACAAGGTGGTATTGGTGTGATTCACAAGAATATGACAATTGCTGAACAAGCGTTAGAGGTGAGAAAAGTAAAGCGTTCAGAAAGCGGAATGATCCTTGATCCTGTTACTCTTCATGTTGATTCACTTGTGAAAGATGCACGTCAATCGATGAAAGAAAATAGTATTGGTGGAATTCCTATTGTAGATAACGAAAAAAAACTAGTTGGGATTGTCACCAATAGAGATTTACGTTTTGAGAAAAATATGAATCGACCTATTCGTGAAGTAATGACGAGTAAAGATATTGTAACCGCTTTAGATGGGACAGATTTAAACACTGCTGAAGACATTTTACAAGAAAGAAAAATTGAAAAACTTCCAGTTATAGATGCAAATAATCGACTTATTGGATTAATAACCTATAGAGATATTATAAAAGTAAAAGAACATCCGAACTCGTGTAAGGATTCTTTTGGACGACTAAGAGTAGCTGCTGCTGTTGGGGTTACATCGGATACGATTGAGCGCGTTGATGCGCTTGTGGAAGCAGGTGTTGATGCGGTCGTAATAGACACTGCGCACGGACATACCTTGGGTGTTGTAGAAAAATTAAAAGAAGTGAAGGCAAAATATCCAAGATTAGATATTGTTGTGGGTAATGTTGCCACGGCTGCGGCTGCAAAATATCTTGCGGATGCTGGTGCTGATGCTGTAAAAGTGGGTATTGGTCCAGGTTCAATCTGCACAACTAGAATAATTGCTGGTGTTGGTGTTCCTCAATTAACGGCTGTAAATGATGTTGCGAGAGCACTTGAAGGCACTGGAGTTCCCGTAATTGCCGATGGAGGAATACGTTATACGGGAGACATCGTAAAAGCAATTGCAGCAGGAGCTGACACCGTAATGGTTGGTTCTATGTTTGCTGGAGTGGAAGAATCACCAGGGGAAACGATTATTTTCGAAGGACGTAAATTCAAATCTTACAGAGGAATGGGGTCATTAGAAGCGATGCAAAAAGGCTCAAAAGATCGCTATTTTCAAGATGCGGAAGATGATGTGAAAAAATTAGTCCCAGAAGGAATATCAGGACGAGTGGCTTACAAAGGTCATTTAATTGAAGTTGTCTATCAAATCATGGGAGGACTAAGAGCTGGAATGGGATATTGTGGAGCGCCTACTATTGAGCGATTGAAGAATTCTGAATTTATTCGCATCACCAACGCTGGAATGAGAGAATCGCATCCACATGATGTTACAATCACCAGAGAAGCACCTAATTATAGTATCAAATAACTGAAAAATAAGAACAATTTCAATAAGAAGAATTACATTTGAACCTTAAAAATTAATTTACATCTCATGAAAAAGCATTTTTTACTTTTATCCTTACTTTTTATTACAATTACAAGCTTTGGACAGACGGATCCAATCATCATGGAAGTTGGGAAGAATAAAATTACAAAATCTGAATTTCTTCAAATTTATTTAAAAAATAATCCTTCTCCAGTATACGATACCAAATCGCTAGATGAGTACATGGAATTATTTTCTAAATTCAAATTAAAAGTTGCTGAAGCTGAAGCTCTTGGATACGATACACTTCCAAAACTTAAAAAAGAATTAGACGGGTATAGAAAACAATTGGCTGCGCCCTATTTAATTGATTCAGCTAAAAATGATGCAATGGTTCAAGAGGCATACCAAAGAACTAAGACAGAATTGAGAGCTTCACACATACTTGTTCGATTAGAACCAAACGCACTTCCTGCCGATACTTTGATCGCTTTTAATAAAATAATGGCATTAAAAACAAAAATTGAAAAAGGTGAAAAATTTGCTGACGTTGCACGATTGAGTTCAGAAGATCCTTCAGCAAAATCTAACTTAGGGGATCTTGGATTTTTTACTGCTTTTCAAATGGTGTATCCTTTCGAAGAAGCGGCATACAATACAAAAATTGGTTCCGTTTCAAAACCAGTTAGAACTCGCTTTGGTTACCATTTAATTAATGTGGTTGATTCTCGCCCTGCTAGAGGTACTATGAAAACAGCGCACATAATGGTTGCTGCATCAAAAAATGCTTCAGCTACTGACGTTGAGGCTGCAAAAAAGAAAATCGACGAAATTTATGCAAAACTTGAAAAAGGAGATAAATTTGAAGATTTAGTGAAAAGTTATTCTGATGATCCTAGTTCAAACTCAAAAGAAGGAGTATTACCTGCATTTGGAACTGGAACAACAACTAGAATGGTGACCTCTTTTGAAGATGCAGCATTTGCGTTAAAAAAGAATGGTGATTTTAGTGCTCCCATAAAAACAGAGTATGGTTACCATATTATAAAAAGAGTTGAATGGACAGATGTTCCAAAATTTGAAACTGCCAAAAAAGAATTGCAAAGCAGAGTCAATAAAGACGAACGTGCAATGAAAACGCAAGACTCGTATGTGTTGAAATTAAAAGCAGCGTATAAGTATAAAAACAAGTCTAAAAAAACAATCAGCTGGTTTAATTCAAATGTTGATTCAACTTTTTTTCAAGGAAAATGGAAAGCAGATAAATTAAAAAGTGATAAAGTTCTTTTCATATTAGATGGAAAAAAATTCACTCAAAAATCATTTGCTGAATTTTTAGAAAGAAATCAGCGTGGTGTGAGCAAAGACAATATTCCACTCATCGTTAAAAATCAATACGTTAAATGGGAGAAAGAAGTGGTTTTAGGATATGAAGAATCCAAACTGCAAGAAAAATACCCAGATTTCAAAGCGTTGATGAACGAATACCATGACGGAATTATTCTGTATGAAATAATGACCGACAAAGTGTGGGATAAAGCGATGAAAGATACAGTTGGTCTAAAAACATTTTTTAAAGAAAATAGAGGGAACTATGTGTGGGGAAATCGTGTGGATGCTGTCGTGTATGAATGTGCCAACAAACAAATCGCTGAGAACGTTTTCAAATTAATAAAAAATGATACGATCAATTCAAAAAATGTACTTGATATTATTAATAAAGACAGTGAATTAAATCTGCGCGTTAGAACTAATAAATTTGATAAAGAACAAACACTTTATTTGAAAGATAAAAACCTAACAAAAGGTGTTAATGCTCCCTATGAATTCGATGGTAAGTTTTATGTGCTAAAAGTGGCTGATTTATTGCCTCCAGCTCAAAAAGAATTAAACGAAGCGAAAGGTGCAATCACCTCTGATTACCAAAATTATTTGGAATTAAAATGGTTAGAAGAATTGGCTAAAAAACACCCAATAACGATTAATAAAACAGTCTTATATTCACTTGGTAAGTAAACATACATATTTTAAGAGGCAAGCTGACATTATTGTCGGCTTGTTTTGTTTATTGCTCTTTTCAAAGTGCTCTGGAAACAAGAATATTGTTGCATCCGTAGATGATAATGAATTAACGAGAGAAAAAGCGGAACTCATGATGACGCATCTAGGTTATAACATACATGACAGAAAAGATTGGGTGAAATTTATTGACAATTGGTGCGAAGAACAAGCATTAAAAGAAGAATTAAAAATCCAAGATATTACTAAATCTGAATTAGTAGAGATGAGAAGTCAAGCGTTTATGGGAGATTTATCAAAATATTATCTGGAAGAAAAAAATTTTTACAAGGAGATTGATTCTATCGTGACGGAAAAACAATTTCTCTCCTATTATAATCAGCATAAAAATGAATTTGCACTTCAGGATTATATCGTCAAAGCACTGTATTTGAAAATCCCGAAGGAAGTAAAAGATATTGAGAAAATAAAGGCTTGTTTCTTGTTAAAAAATGATAAAGATATAGCGCAAGTTAATTCTTATGCTAAACTTTACGCTGAAGATTTTTATTTCGATGATAAACAGTGGATCTATTTTAACGATTTAACAAAAGATATTCCCATTGGAAAATATAATAAAGATAATATCGTTTTGAACAGAACAAAAACGTACTTTGAAGATAATGAATTTGTGTACTTTATTAACATTATAGATTTTAAAGTAAAGGATGCCACTCCCCCGCTTGACTTTCTGAAAAATCAAATGAAAGAAATAATTGTGGCGGAAAGGATGAATGATATAAGAGAGAAAAAAGAAGTGAAGCTTATTCAAAATATAAAAAAGAAACATGAGATTACAAAACATTTTTAGTGTGCTACTTTTGGTATGCTTCAGCCATGCCTTCGGTCAACAGAAAGATCTTGTTATTGATAAAATAGCAGCTCAAATTGGCGATAATATCATACTGATGTCAGATATTCAATCGCAACTTTCTCAAGCAATTGCAAATGGAGATACGCTCACTGAAAATCGTGAATGTTTCATTTTAGAAGATTTAATGTTTCAAAATCTACTACTTCATCAGTCAAAAATTGACAGTCTTGTTATTCCAGATGCGCAAGTAGATGCTGAAATGGAAAACAGATTGAGAACCATAGAACAACAAATTGGAAGTCGTCAAAAATTGGAGGAATTTTACGGGAAATCGACCACCGAACTAAAAATTGAATTCAGAGATGTTATCAAAGACCGTTTACTTTCACAAGAAATGGAGCGAAAAATAACGGCTGACTTATCTGTTACACCAAAAGAAGTGAAGGACTTTTTTACAAAAATACCTTTTGACAGTGTTCCGTTGATCAATACTCAATTGAGTTTTCAGCAAATTGTGAATTATCCTGCCGTCACAACACTGGATAAAAAAATTGCCTATGATAAATTAGTAGCTATTCGCGCCAACATTTTGGGTGGAAAAAGCTTTGAAACGCAGGCTAGAATAAATTCAATGGATCCAGGAAGTGCATCTCAAGGTGGGAAAATATCTGCTACGCGAGGAATGATGGTACCGACCTTTGAATCTGCTTTATTTAATTTAAAAGTCGGAGAAGTTTCAGAAGTATTCGAATCGCCTTACGGATATCATATCGTGACATTATTAGACAGAAAAGGAGATGATTATGTATGTCGTCATATTCTTATTATGCCTGAATTTAGTAATGAATCTTTGGTGAATTCTGCGAATAAAATGGATTCTTGCTATGCCGCTTTAAAAGCTGGAACCATTGCTTGGGACGAAGCCGTTTTGAAATACTCCAACGATGAATTAACGAAGCAAAACAAAGGAATTATAACGAATCCTATAACCTCTGAGCAAATGTGGGATATGGAAGATTTGAACCAAGTGGATCAACAAATTTTTGTTCTAACAGATGTAATGGAAAAAGGCGATATTTCTATGCCCAATTTATACACGGAAATATACGAACACAAGCAAGGTATCAGAATTGTGCGATTAATGGAAAGAACGGCTCCACACAAAGCAAATTTAAAAGAGGATTATGTTTTAATCAAACGAGCGACAGAAAATGATAAAAAACAAAAGATGATCGCCAAATGGATAAAATCAAAAATTGCTGATTCTTATATCCGCATAGATCCAAGTTATAGTGATTGTGTTTTTAAAAATATCTGGATACAAACATTTGAATAGATTTTGTTATATTTAAACTTTCCTTCATAAAAATTACATAAAATGTCAGATAAAGAAGCAGTAGAGCAATTAGTAGTGCATTACAATGAACTAAAAAATGAAATTCATAAAGTAATTGTTGGACAAGATGATGTTGTCGATCAAGTACTTATTTCTATTTTTTCAAAAGGCCATTGTCTATTAGTTGGTGTTCCTGGTTTGGCTAAAACACTTTTAGTGAATACCATTGCACAAACTTTAGGGTTAAGTTTTAATCGTGTACAATTTACGCCAGACCTTATGCCTTCCGATATTATTGGAGCAGAAATACTTGATGAAAACCGTAATTTTAAATTTATTAAAGGTCCATTATTCAGCAATATTATACTTGCCGATGAGATAAACCGAACACCGCCTAAAACGCAGTCCGCATTGTTAGAAGCAATGCAAGAAAGAGCTGTTACAACCGGTGGAACAACCTACAAATTACCTTCTCCTTTTTTCGTGTTGGCCACACAAAATCCGATTGAACAAGAAGGAACCTACCCTCTTCCTGAAGCGCAATTAGATCGTTTTATGTTTAATATTTGGGTAGACTACCCAAGTTTTAATGAAGAAATGGCGATTGTAAGAGCAACCACATCGGACAGTAAAATTGAATTAAGACAGATTTTGACAGGCGAACAAATTACAGAATACCAAGATTTAGTTCGTCGTGTGCCCGTTGCTGATAATGTGCTTGAATATGCGGTAAGATTAGTGGGAAAAACTCGGTTCAATAATGAATTAGCGCCACAACTAACAAAAGATTTTATCACCTGGGGAGCAGGCCCAAGAGCATCTCAATATTTAATCATTGGCGCAAAATGTCATGCCTTATTAAATGGCAAATTTTCTCCCGATATTGAAGATGTAAAAGCGGTCGCTAAACCCATCTTAAGACATCGTTTGGTTAGAAATTACAGAGCGGAAGCAGAAGGATTTACAATGGATAAAATCATCGACGGATTACTTTAATTGCAGATCCTAGCAGATTTAAATTTAATTTAATAAAAGAAATTTGACACCAGATATTTTGGATTTTAAACAAATAACTGTACTTTTAGAAATAGATTTTACAAATAGTATGAACCGTCCACTTTCACTAGTCATTCATAAATGTTTACAAACGGGTGTGATCGGGTATGTGATGTTTATTTTAAATATGTTACAAAAAATAAATATAGTGAATATATGCGCACCACGAAGTAGCAGCGAAGCTAATTGCGTATAACAAAACGTTATGGGTAAGTTTAAAAACCAAGACGGTCTGTGAAAGCCAAAGGGCTGACCACCCAATGTGACAAAAATGCCAAACTAAAAAAGTGGAGACCAGAACCCACTAAAAAAAAACGGAGCGTATTCCTAAAAGCCATATAATTAGGAAACTAAAATTTACGAAAATGTCTGATAATTTTAAATGTGCATGGTGCGGCCGCCATTTCGAAAAAAGTGCTGGATCAAAGTTCTTAAGCGGAGCTTCAATGGGTCTATCAAATCTTGGTAAAAAATATTGTTCTAAGTCATGCGAACGTGCAGCTGATGAATCAAAGAATGGCTCCAAGAGTTCATCATCAAATATCCATCAAAATCAAGAGAACAAAAGTAATGACTTCCCAGCTGGTGCTAATGCGTCAGGCGGTGATTCAACAACGGTTGTTAACAAAGCCCCTGGATTTGGTCACTTTATGGGTAAAGCTTTGGGTGATACTATTAGTAAGTCTATGAGTCTTTCAGATAAATTTGACCAACAAGACCGTGATAAGGCAGCAAAAGTTGAAGATTTAGCACAAATGAAAATGTCTTCTGATAAAGATGAACTGCTGGAACAACTCAACTACCTGGCAAGTTTGGCCAGT
This sequence comes from Flavobacteriales bacterium, assembly GCA_947449575.1. Classification (GTDB taxonomy): domain Bacteria; phylum Bacteroidota; class Bacteroidia; order Flavobacteriales_D; family Crocinitomicaceae; genus CAIUKX01. The sequence goes on from CANFRV010000044.1 coordinate 17,880, forward strand.
TCTAAACCAGAAAAGGAAATTAAAAATGTGATAATTGAGAAAATGGAATTTGGCATTATGAAGCTTAAAAGTAGCGGGGCTAGTGGCGAAGCTGATTTCTTTGAAAAGAAATTGGAGCCACTAAAGAAGAAAGGCTGGTTTTAATTCTGTGATACTCATTAACAATTTAGACGTTTTAAATAAACACCATATTGCTAAAATCAATGGGATAAGTGGGATATATTTATGGGGTGTAAAGCATCGAAATAGATATATCCCATTAAATGATATGTTGGCAAAGTCGACAATATACACGAGGGAGTTTTTCAACATTTGTGCAGATGGCGTGGTCACAGCATCTGCTAATCAAGTAGACGGTCCCTCCAATCTCCTAGCGGTATGCGCCTCACAAACCACGACTTTTTTCTTCTAAAAAAGTAAGTTCGGGTCTCGTATAAGGCGGTTCAAAAAATGATGGGTTTAGTTCAAAAAAACATCCAGCGTCGATTGATATCCTCTTCGTTTTAATGTCGCGATGGGGATTATCTTCGGTACTGCTTTGCGGTGTAGTTTTCAATAAATTCTTACATGCTACGCATCTGAATTTGCAACCGCTCTTGAACACCTAAATAACTCATAATCATATATTTATTATACATAAATACACGGGATTTGTAGATAGTTATTAAACTTTAATTGCTATATTTATGAACTGATTAGTGTTGTTTTTTTCACAGACTGACGTTGGCGTTCATTGGTAAAAGACAAAAAAAAGAAAAAACCAATAAATTTAAAAGGCGAAACCCTCTTAGCCTTTTTAAACAGAGTAGTTACAAATTTTTAAAACAGATAAACCATGAAAAAAATCAATTTAATTTTAACGATTGTAGTGCTCACTGTAATACTATTCTCAACTTCAGGGTATGCCCAAACCGTAACTATCGGCAGTCAAGTTTGGACAAGCAAAAACCTTGATGTAGCAACCTACCGCAATGGCGATGTAATACCACAGGTGCAAGACCCAAACGATTGGGGAAAATTAACTACCGGTGCTTGGTGTTATTATGATAACGGTGCATCCAATGGCACAAAATACGGTAAGCTATATAACTGGTATGCGGTAAATGACCCTCGCGGCCTAGCGCCAAACGGTTACCACATACCCACAGATGCAGAGTGGACGCAACTATCCGATTACTTAGGCGGTGAAAGTGAAGCCGGCACAAAAATGAAAAGTACCAGTGGATGGGCTGAGAACGGCAATGGAACGAATAGTAGCGGCTTTTCAGGTCTTCCGGGCGGCTACCGCGACGACGCTGGGGCGTTCGACAACGTTGGCGCCAACGTTAACTGGTGGGGTTCTGCGGAGTTCGGTACCTCCAATGCCTGGCTCCGCTCCCTGTATTACTCCAGTGGCGATGTAGGCAGAGACGACCTCAATAAGCCATATGGGTTCTCTGTCCGTTGCCTCAGGGATTAAATGGAAACAAGCCCTCGATAAATAGGGTTAAAATTATTTTGAGGTGCTGGTATTAAATTACTATTGAAATCCTATATGGATAAAAAAGTAATTTTGTGTGTTTTTTTACTGTATCATTTCCATTTTATTCCAATTATCTTTTGACTAATTTTATTTCATAATTATCAAGATTTATTTGACTCCTATTATACTATTAACCTCAGTTCGACTAATATTTTATTATCAGATTTCAATTTACTTTGAAAAGACAAGGCGTTTTTTTTGCAGGTTTAACTTGTTAAATCAAAGAAATACAACGAAGGATTTTCGAACTAAATTGAAAAGTATTTTAATGACCCACCTATAAATTGCGATTTACTTCCCGAAAAC
>CANFRV010000045.1 GCA_947449575.1 Flavobacteriales bacterium
CGCTTGGACTTTTGACGTTCTGGTGTGAACTTATTTCCGATTTCATTTTCTGACCTCTTTTGAAGGAGGTCAAAATAAAATCAGAATAACTTCCTCAGAGTTTACTCGTTTTTTTTACTATTTGTCGCATTTACTAATTGAACTTACTGTGGGATTTTTTACAAATTTGTTCATATTGGCTGGAAATGTATAAAATAAAAAAACCGTGAAAAATTATTCTCACGGGTACTATTTTTGTATGAAGGGTGTTTTTTTATTCTTAATAATCAGCTCCACCACTTAAGTATTCAACATCATGCAGATCTATCCATCCTACCGAGGTTTTATCAGCATTCGAATTGTAAAATTCTGCATATCCAAAACCATTATGCGTTTTTATTATTGTGCATTCGTCACCGCTCACTAGGTATTTTCTAGTAATGTTATTTCTATTGGGAGAATCATAAAAAAAAGATTTCTGAACCGCAACAACAACCTCACAGTAAGGAGGGAAGTTCTGGTCTAATTTTGCTAATTCAACAATTTCTTTCCTTTTCAAGAGATCTTCTTCCATTTTTAATTGTTCATCTTTTTCACGAAGAACTTCCTGCATACTATCTTCATGAGCTTGCAGTTTACGGGCAACTTCTTGTTGGATAGCTGCTGAATTGTCATCAGTAGTTGAAGGTGTGCTTTTTTTGTCTCCACAAGCATTTAGTAACATTGTGAATAACACTAAAATTGAATAGATAGTTTTTCTTTTCATGCTTTATTTTTTTAAAACAAATATAAGACAAAGAATCAAATAGGACCAATAAAGAATCAATAAAGTACTTTTTAACCTATACATATCAGTAGATCATAGGGTAAATCTAGGAAGGAGAAATAGGTATGTGATTTCTGCCAAAAGGAATTACTCAAATGACCAATCTTTCTTTTTTTTCTAGTAAATCATATTTCTGTCAAAAGTCATGTAGTCTTTCGTCTTTAATTCTTGATATTTGGTTTTATTTCGATTACATTTGTGGGATCGCTAGAAAATTAGAAAAAATTAGAAAAAAATTTAATTATGTCACAAGAGAAAACGCGTTATTCGGATGCTGAAATTGCAGAATTTAAGGAACTTATAATAAACAAATTAAAGGAAGCCCACGACGACTTAAATATGTTGAATTCTTCCTTGTCTAACAGCGATAACGGAACAGATGATACTGGAAGAACATTTAATATGATGGAGGACGGTTCTCAAACATTATCGAGAGAAGAAACAGCTCAGTTAGGTGCCCGTCAAGAAAAATTTATTCAAAATTTAGAATTCGCTCTATCGAGAATAGAAAACAAAACATACGGGATTTGCAGAGTTACTGGAAAGTTAATTCAGAAAGAAAGACTATTATTAGTACCTCATGCTACGTTGAGTATTGAAGCTAAAAACATTCAAAAAAAATAAGTTTGTGAAAAAAAACTTGATTATTGTGGGGGCTGTTATCGCCCTCATTTTATTTTTAGACCAATTATTAAAAGTCTATATAAAAACAAATTTTAAGGTTGGGGAAGAAGCTCCGCTTTTAGGAAATTGGCTGGTTTTGGACTACATAGAAAATCCTGGTATGGCTTTTGGCACTACTTTTGGATCTAAAATGTGGCATAAATTAGCTTTAAGTATCTTTAGAATTATTGCTATTTCAGGAATTATTTATTATTGGTTTTTACAAGCAAAAAAAGGGGTAAAAAGAGAGTTTTTAATTGCAATTGGACTTATCATCGCTGGCGCAACGGGAAATCTGGTCGACTCAATGTTTTATGATTTTGTATTCCCTTATGACCCTTGTCTTTCTTTCAATTTTTTAGATGGTTCGGGAATAAAAACCGATTGTGGGATTTTTGGAGTGCATGAGACCCGACACACCGGGTTTTTATTAGGAAATGTCGTTGACATGTTTAAATTTCAAGCGAATTGGCCTGCATGGATCCCTTGGATTGGAGGAAATGAAGTTTTTCCTGCGATATGGAACATCGCTGATTTTTCTATTTCATCAGGCATAATTCTTATTTTCATTCGCCAAAAGAAATATTTTCCCAAGGAAATAAATAAAAAAGAAAAAATAGACGGATAAATGATTTTCGACTTTTGTCAACTATAATGTTTTCAACTTATTTTAGGACGGAATATCAAAAAAAGTAAAGGCTGTCCTTATGAGACAGCCACTTTTCATTTTTGATTAATTAGTTCTGTTAATAAAAGTGTATCTCCATCAAAATAATTATTCAATAAATAATCAGTTAAGTGTTCTCTGTATGTATCTCGAGAAATTTTTGGAATATATATATATCCCCTTCCAACAGATTTATGTTTTATAAATTTTTTTCTTTCAAGTATACGTACAATTGTTGAAGTCGTATTATATGCTGGTACTTGATCGTTGTATAGTTCGACAATTTCTTTTATGGACGCCTTTTCTAATTTCCATAAGCGCAACATTACTTGCTCTTCGGCCGGTGTTAATCTTTTCATGTAGTAGTATTTGCAACTAAGATATAAAATCTTTTTTAATTACCAACTAAATAAAAAAAAACATAGTAAAAAAATAGTTCGTACCTTATTTATAAGTTCAACTTCTTTTTTATAGATGTCTGAATACCATCTTTATGCAGGTATAGATTGATTGTTTTATATTTTAAATAATTTTCGGACACATATAAATAACCTTTTGGATAATTTCCAGTTCCCCAAGAATTTTTCACTAAAAAGAATCTAGTTCCATTCTGATCTTTATACATACCAATGATATGCATGCCGTGATCATCTGTGGTAGTTTTATTATCGTATCCTTTTTGACGCAGTTCGGGAGTAATGGTTAATTCTTTTACAGGAGATAAAAAGGCATTTGATTTTTTTTCTGCTCCGGCATCTGAGTAATTTTTATTATCCTTTCCATACACATCAACCATAGAAGGATCTTCTGGCACAACTGCAATACCATTTCTAAAACTAAATCCTTTTTCAGAAACATCTGCCCCCCATGCCAAGGTATATCCATTAGCCAATGCATTTTCAGCAATACTTACTAAATCATTTAGTTCTACATTATAACTTTCTCCCCAAGACCAATTATCTTGAATAGCTAAGAAACATTTAGAATAGGGCGCATTATTAGTGAACGATGTAATCGAAACGTAATCGTCCATATTTAAATTTAATGATTGTGCATATGATTTAGAAGTATATTTTTTCCCGTTGAAATCAAACTCTTTCACATCAGGGCCAAAATACGCATCTAAAATACCATTTAATGCGGGTTTCCATGAAGTAGATATTCCATCTGAACCCATTTCTTTCATGTAATCTAACAATCCTGTCACGGCTCCATTTAACACACTAAACATCTCACTATGATCATAACTGTAGCAGCCAGGCAATAGTCCTGTATAAGCGGACTGAGGGACTATCCCGTAATTTTTAATTACGAAAGGAATATCATGAAAAGCACCACCTTCTGAAAAATTGCTTTTTCCATCCATGCGAATATATTTTTCTGCTTTTGCTTCATATGCTTTACGTGAAATAAACATTTGAGATAAAATAGCTGGATTTTTATTCCCTTTTCGAATTAACTCTGATTCAAAAAATGATAAAGCTGAAAAACTCCAACAAGTTCCTGTTTGACCTTGACTCAAAACGGGGGTAACATCTAATAAAGAAACTTTGGTGAATTTATAATCACTTTTTTCTGAATTTGTAGTCGGCTCTTGCGCAGATACAGCAATTGAAAAGCTTATAAATAGAATGCTTAATACTTTCTTTTTCATATTAAATAGGGTTTTATTTTTTCAAATATAATCATTTTCTTTAGTAATTCCATCACGTAAAATAAGATGAGTTCATCTGTAAAATGCTAATTATTTAGTAAATACTCTGTGGGTAAGATTAGTGTTTTTTGGCGAAGTGATAGGGAGTGAACGGAAGTTTTACTTGTAGATTCAATCAGTGACTGTGTTGATTGAAATCATCAGAGGAACGGGATTTGCAAGCGAGATTTGTACTCTTAAGTAAATGGAAAGTAAACAAATTAAATTATTAAAATGAGTTTTTTAAACAAACCAGGAGTGTACATTGGAGGTGTTGGACAATTGAAAATTGAAAAAAAATCGGATCTGAGTATTCGTGAAATGGGAGCTAAAGCTGTATTATTAGCAATGGAAGATGCTGGTATTGATAAAGTAGACGCGATATTTTTAGGAAATATGCTCTCAGGAATATTGTGTAATCAACAGCAATTAGGACCACTTGTTGCTACTTCCGCAGGGTTGTGCGGGGTAGAAGCTGTGACATTAGAAGCTGCTTGTGGATCTGGCGGAGCTGCTTTGAGGGCGGGATTTATGGCTATAATGAGTGGTATGTGCGAAACGGTTGTGGTGTGTGGTTTGGAAAAAATGTCCCATGAGGACAAAGATTTTATTACAAGATCTATTGCAACCGCTTCTGATTGGGAAATGGAAGGAGGACAAGGAGAAACTTTTATTTCTTTAAATTCTCAGTTGATGCAAAATTATATCAAGGAAAATAATATTTCACCAGATTCATTTGGAATGTTTAGCGTCAATGCGCATTCAAATGCGAATAATAACCCAAACGCTTTGTTTCATAAAGAGATTACCTTGGACCAATATTTAGATTCAAAGTTCATTGCTGACTCGCTGCGCCTGTATGATGCTTCGCCAATATGTGATGGATCTGCTGCTATTATTTTATCGAAATATCCCTCAAAGACAAGAAATAAATCTTCGCAAGTAAAGATAACCGGATCTGCCTCTTCGACAGAACATGTTGGAATAAGTGACAGATCTGATGCCTTAGCGGCCGATGGAATTAAAAGGTCTGGGCAAATTGCTTATAATATGGCGGGTATTTCTGCTAAAGATGTTGATTTTTTCGAGCTTCATGATGCTTATTCCATAATTTCAACTCTTTCTTTGGAAGCGATGGGCTTTGCAAAAAGAGGCGAAGGATGGAAATTGGCGTATAATGGGGATATATTCCTCGATGGAAAAATACCCGTTTCCACTTTTGGCGGATTAAAAGGGAGAGGACATGCATTGGGAGCATCAGGAATATATCAAGCAGTAGAAGCGTACTTGCAATTAACAGAAAAAGCAGAAGAAAATCAAATCAAAAAAGAAGCAAGAATCGGATTAATTCAAAGTATTGGCGGCACAGCTTCAACTACCATTACTCATGTATTAGAAAGAGTTTAATAAAAACAGAAGGATCGAAGATTTTAAAAAGATATGCTAAAAAATTATCTTTTTAAAATCCATCCAGTAAATCCATTTGATTTTGATTTTTCTGCAATCAAATTGATTTCTGTTGCAGAGACAGCAGTTCCAGCACTTACTTTAAACAATCCTTTTTCTACTAATTGGCGTGCATTCATTCCTTTGCTTCGTAAAGTAGTGATGACCGATTTCGCATTTTCTTCTACAGAAAAACTTCCAACGATGTAATCAAAAGAACCCTTTTTTGTAATAGAATTTTCAATAGGTTTTTCCACGACTTTTTCTGGTACTCGTTCACTAATCTCTGGCGCTACTATTTGTGCAACGTCGTCAGGAGCAATTACTGCATCCTCTTGTATTCGAACGTGCATAGGCAGCCCATCAAAAGAATAAGAATAAATAGGAACATCTGAAGGAATTGCTTTTATTAATTCCTCAATTGAGTTTTCATTTTGTTTATCAAATTTTATAGTTGAAATTTTTTCTTTTTGATAACTTCCGCTAACCGCTTTGTATGCTGGATTAAAGTCATTAAACGATAAAACACCTGATTCTAAAACATTTGTTTTCATGGGTATCCAAAAAGAATAAAACCCAATTGGAATTAATACTGCCGCAGCAATATATTTCCAAACTTTTGAAGGGGCTTTTGATGAAGGTTGATCTGCACTAAATGCACTTTCTTCTTCGCTTTCTGGGGATTCTTGTGTTGGTAACGAAACCAATTGGAAGGGAACAAATTCAGAATCTTCTTCTCTAAGAAGTGGTTTTATTTCTGCTACTTCTTTGACGATTTGAATATCACTTTCCGATACAAAATGCACTTTCCCTAAACCATAAGATTCTAGTAATAAGTTGAAAAAACGATCTTGCTCAAAACAAATATTTTTTTCTTGATCATAAAACAAATAACCAACTCGGTCCAATGTAATCCGTTCTCCATTTCGAAGTTTTTCATTCCAAACAGAAACACGATTTTTCACACTTTCTTCAGCTGAATTATAAAACAAATGATTGGTAGCGGCATATTCAGAAATAAGTAAACCATCATTATTAATCAGTTGTCGATTAAATAAAATAGATTTTCTCGGAGGCAGCATTACTCCATTTTTATAATCAATGGTAGCGGAAGTTTGTTTTGCAACAAATCCACCAAATGAAGGCACAATTACGCAGTTATGGCGCAAGAGCAAATTTCCGATTAATTCTTCAACTGTTAACATACCACAAAGTTATGAAATAAATTATCCAATTTTGTTTTAATACGCAGGATTATTTGCTAAGTTACAAAAAAGGAATCACTTTTTCAACATCTTCTGGAACATCAATATTTGGTGTTTCAATGTTGGTCTCAACAATTCGAATCGAATATCCATAATAAAGCCATCTTAATTGTTCAAGTGATTCTATCATTTCAAGTTGAACTGGCTTTAAAGCTACCAATTCATTCAACGTTTTTGTTCGGTAGGCATACAAACCAATATGTCGATAATAAGGATATTGATCTAAAGGATTCCCTTTCGAATTGGCAAAATTTGGAATTGGACTTCTCGAAAAATACAGCGCATTATTGAAGTGGTCTACTACGATTTTAATTCTATTTGAATTATTAATATCATCTAAAGAAACATCTTTTATACCCAAACTTGCAATTGAAACAGATGTATCGTCGAATGCTGCAATCAAAGCGTCTAATTGACGATAATCAACCAAAGGCTCATCACCTTGGATATTTATTACTACGTCGACGTCAGAAAAAAGCTGGGCTACTTCTCCACAACGATCCGTCCCACTTGGGTGTAATTTACTCGTAAGTACTACTTTTCCTCCAAAACGATTCACTTCAGCAACAATTCTATCATCATCGGTTGCTACAATTACTTCAAATAATGAACGGGATTTTTTTGCACCTTCATACACTCTTTGAATCATCGATTTTCCTTTTAAATCAATGAGTGGCTTTCCTGGAAAACGAGAAGACTCAAAACGGGCTGGAATTATTCCTAGTACTTTCACTATTATTTCATTTTTGATGTTGTGTAAAAATAAGATTAAATTTCCCGTTTACCAATTTTTAACATCTCCTTATTTTTCTTTTGCATTTTATTAAAATTAAAATATTCTATGTATTTTTACAAATAGATGAGTTCAATTTGTATCAATAATAGTATTGACTTTGAACCCTTTAACTTACTTTTTAAAACTACAACCATGAAAAAAACACTACTTATTTGTCTATTGTCTGCCATCAACTTTATTGCCTACTCGCAATGTACCCCGGACCCTTTATTGACTTCTCCTGGAATTTATCCAGATAGTGCAACGGGCTTTAGCGATGCTTGTACAGGTGTTAGTTATTCTCAAATTGTCACGAATGTTGTACCTGCAGACACAAGTATTTTAGTTTTTGGGATTCCGATTCCAACCTCAATTGACAGTATTGTCATAGACAATGTTACAGGATTACCTCCTGGAATGTCGTATGCATGCAATCCAAGTGGATGCTCATACCTTGGTGGTACATCTGGCTGTGCAGCAATTACTGGTATTTGTAATGTGGATGGAGTTTACCCTTTGGTTTTCAACCTAAGCGCTTATGTGGGAGGATTATCAGTTCCGAATCCATATGTTGTTGATTATTATTCTATTACAGTAAGTCCAACAGGTTGTTCATCTGCAGGGATTAAAGAAAAAAGTGTAAGTGCTGTAAAAATTTCTCCTAATCCAACATCAAATAATTTAGTGGTTGAAGGATTAAATTCCAAAAAAGGAATGCAAGCCATTCAATTGATGAACACAGAAGGGAAAGTAATTAATACGTATTCTGTTATGGGATTGGATACGATCACACTTCAATTAGAAAATCTAAATACAGGTTTGTATTTTATTCGACTTAATTCAGAAGAAGGAACAGAAGTCGTAAAAATAATCAAAGAGTAATTTAGAATTTCATTTGTATTTGAATCATGTAGGTCCTCGGAGGTTGAATATCTCCAGGCCTACTTGAATATTCTGCATTTAGAACATTATTAATCATAAATCCCAATCGATAATGTTCTTTAAATTCATACCCTATTCTGGCATCAAAAACGAAGGACCCTTGATTGTGTTCTTGTCTATATTTTTTCAACCCAGTTAATATTTCAACTTGTTTTCCATCCACTATTATTGGATATCCTTTGTACGATAATCCATCTTCAAATGCTGCATCAATATTGCTCATTACACTATTGTATCTCATCGAAAATCCCAAACTAAAATCTTTCCAAGTTGCTTGAACATCTGCTTTTGCTAAATGTTTAAATCGATATTTTAAGAGGGTTGTTCCAGAATCAGAAAAAGTAGAACGATAAATGGAGTCAGAATTCAAACTGATTGGATTCATATAGGTATACCCAATTAATGATTGTAATTCCACATTTCCAATTTTACCTTCGCTACTGAAAGAAAATTCAAGTCCTGAAATTCTTGCTTTCTCTGCATTTTCAGCACGGAAGCCTAACCATTTCCCAATATATCCCGGATTGACGGGGTTAACACTTGGTGGAATTGAATCTGGTAAATAAAAACCAAATGTAAATTCCATCATATTATCATATTGATTTATAAATCCTGATACATCCAGTAATCCTTTCCAATTTCCAATTTTTACTACTTGTTTAATTCCGGCTTCAACCGCCCAACCCGTCTCTCTTTTTAATGCTGGATTTGGAAAAACTAGGAGGGATCCAACAGAGGTTTTTGTATATCTTTCAGCCGTTGAAGGATAGCGAACTCCTTGTCCAAAGGAAGCTCGTAAATGGGTATATTTAGCCACTTTATAGTGTATAGCTGTTCTGAAAATAGGGAATACAGGGATTTTTGTCGAGTCTTTTCCGAAGTAATAATCAGAATCTCCTTTTTTATTATCTTGAGAAAAATGTTCAAATCGAAGTCCCGCAGTGATATCTAACTTTTTCCTGATTTTATGTTCATATTGTCCATAAACGGCCCCATTAGTAGAACTATGATCCCCAAAGAGCATTGATTGAACGACTGTTTTTGTATTGGTTGCACCTGAGGTAAAAGTTATTCCATTGGTCCAGGTTCTTTGGAATTGGTAATCTGCATAATAAACGAGTGCTTTTGAGTTTTGACTTGGGGTTCTTAAAAATTGATTGTCCGTATAATAAACTCTCGTTTTAAGTTGATGTTTGTTATTGTTCTTATCGGTGTATTTAATGTAGGGATCCACACTTACTCGCGGTCCCGTACAATACGAAAGTGTGGATTCTGCCTTTGTGGTATCACTTCCACCGCTGGGCGTATATCCTAGAGAATCACTTTGCCATACAAGAAAGGAACCTACTTTTTGATAATAGAGATTATATCCAACACCTGTTTTTAAGCCTTTGAATTTTTCAGGTTTATAGAATAATGTGCCACTTAATCGTGCTCTATTTTCAGATTCACCATCTCGATACCCAACATTACTGTAGCCGTTTGTTGAAATGGTAAATCCAAAATTTTTGTACAATTTCCCATAGTACACCTCCGCTTGCTCAAATGTTGGATTTTTTGACCACCACTTTAAACTTGCTCTTTTGGGATTGTCATAAATTCCAGATTGTAGCTTTACGCGCGTTTCTCCTTTGGTTGTTGGCTCTCTCTCCGTTAAGGAAATAATCCCATTTAAAGCTCCACTTCCGTAAAGAACAGACGAAGCCCCTTTTAAAACTTCGATTTGTGATGCATTTTCCATCGGTATTGAATTCCATTTTGCATCTCCAGCATCTCCAGAAATCATAGGAACCCCATTCCATAATAATAAAACTCTACTTCCTGCCCCGTAGGAGAATCCGCCACCACCGCGAATACTCACTTGTCCATCCATTGCATAAACGCCAGGTGCTTGATCTACCGCTTGCTCTAAGTCCGATATTCCTTTGTTATCAATTAATGAGGGTTTTAATAATTCCATAGAAATTGCCAAGTTTTCTATTTTTTCTGGCCGTCTTCCTGCCGTGACAACAAAAGTCCCGAGATCAGATGATATAATTTTCAGAGAAATAAGTATGTCTGAGTTAGAATTTTCAATTAGTAAGGTGTCTGTTACATATCCAATGTATGATGTAATGACTGTCACAGGAAAACGAGTCTCTTTTACTTGAAAAGTTCCAGATGTATCTGAAAGGGCTTTATTTCCATCAGAAAAAAGCAGTTTTGCATCGACTATTTTTTCTTTGGTATCAAAGTCAACGATTTTCCCTTTTATTTGCGAAAAGTAGCTAAAAGGAATTAAAAAAAAGAGTAGTAGTGCTTTTTTCATCTGATAATTTTATGTAGCTTTAAAAAGATAAATATACATTAAAATTGAAAAATACAAAATTAAACTACCAAATCGCTCTAAATCAGTTAAAAGGTATTGGACCAATCAAAGCTCGTTTTTTACTTTCAAAAATAGAAAATATAGAATCTCTTTTTCATGATTCATTTGCTTCTTTATCGATCCAAACGGGCATACCTATTTCATTTTTAAAACAGATGAATCGAGAAAAAGCCCTAGATGAAGCCCAGAAACATGTTTCCTATATTGAAAAACAAGAGATAAGAACTCATTTTTATTTAGAATCAAGTTACCCCCAAAGGTTGAAACAATGTGCAGATGCTCCCTTACTTCTTTTTAGCAAAGGGAGTATGCCTTCGAATAGCGAGCGAGTTGTTGCGATTGTTGGCACAAGAAAAGCAACTGAATATGGAAAATCGGTTTGTGAAGAAATGATCAAAGGTTTTGTGGGGAAAAATATGGTTGTAGTAAGTGGCTTGGCTTATGGAATAGACGTTTGTATTCATCAGTTATGTCTTAAATATAATATTCCTACAATTGGAGTTTTAGGACATGGTTTGGACAGAATGTATCCGATTGAACACACTTCCACTGCTAATAAAATGCTAGAAAATGGAGGGTTGTTAACGGAGTTCTTATCTGGAACAATACCTGACCGAGAAAATTTCCCTATGCGTAATCGAATCGTTGCTGGTATGTCTGATGCAACCATTGTGATAGAAAGCAAAGAATCAGGGGGCTCTCTTATTACAGCAGAGCTAGCAAATGATTACAGTAGAGATGTTTTCGCTATTCCTGGAAATGTTGGGCAAGTTTATTCTAAAGGTTGTAATTTATTGATATCTAAACAAAAAGCACACCTTATAACGGGTAGTGCCGATTTTTTAAAATGGATGCAATGGGAGGAAGAAAAGAAGATACAACCAATACAAACCGTCCTTTTCACTGATTTTACAGAAGAAGAGATTGGTATCATTTCAATTTTACAAGTAGAAGGGGAAATAAGTATCGATTCTTTAGCGATTAAAGCCAAAACTCCCGTTTCAAAGGTTAGTGTTATATTGTTTAATTTAGAGATGTCAGGAGCTGTAAAAATGCTTCCAGGAAAAAAGTATCGACTGGTCTAGTAACAGAAAATAAAAAGCATAAAAAAAGCTTCTTTTTACAGAAGCTTTTTAATGGGTACAGAAAGCAAGATTATTGTCTAATACCTGCTTTTTGGAAACGTCTATTATCTACCACATCAGCTTTCGTCATCAATGCACTTCTAGTTGCACCAGAAACATTTCCTTTCAATGAAGCTAATAATGATTCTTTTTCTTTTGTATAATTTTTTGTAGCAGGTGCTTTTGTGATTTTGTCTACGATAACCACATAAACTCCAGCATCTCCTTTAAGAGGAATTGATTTTTCTCCTTTTTTCATTCCTGAAAAAATAGAACCTATTATTTCAGGTTCTACACCAGAGCCAGTAATTTGAGCATTTGCAAAATTAACGTCAGCTTTCATTACTTGTGTTTTTCCGCTTTTTGCACAATCGTCTAATGATTTTTTCATCATTTGAACGGTAAAACGTTTTGCTTTTTCTTCCTTTATAAGTTCAGCCTCCATTTGTTTTTCTACTTCTTCAAAAGCAGGAATTCCTTTTGTGTGGATAACTGACAACATAGCGATAATGTAACGATCTTTATCTTTAATAGGAGAAGAGCACATTGTACCAACTACAGACTCATCGTCAAAAGCTAATTTCAAAATTTTGTCTTCTGCAAAAGAAGTTTGAAAACCTTGTAAAGAAGGTTTGTTTTCTATAATTGTTAAAGAACGCGCAAAATATTTTGCTTTAGAAACAATTGTGTCAAACAATTCAACTTTCTTTTTGATGTCTGAAACTTTGCTCACTTTCGCATCTAATTTCACCAACAGATCGTATACTTGATCTTCAATTTGTTGTGAAGTTTCTGAACTAGCGACCAATGTTTTTTCAACAAATGCAAGAATAGGATATTTTACTTCTTTTCTATCCATTACCTCGATAATATGTATACCGAAATCAGTTTTTACAGTTCCAATTTTACCGATTGGTTCATTTGTTGAAAATTTAGAAAATTCGGGAACCATTTCGCCATCCATAAAATCTTCATAAACTCCTCCTTTTGATACAGAACCTTCATCTTCAGAAAATTTTGTCACGTATTCTCCAAAATTATCTTTGGTCAACAATTTCACGATACTATCCGCTTTTGCTTGAGCAGTTGCTATTTTTTTCACATCTCCTTTTGGAGCTTTAATTAAAATATGACGAACTTTACAAATTTTCGTATTGAAATCCTTTATTTTTGCAATTCTAACATTCCCATTATCGCTGTAAGGCCCCACAATTTGACCAATGGAAGCAGTTTTAAAAACAGTATCCAACGCAAGTGGGAACGTCATGCCTGGTTTTGCTTTTGGATCCCCTTCTGGTCTAAATGTTGCTTGGCGATTTGTTGAAAAGAATTTTTGCCCTTGAAAACCTGAAACAAAAAGAGAGTCGTTTGCAGCAGAAGCAAATGCTTTCGAAATGTCCTTTAAACTTTTGTCAAAATCAATGGAATCTTTTTTCGTGGGTTTCATAAGCACATCAAAATATTTTACTTCACGAGAAGAATTTCGATTTTCATATTTTTTCTCACTTTTGTGTTCTTCATAATACGCTTTTAGTGCAGTTGGAGAAATTTTTATTTTGTCATCTGCAATTTCAGAGTATCGACGAACAACATAGGATATGCTTTTCACCTCATTTTGTGCTTGATATTCTTGTTCAGCTTCCAATTTTGTTACATAAACCCCTTGATTTAAAATAGAAAAGTACTTTTCTTGTTTTCTTTTACTTATGTAATATTCTCTGCTTTCAGCCCAGCTTTTTTGTTCTTCTGGTTTATCTGAATTTTGTAATTTTTCGATTGTTTTTTGCAATAATTTAGCGCTGAATTTTCCAGTTATCGAATCAACAAATCCTTTTTCTATATCAGGCATTAATGTAAAACCATTTGTGCCGTATATATAGGCATCAAATTCAGTTTGACTAACATCTAATCCCAAAGCTTCATATTCTTTTTCAAGAATAGTTGTCTCAACTCTATAATTCCAAGCTTTGTCCACAGAAGCATCCTGATCTTTTTGAGTATATTCTCTTTGTTGCTGCTGAAATTCTCTTGAATCAGATATTTGAAATTTATTAATATCTTCTTGAAATTTTTTCTCATCAATCTTTTCACCATAAACAGTTCCAGACCCAATAAAATCATCAGAACCATTCGTCCCTTTTTGATAATCTCCAAGGATGAAAGCTAGTAAAGCTAAACCAATAATAATAACCAATAATCCTGATTTCTCTCTAATTTTTCCTATAATTGCCATGTCAAATTTTCATTTTAAGACTGCGAATATAATTAGATGAATCGATTAATAAAAATTTCGAGGAACTTTAATCTTATTTATATTCAAAAAACACTTGATTTCTATGAATCAAGAACACCAAAAAGAGATAATTGGAACAAAAATCAGGTCCCAACTGCATTTAATTATTGACCTCCTTTTCCTGCTGGAGGAGTTGTTATAGGTGTTGTATTTGTTCCCGGTGGCTTCACCCCATTTGAATCAATTTTTTTCCCGCCAGTGCTATTCGGCGTTAGATTGTTAGTCGGTGGATTTAAGGTGATAGATCCTTTTTTTATTGCTTTTCCAAAAGAATTTATAGCAGTAAAGGTTAATTGAAATATCGAGGTTTGCGGAGTCGCGTCGATGGTAAATTGAAAGGTCATTCCTGCGCTAGTGAAGATAGGGTTATATGCAGAAATAACTTGGCCATTCATCGTAATTACTAGTTGGTTTACAGCTGTTACTTTTGTAATATTTCCTGTCACTATAGTACTACTTTTTTCAATTTTTATGGGGAAAGAAGAGGGCTCGGTAATGGTAATTACTGGAGCATTTATATTTACGTCTTGCCCAGTTTCAAGGTTAACAATATGATTTTCAATAACTTTTCCACATTTATTTGTTGCTTCAATCACAAATTTATTTAATCCAAGTTTTAAAAGTGCAGTAATTTGAACTAGATGAGTTTGTGGATTGAAATCAAAATTGATGGGTGTATCATTATGCTTTATCGAAATTTGAGAATTTGTTTCTATGTTAGTTAACACAGCAGATAAATTAAATGAGGTGTTTTTTGTGCTAGCGTTATTCGCATCAGAAGTACTTGTTATGGCAATAGATGGTGCTATGCAAGGACGTAAAACGCCTGGAGAAAAACTGATGTTTTTTTGATCTTTGGCAGAACCACAATCATTCAAAACAGCAATGTTAAAGATATTGACTCCTTTTTGTAAAACTACATTTTTAGAAAATAATTTAGAAGACGGATCAAAATTACCATCTACAATAGCAGAACCATTCAATACAAACTGGATTTGGCTTAAAGAGGTTATGTTTTCCAACTTAGCAGTAAAAACGCATGTATTTATTGCTGTTTCTGTCATTGTGGGTGCTAGAATTGTAATTACTGGAGCTTGACAAGGAGGAATGGGTTTTCTGAAAAAGACCGAAGTTGTCTCCATGTCAGTTCCTGAAACATTTGTTCCTTTGACCGTAAATGAATTGTTTCCTTCTACTAATACAGTATTAAAAAGAACTTTTTTAGTTATCACATCGAATGAGTACGAGGCAGGATTAATGATATTTCCATTTTGTGTAAGTTCGATTTGACCACTATTTTCTATAAATTGAATAACAGAAATCAATCCCAATTTGTCTTCGGATACAATAGCTCCGCTAGCTGCAGGATTAATAAACGTGACCACTGGTGGAAGAATAGTGACAGGTTTCTGGAAATTTATGGTTTGAATTTCAGTATCCGTTCCTGCGGTATTTGTTCCTGTGATGCTAATTGAATTTGCACCTTCTATTAAATTAGCAGGAAATGAAACCAATGAGCTAGAGGAATTAAACGCAAAATTAGTGACGTTGAGTCCATTTAGTTTTACCTGAATTCCACTTGCTGAAGCTACATTAAGAGCCGTTGCACTTACATTATAGGAAGAAGTTTGCGAAGTAATTGGGTCAATATTTGGTGTTATGAATGTTACCACTGGAGGAAGAATAGTGACAGGTTTCTGGAAATTTATGGTTTGAATTTCGGTATCTGTTCCTGCAGTATTTGTTCCTGTGATGCCAATTGAATTTGCACCTTCTATTAAATTAGCAGGAAATGAAACCAATGAGTTAGAGGAATTAAACGCAAAATTAGTGACGTTGAGTCCATTTAGTTTTACCTGAATTCCACTTGCTGAAGCTACATTAAGAGCCGTTGCACTTACATTATAGGAAGAAGTTTGCGAAGTAATTGGGTCAA
>CANFRV010000046.1 GCA_947449575.1 Flavobacteriales bacterium
AATTTGTCGACGTACTTGGTAAAACAGGTGCGGTTGCATTTTGGCACACATTCGCAACAGGTGAAAATGTCGGAGTAACTGGTGTATCAATTGTGATAGTTAGAGTAGTATTTGTAGCACACATTCCTGCTGATGGAGTAAATGTATACGTTGTTGGACCAGTCGTTGCAGTGCTAACCGCTGGTGACCATGTTCCAGTAAATGCATTCGTTGAAGTTGTAGGTAAAACTGGAGCTGTAGCATTTTGACAAACGTTAGCAATTGGTGAAAATATTGGAAGCACGGGCGCACTAACAGTGATATTTAAAGTCGTAGTAACTGCACATTGATTAGCAGCAGGAGTAAAGGTATAAATTGTAGTTGCTGTATTATTCAATACCGGAGACCATGCACCATTGATGCTGTTATTTGAAGTTGCAGGCAATGCCGCTAAAGTAGCGCCAGAACAAATTGCAGCAACTGAATTAAATGTTGGTGTGATATTCGGAATTACTGTAATAGTCAAGGTTGTTGTTGTTGCACATTGACTTGCAAAAGGAGTAAAGGTGTACATTGTAGTTACTGTATTATTCAATACCGGCGACCATGTGCCTGTGATGTTGTTATTTGAAGTTGTAGGCAATGCCAATAAAGTAGAACCGGAACAAATTGCAGTAACTGAATTAAATGTTGGTGTTATATTCGGAATAACTGTAATAGTAATATCGTCTGAAGCACTACATCCATTCAAATATGCTGTAACGGTATAAGTAGTAGTTGAAGGCGGACTAACGGCATAAGTATCTGTCGCTGGGCCGCCTGCCCATTGATAAGTTGTCCCTCCTGTACCTGTTAATGAGGTTGACTGACCTAAACATATACTTTGATCAGAACCTGCATCTGCTATTGGGGGGTTATATATTGGAAAAAATTCTATCACAACACGTCCATGACCTGCTCTGTAACTAGGATACATACTTCCATTTCCAATTCCAGGATTAGATGAATTAACCCAAACAGAATAATCTACATCTGTTGTATTTGGTGGTTCATAATGCATAAGAGGATATTGATTCCAATTTCCAAAATCCAGAGAAGAAAGAGAAATACCATTTATAACGGAGCCATGAATAAAATTAGTTCCACCCTCGCCAGCATTGTAGATATTATTTCCAGAGAGTCTTAGGGTCATAAGACCTCCATTATATCCACCACCAGCGCCACCACCGACTTTAACTCCACCGTCTTCTCCATGCATATTAGGCATCCCTCCACCAAAAACAACATCACCACCCTGTCCTCCTGAAGTACAATAATTAATGGGTGCGTCTCTTTCCGAACCTCCACCACCTCCAGCAATAAGTAAAGCTCTTGATTGATCATTTTGTCCTATAGTCGCACTCCCGGAAAATAAACCTGATAATCCACCACCAAAACCACCAAGAGCTAGTGAAGAATATTTACCCCCAAAGCCATAAGAAAAATTATCAACTGTGCCATCACATGCACCACCCTCACCTACCATTATTGAGAAAACATCACCTGAATTGACTGCGATTATGCCTTCAACATAGCCCCCAGCACCTCCTCCTGCATTTTGCAAGTTATAAGAAGAACCACCGCCACCTGCACCCCATATTTTAACTTTTATTGTTTCTACACATGAAGGTATCGTAATCTGTTGATCATTTCCAGTATAATCAAAAATCTGTTTATAAGGACTACAGCAAGAAGGAATCTGTCCAAAAGCTACTCCAAATTGAATAAAGAATATTAATAAAAAGTGAAAAATAATTATGTGCATATTATTCAGTATTTTAAATAAGATGAGTTCTAAAAGTTCATTTTTTTAACTTTCTCATAAACGTATATAACCCACTTGGATTCGTTCTGAAAACAATAAAGCAATATTAGCACTTTAATTTCTTATAAATAAAATTTTTAACAATGTCTCCAAAACGAAGAATAGGCTGAAAATCAATTCTAGCAGCACAATAATAGGCGCTATTTTTTAATTGTTTTTTAGTTAATTTGAAACTCATACTTCATATTTATAAATTAAACTATATTCATGATATAAATCGATTTGTGCCAGTTGATTAAATAAAACCTTTTTTATGAATATTTGTGAGATAAACTTTTTTTTAAAAAAAATATAGGTACTAAGCGTAATTACGCTAAATTAATTAAAAAATATAATAATAATTTAAAAATTGTTTTTAAATTGAGAAATTTCAATTGTAAACAGCCGTATACGATTTATAACATTGTATTCAAACGTATACGGTCATTATTAAGGTCAAGCTGCTGATAATCAATCTTTTATGCTTTAAACTTTTTTTTAACCTTTTTCAAGCGTATACGGCCGTAATTATTTTCCGAGATAATTCCTGGAATATTAGAGCTTATAAATGATTATTTTACTAAATAATTTGGAAGAATCAATGATGGCATAATAATTTGAAGAAATATACTGAACATGAAGGAGAGAAGCCATGATTCATTGAATCAAATCGCTCCAAATAATTTTTATTATTCCAATGTTTCGATGTCATATAAACAACTCCATTAAATTGGCAAGAGTTGGAATTTAACTCATTTCTAATTGAAAGAAGAAAACTTATCGCTAAAGTAGTTAGTGATGCATATATTAAAATATAAGAGTAAAAAGTATAGAATTTAAAGTTAAAAAGCCACTAAGAATAGTCCTAGTGGCTTTTTAACTTTCATCCTTTTTATCCTCTTTCAGGCTGATTGGAATGAGTAATTTGTTTTTCTAGTCTGTCAAAAAGTCCTCTTTCACCTTTTGAAATCCTTTGTACATTAGAAATACTCCAACTAATCCAGAGGCTACATGCCACATTTTGAATTGATATGGTTTATGCGGTCTTAGTACTTGGCTTAATGGTGTTCCAAATAACTTGTCTATATCATTGTAGTTTAACATGGTATATGTATTAAATTAATAATTAAAATAGTTGAAAAGGCAACTCTATATAAACGATAATTTCCGACCTGTGTAAAATGACAGTTCAGATTTGGATCTGTATTGAAGATCAGTCCTTTTCCTGAATAGTGTGAAAATTGAAATCCATATGAATGGAGAAAATCTAAATTATAGTAATCACCTTTCTTTGAAATTTGTAAACTTTCTAAAATAGATAAATTTGATTGTAATATAGATTCATCGGTTTCTTCATTAGTTTCTTTAATTGTATCCTTATTTGTTTCTTCAATTAATTCTTCTGATACTTCCAGTTGCTGCTGTTTCTCGATTTCAGCATTTAATTTATTCGCATCTCTTTTTAATCTTTTTCGTGCGCCGTGAAATTCATCACTACAATCGTCGTCACAATGAATTCTTCTTCGGTCTGTAGCCATAAATTTCCGTCCACAATTTTTACAAATTCGAAATCTATCTGATTCTTGATCTAATTTATATGGAGAACTTTTATATGTTTTGGTTAATTTTTGAGCATGATATTTCATAGTTTTTAACTTAAATAAATATAAAATTGAACCACCAATTCAAGAGTTGAATTAGTAGTTCAAAAAATTGTTAATATCTGACTGTAAGAGGTTTGAACTTTTTTTGATGGAGGTCACAATTTTATCAAAACCTTAGTCTTCATTGAAGATTAGGGTTTTTTAGTATTTAAACCTCAAGCGGATAATTTTTCAAAATAAACGTCCTTATTTGGCTAATCTATTGATTTTTAGAGTGCATTTTTAAGTTTGAACTTATCTTGAATACTAATAAGTTAAAATTAATGTATGAATATATAAGCAAATATGTATATATTTGTATAAATATTTAAACGTTATGGCTAATAAAAGTCCGATATTACTTCCGAAAACTAAGAAAATTCTATCAGAACTTGGTGAGAACATCAAACTTGCTCGACTTCGCAGAAAATTCAGCAGTGAACAAGTTGCTGAACGAGCTGGGATTAGTCGATCAACTCTTATTTCAATTGAAAAAGGATATGAAGGCGTTAGTATAGGCTACTATTTAAGCGTACTTCATGTTTTAGGTTTGGAAAAGGACTTCCTATTTATTGCAAAAGATGATGAATTAGGACGAAAACTTCAAGATGCCAATTTGATTACAAAAGAGCGTGCTCCTAAAAGAAAATAAGAAATGAGTAAAATAGATAATATAAGGGTTGTATTTGTTTATGCTGACTGGGAAGGTTTAAAAGGTCCAATTCTTATGGGAACTTTGTCTGCAACTCATTTAAGGGGCAAAGAAATATTTTCTTTTGAATATAATAATGATTGGTTAAAATCTGAATATTTACAAATCCTTGATCCTGACCTACAACTTTATTCAGGTCTTCAATATCTCCAGGATGAAACAAAAAGTAATTTTGGAATATTCTTAGATTCTTCACCTGACAGATGGGGTCGGATTTTAATGCGAAGAAGAGAAGCTGCATTGGCACGACAGCAACAAAGAACACCAAGTAATTTATATGAAACCGATTATTTATTAGGTGTTTATGATGGAAATAGAATGGGCGGAATCCGATTTAAACTAGATCAGGAGGGTTCATTTTTAAACGACAATAAAGAGATCGCAAGTCCACCATGGACATCGATAAGAGAATTGGAACAAATTAGCTTGAGATTAGAAGATGATGATGTAATCAATGATCCTGATTACTTAAAATGGCTAAATATGTTGGTTGTACCAGGTTCTTCTTTAGGAGGTGCTCGACCAAAAGCAAGTGTTATAGATAACAATGGTAATTTATGGATTGCAAAATTTCCAAGTAAAAATGACCAATCTGATATAGGAGGTTGGGAAATAGTTACCTATGAACTAGCCATTGCGGCAGGCATTAATATGATTGAATCACAAGCTAAAAAATTCAGCAATAACAACCATACTTTTTTAACAAAGCGTTTTGACAGATCTGAAAATGGATCTCGAATTCATTTTGCTTCAGCAATGACTTTATTAGGACATATAGATGGAGAAGATAGTTCCGAAGGTCTTAGTTATCTAGAATTAGCAGAATTTATCACTTTACATGGAGTGAAAGTAAATGAAGATTTAGAGCAACTGTGGAGACGAATTGTATTTAGTATTTGTGTTTCCAATACGGATGACCATCTAAGAAATCATGGATTCATTTTAACTTCTCAAGGATGGGTTTTGTCTCCAGCTTATGACATTAATCCCGTTGAAACAGGAAATGGATTAAAATTAAATATTACAGAAAATGACAATGCCTTAGATTTAAAACTTGCACTAGAAGTATGTATCTATTTTAGGTTATCGCAAAAAAGGGCTGAAGAAATAATTGAAGAAGTAAAATCGAGCGTTAAAAACTGGAGAAAAATTGCTTCAAAATATGGAATTTCAAACGCCGAACAAGAATTAAAATCAAGAGCATTTCAACAGTCAGAATTGTAAATTGATTTTTGTAATTATGTCCAATTAATTATAGAAATATGAACACGTGCAGGAAATGTGTCCATTTATTTAAAATTCAGTGTTTTAAAAATGTCGTCCTTTAATAAGTTTGGCCTTTTTTTATGGAGGTCACAAAAAAGAAAGCTGGATATTTATTTATCAATTTTATAGGTTATTTATGTTCCCATAATAACATAAAAAGTTGACCTGCAGTCAAAAGCTAACTATTTCAAATTAAAACGTGCGTTTTTTCTTTTTATTTACTCATTCTAGAAATTAATTGAACTTCTTTTTTAATTTTAACCATAAATTATAAATAAGTTTTACGATGATAAAAAAACCAAGCAAGTTAATTATTAGTGATAATTTATTATTGATTTTAATTTTAATGAATGTTCTAATAATATACTTGCATTCATTTGATATCTTTCACAATTTTTTTCACATCTTCGATATCATTGATGTAATTTTCACGTTGTTTTTTACCTTCGAAATAACATTCAATATAGTAGGAAATCCCGGTAACAATTTTAAACAAAAGATTTTTAATTACCTAAAAGACAAATGGAATAAAATAGATTTTTTCTCTATTTTATTATCCCTTCCGAGTGTAGGTGTTTTATTTATAATTGACTTAGAAATTTTCGCAGGTTTTACAATTTTAAGATCACTAAGAATTTTGAAAATACTTCGAGTCATTGAGTTCATTCCAGAAGGCAAGGAAATCTCATCAAAGTTATTAAAAGCACTAAAAGGAGTTACTTTTATAATAATCGCATTTATAATTTACTCTACTATTATTTCACTTATATCAGTCACTCTTTTTAAAAGCAGCGCGCCTAGCTATTTTCAAAATGCATTTGATTCTTTCTTTACAATTTTTAAAGTTTTCTCTGGTGATGGGTTTTCAGATATTGTAGCAGAAATTTCTATCCATTCATCAATAGGATTTATTTATTTCACTAAATTTTATTTCGTAATTATTGTATTTGTTGGAAGCATTTTAGGTCTATCCTTAATAAATAGTGTGTTCATTGATCAAATGTCAACTTTTGAGCAAAAAGAGCAAAAAGAAATAAAGTCACTAGAAAATAAATTGGACGAGATTTTGAAAAACCAAGAACTACTCTTCAAAGAAATTAATGAGATAAAAAAAAGAAAAGATGACATATAAGTTAGAGGACTTAAAGAATCTATTCAAAACTTTGAATTTGGATTGGAATGACTTATTTGATGCAAAATTCAATACTAAAACTTTTACCCCACCTCTCTATTTCGGTGTCTATAGAGTCATTTATAATCGGGGATATGAGAATGCTGAAACCAATTATATAGGAAGACTTAATGGATTAATTGCACATTTAGAAAGTCTTCATTTAACCTCTCCTACAGCAATTAAATGCCTAGAAAAAATTAAAGCATTTCAAGAAAAAGGAGTGATAGTAAATTTTAGATCAGAAGTCTTTAAAGAAGATTGCCGAAAATCTTTACTCAAACATATTCGTAGACTTACTAGAACAAGATTTGTACGTAAAAGAGACGGTATACAAGAATTTGAAACGCTAGTAGATCCGAAAGAATTTAAAATAATAAATAAATTCTATCATCAACTGAATCCATTTAAATACAGTTATTCATATTTGACTCATTTTTTCTACATTTCTGACACAGATATAAAAACACTATTAGTGGACGATACAAAACGAAAAGCATTGCGACATATTGGTGGTATTTTTGAATTGACTTCTTATATTTCTAGGTTGGAAGAGCCTCGTAGAAAACATAAAACTGCCTTGGCTTATCGTTATTTATTGATGGAAGAAAATCCTGGACTGAAAAATAATGAATCAATCATTTTTGGCGGAGGACGCTTTGATACTAGTGCTGGTGGTGGAGTATTGGAGAGCTGGGCTTTGGACAATAAAGGAGTTTGGAAATACAAAGAAACATTTAATCACTGGAGAAGTTAAATAATTATGGTAAAAATATTAAACAATCACAACCAATATGACATTATTGGAGATATTCATGGTCATTACGATGAATTGGTTTCTCTTCTTAAGAATTTAGGATATAGTCTACAAAAAGGGATTTGGAAAAATGGGGATAGAATTCCTGTTTTTGTTGGTGATTATATAGATCGGGGACCAAAAATTTTGGAAACACTTAAGTTAGTTCGAGATTTAACAGAATCTGGCAATGGGATTGCTTTAATGGGGAATCATGAATACAATTTCATTTGTATGCACAACTATGATTCGAACGGAAAACCGTTTAGAAAAAGAAGTGAGAGCAATTTAAATAGCGTAAATGATACGCTTATTGCCTTAAAAAGCGGGAATAATTTTGCTTCCTATTTAAAATGGATGGAACAACTTCCAGTGATTGCTTATAATGATTCAATTAGGGTTGTTCATGCTCAATGGCATCATCCATCAATAGAATTGATTAAAAATAGTGCTGTAAAGCAATTGGATCAAGATGGACTGGAGCATGTGTATCAAAACAAGGAATTAAAAAATGCCTTAGATATTTCCATGAAAGGCCAAGAAGTAGAATTACCTGAAACTCATCATTTCTTAGACAAAGACAAGAAAAAAAGAAGGGAAGCTCGCTTAAAATGGTGGTCACAAGCAAAAAGTAATAAGATGGAAGACGCATTTGCTTCTCTACCAGAACATGTCAAAAATGATTCTTTCCCAATTGAAATTTTAAATACAATCGAGCCTTATTCATCAACGGAACCACCTGTTTTCTTTGGTCATTATTGGATGAATCCATCAGATTTCGGATTGCTTGCAGAAAATATTTGCTGCTTGGATTTTAGTGTAGCAAAAGGAGGAAATGTTGGAGGTTATAGTTTTGATGGGAAGAGTTTAAAAAACATTAATTTATCAAAAAATTAATGCATTCATATCAATTAAATTATATAATTTTAAGTTACTAATAATGTTAAATAAAAATATGAAAAAGTGTAGCTTTTGTCTTCGAGAGTAAAGATGTAATTAGTCAATTTAGAGCGAGTAATTTTAAGCCAACCCCTGATTTCACAACAGTTTTTTTTATATTTTGAAAAAAAAAATTGACATTTTAATAATGCATTTGCAATAACTTAACTTTAACACAAGAAATCAAGAATATTGAACACTAACTTCAAATAACTTTGTGAATAAGAAATAACAAAACCTGAAAAAAGTTTAATCCAATTAAAACGCATACCAAAAATAAACCTATATTTGAATTAGTTCTATCCTAAATAAGGGGGGAGTTATATTGGTTTCAAAATCATAAGCTAAAAGATCTGCTTAATTTATAAACAATGAAAAAAATATTTGAATTAATAGCAAATATATTTGCAATATTTATGATCGGAATTGTACTCGCTAAACTTAGAGTAAAAGGAAAATACTTTTATTTCGTAATATTAGGAGCAATTTCAATTTGTTTAGGCGTTGGATTTAGTGCAATATCCCTTGCTATATTGGGATTTGAAGATGTAGGTGGAAATATATTTACTGTACTTGTAGATTACTCCGTAATTTTCAGTATTTGTTCAGTATTAACTATTTTATTAATTGATAGAATAGTAGTTTTTACTCAAGAAAGTATTTTAGAATTTAGCAACACTTCAAAAATCAACTTTCTTCAAATATCATATTCATTTATTTCTGGAGCAGGTTTGATAACATACTTTTTCATTGTACCAGATATCCTTCGTTCAATATCTATTTGGACTCTTCTAATTTGTTCAATTATTTATGGCTTAAAATCGAAAATCACGAATCAAAAAATAAATGATGATAAAAAAAATAGTGAGTATTCAAAGAACTCGGGAGCCACAAGTAAAATCTTAAAATACGATTTAAGAAAAAGAAGAGCGAAAGACCTTCTTTGACTTATAAAACGATAAATAAATTAAGACCAAAAAAAATCAGTAGAAGTTTTTTTTATTATTTTCAAAGTATAACAATTTAAAATATTAAAAATATGGAGTTTAAAAGAATTTATCTGCCTTATAATGTAAACAATAAACCTCAAAAAAAAATTAATGAAATCCAAATGACATGGTCTGCTTGCGAAGATAAATCGACTCATAAAGTGGATAAACAAATCGAACAACTGCTTGCAGATGGATTCAAAATAGTGAGCACATGTGCAATCACTGAATGTTTGAATTTGTTTATTCGAAATGGTGAAAACGTTTACGCTTCATACACTAAAGGAATTGAAGTTTTTATGGTAAAGGATTGAGTTTTAAATAACTTAAGTATATTAAAAGATTAACAAAATTTTAAAGCAAAATCAACTGGTTGTTTGTCCTGGTGCTTGATGTCCTTTTTTACTCTAATGTACCCAAATAATGCGAATAAGCATTATCAAAATAATTAATCTGCAGATAAAAAAAGCATTAATTCAGTCGCTCTAACGTTTGATATTTTATATTCAAATATTTCTTCAAATTCCTTTTTAAAGTTCTTTAGATTTTCAGGAAGTTCATTAATGAGCTTTTGAACGGCTTCGCAATAATTTATGTAATTAGGTGCATTCTGTACTTTTTGATGGTGTGATTTACCTGTTATAATTTCACATATTTTACTGTCCCAAATTGGGTATTTTTCAGGATACATAAAGTGTAAAAGTTTCGAAGCTCCCACATTAGAGTTGTTCATGAATTTTCTGATAACATTTAAATTAGCTTTGTCAATTTCTTTACGCATTTTTTCTAGTGATAATAGCACATTTTGCTTATCCAAATCATGTTTGGTAATATTTAATATTGTAGGCATCCAACCATATACCATATGAGCGCCTTGAATTAAAGAATTTTCATTTAAATCAATATCATTGAAAAAGTCTATTATACTTTCATAACTTTTGACATAACTAAGACCAAAAGTACCTGGTTCAATCTTTTCAAGTAATGTTTTTACATCACTATTTTTATTTATAATTTCTTGGATTTTAGCTAACATAAATTTAATTTTATTTCAATTTACTCTTTTAAAGCGTTAACCTACGGCTCATTTTAAGTAAGAAATTAACTCAATACAATTCTCTCTTCATTACCATCCCTGTCTGTAATATCTATGTGACAAGCCGATAATTGCGATGCAGATGCTATATGATTTTGAATGATATCGACCAGATTGACTGGTTTATTTGTGACAATTGATTCCGCTATAAATTCGGCAGTATAATATTCGATGCCTTGTTTTCTTAATTGAGATTCAATTACATGTATATCCATACTTGCATCAAATTCAGAACCTATGTATTCTAATAAATATGCCTCCGCCTCAATAATGATTGTATTTGAAGAACCGCCAGATGATATGCTTAACAAATGATCTGAGCCACAATAACTTTCATAAATAGAATTAAGTTCTTTCAGAAAATCGAGATATTCAAAATTGTAACGAAACTCTGTTACACTCATTCTTGAATCCCCATCACCTTTTAATGCATTCCTTAGTATTTTTTTCATGATAGGTTAAGTTGATCAACAAACTGAGTCAAATTGACAGGTATTTATATAAAGTCACCTGTCATCAATTTATCTTCAATCTCATACATATCATAATCTTCAGATATCATAATGTTGTTGATTTCAACAACAATTCCTGTGGTTGTCCAATAATTAGGGTCTGGAATTTCAATTTTATTCTTGAGAATCTCTTCTTTTACAATGGAACTATAATCCGGATAGTTTAAGATAGATGAATTTAATTTAGCCCAATCAATTTCCGATGAAGAAACGAAATCAGCTAGTAATTCATCATTTAATTCTAATGAAATAATATTTTCATAGGAATCACCATCTTCATGATTCGATTTTATTTGAATTTTTAGTTTTGCCATATTATTATCTTTTAACAAATATCGTAAAAAATTTATTAATTATTTACATCAAACTTTAAATAATTAATATAAGTAAATGCAAATCCTTGATCCTGATCTCCAACTTTATTCAGGTCTTCAATATATGGGAAAGATTTGGTAAATATTGATTGAATCTCCGTTTTTTATTTCTGATAAAACGCATGTTGAAATAACTCCATCCACCTAAATAAATTTATAAGGAGGAAAATAAAAAGGTGATGATGTCACTATATTTCAACTCGCTAAATAAAAATATTAATTAGCAATGAAAATGAAATTTTGACGCACGTGCTTTGCAGAATCATATGAAATGAGTACATTTTCGCTTACGATAAATATCTTGTATGACAGTTCGTTTAGCAATTCAAAGCACTTGGTTCTGTTTTCATTATCCCACAATTCAGCATAAATAATAGGATGATCTTTTTCTAAAATCTGACGTCCTCCTTTTAAAGCAAAATATTCAAAATTTTCCACGTCAATCTTTATTCCTTGAATTTTTTCAGCGGGCAAAATATTGTCTAAAGTATCTAAAGGCACATCAAATTCTTCTCCTTCATTCCATTCTGTGATAGATTCATGCTTCACGTGACTCAAACCTTGCATTTTTGTTCGCCCATTTTTTGGCAGAACCATTTTCACACTACCGATGGAATCACCCAAAGCGATTTCATGCAATTTCACGGACTGTAATTTGAATTTTGAAATTATTTTTTTCAATACCGAAACATTAGTTGGCATTGGCTCAAAGGCATGAATAACTGAATTTGGTAGCTGTTGTCCTAAATGCACCGTCATTATTCCGATATTGGCCCCAACATCTAATACTGATCCTTCGCCATCTTTTAACAGAGAAAGGAAATAGAAAAAATCTTTTTCATTGGCATCAGAACGTAAAGTTCGAATTTTGAATAACGAAAAAACGTATAAATAGAATTGGAATCCTAAAACTTTCTGCAATATGTACTTTGTCGTATTCTTCACCAGTGCTTTTAACTCTGCAAAAATAGAAAAAGTTAGGCAGAAACCGAAATTAAAACACAACCATTATTATAATCAAGGCATTAGCCGAAATTATGCTTTTACAATAAATTTAAAGCCTTTACCATGCACATTCATGATTTCAATGGCTGGATCCTCTTTTAATAATTTACGTAGTTTGGCAATATAAACATCCATACTTCGTCCATTGAAATAATTGTCATCGCCCCAAATTGCTCGTAAAGTTGCCTGTCTATCTAATATTTCATTTTGGTTTTTCACCAACATCGAAAGTAATTGATTTTCTTTCGTCGTCAGTTTTTTATCCCCTTCCGCTAAATGTAACACGCGCAATTCTGGTTCAAATGGAATTTTCCCTACTAAAACGGTCGAATCGTTTTCATTCATTGGGACTTCTATTCTTCTTAAAACTGCGTTAATTCTAGCCACTAATTCCTCCATGGAGAATGGTTTCGTGAGATAATCGTCCGCTCCAATTGAAAAGCCTTCTAATTTATCATCTTTCATTGCCTTAGCAGTCAAAAATAGGATTGGTACTTTTCTGTCAATTTCACGAATTTCTTTCGCCAAGGTAAAACCATCCATGATTGGCATCATTACATCAAAAATACAAAAGTCATACTTTGATTCATTGAATCTTTCAAAAGCAGTTTTGCCATTTCTCGTTAATTCAACTTCAAAACTTTTTGACCTTAGATAGGTTTGCAATAATTGGCCTAAATTTTCATCGTCTTCCGCCAATAATATATTTATTTTTTTACTCATACTTATTCGTTTATTTTAATGGTAAATAGTGAACCCTCACCTACTTTACTTTTGACAGCGACAGTCCATCCGTGCAATTTCGCTATAACTTTCACATAACTTAAACCTAAACCAAAACCTTTTACATTGTGCAGATTCCCCGTTGGAATACGGTACAGTTTATCAAATATTTTTGAAATGTGCTCCTTGCCTATTCCGATTCCATTGTCCTGTACACTTAACAAATAACTCATCCCTTCTTTTTTCAAGTTAATTCTTACATAAGGAGTATCTTCACTATATTTAATAGCATTATCGATCAGGTTTGAAAGTAGATTTGTAAAATGCAACTTATCCGCACTTATTTCAATTAATTCATTCGGAATCTCGACTTCGATTTTACCTCCGGTTGCCTGAAGACGAAATTGAGCCTTGTGTGCTAAATCATGAATTATTTCATTTAAAAGTATTTTTTCTTTCTTGATTTTCAATTCCCCGCGATCCATAATGGCACTTTGTAGAATTCGTTCAACCAAGAGACTCAATCTTTCGTTTTCATCGTTAATCATTTTAACAAAAGGAGCTGAAGTCGTCAAATTTCCTCCCATCATATCTGGATCATTCATGGCCTGACAAGCTAACGAAATTGTTGAAATAGGTGTTTTAAATTCGTGCGTCATATTCGAAATAAAATCACTTCTCAATTCAGATAATTTTTCCTGCGTCAAAATCGTTTTGAACATAAATACCAATGCCACAATAATTAAAATCATTAGAATTAAACTGATCGACATGGAGCCCCACATTTCACTCAATAAAAACGAACCTTTCTTTGGGAAAAAAACATGCAATGTCAAGTTTTCATCTAATAAATTACTTGGAAATAGCCCTGCTTTAAACGTTCGTAAGGTGTCGAGCTGATACGAATAATTTTTAACTTGGCATTTTTTTTCGGATGAACACGATTTTAAATTAAATTTCAACGGTTTTCCAGACTCTGTTGTAAGCATAAATGAATAGTCTTTCGGCAAATCATCGACCTTTAATTCATTTTTAAGTACCGAATCTAAAAACTCGATATCAATTCTTTTTTCCGGTTCTTCATACACATTAAATCGAAAAGCTTCGATCAACATTTCATTTACAAATTTTGCTTTTTTGAATATCTGATTAATAACCCGCTGATCTAATTGAATGGAAACCGCGGCAGAATCGCTTCTGACAATTTTTTTTGTTTTCTGATTAAATAAATCTTGCACCTGCTGAACATCTCTTGCAATTACCTTGTGCTCAGCCGATAAACCAGATAATGAATCGAAAGACTTTCCGCTAATCACTAGATAATTTTGCAATTTTCCATTTTCATAAATCGATGTATCTTCGATTGAAATTGATTCTTTCGTTGATAATAAATTTTGAAATTCCTCTTTTAAAATATCTTTATATTGACCACTAAAATCGCGGTTTACAATGTGCATATACCGACGAATATCTTCCGCTTTTTCATGTCGAATCGCAATTCTTTCAAGCGTGTTGCTCACTTTACTTTTAAATTGAGTTGATTTTCGATCGTACAATTGCGCTGTTTGAAAGGCTTGAATTACCAATAAGGCAAGCATGGCAACCACCACCAACACAAAAATAAAATTTACCCTGATTTTTTTCAAAATAGCAACTTTTCAACTAAAGTAACGCAATCCATTTGGATTATTCTATGGTTAACTTTTTTTAACACAACATTAACCCTCCTCTTTTCTGTGAGAATAGGCGAAAATACTCGTTATTTGTTTTATATATGCTGAATTCAAGCTACAAATGCAACTTTTGGGTTAAACAATAATTTTTCCATAACAAATATAGGGTTTTCGAACAGATATCTCTTTCTAGGCCTGTTATTTAATTTGATTTCTATTTCCTTAATCTGTTCATCTGTGTACTCTGAAAAGTCGCTACTCTTAGGGATGTATTGCCTTACAAGACCATTTAAATTTTCATTTGAACCTCTTTCCCAAGGACTATATGGATTAGCAAAAAAGAAATCACAATATTCATCTGTAATATATTGATGTCCTGCGAATTCTTTCCCATTGTCGGCTGTAATCGATTTTATATAAGGTCTTATTTCATCTAGCATTTCACTTAATTTTCGTTTAACGATTTCTGAATCTTTTGTTTCAACTTTTCTCATCCATAACATACCAGAAGCTCTATCATTAAGTGTTATAATTGCTCCCTGGTGATTTTTACCGATTATCGTATCTACTTCTAAATGGCCAAACACTGTTCTTTCTTCAGCTTCTTTAGGTCGGTTTTCGATACCAACCCTTCCTATTATTTTGCCTCTAGAATCCTTACTTGAACCTCGTTTTCTATAACGTCTACCTTTGCGACGTAAATGTTGATGCAAAGATCCTTTACGTTTTTTATCTAACCAAATCATTTGATAAATTGACTCATGTGAAAAGCTTATTTTACCGTTTTTTTTCAAAACTCCTGAAATTTGCTCTGGACTAAAATCCTTATGAATCATTTCAATAATTTCTTCTTTTAATTCAGAAGTCAACTTAATGTTTTTCGGTTTTATTGACAAACGATTTTCATATTTTGATTGTGCTAATTTGGATTTATAACATCCATTTCGACCATCAGAATTTCTTTTCAATTCTCTGTAAACAACCGTTTTGTCTACTGAAATAGTATTTGCAATTTCCTTTTTTGATACTCCTTGATTTAATAATACT
>CANFRV010000047.1 GCA_947449575.1 Flavobacteriales bacterium
GGTGACTTTGATATCTCTTGTGATAGGAGTTGTTATTTTTAATAAAACAGAAAAAACCTTCGTAGATACAATTTAATGAGTACTGCTATAAAAGTTGAGAACCTCTCTAAAATATACCGTTTAGGAGAAATTGGTACCGGCACTATAAGCCGCGACCTTGAACGCTGGGTGAAAATGAATGTGTTGGGAAAAGAAGATCCTTTCCTAAAAATTGGAGAAAGCAATGACCGCAGCCAAAAAGGAAGCTCTGATTTGGTGTACAGTTTACAAGACCTAAATTTTGAAATACAGCAAGGTGATGCAGTAGGAATTATTGGAAGAAATGGCGCGGGGAAAAGCACCTTGTTAAAAATACTTTCACGTGTAACCACACCCACTAGCGGAAAAATAAATATTAAAGGCCGTGTAGCCAGTTTATTGGAAGTGGGAACAGGTTTTCACCCTGAATTGACTGGCCGTGAAAACATTTATTTGAACGGTGCTATACTAGGCATGCGTAAACGTGAAATAGACCGCAAATTTGACGAAATAGTAGATTTCTCTGGAGTAGAACGCTACATTGACACTCCAGTGAAACGCTATTCTTCTGGGATGTATGTTCGTTTGGCTTTTGCAGTAGCGGCCCATTTGGAATCAGAAATATTAATTGTTGATGAGGTTTTAGCAGTTGGTGATGCGGAATTTCAAAAGAAGTGTTTGGGGAAGATGGGTGATATTTCAAAGGGGGAGGGAAGAACGGTTTTGTTTGTGAGTCATAATATGGCGGCTGTGCAGAGTTTGTGTAGGAAAGCGATGGTCTTAATTGATGGCCAAATTTCATGTTTTTCAGATACAATAAATGCAGTATCAACATACAATTCCCAAAATTTCCGCGAAATAAATATTTCTCCATTTGAGGTTAAGAAAGAAAAAAGTATTTATGTGTGTAGAATTGATAAAACTTACTTTAATATTAACTTGGTACATGGACGTATAAATGAAATAATAATTACTCCTACTATATATTCAAAAGTCAATTCTAAAATATCCTTTGAAATAATTCTTAAAAATAATCAATACTCAATTGGCTTCTTATCATTTGGGCAAGTTTATAGCAAAGATATTAATATTTTCCCAGGAGAAAATTGTTTCGAGCTTATTGTTAAACTTCCAAGTTTGAAAGTTGGGCAATATAATATTGATATTATAATTGCAGAAACTAATGTTAGAAGAGTTGAGCAATTATATGATGTAATAAATATTGATATACAATCTACCTATTCAATCTATAATTCATGGGAGTATAACGATAAAACAATTGAAGGGATTATGTTATTAGAGGGTAAAATTCGAAATTTATAAGTTTTGAGAATATTACATATACTATTTTGGAATGTTGTTAATCAAGTAGGTGGTACTGAGATTTACCTAAAAAAGATGCTTGATAAGCAAAAACATGAAAATGAATGCCATGTGCTAATGCCTGGAAAAGGTAAGCATTATTTAATTGAAGATATTTATTATTTTGAGTCTAGTTTATTACAAATTCATGGAGATTTTAATTTCATTAATGGTATTAAAACTCCAAAAAATTTTAAAGATTTTAAAGAATATATTAATAATTTAAATCCTGATACTGTTTACTTTCATTGCTTTTGGCCCAAGTTTATTCATTATTTGAAATATTTTAATGAATTAAAAATTCAAACCTTCATAATACCACATTTATCAAATTTCACTTGCCTACGAGGCGATCTCATGCAGAATGGAAAAACGCTTTGTAATGGTAAGGTTGAGATTAATAAGTGTTTAAGTTGTTATGTAAAAAGCAATGTAAAAAAACGATTTTATTTTGCAATTTGGATTTATTTAATTTGTGGAACTAGATACCGCAGCTATTATAACATTAATCTGGCATTTTTTAGAGGGATATCAAAAAAATTTCAAGTTGTTAATTTTATTAATAATTTATTTTCAATTGCTCATTCAGATACAATAATATTACCACTCAGTGAATGGTATTTGAATGTACTTAAAATTAATGGTTTTCAATCTGACAGTAGTTTTTTCAATAAAACAAATTTAGTAAATCAATTAGTTAAGCCTAAGCCAAAAAGTATGCTTAAACTCCTATTCGTTGGCAGATTGACAAAATCAAAGGGTGTTGAAATTCTTGAAGAATTGGTAAACAAAATCGACAGCCATCTTTTCGTATTAACAATTATTGGGCCTGAAGATAATGAAAAAGCATATAATAATTTGTTTAATAAATCAAATGTTAAATTTCTGGGAACTTTAGGTAGGGAGGAAATAGATGTTGAAATGAGGAATTCTGATTTGTTAATTGTACCATCTATTTCGATAGAAATGAGGCCCTTAGTGCTATTAGAAGCAGTCGAGAATAATTTATACCCTATTGGAAGTAATATAGGTGGTATTAAGGATATAATTGAATTTTACGGTGGCGAATTATTTGAAGTAGGTAATACAAGGTCACTACAGGAAACAATTTTGAAATTTTTAAAATGAAGTTTTATTTAGCGTTTTTTCAGTCAAAAATCAAACATCAAATACCTGAATATTCATTTTGGGAATATTATTTAAAAAATGGTATTGAAGAGTATGGTCATAAATTTTTAGAGGATAAATCTATAGATTGGGCCTATGGATTTGCAATTAAAGATAAAGAACGCAATAATTATTGGAAAAATGATACTTGGCAAAAAGTCATTGAATTTCTTAGAAAAAATCCTGTGGATATTTTTTTATCATACTTATACCCAGAACAAATCGATTTAACAGCAGTTAATTATATTTCAAAAGAGCTTGGTATTCCAACAGTTAATTTTTTTTGTGACAATCTTAGAGAATTTAAAACAGTTCCAAGTCAGTTTTATTCTTTTACATTAAACTGGGTGCCGGAAATTGCAGCTTTAAAAATTTATGAAGATGCAAAGTTGCCATACATTCATCTGCCAATGCCAATGTGGGTGCCGACAGAATATAGAAAGCCTGTAATTTCTGAATTGTCATTTTCTTCATTCATTGGATCTAAAGATTTTTTTAGACATGCATTTTTTAGCAATCTTAAAAACAAAAATTTCGAAAATTATTGTCGAATAAAGTTGTTTGGCAGTGGTTGGGGCAATGGCGGCAATGTTGAATTTGAGAATATTTTGAGCAACAAGTTTTCAAATCAGATAAACTTCATCAAAAAACATGGTTTTAATAGTTTTCTTAATAAAATTGCATATAAATACTTCGAATCGAGTGAATCAATTTTAAGCGAAGGGAAATTAAATCAAGAAGATTTTTTTAATTTTTCCCGAGCAAGTCAAGTTACAATTGGATTAAGTAGTGTTGTTAATTATAATTTTAGTCCATTCAATCCTCTAAAATATTCAAGGCTTCGCGATATAGAGGTGCCGATGCTTGGGGGGTGTTATTTAGTTGAATCAAATCCCGATCTTAATAATTTATACGACATAAATAATGATGTTTTAACCTTTGAAGGCATAGATGATTTCAATGTGAAATTCAATGAATTATTGAAATATCCAGAGTTAAGGTTTAAACTGAGATTAAATGGTCAACGTCGGGCAATTGAAGAATTAAACATTTCTGTTTCTTTGTCAAAAATAATAGAGCGTTTAAGATGATTGCAATATACTTTAAAAGAAATCGTTCCAACTTCAAAATGTGGTTTGATTGTTTAAAGAATTTGATTAAAAAATACATTTATAATGTTGATTTAAGAAAATCAAGTATTGAAATGGTTAATGATGGATTAATCAAGGCGCTTAATACAGGGGGAATCAAATATAAAATAATTCAAAATATTCATGAAATAAATCAAGAGGATCTAGTAATTTCTTTGGGGTTAGATGTCGATATTTTTAATAAATATAAATTGGAAAATCCAGTAATTGCGGGTATCGGCCTAATGACTCATCCAAGTGATTCGATTGAGTTTTTTGAAAAGCCCTTTTTAAAGGCATATCTTCAACATTCAAATTGGACCGTCAATCTTTATAATAATTTTTTACAACGAGAAATTTGTCATATTTGGCCTGTTGGTATAGACACAGATAAATGGATGGATCCAATTGAGTCGGACAAACAAATAGATTTCTTAATCTATGTAAAATTTTTATGGTTGAATGAAGATAAAATAGTACTATTAAGTCACGTAGTTGAGCAACTAAAATTATTGAATTTTAAAATTCAAATAATTAAATATGGTGAATATACACACCTTGAGTATAAACATAGTTTGTCTCTGTCAAGGGCTATGGTCTTTCTCTGTGAACATGAATCACAAGGTCTTGCATATCAGGAGGCATTGTCTATGAATGTTCCAGTATTGGCTTGGGATCAAGGGATTTGGTTAGACCCTAAGTATACTGATTCAACATCTGCAACAATAATCGCATCAAGTGTTCCATATTTTGATTCGAGTTGTGGGCTTACTTTTTGTGGAATAAATGATTTCAATGATATAATTATTGAGTTCATTAAAATGAAGGAATCTTTTACCCCACGTGATTTTGTTCTAATGAATTTATCATATGAAAAATCTTGCCAATATTTAATAGACATAATTGCAAATTTGAAACTTGATAAATACATTGAAAAATATGAGAAATAACAAAATAGATTTTTTTCGTGGAATAGCAATTATTATGGTAGTTTATGGGCACCTTATTGGATTTTATTTAGGTGAAAAGTCTCAATTAAGGATTTTTGACGCTAAAATGGGTGTTTGGATTTTTTTCATTATAAGCGGATATTTGATGTATGACAGAGTTATTGAATCTAAAACAATTTTCTCATTTTGGAAAAAAAGAGTTGTGCGAATTCTTCCGCTTTCCTATTTATTATTTTTGTTACACAATGTTACTAATTTTAAGGTATATATTTTTGCAGTTGATTTTGGTAAAATCGATGGTTTAGTACATATTTGGTCGTTAAAAAGGGAACTAATTTTTTATTTGATTTTACCTTTGGTCTTTGCTTTACAAAAGAAATTAAATTTCCGTTGTCTAATGGAACTTTATATTGCTTTAAGTCCAATTTTTATTTTTCTTGACTTCCATACTAGCATAAAATATGTTGAGTTTGGTTATTATTATAATGTCCTTTTTATTGGCTGTTTAACACGAAAATATTTTGCAGAGATTACTAGTTGGTCTAATCGAGTTCAGTTAGCGCATCCAAGTATTCTTGTTTTGATTTTTTTATTTAGTTTACTTTCATGGCGTTATATTGATTTGCCGTTGATGGGAGGATTATTGTTATCCATGTTGATTTTTTCATTTTTATTTGTAATCTCACTTGCCATGATATTTGAACAAAGAATTTTGAATA
Source organism: Flavobacteriales bacterium (assembly GCA_947449575.1). Taxonomy (GTDB): domain Bacteria; phylum Bacteroidota; class Bacteroidia; order Flavobacteriales_D; family Crocinitomicaceae; genus CAIUKX01. The sequence goes on from CANFRV010000047.1 coordinate 5,347, forward strand.
TTGGAGCTCTGAAATTCGGGTTTCATGCAGTTTCACGAGTTGGAAGAATATCATTTTCAATTTACATTTTCCAGCAATATTTTACCCAACAAGAATTTCCTGTCAGCATACAAATGCCTGGTAATGAGTTTTTATATTTACCGATAAACAGTATTTTAAATATTTTAATATTGTTGATAATATCAATATTATCCTTTTTTTTTATGGAAAAGAAATTGCACAGCTTCCTAACTAATAAAATACTAAAATTATGAAGATACTTCTTATAATGGATCCAGGCATTACCGTTCCCCCCAAAGGTTATGGTGGCCATGAAAGGTTGGTAGAAATGTTTGCAAAAGAATACCTAAGATTAGGGCACGAAGTCCATTTGCTAGTAACCAAGGGATCTTTGGTTGAAGGTTGTACAGTTCATGATTTTGGTAATGAAGGATTTCCTCCCCAAAAATGGGATGCCAGGATTGCTATATTAAAAGCATGGAAATTTTTAATATTCAAAAATCATGATTTTGATTTAGTTCACAATTTTGGACGACTCGCATATCTCCTCCCTATTCTTAACTTACGAATAAAAAAAATTATGACTTATGGCCGAATAATACATGGCAGGAATATTAGTTTTGTTAACAAATTACCAAATAAAAACCTAAAATTTACTGCACCGAGTAATTGGTGTGTGTCAACAGGTAATACATCCGGTATTTGGAAAACTGTATATAATGCTATTGATTTTGATAAATACGATCTTAGAGAGGGAGTTTTAAAGAATGCGCCCTTAATTTTTTTAAGCCGATTAGAAAAGTTAAAGGGGGCACATGAAGCAATTCAAATTGCAAAAGATTTGGGCGAAATCCTCATTATTGCCGGTAATATTTCTATGTTGCCGGATGAAATAGCTTATTTTCATAAGGAAATAGAGCCAATGATAGATGGATTTCAGATAATATATTTAGGTACATTGGATGATGCCGGTAAGAATCATTACCTTGGGCTAGCTAAAGCTATGTTATTTCCAGCTAAAACAGAAGAGGCATTTGGTATGGTTATGGTCGAGGCGATGGCATGTGGAACTCCTGTAATTACATATAATCATTCCGCTATGCCTGAGGTTGTTACAAATGGTGTAACTGGTTTTATTGTGAATACCAAAGAACAAATGAAGGAAAAAGTTAGTCAAATTAATGCAATAGATAGAAAAACTTGTCGGGAACATGCCAGGCGGCGCTTTGATGTAAAAGTTATTGCAAAACAATATCTCAAATTGTAATTCATGAAGAGAATTTTATTTGTTACTTCAGGCCAGCCTTCTGCTAACCCTAGGTTATTGAAAGAGGCTAAATTATTTGCACAACAGGGCCATATAGTAACTGTTGTTTATTGTCCGATTTCAAATTGGGCCGATAAATTTGATAGCGTACTAATTTTAAGGAGTAAAAATATTAAATGGATTCGAGTGGGAAATAGTGAGTTAGACAATTATATTTCTTTCCTCTATTTCAGACTTCGTAAGAAATCTTGGACAGTTTTATACAGATTTTTAGGTGATGTATTTGATTCGGCCATTAAATCATCAGTTTTATTCAGTCAAGAGCTAAGAAAAGAAGCACTAAAACACAAAGCTGATTTTTATATTGGACATAATCTTGGCTCAATTAGAGCAGTTGTTGATGCCTCTGATAAATATAATGGAAAACGTTATTTTGATTTTGAGGATTTTCATCGAGGAGAAAGCCAAAAAGATTCATTCTATTGGAAGCGAGTTGAATTAATTGAAAATAAATATGTTCCTAAATTAAGCGGGGCTTGGGCTGCTAGTCCTTTGATTACTGGAGAATATCGGAAGCTATACCCATATTTAAAATTAGAAACAATAAACAATTGTTTTACCAAAGAATATGCGCCTGAAAAATTACAACATTTGGACGAACCTCAATTAAAATTATTTTGGTTCTCGCAAACTATAGGAAAGAACCGAGGCTTGGAACAAATTATTCAATCAATTGGTAAATTACAAAATAAGAACATTAAATTAACCTTATTAGGGCATTACAATTATGATATAAAAAGTTACTTAGAATCTATTGCTCAAATACATGGAATGTATAATAATCAAGTTTGTTTCTTGAACCCAGTTAGTGAAAAACAAATAGTCCAAATTGCAGCAAACCATCACATTGGAATCGCATCTGAAGAGCCATCTGTATTAAACAGAGAATTATGTTTAACAAATAAAATTTATATGTATTTACTGGCAGGTAATGCAATTCTTTTCTCAAATTCAACCTCTCAACAAAATTTTGCGAGTGAAAATCATAATGTCGGTTTAGTATATAGAAATGGAGATATTGATAATTCTATAAGTCAAATAAAAGAATTCTTTGAAAATCGCAAATTACTGAATACATATAGACTAAATTCTTTCAGGTTGTCTTCAATATTAAATTGGGAAAGAGAAAGTGAAAAATTAATATCTTTTTTGAGTGTTTGATGAATAAAAGAGTACTCATTATTTCACCAAATTTCCCGCCAAATAATTCAGCAGATATGCATAGGGTGCGCCAGATGTTACCTTATCTCGCAGACAATAATTGGTATGCTCATGTTGTAACTGTTAAACTGAAGTATATTGAGAACATAAATCTAGATCCATTTTTTGAATTTGACCTGCCCATTAACTTCGGAAAGACTTATGTTGGCAGTTTGCCTTTGAAATTAACAAGATGCTTTGGAGTTGGTAGTTTATCGCTTCGAACATTTTTTCATTATTTATTCAAAGTAAATTCAATCCTACGAAAGGAAAAGTACGATCTAGTGTTTTTTTCAACAACGTCCTTTCATCTTTTGGCACTAGGACCTATTTGGAAGAGAATTTTTAAGGTTCCATTTGTAATTGATATTCAAGATCCATGGAGGTCTGATTACTATATAGATAAACCCAAAAAGGAAAGGCCGCCGAAGTTTTTGCTGAATTATAGTCTTGATAAGTTATTAGAAAAATTTACAGTTCCAAAGTCAAATGGTATAATAAGTGTATCGGAAAAATATATAGAGACATTCAAAATTAGATATAAATTGAGCAATGTTAAGTTTATTGTTGAACCGTTTTCAGGAGTAAGCAATGATTTTTATATTTTAGAAAAGATAAATACTGACACAAGTATAAATTTTGAAAAGTCAAAGAAAAATATTGTCTACGTTGGCCGTGGAGGTCATGACCTAGCTTTTGCAGTTTCAGCATTTTTTAGAGCTGTGAAACTATTGCCCAAAGAGTTCCTTGAAAAAATTCATATTTGGTTTATTGGTACAAGTTACGCACCAAAAGGTCAAGGAAAAAAAACAATAGAGCCTTTAGCTATTGGTTTAGGGTTGGAAAATATTGTAACTGAAATTACAGATAGAATTCCTTATTTTGAATCGTTAGGGCTATTAAAAAAAGCTGATTTACTTTTTGTGCCTGGTTCTGACGATATAGGTTATACTGCATCCAAAATTTACCCATATATTTTAGCTGAGAAACCCTTATTAACTATTTTTCATGAAAGTAGTTCAGTGAACACTATTTTAAGGCATTGTGATTATGGTCAACGTTTCATTTTTAGTAATGAACGTCTGGATGATAGGTTTACAGAGGAAATAAGTAAGGCTATTTTTGAATTAATAAACGTTGAAAATGTCAAGTTAGATATGGATAGGTTTGAACGATTTTCTGACAAGGAAATGACTAAAAGGATTTGTTGTTTTTTTGAATCTATTGTCTAGTTGAAAAAAATTGCCATTATTTCATCGCACCCAATCCAATATAATGCACCATTTTATGCATTATTATCAAAAGTACCAGAGATCGATTTAATGGTTTTCTATACTTGGGGTGAAGCCGCGAAAGGTCAAAAATTGGATCCTGATTTTGGTAAAGTTATCGAATGGGATATTCCATTACTAGAAGGATACAATTTTACATTTCTCAAAAATACTTCTGATAATCCAGGATCTCATCATTTTAAAGGAATAATAAACCCCTCAATTATTTATGATATTGAGGCATGGAGTCCAGACGTCCTTTGGATTTGGGGCTGGGCATTTGATAGTCACCTAAAGGCTTTGCGCTACTTTAAAGGAAAATTACCAATATGGTTTAGGGGTGACTCTAATTTGCAAGACGAGCCTAAAGGGTTTTCGTTTAAGAAATTAGCACGCCGAGTTTTCCTAAAATGGGTATACAAAAATGTAGATACTGCATTTTATGTTGGAACCTTAAACAAAAATTATTTTCAATCCCATAATTTAAAACCAAATCAATTGGTTTCTGCTCCTCATGCCATAGATAATAAGCATTTTTCAGTGGAAAAAGATGAATACCCACAACTGTTAAATGAACTACGCATAAAATTAGATATTAAGGAAATAGATACAGTTTTTTTATTTGCAGGTAAGTTAGAACCTAAAAAGAATCCATTTTTTTTGTTGGAATTAGCCAAGCACTTCAAAGAGGAAAATTTTAAGTTTTTAATTGTGGGTAATGGTCAACTTGAAAAAGCACTTCAATTGGCTTCGGCCAGTGATAATCGAATTAAATTCCTAGATTTTCAAAATCAATCCATGATGCCGGTTTTATATCGCTTGGCTTCTTTTTTTGTGCTCCCCTCAACAGGCCCGGGCGAAACTTGGGGTTTGGCCTTGAACGAAGCCTTGGCATCAGGTAGGCCATTCATTGCATCAACAAAATGTGGAGGCGCTATTGATTTATATAATTCTTTAAATGGCTATTTGGTCAACTTGCAGCATATTGATTTCAAGGATTTAGATGCTTGGATACGAAAATTTAATATTGATGAGTTTCAAAAACAAAACTATTCTTTTTTTGAATGCTTTAATTACAATAATTTCATCAAACAAGTTATTATCAATATCAATTGAATTTTTGTGCTTTTTCATTAGTCTTTGATTTATGTTTTTTCCGAATGTAACAATTGGTTTAATAGGTAAGGATATTTTTGGTATTAATTTGACTTTGGGTTTACCTCGCTCATGCTAATTTCAGAAACTACACAATTTGTTTAGTTTCCTTTCTATTCAAGTTTTTAGTTCTTTGTGAAATTATTATATGGCCATTGCCTAAGTCCACGTATTATTAACTACAATTGCTGCTTAAATTATCCAATTTGCGGTTTAACCTTTTTAAGTGATGTTTATTTTATACATGTGGATACCCCTTTGCGAACTAATTTCTGTATGTGTCAACTTTCCATGGATTGAATCCAATTATTTTTCATCCAAATTATCATCCTAAAAAAACTTCTAAACCCATTTGTGGTATAGCAGGAACTTCTTTTTTAATGTTATTAATGAAACTACCTGCAAATCGATTCTTGCTTGCATGTTCCACAGTGGACCTAATGCGCAAAACTTTGTGTAATTGCAATATCTTGTTTTATTTTACAGGCGCTTAAGCATCATTGATAGGGATACTCTCGCCAATAAACCATTTACAGACACTACAGACAAGTATGTGTTGGTGTTCAATTGAGTGATATACATATAAATTAAAAATATAATTTTTTATTGTTTTTACAAAGAATCTGAAAAAATATTTTGAAAAAAATTAGACATAGCTCTTATTGGGTAGCAATAATTTCCTTCCTATTTTTTTATGCGTTATTAGATTATCCAACTGGTAGTGCGCTTGGTGTGGCCATTTTTTTTTATTGGTTGGGTCAATTCATAGTTTCAATGAATGACAGCATTCCATTGAAAGCACTTTTTTTAATGATGTATGCATTGCAATTTTTAATGGGTCCAGCCTTAACCTACAATAGTTTTGGTGATTTCGCTGGTATTTATGCTATGAAAATTGATGAAATAGAATATTTTAGTGTAGCAATTTCTTTTTTTTTGTTTCTACAATTGGGTTTTGGTTTGTTTATTAAAAACAATACGCTTCAAATTGACAGAGGTAAAATAACTCAATGGCTGCAACAACGCAAAAAAAGTCCTTATTATTTTATTGTCATTGGCTTTATGGCACCCCTTCTAGGTTCGCTATTTCCATCTTCCCTTAATTTTGTTTTTTATTTATTTAACTCATTTAAGTATATAGGTGTATTTATAATAATATCAAGTTATGATACTCCCAAGCCTTTAACATTAATAATGGTTTATGGAGCTACTATTATTAGTTCTTTTTTTGGAGGTTTAATGTTTCATGACCTATTAACCTGGCTAATCATTTTGGGCATTATTTTGGCATATAGGTATAAACCGAGGTTTGAAATTAAAATGATTGTAATAGTTGTTTTTGCGGTTTTCGCCTCATTTATACAATCATTAAAAGGGGGGCTTCGGGAAGCTGCCTGGGACAATGGGCAGGAGGTTGATTTGGCTTTGATTTCTGAAACTAATAAATCTAATGTGGAGGCAGGAGGTGGCTTTTTTAGCAAAGTAAGCCTTGGACCACAAATTGTACGCATCAATCAAGGCTGGATTTTGGCCTCCACTATCAATAATGTCCCTTTAAATGAAGTTCATACCAATGGCGCATTATTAAGTGATTATTTATGGTCTGCCTTTGTACCGCGTGTTTTTGATAAAGAAAAACTCAATGCTGGCGATAAGGATATTTTTAATAAGTATTCTGGCCATGCCATTGCAGAGGGGACCTCAATGGCTCTGGGATTATTTACTGATGCCTATGTTGATTTCGGCAGTATAGGAGGTTTGGTATATGTTTTTTTGTTCGGCTTACTTTATGGTTTTATTATGAAACAATTTCTAGTAAACAGTAAAAATTACCCTATTCTAATCTTATTTGTGTTTTTGGCTTTTATCTATCCCATACGACCTGATTGTGAAACACAAACCGCCCTGGGTCATTTAATTAAAACTTGTTTGTTATTGATTGTAGTTTTTAATAGCAACAGGAAGTTATTTAAGTTACTTCCTTCACCTCTTTAGTTCAATAAATTTAGTTATTGTTATATTTTCAAAAAATCTTATGATTCAAAATATATTGTGCCGTTTAATCGGAATATTTTTTTCGTTTTCACCCATATTAACATCAAAAAGTTATTAATCATATATAGCCATTTTTTGCCTGCCTACAAAGCGGGTGGGCCCATTCAATCCTGCGCGAACCTGGTAAGGCATATGTTTCCTTTTTTGGAAATTTATATTTTAAGTTCTAACAAGGAATATGGCAAAGGCGAACCCCCATTGAATGTACCTTGCAACCATTGGGTTGATTTTGAGGCTACAACAGCTAAGGTTTATTACTCTTCTCATGGGCATATACTGCCCTTCAAAATAAAAGGCATTATCCAAGATATCAATCCAGATTTTATTTTGGTGAATGGCCTATTTTCTTTGTCCTATTCTATTTTGCCAGCCTTGTTGTTCTCGCAAAAAACCATTCTTCATTTCCGGGGTATGCTACATCCGGGGGCCTTGCAAACAAAGGCAAGAAAAAAGAAATTATTTATTGCCTTATTTAAATTTATTGGTTTAAACCATAAAATATTCTTTTGTGCTAGTGATGCGCAGGAGCGTGGTTTTGCCCAATCAGTTTTGGGAGATGCCATCAAAATCCATATTGCCCAAAACTTCCCCGCCAAATTACCAGCATTGGCGCCATTGAAAAAGCAGGAAGGGGTTTTGAAAATGCTGAGCATTGCCCTAATTAGTCCCATGAAAAACCACTTGTTGGTGCTGCAAGCTTTGCAATTGTTAAAAACGAATTTGGTTTATGATATCTATGGACCAATAAAGGACCAAGACTATTGGGAAAAATGTTTGCTGCAAATACAATCATTACCTTCCAATATCAAAGTAAATTACAAATCTGAATTACCGCCAAATATGCTCTCCGATACCTTGGCGCAATGCCATGTTTATAGCTTACCAAGCGCAAGTGAAAATTTTGGTCATGCCCTGTTCGAGGCTATGGTTTCAGGCAAACCAATTTTGACTAGCAACTATACCCCATGGAATAACTTAGAAATTAATAAAGCTGGTATCAATGCAGACCTCACACCAGTTTCAATTGCTGCAGCCATTGAAGTTTTTGCAGCAATGTCCCAAGACGAATATAATACCTACGTTTCAGGCGTTAGAACCTACGCCGAAAACGCCATAGACCGCGAAGCCATCAAACAACAATACCTAAAAATGTTTGGTGCATAAAAAGCAGTTTCAAATTATTATTTAGTAGGTTCAGTTTATTACCAAAAACCTAAAACCAAAAACTCAAAACCCTCCCCAATGATCATCCTCGGACTTAACGCATACCACGCAGATTCATCGGCTGCTATATTTGTAGATGGAAAAATGATTGCCGCCACAGAAGAAGAGCGCTTTAGGCGCATTAAGCATTGGGCGGGCTTTCCTAGCCAAGCCATTGAATTCTGTTTAAAAGAAGTAGGCATTAGCTTGGCAGAGGTAGATTATATTTGTATAGGGCGTGATCCCAAAGCCAAAGTTTGGAACAAAGCCAAATACGTGCTAAAAAGTTTGGCAAAAAAGAATACCCTCATTTTTGACAGGTTAAAAAACTCGGGAAAAATTAAAAGCCTGGAAGCAGAATTTGCGGCCCATTTTGGGGTTTCGGAAGCCAGCATCAAATCTAAAATTATCAATGTAGAACACCACCGTTCTCATTTGGCATCTGCCTTTTTTGCCAGTCCTTTTGAAGAAGCGGCCATACTTTCTATTGATGGCTCTGGAGATTTTACCACCACTATGATTGCAGTGGGCAGAGGAAATCAAATAGAGGTATTAGATTCAGTAGATTTTCCAGTAAGTGCTGGTTTGTTTTATACAGCCTTTACGCAATACCTGGGCTTTCCGCATTATGGAGATGAATACAAAGTAATGGGCTTGGCGCCTTATGGCAATCCTACCTATGTACACCAAATTAGAGAGATTTTGCATTTTAATGCAGACGGCCTCTTCTCATGGGATCCTGCCTACTTTGTAAATCCCAACGAAATTAAATTAGACTACGATACGCATATTCCATTGATCTCTGTTTTGTATGGTCCTAAAATGGAAGAGGTTTTTGGTCCTGCCCGCAAAGAAGGAGAGGAGCTTACCCAAAAACACAAAGACATTGCCACCAGCGTGCAACGTGTTTGTGAAGAATTGGTTTTACATTTACTCAACCATTTGCAAAAACGCACCGGACTTAAAAATATTTGCATTGCCGGTGGGGTCGCCCAAAACTCTGTGGCCAATGGAAAAATATTAGAAAATACCGCCTTCGAAAATTTATACATTCCTTCTGCTGGTCATGATGCAGGTATAAGTATGGGCTGCGCCCTTTATGCCTACAACCATATTTTAAAGCAGCCCCGCGCCGCAGCAGTATACAATGCCTATACAGGTAGTAAATTTACCAATGAAGAAATTGAAGCCTTCTTGCAATCGCGCAATATTAAATACCAGCGTTTAGACGATGCTGCACTTTATGATAAAATTACAGATAAATTAATTGAGCCAGGGGTGGTTGGTTGGTTCAGCGGTAGGGCAGAATTTGGTCCGCGTGCCTTGGGTGGGCGCAGCATTATTGCCGATCCAAGGAATAACAAAGCCAAGGAATTATTAAATGCTAAAATTAAACGAAGAGAAAGCTTTAGACCCTTCGCGCCAAGTATTCTCAAAGAATATGTTGCCGATTATTTTACCAAAGTAGAAGACGTGCCTTTTATGGAAAAGGTATTTCCCATTAAACC
>CANFRV010000048.1 GCA_947449575.1 Flavobacteriales bacterium
CGACTCATTCTTTTGAACCATATAAGGAATATAAGGGCATATAAGGGTGGAGATTGAATTCTGTCTTACTTATGCTGACCTAATACCTAAAACCCAAAACCTCGACTCATTCTTTTGAACCATATAAGGAATATAAGGGCATATAAGGTTGGAGATTGCATTCTGTAGTACCTATACTGACCTAAAACCTAAAACCTAAAACCTAACACCCAATACCTAACCCCCAAAACCTACTACCAAAATTTCACTTAATTCTTTTATGTTTTTTCAATAAAGTTGCGAATGCTAGTTCTTGTTTTTTAAGTTCATTTTCCAAATCAGCGATTGATTCTAATTGTGTTGAATTTGGCTTTGATTCCATTGAACAAAAAGTACTGTAAAGTCCAGTCACTCTTTCTTTTAATCTTTCCTCATCGGCAAAAATGGACGTATTTTTCGTAGCCAATAATTCAGCTCTAATTTTCTCTAAATCTGCATGAAATAATTTAAGATTTTTATTCGAATTAAAAGCGATTGAATCTTTTTTTACTTCGTTTTTGTAAAATGTAACCGAATCTATTAATGTGGAGACATTATTGTATAATTGAAGTAACTTCATCGAATTATCATACACCCATTTTCTGTCAGAAAGGGTGTAATCAGTATTTTGCTCATCGTGGATACAATTTACTTTTCCTAGATATTCCTTGTCTTTTAATACTAATTTAATTGTGTACGTTCCAGGTAAAACCATTGGAGCAACAAATCCTGCCATATCCATTTTTGTTCCACCAGAAGATACTTTGGGAGGAATACTTCTTAAATTCCAGCTCACTTTGTTTATTCCTTTTCTAATTCCAGCGGGCATTGATTGAATTAATTTTCCATTTGCGTCATAGATTTCAATAGTTGCTTTTCCTGCTGATAATCGTTCTTTCAAGTAATAATCGATCGTAGGGGTGAAGTCAGGATTCCACGTTGACCATCCACCAGAAACGGTTGGACCACCATAGCCATATTTACCGTTGTTTAAAGTAATATCGGGAGTAGGAAATAGATAAACATCTTTCTCCCAAACATCTTTCGATAAATTACGAATAGCTCGGATATCATCTAAAATAAAGATTCCTCGACCATGAGTAGCAACCACTAAATCATGTGTTTTAGGATGAATTTTCAAATCACGAACCAACGCAAATTCTGGAATTTTATTTTTCATTTTGAACCAGGTTTCACCTCCATCTAGCGTTGCAAATAAGCCCATTTCGGTTCCTAGAAACAATAAGTTTTTATTAATAAGATCTTCTTTTATTTTGTGAGCAAAACTGGTAAATTCTTTACTAGATAATTTTTTCCACGTTTTCCCCAAATCCGTACTTTTTGCTAAATATGTAGAATGATCTCCATACATATGGTTTTCAAAAGTTGCATACACCGTATTTTTGTCAAATTTTGAGGGTTCAATGCTACTTACCCACGCTTGCTTAGCGATTCCACATTTTGTCACATTATTTGCCACATTTGTCCATGTTAATCCTCCATCTGCTGTAACTTGAAGATTACCATCATCTGTTCCGGCCCAAATCATATTTTCATCGAGAGGAGATTCAGCTATGGTGAAAATAGTACAATGGTTTTCTGCTGATGTATTGTCTGCACTTAGACCTCCACTTTCTTCTTGTTTCAGTTTCATGGGATCATTGGTAGTGAGATCATTTGAAATTCTATTCCAATTTCGACCTTGATCGATGGATTTGTAAATATATTGTGCTCCAACGTACAAGTTCTTAGGATTTTTAGTTCCTGTAACAATCGGTGTATTCCAATTCCATCTTAGTTTATCTTCTTTGCTTGTTTTTTGTGGTTGAATACTTTCTGCTTTTTTAGTCAAAATATTCGTTCGTTGCATATTTCCTCCTTGATATTCAGAATACACCACTTTTCCATCCGCATCGGGTGTAGTCCAGAATCCATCACCACCACCTACATTGTTCCAATGTGCATTATTGACTCCACCTGGCGCAGAACTTGGGGCCATCCAACTTCCATTATCCTGTAAACCTCCATAGACATTGTAAGGCTCTTGGTTATCAATATCCACATGATAAAACTGTCCAACAGGCAGACTCTGATTAAATTGCCATGTAATACCTTTATCAATACTCGTATAAATTCCACCATCTGTCCCAACATACATAACATTTGTATTGGTAGGATTTATCCAAAGCGCATGCATATCACTGTGCACCCAACCACCGTCAGAGCTTGCATCTGTAAAAGAATATCCACCGTCATTGCTATAGGCAAAATTAAACGCTGGACGATACACTCTTTTTGCATCTTTTGGATCAAAAACAATCGTACTAAAATAAAAAGGTCGAGCACAAACATTCAACGTAGCACTTTGACTTTTCCAGGTTTCACCTCCATCCTCTGAAATGTATAATCCAGTCGTTTTGCTTTCTACGATTGCTAATAATTTATTAGGTTCACTCGGAGCAAGTGTCATTGCTATTCGTCCAAATGGTTTGGCAGGTAAACCTTTAGATAGCTCTTTCCAAGTTTTTCCACCGTCTATACTTTTGTAAAAACCACTTCCTTTTCCGCCAGAATTGAAGCTGAATGGTTGCCTACGAAATTGCCACATGGAAGCATAAAGTACCTCTGGATTTTTAGGGTCCATTAAAATTTCTGCACAACCAGTTTGATTATCTACATATAATATTTTATCCCAAGTTTCTCCTCCATTACTTGATTTATATAACCCTCGGTGTACACTATTACTCCACAAAGCACCAGGAACAGCAGCATATATTACTTCAGGATTTTCAGGATTAATTACTATTCTTGAGATATGTTCTGTGCTATCTAAACCTATTTTCTTCCAATTGTCACCACCATCAGTTGTTTTGTAAATACCATTTCCAATTGAAACTGAATTACGCATATTACTTTCACCTGTCCCCACATACACTGTTGTAGGTTTTTTCTGATTGATGGCAATAGCTCCAATTGATTGACAATATTTGTCGAAAATAGGAGAGTAGTTTGCACCTGCACTTTTGGATTTCCAAACACCACCTCCAGCTGTTCCAACATAGATTGTCTTTCCTTCATCATTATTTACTCCTTCTATGGCAGTAATTCTTCCACTCATGGTTCCTGGACCCAAATTTCTTGCTTCCATTGTACCAAACATAGAAGAGTTGACAGGAGATTGAGAAAAGCAGATTGCGCTATAAATTACTGAAATTAAAAGTATAGTATTTTTCATTAGTGCAGAATAAATTACATAAAAAAAGTCTGATATTGAATCAGACTTTGAAAGTTTGAATAATTATTTATTTATCGTAAATATCGTTTCATCAATTAAAGGATTAACCTCTATTTTAGTTACTTCCATTGCTCCTTGTGCTGTCACAATGGTTTTTGGAAAATAGACACCTTCAGGTGTTTTTTCATAGTTGCTATACGTTACCGAATTTTCCATTTCTTGCCCATTAGCAGTTATTTTAGATGATTCTTTGACTAAAAGACTAGTACTTTGATCAATGAAGTAGGTAGTTTCAATTCCTTCTTTATCTGTTAATTTTAATTTAAAACATTCAGTACCATCGATTTCTTCCGTACCCAGATCTTCTAATTTTTTACCCATTTCTGCATAGGTAATAAAATCATTTTGTATTTCTAATTGATCTTGTCCCATTTTTACATCGTCGGCCGTCATTGGTTCAGGTTTGGTTTGACCTTGAAATGGCATAAATGACCATCCTTCTGTGTTTGTCATTATTTGGTAACCGTTCATTCCCATAACAGCGATATCCATTCGAAAAGCTTTTTTGTTAACTTGAGTAGTGATCAGTTTTATTTCTGCACCCTGCATTGTCATAGAGCATTCTTGTCTTAAAGATTTTACTTTACTCCAGTTTTCGGCACCTCCAGTTGCTTCAATGTGTTTAGTAACAATTTGATTTGCTGTTTGTGCATATGTTGAAAATGTAAAAAATACAGCTGTAATTGCAATGATGATTTTTTTTGTCATGATTCGTTTTTTTTTATTTTTAAGACAGATTAGACTTTTAAAAGTTACAACGTTTAATAATTATTTCGAAATTAAGTTTTTAATTCTAATCAAACGTATTTTTTTTTGATAAATGGTAAAATTTGAATAAAATTTGGTTTTAATTCTTGATAGAAACGAAAGTTTATTTTTGAACGGATTCTTATTAAATCTTCAAATCATCTGCTGATTCTTTTTCAGTGTGCTCTTTGAATATTCCATTTAACCATCTCAGCATGAAAAATAACATCAAAGAAGCGGCACCTAATAAGCATGAATTCACTAAGAAAAAATTGGCTTTATGGTCATATCCATCCCACAAACTGCTGAGAACTCCAGATAATTTATTTCCAATTGAAGTAGCTAAAAACCATCCACCCATCATTAATGCTGTTAATCTCGGAGGACTTAATTTCGATACCATGGATAATCCCATAGGACTCAGAAATAGTTCGCCGATCGTAATTACTGCATACGAAGAAACGAACCACCATGCGGAAGATTTAACTGCTCCATTTTCACAAGCATAAACCGCTCCATACATCACTAAGCATGAAAGCCCCGAAATTAGCAATCCAAAAGCAATTTTCGTAGGAGTAGATGGTTCACGCCCTTTACGTCGCAAGAAAGCGAAGAAAGCTAATACGAGAGGGGTCAGCGCAATCACCCAGAAAGGATTGACAGATTGAAATAAATTAGTGTTTGCTAAAAGTAATTTGTCACCGTCTTTTGGTAAATCTGCTTTTTTTACATTCTTAAAATAAGAAGGGTAGGTTATGGCAGTTTGTTTTTTATCCGCAATTCTAAATTGATTGTCTGAAATTGGTAAAGTGTCTTTTACATATTTCATGGTGTCAATTAAACATAAACTCCCCATTACCGGTGTCATAGACTTTGGGATTTCTCGATCTGTATAACGGTCCGCCCACGTGTTTAAAGTAGATCCATTTTGCTTGAAAACTGCCCAAAAAGCAATTACGACCGAGAAAATGGCTAACATAGCTGCAATTGGTCTTTTCTCTTCTTTCGGTGATTTGTATAATAATCGGCCATAGAAAAAGATGATAGGAATACATCCAAACAAAAACGCATCAGTAGAGTCAGAGCCAACCAAATTACCTTTTGGATTGGTGATAGCATCCGTGATGCCGTTATAATAATAACCCACTAATCCAAAAACGATAGAAGGTAAAAGAATCAGTCCAAATATTTTAATCAAAGGCATATCACCTTCTTGTGTGGGTTTAATTACATCCACATGTTTAAAATGTTTTGTTCCGGTCCAAAATATGATGATTCCGATAAACATTCCGATTCCAGCAGCGATAAATGCGGCACCCCATCCAATTGTATTGTATAAAGCAGCAGCGAAAAAATTACAAACAAAAGCACCAATATTGATTCCCATATAGAAAATATTGTAACCGGCATCTTTCTTTGACTTATATTCTGGATTGTTGTATAAATTACCTAAAAGTGTTGAAATATTAGGTTTGAATAAACCATTTCCTAAAATAACTAAAAGCATTGATAAATAGAGCATTTCTAAGCTGTGAACAGACATAAGACAATATCCTATCCCCATCATGATACCACCAATCGTGATCGATTTTCGATAGCCCAATACTCTGTCAGCTAACAATCCACCAATAAATGGAGTTAAAAACACAAAAGCAATGAATGTCCCATATAAATCGGATGCTTCCTTCTCATTTAATCCAAAACCACCATTGTCAACGGTGTCTTTCAGATACAAAGTAAAAATCCCGATCATTAGATAATAACCAAATCTTTCCCACATTTCCGAGAAAAATAAAAAGGGTAGTGCTTTTGGATGCTTTCTTTGTTTCATGTTATAGAGTTTTGAATTAAATAAAAAACAGCACCGAAGTGCTGTTTTTTATTTCAAAAAGTAAGGAATTATTTAACTTCTCCCATTAATTTCCTCATCAAAGGAGAAATTAAAATGACAATTATTCCGGCTATTAAGGCATAAATAGCCAATTTTAAATATCCATCAGTGTACGTAGTTAGTTTTTCCATTTTTGTAGCAGTTTCATTCGCTTTAGCCATACCAGCACCTAAAACACCTGCAACATATTGTCCGTATGCGCTCGCTAAAAACCACATTCCCATCATCACTCCTTGTAAATTTTTTGTAGACAATTTAGTCATAATAGATAATCCAATTGGCGAGAGGCAGAGTTCACCGAAAGTCATAACAAAATAGGCTAAAGTAAATACATCTAATGACGTGACTCCGTTTGCATCAGAGAATAATTTTGTTGCGTAAAAAATATAAAAAGCGAGGGATAAAAATAAGAAGCCAAAACCAAACTTTATAATAGTGTTAGGTTCTATTTTTTTCTTAGACATGGCCAGCCAAATAATACCTAAAATTGGCGCGAAAACAATAACAAATAAAGAGTTTGCGGCGTTGTTTACCCCATTAGCATCAACGGTCACTCCAAGTAAACTACTATCCAAATTGTTTGCTGCGAAAAGGCTTAATGAGCCTCCACTTTGTTCAAAAAATGCCCAGAATATGATTGAAAAGATAATAAACAAAAGCGCTGCGTATAATTTTTTTCTTTCTTGCGCCGTACATTTTGACATTTCATAGAATAAATATATTAGCGTTAAAGGTCCTATTATATACATAAAATAGGCAGAATATTCAGTTTTTGAAACCAAAAGCATGATAATAGGAATTACAAGTAAAGAACCGATATATACCATATATTGGTTGGATTTCTTTTGTTCAACTTCATTTCCTTCTTTATCCTTCGTTTTAGGCATTAATCCGATAGGCCCCATTTTCTTTTGAGTGAAAATAAAAGTTATCAAACTTATGGTCATAACGATAGCAGCAAGTCCAAAAGCTAAATTCCAAGAATGATTTTTCCCAAGATAAATACACGCATAACCACCAAATAGTGCTCCAATATTAATCCCAGAATAAAATAATGAGAAACCAGCATCTCTACGAGGATCATTTGTTTTGTACAAAGAACCAACCATCGTTGAGATATTTGGTTTAAAGAATCCAGTTCCAATAATTGTAAAACTTATACCTAAAAAGAAAAACTCCTTGGGATCAATAGCTAAAATGCAACTTCCTGTAATCATTAAGATTCCCCCCCAAAATAAAGACCGTCTAAACCCAAGAAGTTTATCAGCGAAAAGTCCACCAACAAATGTGAAAGCATAAACAAATGCCTGAGTGGCACCATATTGTAAGTTTGCAATTGTTTCAGACATCATTAATTGAGTAACCATAAAATAGGTCAACATACCTCTCATTCCATAGAAACAAAATCGCTCCCACATTTCTGAAAAGAATAAATACCACAATTGTTTTGGGTATTTACCTTCAAAATTTTGAATGCTCTCTAAAGTGTATTCTTGCTTAACTTCCATCTTTGTCTTTTTTCTAAAATTAAAATTTTTGATTTATTGTGCTCAACAATATTAGTTATTTATTTGACACCATGCATTAATCGCTTAATGATTGGGTTCAAAAATATTCCAATCAAACCAATACCTATTGGAATCAAGGTAAAGATCATAAAGAAGTAACTCATAGAATGTTCCTTCTGAATTGTTTCTATTTGTTCTCCCATTTTTCCCGCCGATTTATTACCTATAGCAATTGCTATGTACCAAATTCCGAACATTAATGCAATCATTCTTCCTGGAACTAATTTACTGATATATGATAATGCAACGGGAGAGATGCAAAGTTCTCCCAATGTATGAAAAAGATAAGCTATTACAAGCCAGATAATACTAACGGATGCTGCAGAGGAAGTAATACTCATAGAACCTAAAGCTAAAGTTCCAAAACCAAGACCTAATAAAATTAAACCAAGCCCATATTTAGTTGCAGCACTGGGGTTAGATTTACTTTCCCACCATTTAGAAAATAAGGGAGCAAATAATATAATGAATAATGAATTTAAAATCCCAAACCATGACGCAGGAATTTCGACTTCTTTATCTTTTACTTCGATAACTTTAGCTCTTACAATTCTATCTTTGTCTATTTTAACTGCTTTTTCAGATGGCAAATAATTCAGAGAACCTTCCTTGTCGGTATCGATTAACAATAATGATGAGCCAACTTTAAAATCTAAAGGTTGCCTTATCGTTGTGGTAGATTTTGTTATTAGAGCCCCTTTTTTTATCTCCGTATCCTCGTTTATAATGGTTGATATAGTTTCTTTTTTTCCGGATTTTTTATCTATACTTTGTGTTTCGACTTGAGAATATTCTACAATATAAGCTTTAGAATGAAGATCTCTATTGATCATCCAGCCAACAATCACCCATATAATAAGAAAACTAGACCCTAAAATTAAACTGGAAAACAGATAGTTTTTAAATGTTTTTTTGAATAATAAAAACAATACCCAAGTGATGATAGCAATAGGAACGACGGTAATTATTATGTTGACAATCGTATACGTAGTAGCTGCCGATCCTGTGAGAATTCTGCTTGTAAAATCTTTCGCAAAAATTGTCATTGAGCCCCCTGCTTGCTCAAAACATGCCCAAAAAAGAATGGTGAAAACTGCAAAAATTACAATGGCAATCATTCTGTCTTTAGTGATTTTAGGATAGCGAATAATTCTTAAAATCAGCAAACTTAAAAATAATAATACAGCTCCAATAATGACAGTATTTGAGGTGTCATAATTTCCAAATTTTAAGACATTAATGTTGGCTATTTTACTTAGAGGGTCATTTATAATCCAAATTAATCCAGCACTTGAGGATATATAGATAAGTAATTTATCAAATGCCGTAAATGGATTTAATCGATCCCCTTCAAACTCTAATTTTTCTACTCTTTGTGAACTTTCTGTATTTAATTTAGGTTTAATACCAATATCTCCAAATATTTTTTGTGAAAAATAGAATTGAAGCATTCCTAATAACATAAATACCCCTGCTAATCCAAAACCATAAGCCCACCCTAATGTTTCTCCTAAGTAGCCACAAAGCATAATCCCAAGGAAAGACCCTGCATTTACTCCCATATAAAATATGGTGTAAGCACCATCTTTTTTCTCTGGAGTCCCCTCGTACATATTAGAGATAATAGAGGTGATATTTGGCTTAAAAAAGCCATTGCCAATTATTAATAAACCTATGCCAATGTACAAGAACATATGGTTAGATTCGAGAGCCATCGAAATATGTCCCAAAGTCATGATAACCGCACCAATAATAACTGCTTTTCTGTATCCAATATATTTATCTGCCAAAAAACCACCTAAAATGGGTGTTAAATAAACCATTGAAGTGTAGGTTCCATAAAGAGCAAGAGCTTGACCACTAGTCCAGTTCCACCCACCTGCACCAACAGCGCTCATTAAAAATAAGACTAAGAGTGCGCGCATCCCATAATACGAAAAACGTTCCCACATTTCAGTGAAAAATAAAATGAAAAGTCCTTGTGGATGACCTAAAACGGTCGACTTAAACATGTCATTATTTTGTTGTTCGTTATCAATAATATCGGCCATATTTTTTATCAAAAAAATTATTTATAAGGTGTGAAAATAGAAAATTAATTTTTAAAATCAACCTTAAATTAATTTAGCTAACTTCACGTTATGAACAAAACAGTTTAAATTTTATATTTTTTAGTGAATGTTTTTCAATTGCCATTCCCATTCGGTTTCTAGTAAATTTATGACAATTGTCAATGAATCAGATGATAATAGGGGGTTGGGGACTTATTTTTTTTCGTACGGTATTCATCCATGGCAAGCAAGTTTACGTGAGGAAAACTTTTTAACTTTCGAAGAAAAAATTACCAACATAAAATGTCTAGCCATCGGGGAAATTGGTTTAGACAAGCTAAAAGGTCCTGATTTGAGTATTCAAATAGTTGTTTTTTCGAAACAAATAGAAATTTCTGAACGCCTGCAATTACCCGTGATCATTCATTGTGTTAGAGCTTGGAATGAACTTTCTAACTTTTATAAGCAGAGAAAGCCACAACAAGTATGGGTTTTTCATGGTTTCACAAAAGTAGGAATTTTGGAAGAGGTCCTTAAAACCAACATGATGATTAGTATTGGTTCTGCGGTTTTAACAAATGTTTTGTTGCAAGAATCTATAAAAAGAATACCCGATCATAAATTGCTCCTTGAAACAGACGAAGCGAAAATAGATATTTTAGCAATCTATCAAAAGGTTTCTGAGATAAAAAAAATATCTTTGCTACAATTAGGAAAAATAATCGAACAAAATTTTAAAAGAACATTTAAAAAATGGCAAAGTGGCTTGAGCGAACAGAATTATTAGTAGGAGAAAAGAAAATTGAGACGTTGATTAATTCTCATGTCTTAATCGTTGGTCTTGGAGGTATTGGTTCCTTTGCGGGTGAATTTATTGCTCGATCTGGAGTTGGTACTATTACGATAATTGATGGAGATGCCTTTGATTCCACCAATAAAAATAGACAACTTACAGCGTTGGATTCAACTGTTGGTAGAAACAAAGCCGTTGTTTTAGGGGAGAGAATTAGAGATATTAATCCCGATGTGAAGCTAAATGTTATCGAAGAATTCGTTTTACCTGAAAGAGTATGGCAATTATTAGAAACCTATAAACCAGATTATGTAATGGATTGTATAGATTCTGTAACGCCAAAATTAGAATGGTTAGTTGCATGTATTCGACTGAAAATTAAAGTGATATCGCACCTTGGTGCTGGTGGTAAAATGGACCCTAAAAGGGTGATGGTAACCCGCTTGGACAAAACCTATAATTGTAAATTAGCGAGTCATCTGAAAAAGCGATTAAAAAAAGAGAAAATACACTATGATGCTGTTCGAGCTGTTTTTTCTTCAGAGTTACAAATTAAATCTTCTATGAAATTGACAGATGGGTTAAATTATAAAAAATCATTCTATGGCACAATGAGTTACATGCCTGCACTTTTTGGTTTGATGGGTGCAGCTGAAGTAATAAGATACTTGTCAGATCATAAAAAATCATCGCATTGACAAAAATGTACTTGTTTTCAATCCTTTTTTGTTAATATTGTCGCACTTAATCACGTTTATTAAGTGCTTAAAATTATAAAATAAAAAATGAAATTCTGTTTAATACTATGTATTTCAGTCGTTATTTCTATCTTTATTACAAGCTGTGAATCAGTGAGTAAGGATGATAATGTCATAGTTAGTCACATAGACACCACGTTGATAAAAGATGGGCATAGTTATGCTAATATTGATAAAATAAGAACCAAACATTTATATTTAGAACTGGATGTTAATTTTGAAAATAAGACAATATATGGCGTAGCTCGTCACGAGATGATTAATTTCGGTGCGGATACAGCCATTTTTGATATCAAAGGATTAGCAATCAGAAAAGTTACAATAGGCAAGGATAAAGCACACGAAAAAGAGGCTGATTTTATTATTGGCACTAATAATGAAATGCTTGGTCAACCTTTATGTGTCAAAATTACATCACAAACACAATTTATAAATATCTATTATCAAACAACCGAAAAAACAGAAGCCTTGGATTGGTTGTCACCTGAATTAACCGCAGGAAAAAAATTACCCTACATGTACACGCAAGGAGAGGCCATTTTAACTCGTTCCTGGATTCCAATTCAAGATGTGCCTTCCAATCGAATTACGTATTCTGCAGATGTTAAAGTTCCAGTTGATTTAATGGCTTTGATGAGTGCAGAAAATCCAAAAACGAAAAATAAAACGGGATTGTACCATTTTGAAATGAAGCAACCAATTCCATGCTATTTAATAGCTTTGGCTGTGGGTGACTTGAGGTACAAGAAATTAGGGAAGAATTGTGGAGTGTATTCTGAACCTTCTTTAATCGGTGCTTGTGCTTCTGAGTTTGTAGATCTTCCAAAATTAATAAATGCGGCGGAGAAAATTTATGGAAAATATCAATGGGAGCAATATGATTTAATCGTACTGCCATATTCTTTTCCATTTGGAGGTATGGAAAATCCTCGCTTAACATTTGCTAGCCCAACTTTATTGGCGGGCGATAGAAGTTTGGTGTCTGTTGTTGCACACGAATTGGCACATTCATGGTCTGGCAATCTGGTAACAAATGCTACTTGGGATGATTTCTGGTTAAACGAGGGCTTCACAGTATATTTTGAGGGCCGAATAATGGAAGAGATTTATGGAAAGGAGGTTTCAGATATTTTAGCTTTGATAGAATACCAGGAATTAGAAACTGAAATTTCAGAAATTGATAAAGGAGAATTCCCAGAAGATTCACATTTGAAATTAGCACTAAAAGGTAGAAATCCAGATGATGGTATGACTACGATTGCATACGTGAAAGGAGCATTTTTCTTGAAAACGTTGGAGCAACAAGTGGGAAGAGAACTTTTTGATAAGTTCATGAATTCGTATTTCAAAAAATATTCATTTCGTACAATTACCACAGAAGCTTTTGAAGCGTATCTAAATTCTCAATTATTAAAACCGAACAATATCACGTTCAATACAAAAGAGTGGCTTTATAAATCAGGAATTCCTGCAAATTGCTATAAAATTGATTCCCCTCGCTTCAGAGTAATTCAAAAATTGGCGGATGATTTTGCACAAGGAAAAGATATATTCAAAGTAAAAAGAAAAAAAGACAAAATCACGAGAGCTAAATACGTAACGCAAGAATGGTTAGCATTTATTAGAAGACTTCCTTCAAAAATGAGTCCAACAATGCTACAGAATTTAGATAAAGAGTTAAATTTTAAAGGATGTGGAAATGCTGAAATCATGACCGAATGGTTCGTTTTAGGTATTAATAGTAATTACCGTGATATTCGGCCAGATATGGAAAAATTTCTAAAGAAAGTCGGAAGGAGGAAATATTTAATCCCAATCTATAAAACATTAGCAAGTTCTCCAGATAATTTATCGTGGGCTAAAAAAGTGTTTGAAACAGCAAAAATAAATTATCATTTTGTTTCAAAAAGTTCAATTGAGGATGTTTTATATCCAAAAACTACAATAAATTCTAGAAAATAAAGGTTCTTGCAAACGATTCAAAATTCGAAGTTAGAAGTTAGCATTCGTTCCATTGGAGCTGAAATATGCAGTATTCGTTCGGTTGCAAGCGGTAAAGAATTTATGTGGAATGGAGATCCTTCCATTTGGGGTAGTTTTGCACCGGTCCTTTTTCCGATTATAGGATCTTTAAAAGAGGGGATTTTTTTATTCAAAGAAAAGGAATATTCTGTTCCTAAGCATGGATTTATTCGAAATAACAAGAATTTGCGGCTTAATAAGGTTTCTGAGCAATGTGTAGAATATTCTTTGAAATATGATGAGGTTAGTTTGCTTTGCTACCCATTTAAATTTGAGTTCCTCATTCGCTTTAGTTTGTCAGGCAATTCAATTCTTGTGGAACATGAAGTTTGCAATCATGATGCCGATGAATCGATGTATTTTTCACTAGGAGGTCATCCTGCTTTTAAATGTCCGATTAATGAAAGTGAAGCCTACGAAGATTATTATTTAGAATTTGAAAAGAATGAGACTGTTAACAAGTGGGAGGTTCTTTCCAGCGGGCTAATAGGAAATGATTCTACAAGACTTCTAGAAAAAAGCAATATAATACCTTTAAAAACAAATTTATTCGATCATGACGCCTTAATAATCAAAACTCATCAATCAAGGAAAGTAAGTTTGAGAAGCAAATTATCGAAAGAATCTGTGATAGTTCATTATTCAGACTTTCCGTATTTAGGTATTTGGGCCAAACCAGGAGGGAAGTTTGTTTGCATTGAGCCTTGGTTGGGGATTTCTGACGCGTGGGATACAGATCAAAATTTCGAAACGAAAGAAGGAATAATTAAATTGGGAGCCCACTCAAAATATAACGCTTCGTATACAATTGTAATCGAAGAATAAAAGTTTCAGAACCTTATTTAAGAAATGCAGAGTATTTTACTTTCAAACCTCAGTACTGAGGTTTCAAGGTAATTTTGATAAAATTTTCAAACTCTCGGAATCCATCTTTGAAAAGGCAAACCATTTTTTGCCTACATCTTTTAATGAAGCCCCAATGTGATACAATTCAGTTTCGTCAATAATAAGAAATCGATCGTGCGAATTTTTAAGAATTTTAGCTTCCAATGTCGGATATTGCTGATTGAATTTGACAATGTCTAATTGAAGTTGTTTGGGAATATCTTTGGTGTATAATTGAATATGAACTCCCTTTTTTCTTTTACTGAATAATGTTAAAACACTATCATCTATGTAATTATCTATGAGAATGATTGATTTTTCTGCTTTACGAATGAGATTTGAAATAAATATATATGCATCAAAAATTTCCCCTTCGAAGAATATTCCTTTTTCGGGCTGGCTTTCTTTCTTTTCTAACGCTTTAAATATTTCTTCAAACTTCATTTCTGAATTGATTTGGGTTCTTTCTAACTTGTTTAATCGCTGA
>CANFRV010000049.1 GCA_947449575.1 Flavobacteriales bacterium
AAATGTTAATTAATAGCCATTCATTTAAAATGCCTCCAGCTTTAGCTGGAGGTAATAAAAAAATCAAATGAATCGGCTTTAGCCAAAATAATAGTTACTATCATTTTATTTTAAGAATAGCATTCTCTAGTTTTAAATCAGTATTTATAGGTTTTGGCTAAAGCCGATTTGTATGGGAATATTATATTTGAATGGGCTGAAGCCACATTCCAATTCAATCCTCACAATGTTTAGTAATAGTCAAATAAATCTTGATAATTATGAAATAAAATTAGTCAAAAGATAATTGGAATAAAATGGAAATGATACAATAAAAAAAACACACAGAATTACTTTTTTATCCATATAGGATTTCAATAGTAATTTAATACCAGCACCTCAAAATAAAATAATCCCAAATCCTGCTTGACTCCTTCTTAACTACGCAATAATATTGACTTCTCGTTCAAGTTCAACTCCAAATTTCTCTTTGACATCGGCGATAATAGAGGTCGAAAGGTCAAAGATTTCCTGGCCTGTAGCGCCCTGATAATTAACGAGGACAAGTGCTTGTAATGTGTGAACACCATAGTGGCCATGGGTTTTTCCTTTCCAGCCGGTTTGTTCAATGAGCCAACCAGCTGCTAATTTAACAGATCCTTCTGTTGCTGGATAATTTGGCGCTGTTGGATATTGTGTCAAGATCTTTTCTAGCAAAGAAATGTCTACCACAGGGTTTTTAAAAAAGCTTCCCGCATTGCCAATTTCCTTTGGATCTGGTAATTTACTTTTTCGAATCGCAATTACTGCATTACTGACATCTTTCATCGTTGGGTTTACAATTCCTTCTTTTTCCAACTCAGCAGCAATGACACCATAGGAGGTGTTTACAGCGCTATTTTTTGCTAGTCTAAAACAAACAGAGGTGATAATATATTGACCTTTTAATTTTCGCTTAAAAACACTTTCTCGATAACCAAATTCACATTCCTCCTTTGAAAATGTTTGCACTTCGCCCGATTCAATGTGATATGCTTCTAATTTTTCAAAAACATCTTTAATTTCAACTCCATACGCACCGATATTCTGCATAGGACTCGCTCCAACACTACCTGGAATTAAGGATAGATTCTCAATGCCGCAAAAGCCATGCTCGATACATTTCAAAACAAATTCATGCCATATTTCTCCCGCCCCTGATCGAACAATGACCCAATCATTTGTTTCTTCCACAACATCAAATCCCTTGATTTCGTTCAAAAGCACACAGCCGTCAAAACGTTCTCTCACAAAAAGCACATTGCTTCCCCCTCCTAAAACCAATAATTCTTGGTTAGACATCTGTTCTAATGCTTCTTGCAATTCCCCTACGGATGAAAAGCGTCCTAAATAAGAAGCTTTTACATCGATTCCAAACGTATTATAGGGTTTTAGACTTGTGTTTTCTAAAATCATCTGACAAAGATAAAATTTTGATCTGTTTTTTTACGTTCTTTTCACTAAACTCTTTCGCCTAATGTGTCCCCATGAAAAGTAGGACTCCCCTACTCCCCTTTTGGAATGACAAAAACTTTAAACCGTAATTTCTGAATTTTCTTTTTTGTATTGACCGTTAGCAGAATTTCTCTGTCTTGCAGATAATATTTACCATTCGTATCAAATGTTATTTTTACCGTTCCTGTTTTACCTGGTGAAACTGGCGCTTTCGAAAACTCAACTTTCGTGCACGTACAAGCGACTGAAAATGAACTAATAATTAAAGGAATATTTCCAGTGTTTGTAAACGCAAAAGTATGCTCTAAAACAGCTCCTTCATTTGTTTTAGGAAACTTAAAGGTAGATTCGTTCAAAGAAAATACCGCCTCCTGGGAAAACCCAAGGGCGGTATTTATACATACTATCAAGGTAAAAAGTATTCTCATTTTTTTACCTTTTTTAAATTCTTATTAGTTAGATGGACCTGCATTATTAACAGGAGTTCCATCTTCTGGCGCTGGTAAAACATTTCCTTTGATGCGAATAATTTGTTCTGGTGCATTCACAGCATTGGAAGAAATTGTCACACTTTTATTAATAGCACCTGCTCTTTTTGTATCATATTCCACTTTGATTGTTCCTTTTTCTCCTGGAGCAATTGGCTCTTTCGGCCATGTTGGAACTGTACAACCACAAGAACCTTTGGCATTTGAAATAATCAACGGTGCATTTCCAGTGTTTTTAAACTCAAAAGTACAAAAACGATCTGCCCCATTTTTAATAGTACCATAATCGTGTACTTCTTTAGTAAAAGAAATCTTCGCGCCATTATCTGAAATAGCAACTTGACCAAAAATAGCATTTGAAGCGCCAAATACTACCAATAAACTTAAAAAAAGTGTTTTCATTTTTCGTTGATTTTATTATCCTATTAAACTCAGTATCAAAAGTAATAAAAAATATTTGTATTGACTATATTTTAACAGATCCGTAACAGGATTTACTTCCCTGATGACTGTTTCATCACAAAATGTAAATATTCTTCTAAATTGAGATCCAAATGTTTTAATTTCATTTCAATGTCTGCTTTCATCTCTTTATCCATCTTTGGATTTTCTTTCAAAAGCAAGGTATTGTAATATTTTATTTTATTTGTGTCTCTTGGTTGAATAAAAATGTCATAATTAGATGCCTGACTCGATAAAATCATTGCTCTATTCACATATTTCGGATATTTTTCCAATAAGATATCTGCATATTCGCTAGAACGATTGTATAATCCCATGGCAGAATACACCATGTGCACTTTATCTAAACAAACCGGCGCATAGGCATCTTTAGGGTATCTCGTGTAAAAATCCAACAACATATCAATCAATTCATTACGCTCAATTGTCGAAATTTCTTTCTTTGCATCTTGCAATGTAGCGAACGAATTTTCTTTTGCGGTGATTTTTTCTTTCAACGTGTCAATAGCTGTCTTTTTCTCTGAATTAGTTGCATTTCCACAAGCAAACAATAGCGGAAAAACAAATAACAATCGCAGTATGTTTTTTTTCATCTCCTGTATAGTTTTTAATTTATCTTCTCCCTTTTTTTATCGCTGGAAATTTCATTCGATAATCCACTTTCACTTCCCCTTTTGAAATCTTCTGTAGTTTATTCGAAATTAATTTCTTTTTAATAGAAGAAAGTAGATCTGTAAATAAAATTCCCTCAATATGATCATACTCATGCTGAATAATCCTTGCAGCATATCCATCATAGTATTCATCTTTGAACTCCCAATTCTCATCGTAATAGGTAATTCTTATTTTTTCTTTTCGATAGACATCCTCTCTCACTTTAGGAATCGAAAGACAACCTTCTCTAAAGCACCATTCTTCCCCAGATTCTTCCACAATCGTTGGGTTAATAAAAACTTGTCTAAAATTTTCAATACCCGCAGCACGAGGATCTGGCTCAATCGGATTTCCATCCTCGTCCTCATCTTCTTCCGCAAAAGGAGCTCCATCGGTTATAAAAAGTCGTATGTCACGCCCAATTTGAGGGGCTGCTAACCCAACTCCAGATGCTTCGTACATGGTTTCGAACATATTGGCAATCAACGCCTTTAATTCTGGATATTCATTGGTAATTGCACCAGCATGTTTTTTCAAAACTGGATCTCCGTATGCTACTATTGGTAAAATCATTATTTACTATTTATGATGCAAAATTAAGTATTTCCTCTGAAAGAGATGATAGTTTGTTAGGGATTTTTATAGGATCAGAGCATATTTCTGTGGAGCTAAAATAATATATTTCAAATCTACTACTCTCATCTAACCCTCAAATCTACTTCTGTTTTCATCTTCTTACTTTTTCTTGATGAAGAGAAAATGTAATTTTCGAAGAAGAACAAATACAATTTGTGAAGACCGAACGGTAGTGAAAGGAACGGTAGTGCCGGAAGTAAGCAAAAATCAAGGATCTTTCCAAGGAATTTTTTACTCCATTGCATTTCGTAAAACCGCACGTAAATTCTTTCCTTCACGCTCCTTTTCGCAGAAAAAGCGAAACGCGATTACGGAAAATTTACAGCTAATTCTGTGGAAAGACCATTTCAATTTCACTTCGAAATTTACTTAGTTAGAGGGATTCGGTTTCTACTAGATATTGATTATTGTCAAGTGCTCGTTGGAGGATTCGGTTTCTACTAGTTGCTGGGTTTTATCGTTTGTTCATTGAGAGATTCCGTTTCTACTCTCACTTTTCCTTGATGAAGAGAAACGCGATTACGAAAAATTTACAACTAATTCTGTGGAAAGACCTTTTCAATTTCACTTCGAAAATAAATTAATAAGTTAATCATTTTGGTGATGTTTTAATATTAGCCCCAACTTTTGGCATTGATCGTTTTATATTAAACATCAAAGTGTCTGCATGTAGGATTGTAAAATGATGGTGGCACTAATCTCATCAATCAAACCTTTATTTTTTCGTTGTTTTTTACTCATTCCATTGTCAATCATCGACTGAAATGCCATTTTTGAGGTAAAACGTTCATCTATTAGCACGATTGGAATCAGCGGAAATTGCTTTTCTAACGCTTCTTTTAGCAAATGAACATTTGAAGTAATATGACTTGGCTCATTGTTCAACCGTTTAGGTTCTCCCAAAACAATTGTCTCAATTATTTCCTTCGTGCAGAGTTGAATTAAAAAATTCATCAATTCTTTTGAATCAACGGTGGTTAATCCGCTGGCAATGATTTTATTCTCATCCGTAATGGCAATCCCCGTTCTTTTCAACCCAAAATCAATTGCTAAAATTTTCCCCATTTTTATTTTAAAATTTGATTACTGTTGTTTTGTGATTTGTAATTGTCATTCCGATTTACATTGTAATTGAAATTACCATTGCAATTCCAATTGACATTGCAATGCAATGTTTCTACTTGGATATCATTTATTATTCCAATTGGTCATTGTCATTCCAATTCCTATGGTGGTGAAACTTTTTATGAATTCGGCGCACACTTCTATTCGCTCTTGCAATTGTGGTTTTTCTGGTTTATCCCATTCACTTAACACATAATCTGCTTGTTGTCCTGGATGAAAATCGTTGCCCACTCCAAATCTTAATCTTGGGTATTCGACTGTTTTTAAAACTGCTTGAATATCTTTTAATCCGTTATGTCCCCCGTCACTTCCTTTTCCTTTCATGCGCAATTTCCCAAAAGGTAACGCGATATCATCAGTAATCACTAAAAGATTTTCGATAGGAATTTTTTCTGTTTGCATCCAATAGTTGACTGCTTTTCCAGAAAGATTCATAAAGGTAGTTGGCTTGATCAGGATGATAGTCCTCCCTTTAAATTTCACTTCCGCCAATTCTGCATGCTTATTTATTGCGAATTTACCTCCTAGTTGCCGCACGAATAAATCAACCACTTTAAAACCGATGTTATGCCTCGTCTCTTCGTACTTTTCTCCAGGATTACCTAAACCAACAATTAAGTATTTCATTCTTGTTTTTTTTACAAATTTACTAAATTAGATTTTGAGACGGTAGATATTTAGATATTAGATTTTTAGACTTTTTTTTAAAATAATCATACTCATCAGTCTTTGAGCGAAGCGGTCTAAAGTCTATAAGCGATAGCGGTCTTGCATCTATCTACACTTTTATCAATAAACAGGTTCGATTATTATTTCAGTTAAGACCGAATTGGCTATAAAACATTCTTCATGTGCAAGGTGATGTAACGCATCAATCGCTGCTTTGTCGGGTTGATTTTCTCCTCTAAAAGTAACTTTTGGCTTTAAATACATTTTGGTAATTGCCATTTTATTGTTTGCATTCTTTTCTAAAAGTGCTTCAGAATCATCCTCATAACTTTCTAGTACAAATTTCTTTTTTGAAGCAACATACAAAAATGACATCATATGACAACTTGATAAAGCAGCTGCTAACGCTTCTTCGGGATTAATATACTCTATAGCTCCCATGTATTCTGGAGCTGCTGAGGCTTGCATGATTTTCCCACCTTCGAATTCCCACGTATGGGTTCTATCATATGCGAAATAAGAAAAATCTTCTTTTTCGTTTTTCCAATTGATTTTAACTTTATGAATGGACATTTTTAATTGATGTTGGATTGTGAATTTTTGATGTTTGATGTTGGTTTTTTATTTTTTTTGTTTTGTTTTTTTTTTGCAGGGACAGGGCATGCCCTGTCCCTACAAAAAAAAACAAAATAAAAAACATCATGATGAACAACTGACGGCGATATCTGCGGCCCAATCTGGGGGCAGGTTTGCATATTCTTCATATTCTGGTTGCTCGTCGAATGGACGTTCCATTATTTTTAATAATTTATTGACTTCTGTGAAATCATCATTTTCGGCATTCTCAATGGCAACTTGCAATAAATAATTTCTCAAAATGTATTTTGGGTTGACAGCATTCATTTTGATTTTTCTACTCTCATCACTGCTGTTTTCTAACTTTAACCGTTTTCGATATTGAACTGACCAATCATCAAAAGCATCCCGGTTGATGAACAAATCTCGAATGGCTGTATTCGATTCAAATTCTTCTATTTTTAAAGTACTTAATCGTCTAAAAAACAAAGTGAAATCGACCTGTGATTCTTGCATAATTGAAAACAGAGTGTCGAATAGTTTTTGGTCTTCCGGATATTTACTTTCTAACCCTAACTTTTGATGCAGGATATCATCGTACCTTGCTCTATACGCGGGTAAATATTCCGTCAAAACTTCTTGCACTTCCTCCACTGTTCCAATTAACGGTAGTAACGACTGTGCCAATGCTCGACAATTCCAATGTCCAATATGCGGCTGATTTACATATGAATACCTCCCTTGATGATCCGAATGATTGCAGATATGACCTTGATTAAATGCTTCCATAAAACCAAAAGGGCCATAATCCAATGTTAGACCTAGAATTGACATATTGTCCGTATTCATCACTCCGTGCATAAAACCAACGGATTGCCATTGAGCAACCATGCTTGCTGTGCGACGAATAACTTCTGAAAGTAACGCCTTGTATGGATTTTCTTTCTCTAGTAATTCCGGATAAAATGTTTGAAGCGTATAATCTGCTAAAATTTTGAGATTCTCGCTATTTTCACTGTAATACCAATGCTCAAAAGAACCAAAACGAATAAAAGTGGGAGACATCCTTGTCACAACCGAAGCAGTTTCAGCGGTTTCTCGATACACTGCATCTTTTGAACCTGTGATACAAAGTGCCCTCGTAGTAGGAATTCCCAAACCAAACATTGCTTCAGAACATAGAAATTCTCGAATCGAAGAACGCAAAACAGCTCTACCATCGCCTCGTCTAGAATATGGAGTAACTCCGGCGCCTTTCAATTGTAATTCCCATGGTCCATTTTCTGTTTGAACATTACCTAATAATATCGCTCTTCCATCTCCTAATTGACCAGCCCATTGACCAAACTGATGTCCAGAATACACTGCAGAAAGAGTTTTTGAAGCAGAAGGAATTGCGTTTCCTGAAAAAGTATTCACCCCATTTTGAGACAATAATTCGGAAGAACCAAGATCGATTAATGCCGCCGCACTTTCACTAAAACTAACCATATATGGATTCGTCAGCGGTAATGGATCTAAAAATGTAAAAAATGACGAAGGTAAACTTGAGAAAGAATTCTCCCATTTTAAGAAATCAATTTCAGTAACTTTCTCTTTCCCCATTTGTATTCAAAATTTTAAAACGTAAAGATACAGAATTATATTCTTGCTAATCCAAAGGACTTTGCCTATTCATTATTTAATGAAAACGAATGATATTTAGCATATTTATAGGGTAAAAAGTCTTTGAAATCGCCTTAAAATCTCTATCTTTGCGCTTCAATAAAATAAAACATGGAGACACCAAAAACATATGAACCGTTAAAAGCAGAGGCAAAATGGTATGCACATTGGATGAATAAAGGCTATTTTCATTCAGTTCCAGACGACCGTGAAGCATACACGATTGTAATTCCTCCGCCAAACGTCACAGGTGTTTTGCACATGGGTCATATGTTAAACAATACGATTCAAGACGTTTTAGTTCGTCGAGCGCGTATGTTAGGAAAAAATGCCTGTTGGGTTCCTGGCACAGATCATGCATCGATTGCTACAGAAGCAAAAGTTGTTCAAAAGCTGCGTGCTGAAGGAATTAAAAAATCAGATTTATCACGTGAAGATTTTTTGAAACATGCGTTTGAATGGAAAGATAAACATGGTGGAATTATTTTAGAACAATTAAAAAAACTAGGCGCTTCTTGTGATTGGGAACGAACAAGTTTCACGATGGATCCTGAATATTCAGAATCTGTTATCAATGTATTTATCGATTTATTCAACAAAGGAAAAATTTACAGAAAAGCTAGAATGGTCAACTGGGATCCAGAGGCTTTAACAGCAGTTTCTGATGAAGAAGTTACCCACAAGGAGGTAAACTCAAAATTATTCTACGTTCGATATAAAATCGCTGGAAGTGATGATAAATGGCTAACAATTGCTACCACTCGACCTGAAACTATTTTGGGAGATAGCGCAATTTGTATTAATCCCACGGATGAACGTTTCAAACATTTACATGGAAAACAAGCGATTGTGCCCATTGCGAATCGAACAATTCCAATTATTTTGGATGAATACGTTGATATTGAATTTGGAACAGGCTGTCTGAAAGTTACCCCAGCTCATGATACAAATGACTACGAATTAGGAAATAAACACAATTTAGAAACAATTGATATTCTCAATGATAATGGGACATTAAACGAAAACGGATTGCATTATGCTGGTCAAGATCGTTTTGAAGTTCGCCAGGCTATTGAGAAAGAATTATACGATAAAGGATATCTAGTAAAAACGGAAGATCACATCAATAAAGTTGGATTTTCGGAAAGAACAGATGCGGTAATCGAACCTAAATTATCTTTGCAATGGTTTGTTTCAATGAAAGAATTGGCTCAACCTGCATTAGATCAAGTAATGAATGGTGATATTGCTTTTCATCCAGAAAAATTCAAAAACACTTACCGTCATTGGATGGAAAACGTAAAAGATTGGTGTATTTCGCGTCAACTTTGGTGGGGACATCGAATTCCTGTTTTCTATTACGGAACTGCAGCAGAAGATTTTGTTGTTGCCAAAACGATAGAAGAAGCAATGGTTTCTGCTTCCGCTAAAACAGGTCGAACGATTCCAGCGAATGAATTAAGACAAGACGAAGATGTATTGGATACTTGGTTTTCCAGCTGGTTGTGGCCTATCTCTGTTTTTAACGGACTAACAAAACCAAACAACGAGGAAATCAATTACTACTATCCAACAAATGATTTAGTAACCGCGCCAGAAATAATGTTCTTTTGGGTGGCTCGAATGATTATTGCTGGGAACGAATACATGGATGGAAAAATTCCTTTCAAAAACGTTTATTATACGGGAATCGTTCGTGATAAATTGGGTAGAAAAATGTCTAAATCTTTAGGAAATTCCCCAGATCCAATTGATTTAATTGAAAAATATGGCGCTGATGGCGTAAGATTAGGAACTTTAATTTCTTCTCCAGCAGGCAATGACTTGCCGTTTGACATGTCACAATGTGAGCAAGGAAGAAACTTCACGAATAAAATTTGGAATGCATTCCGTTTAGTGGATGGCTGGGAAGTGAGAGATATTGAACAACCAAAATCTTCTATCAAAGCTATCGAATGGTTTGAATCTAAATTCAACCAAGAATTGGTAATTATCAATGATTTGTTTGATAAATTCAGAATTTCTGAAGCGTTGATGACCACTTATAAGTTGATTTGGGATGATTTCTGTGCTTGGTACTTGGAAATGGTTAAACCTGGATACCAACAACCAGTTGATTCAAAAACATTGGAAGCTACGAAAGTTTTCTTTGAGAAATTATTAAAAATAGTTCACCCATTTACTCCTTTTATTGCTGAAGAATTATGGCACTTAATCCGTAATCGAGAAGAAGGAAATGATATTATCGTCGCTACATGGCCAGAACTAGGAACGATTGATGATAGTATATTGGAGAATTTCAAATCGGCTGAGGAAGTAATTATTCACATTCGAAATGCGCGTAAGAAAAATAATATTGCCAACAAATTAAAAATGGATCTATTCGTTAAGAAAAACACAAACATCGACACTACATTCGATTCTGTAATTTCTAAAATGGGGAATTTATCTGCTTTGGAATATGTTAACGAAAAAGTAGGTAACTCTAATTCATTTATTGTCAAATCTAACGAGTACTACATTCCGTTTGGCGAAAACATTGATCTGGAAGCTGAAAAAGCAAAAATGAGAGAAGAATTAGAATACACCAAAGGATTTCTACAAAGTGTGAATAAGAAACTTCAAAATGAAAAATTTGTAGCGGGAGCACCCGAGCAAGTTTTAACAATGGAACGAAAAAAGGAATCTGATGCTTTGAGTAAAATAAAAATTTTAGAAGATAAATTGGCTTCTTTGAATTGAGGGTTAGGTTGAGAATTAGGTTGAGGTTGAGGTTGAGGTTCAGTTAAGGTTGAGATTTTTATAAATCGTTCATTGAAAAATGAGCGGTTTTTTTTTGGTTTATACTTTTCTATTAATATCGTTTTAACTATTGTTTTAATTGAAAACATATGTTAACTTTAGGTGAAAAGTGTATCAGAAATAATAAATAAATCACCAAATAAATGGAAAGTCTAGAAGTAATAACGAATGAATTAGAGAATAGAATACTCACAATTCGAGGAAAACAAGTGATGCTAGATCGTGATTTGGCAGAATTATTCAAAGTAGAAGTTAAGGTACTAAATCAGGGAGTCAAAAGAAATATGGAGCGATTTCCCACTTCTTTTAGATTTCAACTAGAAAAGGATGAACATGAAAACTTGAGGTCACAAATTGTGACCTCAAGTTTAGAGCATGGAGGTAGAAGATATTTACCTTTTGTTTATACCGAACAAGGTGTTGCCATGTTATCTGCAATTTTAAGAAGTGAAGTTTCAATAAAAATAAGCATTGAAATCATGGAAGCTTTTGTTCAAATGAGAAAGATTATTTCTGAAAATAATTTTATTGATCAGCGATTAAACAAGTTAGAAAGAACCCAAATCAATTCAGAAATAAAGTTTGAAGAAATATTTAAAGCGCTAGAAAAGAAGGAAGTCCAGCCGGAAAAAGGAATATTCTTTGAAGGGGAAATTTTTGATGCGTATGTATTTATTTCAAATCTCATCCGAAAAGCAGAAAAATCAATTATT
Organism: Flavobacteriales bacterium; assembly: GCA_947449575.1. Taxonomy (GTDB): domain Bacteria; phylum Bacteroidota; class Bacteroidia; order Flavobacteriales_D; family Crocinitomicaceae; genus CAIUKX01. The sequence continues at coordinate 11,264 of CANFRV010000049.1, forward strand.
CTCATTGATAATTACATAGATGATAGTGTTTTAACATTATTCAGTAAAAGAAAAAAGGGAGTTCATATTCAATTATATACCAAAGATATTCCCAAACAACTTCACTTAGACATTGTCAAATTCAATGAGCAATATCCGACATTGGAAGCTAAAATCCTTAAAAATTCGCACGATCGATTTCTTATTATTGACGAAACTGAATTGTATCACATCGGAGCTTCATTAAAAGATGTAGGCAAAAAATGGTTTGCCTTTTCAAAGATGGATTCCGAGAGTTTGACAATTTTATCAAAATTACCTTGAAAGTAACACAAGCAAAAAATGGAAGAAAATAAAATAAGTAGCACTAGTGCTGATTTAGAAAATAGAATTTTGACTATTCGTGGAAAACAAGTGATGCTAGATCGTGATTTAGCGGTACTATACAACGTAGAAACAAAGCAACTAAATAGAGCAACAAAAAGAAATATTGACCGATTCCCCGAAAGATTCATGTTTCAATTAACGGAATTAGAATTAGAAAACTTGAGGTACCAATTTGGCACCTCAAGTTTAAACAATGTTCACGGTGGAAGAAGATATCTACCATATGTTTTTACTGAACATGGAGTTACAATGCTTCCTTCAGT
>CANFRV010000050.1 GCA_947449575.1 Flavobacteriales bacterium
CGCTCCTTAGAATTAAAATCCTGCGGATCGCGATAAAATGCAACTACATAGGATTTATCAGGACTGAAATACACATCCTTCATGCCACCACGCATTGGTTCTCCATTATCAATAAATTGATATGTTTTGGTAGTGTTTATAATGGATGTTACTGTTTTGGTGGTCATATCTGATATTTAATATACAATTGCTAGTGTTCTGTCATCGTGATTCCCTTGGCTCCAAAAGTCCATCCATTTCGAAAGTTGCTCAGCAATCTGTGTATTTTCTGGGTTAAATTCAACTACAGCATTGTCATCATTTTTCCCTTTTAAATCCTCAACAAATTCAAGCCATTTTTCAGATTTTTCCAGATTTGCTTCAACAACAAATTTTGGATCATAAATACCATCAGTCATTAAAAATAAATAGGAGAAATCAGGGACGATTTTGAAGTTGAATCTGGTGGCCATAGGGCGTTCTGTGCTGTGAAATATGTCTGATTGGGTGATAAATCGAGTACCGCCCCCAAATTCACCAACATCAAGCCAATTTAAAAGTGTTGTATCAGTTTGCTCTTTGTTCATAATAGCAATTGGACAGTCGCCAACACCAAATGTCAATACTACATATCCAAAATCATACTTTTTGAATAGAGCGAAAATAAATGTAGAATGGTAGTAATCTAAAAGACTTTTTGCTTTTGGATTATTAAACAACTCAGGATTTGTAATAAAGGTTTCTTCGGCAACTGCTTTTATTTTATTATGAACAAAAACTGTTGCCTTGTAAAGATTTTGTTTGGCGAGTAATTCAATATCTTTTAAAAGAACTGGGTCATTATTTTTACTAAATATTTTTATTTTTTCTTCAAATTCTTTCGCTTTTTCAATATCTGAATGTTGCTCAAAAAAATCAATCACGGCATTGCATGCAATTTGAGAACCCACTCTAGACAAAGAATAATTTCCAGCTCCGTCAGAAACAGCCACAACTGACCAACCTGTTTTAGTAAAATACTTGAATGCAAAATCGTCATCTCTGAAAGAGCCCACATTTTCATGCGAGCGACCACGTTTAGATGAAACTACTATTCTTTTATATCCAATTTCATCATTAATTGACACATCGTCTTCTTTCCAAAATTTATCATTAACATCACTTGGGATTTCTTTCCATAATGATTTTGGATCTGGATTAATTATCAGTTGTATAACCTTTCTATTCAAAGGCGCACCCTCGTCTTCACCATTTATTTTGAATAACAAACTAAATTTTAAATCCCCACTTATTTTTGGAATTCCCTCAATACTATCATTAAATTTATTAAATGTTAAACCTAGCTCGTCCAGCCCTTCAAAATTTTCATAAATCAAATCTGTCAATTTGAGTTTTTCAAAATCAATTTTTGCAATATACGGTTTGCCAATTGTTCCATTGGGAATAATTAACTGCTGTGAAATTATATCAGCAATTCTGTTTTTTATTTTCCATTTATCCATCAGCTTGTTTTGTGTTTCTATTATATTCCGCACTGCATCATTTGATTCCTGTGTTTCGACAAAATCATCAAAAATTGACAATCTATTCGAACTAATTTCCAAGCCTTTAGCAGAAAACAATGATGTAATATATGTCTTTACTTCTGACATTTTATCCTTGTGTTCTGTTTACATCAAAACCACCTTCACCTGCACCATAAGTACCTTGGTTTCCACACCAAGGGCAAGTACTGATCTCCTCATTCCCTAGACAATGTAATTTACCACAACTGCATACTGCAAATGCGATTTGATTTCCACAGCACGGACACGTTGGCGCTCCAATTAGTTCTTCTGTATTAATTTTAAAATCATTGCTTGAATTATCAGATAATTCGAAATAATTATTATCAACTTGGAATGCCCCAACTAACTTATAACTTCGAGTATCCATTTCTAATCCTCCAAAATTATTAGTTGAAATATCTTTTCTATATTTTATTAAATATGGACGTTTAGTGTTTTGGCATTTACCCGCTAAAACTACAAAATTATTATCTACCCCTTGTTTACTATTTTTAGGTTTGGTTAAATCTATTTTGGAAACAGTTTCTCCATCCAAATTAGCCAGCTCGAATCCTGATGCATTTGCTTCAACACTTACACTACTTGTTTTAATTGAGTCAGTAACCCATTTAAAAAACTGTTTGTATGAAGCAGAGTCAGTATTTTTAAAATGCAAAACTGTTTCTGTTAACTCACTTAATAAATGTGTGTCAGTCTCACTGCCGAATGAAATAGCAACTAAATTGGCTGTTCTTTGCCAATTTTGTTTCCATTCTGAAATTGCAGTTTTTGTATCGTCTGTTGGCACTCCATCTGTGAATAAAAAGATAATTGGTTTCCAGTCGCCTTTTTGCTCTGCAGTTGTTTTTACAATATTCTTCCTTAATTCAAACATCAAATGTCCTAACCCTTTGCTTAAAGATGTGCCACTTCCAATAGGGAACTTTGGAGGGTAAAAACTTATGATTTCTTGCAAGGGAACAAGTGTTTTTGCTTGCCCTGCAAATACAATTATAGAAAGCCAAACAGTCTCTATAGCATTTGGATCTGTTTTAAGTGCTTGAATAATTGTAGATAAACCTTCTTCAACTTGTTGAATAGGTTCTCCAACCATTGACTCTGAAATATCAATTAAAAAATAAATTGGTAATCTTCTCATAATAAAATTAAAATTACAAAAATTAGTATAACAAATACATTAAACAAAATTGGATGTATTCCATTAAAAAAGGAAAGAAAAGGATTCGAATTTGATAGCTCATTAAAACTCTGAATCCATATTGTTCCAAAGCCAGATACTTCTTCAATGGTATAATAACCTCCTAGATACCATTTTCGGGAAGGATCAGAAACACAATTTAAAATTAAATTTTCTTCAAAAGCTAAAATAGCAGCAGATTCTACAATTAATTTATTCCCATTTAATTTAATTTGTTTTATTTCACCTCGCCCAGTTAAAAATACTGTGCCTATACCTGAAATTTTATAATTTGTCTTATTGTTTGAAAACAAACGTTTTTCGGGCCTATACGTAACATTAATATTTTTTGTTGAGGCAAAGAAAGAAGAATTTGAACAAAGAATTTGATTGGGAAAATCAGTTAATCTTATTGGAATCAAATTCGAATTACTCGACAAAACAAGTTTTTTTTGTATATTATTTTTGTTTGTATAATGTACAAATGAATTGAAATTGGTGCTAAAAATACCATATATTAATCCGCGAAACCCATTTCTCAAAATTTTTACATCAACACTAATTCCATCTTCATAATATGTTAATGAACCTGATTTGGCAATAAAATATTCAGATGGAGGCATTTCAACTTCCAAATATTGGCTCGAATTTCCAGCAATTTTTATATTCATATTTGAACAATTTTCAAATAACTAAATGTACCTCAGATGGGGGAGCTGGCAATGCGACAGTATCAATAGTACCCATACTTTTATTTCCATGTTCAATGGTATCTGAAACCCACTTAAAAAACTGTTTGAGAGTTGAACTATCCGCGGTATCAAGGTGAACAACCGTTTCAGCAAGTTCTTTAAGTTTAGAATTGTCTGCAAGTGAACCAGCTGCACAACCAACAATTGACCCGAAATTCAATGATTTAATTTTGGGAATCATTTCCGCATAAAGTTGGAGGTCTGATGGTTTACCATCCGTGAATACAAATAATAATGGTCTCCAATCACCCTTTTGAGTTGGTGAGCCTTTTTTAACTTCTTTTGTAACCTTTTCGAATAACAACTCTAAAGCCTTCCCTGTGTTTGTTGGTCCACTTGGAGGACAAATTATTTCGGGCAACTGAAATAAAGGCAATTCGGTTAGCGGTGAAATTTCATTTACAACCCTATCAAATGTTATTATACTTATCCAAAGGGTTTCTGAAGCTTGGGCATCTGAACGCAAGGAATTAATCATTCCACTTAAAGCATTGTTCAATGCTTGAATTGGTTCTCCATTCATTGACCCTGAGGTGTCTAATAAAAAATATACGGGTAATCTCCTCATTTTATTTTACCAAATAATAGGTTAATGAGAAAAGCACCAAGTTTTCTTTCTACTCCTGATTTTAAGATAGGTATACCTGTTTGCCTCACAAATTTTTGTTTTGCTGATGTAATACCTAACGCTCTTTTCCAAGAAAAAGAAAAACCAAATTTCCCCATATAAATGATTTAAACAACAATATTTAATTCGGATGGTGGCGGCGGAAGTTCATTTAATCCTGTTACTTCTTTTCCTGAATCTTCAACTTTGGTAGAAGAAACTCCGATTGAAGCAGTAACCCAAGCAAAGAATTTCGCAATACTTTGACTATCTGCAGTATCTAAGCTAACCACATTGTCAGTTATTTGCTTTAGTACAGTAGTATCAGCAGAAGATCCAGCAGCACAAGCTACAGTGAATGCGGTTTTACGCTTCTTAAATTCATTTAATCCACTTTGCCAATCATCTGTCGGAATTCCGTCAGTCATAATAAATACTAAAGGTTTCCAGTCACCTTTAGTATCCGCAGTGGTTGTTGCAACTTCACTATCGATACAGTTACTTACTACCTTTAAAGCATCTCCAAGCGCAGTAGTACCAGTAGCTTTAATATCAAGCATTTGAAAAGATGATAAATCGGTTAGTGGAATAATTTGTCTCGCTGAACTGTCAAAAGTAATTACACTTAAAAATGCAGTTTCGATAGCTTGTGGATTTTGGCGTAATGAACTAATCATCACTTGCACACCATTTTTTACAGCCTCAATTGGCTCTCCGCTCATTGAGCCTGATGTATCTAATAATAGATATACTGGTAGTCTTCTCATAATTATTACTTGATGTACCTTTTTAAAATTTCAACAAAATTATCAGTCATTTGAGGTTCTCCAATTGCTCTAAATTTCCAACCCCCATCCTTTCTATACACCTCAGAAAATATCATACTGCAAATACCATTTAATGATGAGTCACCAGACAAACTATATTTGGTAATTTCTTTACCTTTAGCATCAATTGCTCTAATAAAAGCATTTTCCACCATTCCAAAATGCTGGTTGTTTTGCTTTCCTTGGTAAATTGAAACCACAAATAATATTTTTTGGTATTTTTCATCAAGAGAATCTAATTTTACGATAATTTGTTCATCATCTCCATCGCCAGCACCAGTCCTATTATCTCCTGTTAACCAAATATGTCCTGAAGGATGTTTCATTGAGTTAAAAAATATTACATCACCTTCAAATAATCCAACTTGCTTACCATTGTTTTGAACTGTCCTTCCTAAATTTGCCACATTCCCATTGGCATCGAGTATAAAGGCAATTGCATCTAAATCATATTCTTCTTCTTTACCTCCTCCAAAAAGTTTTCCTAAAAGTCCAGTTTGTTTTTGTCTTACATCCCAACCCAGACCAATTGTTACAGATGAAAGATCATATATATTTTCTCCTTTATCGTTTTTTCGGAGGTCAATTGTCTGACCTTTTTGTAGGTTAATAGCCATGTTTGTAATTGTTTAATTTATTTTATAATTTGACCTTTATAGTATTTAGCTAAGAAAAAAGCTAAATCTTCTTTGTATCCAATTCCAGAAGCTTCAAATTTCCATTTACCTTCACGTCTATAGAGTCTACCAAATTCAACAGCCGTTTCAATAGAGAAATCTTCATCTAATTCGTATTTAGCTACTTCTTGACCATTTGAATTATCAACTATTCTGATATATGAATCTCTTACTTGTCCATAATTTTGTTTTCGCTTAGTAGCATCATGAATAGTAACAACAAAAAGTATTTCATTAATTGAGCTTTCAACTTTAGATAAATCAACTTCAATTGTTTCATCATCACCTTCAGCACTATTACCTCCAGTTGGATCATCACCCGTGTGATGCAATGCTCCATCTGGAGAATCAGTATTGCCGTAAAAGACAAAATATGATTCAGCAGGGATAAGCCTGTCTCCGTTAATCATAAATGCAGATGCATCCAAATCAAAATCGAATCCTGTTCCTTCGTTTGGTGTCCATCCTAATCCTACGCTCATTTTTGTGAGACCAATGTCAATTTTTTGACCTTTTTGTAAATTGATTGCCATAAATTTTATAGTATAATTATTGCTTTATTTTTTCAAAGTTGGTAAAACGAAATTAAACAATAAAAAAAAATACTGTTAATCCATTTAACGTGCTTTAATTCAAAAGTATTAAAATATTCTTAAATATTTACCAAAAATAATCTAAAATTGTGCCACTTTATGACAAGCGGTTATCAATTTTAAAAATTTAATGTTTTCAGAATCCCAAACATGCAATAAACCATATAACAATTTATTATAAAAAAGTAATCTTTAAAGCAATTCCTATTTTGTTGTTTTAACATCAAGATATTACTTCAGTTTGGCCAATTTGATATAAATTGTTATCAATTTGTTAAACGAAAAATTACATGTTACACATAAAAGTGTATAAAGTATACTAGCAGCAATTCAACTATTCCAAATTTGACATGGTATAGTTTGTTTTGGGTCCAACAGCATTAAAGTGTTATAGTTTTAGAATGTAATTCCACAAACAAAAGATAATTTACAGGTGCAAAGTATAAATTAGTGTTGCTGATGCTAAACGTCACTTTCGTCACTTTCATCACTCTTATCCGCTTTTGGTGACAAAAGTGACAATTGTGACGACAAATTTGAATTCTCAGTTTCAATATTAACATTAAGACCAGTATTAGTTTTTTTGACTGTGAAATATTTGGCAATTAATTGTTCTTTAAAAGTTATCGAATTTACTAAAGGGTAGTTATTTGTTCTACAATATTCATTGAGCTCTACCTGCAAATCCTTCATTTTTTTATTTGTTTTAAGAGATTTAACATAATTGTTATCGTCTATAAACTGCCCTACTACATCTATTTTACTTTGGTATTTTTTAAGTGCTTCTTCTAACAAAGGCGAATCTGAATATTTCTTATTTTCTATCACTCTTCTGGCGCCTTCAATAATCCAATTTAACACTCCAGGCAATTCGCTTTCAATTATTTTGTTGCCTAGCTCAGGATCTTGCTCTTCAGATGGGATTGTCTGATTAAACTCTAAAATCATTAACCTTCTATAAAACCCATTGGTATTTTCACCTTTCAAACTCATGTCATTAGTACTAAAGATAAATTTGCAATAATCTGATAGTTCAAATGGCTCCTCATATATGGTTCTTGCCATTATTGGGTCACCTGAAGCCAATATTTTTACATTATATGGATTTATAGAATTTGAAATTTCGTTCCCAATATTGACAAGTTTGCCCAATAATTTAGCCCTATAATATTCATCTTTAGATAGGTTTTCTAAAGTAATATTTGAAACCAATTTCCTGCCAAACAAGGCAGCGATTATATTCAATAAGACAGACTTACCATTAGCACCTTTACCAAACAGAATCAACATCTTTTCCAATCGCAAAAAGCTGGTTTTAATAAATATCGAACCAAAGAACTCAGAGGCAATATCCCTCTTTTCCTTTTCAGGCAAGACCTTCTCAAGGAATTTCATAAATAATGGCGCTTTCGCACTTATATCATATTGAAAATCAAGCTGATAGGTAAGGAAATCATCTTTGCAAAACTCCCTAAATTTAACCCCATTAGGTCCAATTTCTAATGTGCCATTTAGCAAATTGATTTTTGTGATTTGTTCATTGGATTTTTTATAGTAAAAAGAAGCTAAACTATAGAACTGTTTAAAAATATTATCCGCGGCATCATGCACCCGTCCTGAGATAATGTTACTAATTCCCAATTTGACCCTTGCTATACTCAAAAACGTCTTTAAATCTTTCTCCTCTATTATTTCCCAATAACTGCCATTAAACAGGTAACAATGTTTGTTTAAATTAATTAAATTTCTTCCCAATTCACATGCTACTTCTAGTAAAATATCAGTTGCTATCACTTCTAAATCTTTCTCCTTAGGTTTGTCAAGCCCATTTTGTTTTGCAATTAAGGTCAATGAAACAGGCTTTAATTCATCAAGGATTCCATTAAAATATTTTCCATAATTTATGCTTTCATCAAAACCTTGTAACGTATAGATTTTCTTGTCAACTTGAGGTTCAATTGGCATATTTTTCTTCTGAACTGGAGTCAAGGCAGATTTTTTTGAATTTAATGCTTTCATAATTTTACTTTTAAGGTTTTTTAGCTTTTACATAGTTTTTCGTAAGCAAATTTTCTAAATCCGCTTTGTTGTATTTAATCTTTCCTCCAAACTGCGACCAAGGCACCAAATTTTGGACCCGATAACTTAGCATCGACCTGGAAGTAACATTAAGAAATTTACAAGCCTCATGTGTATCTAACCACTGGTTAGTATTACTTGCAACTTGTTGTTCATTGGTGACCGCATTCAAAATTGCGTCTACCTTGTTTAGAAGACCTTTAAACTCGTCTTCTTCTAAGAGAATTACATTTTTCATATACTTATTTTTTGTTTTTTTATTGAGCATAACTTGATTGTTGTGAGCACAAACATAAATCCTGGTTTACACCTGATTACCATACCACACTGAAGGTCGGGCATCTTTTTAGTTTCAAAGTGATTACTCTAAGCAAAAAAAAACACCCGACATTTTATTTGTCGGGTGTTTTTAAAAAAAAGTCGGGTGTTTTAAAGAGTTATCAGAAGCAACTTTCTATTTCTTTCAAGTATTTGGGATAAAATTCTTTTTCTGTATCCTCACAATACTTTTTATTAAGACTATTTGCACCCTTCAGTTTTCTTATTTCGAATCCATTATCATTGGAATCAATGAAACAATTTGCTATGAATTTATATAAATCTCCGTTGGATATTTGAATGATTTTGTTTTGAATAAGACAATTATAGAAAAACAGTAATGCTGTAGAACCATTTCCACTATTTCCTTTAGAGAGTTTCCATTTAATTTTAGCTGTTTGCGCAGGATATGGATTAACCATTTTATTGTAAAAAACCTTATCATCGATAATGCAATTATTTGCTTTCATATTGTGCAAAATCTTTTTAAGCTTTTCTTTATTTTTAATGTTGATTGGTTGCTTATATTCTTCCTCCTCCTTTTTCACCTTATTTGATTTGGAACTATTTTCATCCAATATTTCATTTGAAGTTCCAGTGGTCCCTTTTACCATTGGTTTTACATAAACATCAAGAAATTTGCTTAATAGGCTTAAATTATGAGCTATAATGGGAATTTTCCCATAAAAGTTACTTTGCAAATCTAATTCCTGAAGTCTGTTTAAATAACGAGATTGATCTTCAACAAGTAATTTATAATAGTTTATATGAGATTCAGGTAAATGATTAACTAGGTAAGTTCTAACATTTTTCTTTATAAGCAAAATTTCATCCTTCAATTTAACGGCTAAATAGTCATTAAAACTTTTCTTGACCTCTTCACTATTGCCCTCTTCATCATGTTCATCTTCATGATGATAGGTTAAAGTTTCTTTGTTAAAATAAGTTTCATATTGATGTTCCTTTTCTTCATTTAGATATGGCTCTCTAAAATGATTGTATTCTACAGAAATTCCTCTTTCAAATAGCAAATACTCAAAATATTGAAAAGGGGATTCGGGTGTAGAGTTATTGTTATGCATAAGCTCAAATTAATTAAAAACATCCATGGCATCTTCTAAATCCTTATTTACAATTTTAGCATAAATTTGGGTTTCTGTTAAAGATTTATGCCCTAGTATCTTTGAAACATGCTCCAATCTCATTCCTTTTTGTAAGGCTAAAGTGGCAAAAGTGTGTCGGGAGGTATGAAATGAAACGTTTTTGTTAATTTTTGCTTTAATGGCAATCTCCTTTAAATTTCTGTTAATTATAGCTGTTGCATTAGCAATTTTGTTGAGTGATAATTTTGCATCACTTAAGTCATCCTTAGTATCGAGCATCGGAAATACATACAAATTGTCCAGTTTCTTCCTGTTTTCCTTTTTAGCTTTTGCTGTTTTGCTTTCTGCATCCAATTTTGCCAGCGCCAACGTCTTATAAGCTTCAATAATTACAATCGCCTTAGTAGGAAGTTTAACCACCTGCAGGCGTTTGGTCTTTTTTACAGTAAATTCTATTCTAACACCGTCATAATCCTTCCATTTTAAAAGCAGCAAATCACTTACCCGAATACCTCCAGTGTAGGCTGCAAAAACATACATATCTCTGCACAATGCCATCTTAATTTTGGGCTTAATTTTCAAGTTTTCAATGGCTATTAATTCATCATTGGTAAGGTATGCCTTTTTACCTTCTGCTGTAACCAATTGAATACGCTTAAATGGATTTATGTATTTATCATCCAATAGATCCCTGTTGACAGCTAAATTAAGTATACGCCGAATCACCTTTAAGTTAGAATGAACGGTGTTTACCCCATTTTTTAATTCAGACTTCATATAGGTTTGGTAATTATTTATGTAATTAACCGTTATTTCATCCATCTTTAAAGGCATATTTTTGTGAAAGTTTTTAAGCTTTTTTATAATAGTATTTACGCGCTTATATCCTGAATAATTACCTTTAATATTAAGCTCTTCTGTATATTGTTTTCCAAAGACAAAAAAGTCTAACTGGTCTTTACCTTTAATAGCTGCCTTAATTTCTGTAGTATTTACCTTTTGTTCTCTTAATTCGAAGTTTAGATAAACTTTCTCAGCATCATTGAATAGTTGGTTTAGCTTTCCATTATACCGGACATGATTGGGGTGGGACTTTTTAAAAGCACCAGCCATTGCATCCCAATATTTTTTTTCTACTTTAATTTTAGTAGAAATATAGTTGACAACCCCATTTTGAGTTATACGGATAAATACCGTTGCTTTATCGTTAGGTCTTCTTGAATCGGTTCTAATTACAAGCTTTAATTTTGCCATATTCAAATATAATTTTTAATTCTTGCGTACAAGAATGCGTACAATATTTTCTTCTTTTCCTTTCCGACGATTTCATATTGAAAAATCATAAAGCATTATAAATCAATGCTAAAAGTCGGAAAACAACAGAAACGTAATGAATTGATAGTCAATAAAATAGGTCCTCTTGGGTGCACTTGATGACCAATACCGGCCCTTTTGAATGACGGAGGAGAGTTCAGAATCCAGATATTTTTCAAGAAGCGAGAAACGAGAAGCGAGAAGCGAGTCCACCTACGCTGAAGCTTCGGCGGATGAGATTTTCTGGTGCTGCTTACCTAGGTTCGGCAAGCTCCTTTAGACTTGCAAAAGATTAATTTTTGGTGCTGAAAATGAAATGAATTATATTTGAATCATAATGACTACAAATAGCATCCGAAAAAAAGTTATTGAGTATGTTAACCATGCTGATAAAAATGTATTAGAGGTTGTATATAAACTTTTAAGCGTATATGAAGGTGATATGAGCGAAACTCTCATGAATGAA
>CANFRV010000051.1 GCA_947449575.1 Flavobacteriales bacterium
ATTTAAATGATTACTCAAAAGAGCAACTAACTCAATTTCAGCATAAAATAAACGAAAGACCAAGAGAAAAATTAAATTTTGATTCACCAAAGAATATTTTTTATAAATTTATAAACGGTAATGTCGCATTTGGTACTTGAACCTACCCAAGATTGCTTTTAAAACTTTTTTAAAAAGAACAAAAAAATCTACGTAAATTTGCCATAAATTAAATCAAGATGGAAGAGTCAAATCAAGGGAATGAATTTATCAAAGAAAATGCTGCTAGACCAAATTTTTTAAAGGTCATTAGTATTTTAAGTTTTATAAATATTGGATTTTCAATGATTGGGAATATACTTCAACTCAATCATGGACCCAATAATGCAGATGAAATGCGTGCCTTGAAATCTGATATGATGATGAATATCGATAAATTTGATAAATTAGATTTTGAATATGGTGTAATCTTGACAAAGAAATTAATTGCCATGGGAGAAATTTTAAATGCTTCCATGTATTCTTTTGTGCTTTATTCGATCCTTGTTTCAGCAATTGGTCTGTTTGGTGTTGTGAAGATGTGGAAAGGTTTTAAATTAGGCTTCCATTTCTATATCGTTTATTCTTTGTTGTTTGTTTCAGCTAATTATTTCTTTGTTTCAGCGGAATATTTACCGAGTTTATTGTTATTTCTTAACTTATTTATCTCTGGTCTATTTATTTTTATGTATTCACGAAATTTAAAGTGGATGAAGTGATATTAAAATCACTTCATTAGAATTAGTAGAGTACTAAGATCCTTATTTAGATTTTCGTGAAATAATCCTTTGTAATTAGTTTATTTCTCGATTTTTTAATCAACCATGTCTGCGTTTGAACTATAATCAGAAACTGATTGGTCAGTGATGTAATAGAACATAAACACTTGACAAACATCTCTAAGGAAATCAATCTTTCCAATTTCAAAACGACTAATTTTTAAACCAGTACGTTCTTCGATGTCTTTTTTCATTTCCTCGTATTTTTCTGGTTTTATTAAATCAATACGATCGTAGGTAATTGTTTTTCTTGTTTCGTGCTTCAGTAACCAAAGATTTTCCAATCCATAGGTCATACCAATCACTACGGCGTTAATAATTACCATTTCAGCAACACTCACTTTGTTTGAGGCTAACGCATTAATCACACTTATTCCAATGATTAGAAATAGGTATGTCATTTCTTTAATTTCAATTGCGTCAGTTCTATAGCGAATGATGCCGAAAATAGCGAAAAGACCTAAGCCCATTCCTGTGTCAATATCTAATTTTTTTAAACCAAAACATAGAAAAAACGTAATTAAACCAATTAAGTAATACGTAAATAAATAATCTTTTCTCTTTGTTTTTGGATAATATAAAAGGCGTATAATAATGGTTAAAAAAATTAGATTTACGAATAATCTAAAAAGAAGCGTGTAAACGTCTTCGTTAAACCAAGTAATGCCACTACTACTGCTATTAATTTGAGGTTCAACTACTGCTCGAAGTGAAATGAATAAATTTATCATAGTTTATTTATAGATTTTAGTTTTAATAATTTTTCTTTGAAACGATTGTATTTTACAACACCTAAACCATATAATTCGATAGCGCCTACACAATATTTACTTAAACGATAGGGACGAATAATATTTGTTTTCATTAATTTGTAAAATGGAGAATTTGGATTAATAGTTTCTTGCTTTAATTCAGCAATGACTAAATTGTTAAATTCTCTTTTTGTTGTTCCCCATTCAAACGTTAATTGAAAGTCAAGTGTTAACCTTTCTTTTAACTCATTATTTACCAGTGTTATTCTGTGAAATGAATTCCACATTTTTGGCTCTAGATCAATTTCTGGGCTAATGTTCTTGCGAAGGAAAACTAAATGCCTTTCATCTAAGACATCTGGTATACCATCTACAAGAATTCTTTTTTTCTTTGTTCTTCCTTTAACTTTGTGTTTTATTTCTAGGAAAAACAAGTTAGATTCTACGTAATTTCTAAATCTAACTTTGTGACGGTCAGTTCTTCCATTATGGTGATCCCTGTAAAATTTAAAGTTTTTATGATCAAAATACAAACTTTTATAAAATGGCGTTCTGGTTCCTTCTATTTCTAGGGTTTTATAATCATTTTTTAATTTTTCTAGAAGTGTTTTAAATTCAATGAAACTAAACGCAAACTTTGTGTCTACGCGATTCATTAATCTTACCTCGTCCATATCACCTAAGGTGATTGGAGTGAATTTGTTAATGATATCTTTCAGTTCTTCTACTAACATTATAGAAATATATATGTATTATTTGAATTAAACTAATTATTGAACTATTAATTTTTTAGTAGAAATAATAGTACCCCCTTTAATTAATTTATAAATGTAAACACCATTTGATATATTATCTCTCGAAAATTTTGTTGTGTGCTCACTAATTTCATCTATTACTCTTACTTTGTTTCCAAGAATGTCATATAATTCAAATGAAATATTTCCTTCCATATTTATATCACTTGATATTGAGATAGTTGTAGATAAACTAAATGGATTAGGAAAAGCTTGTGAATTGTTATCAGCTAGTTCTAGTTCATCCAGCCCAACAGGTGAATCGTATTTAATGGTGACAATGTTTTTTTGTTCGGATGTTAACGAACTATTTCCTGAAACATAAATATTGTTCGCGGCATCAATTGCGAAAGTATTAATTCCGTCTGTAAAATTATCTGCTCCATCGTATGATTTACTCCAAACTTCTGCTCCGTCTGCATGGTATTTGATGAAAGTAAAATCAATGTTTGGATTTAAAAGTGTTCCATTATCTGCTTCTCCAGCCACAATAATATCTCCAACCATATCAATTTTAATGTCAGTTGCAACGTCATTTCCATTTGCAATACCGTCGAATGTAGAAACCCATTGTTGAACTCCAAATGAATTATATTTTACGGTTGCAAAATTATCGTTAGCACCATTTGAAGATTTTCCGGTCACAATAACATTTCCTAAATAATCTATCACTAAGGCAGATGCTCTGTCAATTCCTGTTCCGCTAGTATAAACAGTAGCCCATTGTTGAACCCCTGACGTATTGTATTTTATTGTAACGTAATTATCATCAATGCCATTCCCAGTTCTCCCCGTAACGAATGTGTTGCCAATGGCATCAACAGAGAATGCAGAAGGTTTATCAATTAAGGCATTTGAATAGATAGAAGCCCATTGCTGGATTCCACTTGAATTGTATTTAATGGTTACAATTTGATCTCCTGTACCATTGAAACTTTCCCCCGTTATATAAGAATCTGTTCCGTTGATCTCTATTTGAACTGGAATATCCGTGCCATTTCCCGTTCCATTGTAACGTGTAGCCCAAAGTTGAATTCCAGCTGAATTGTATTTTATAGTCACAAAATCTTCATTTCCAATTGCTGTCCCATAGCTATATCCTGTGACATAAATATTACCAGCTGCATCAACAGTAAGACTGGACGCTTTATCGGATCCATTTACAAGTATATTATTATATTGAGTCGACCATAATAAAGTACCTGTTGGATCATATTTGGAGGTGATAAAATTGTATCCAGCTATACTTTCTTTGCAATACCCTGTAATAATCACATTTCCTGTTGCATCGACAAAAATATCTATAGCTTCGTCAGAATTGTTACTTGAACCATTGTATTTCCTTGTCCACAAAGTGTCACCAATAGGATTGATTTTCACCACTAAAAGATCTCGTTCACTGCTTGCATTGTACGTGTATCCTGCTAAATATGAATTTCCTGAAGCATCAACCACAATTTTATTTACATTATCTGAATTATCTCCCGTTCCGTTGAAATTCTTCCCCCAGGTTTGAGTACCTGAAGTTGTGTATTTAATTACTAAACCATCTTTTTGAGTCCCTGTGTTATCAGAAGCGCCCGCAACAAAAAGGTTCCCTGAAAGATCTACTGCAATGTCGTTCCCTCCATCTGAGAGATTAGAGGTACCATTATAGGTCATTAGCCATGATTGAACACCACCTGAAGTATAACTAATTACGGCACAATCATTATTGGTAACAGTTACACTTGCATCCGAGTCACTCTGACCGCAGACTACTACTTTTCCTGTTCCATCGACGATTATTCCGCTGGGCGTATCGTTCCCATTTCCAACACCATTATACGTGGAAACCCAAATTTGAGTCCCTGTTGAATTGTATTTAATCGTTGCAAAATCATAATTTATCGCAAGTGAATTATCACGATCTGATCTACCTGTTACGTACACATTTCCACTTGCATCCACTGCTATTGCCGTTGGCTTGTCGTCATTTGTGCCAGTTCCATCATAAATGACTCCGCCTGGCCATAATTCACTTCCAGAACTAGAATATTTAATGGTTGAGAAATCGTCATCGCTTCCGTTATTACTTCTGCCCGTTATATATAAATTTTCAGAATTGTCAATTGTCATCGTTTCAGCTTTGTCATTATCACCAGTATCAAAACTTCTTACCCACTGTTGTAGGCCTGAAGTAGAATATTTTATCGAAACAAAATCATCATCAATACCATTATCACTTCTTCCTGTCACATATACAATTCCAGCATTTGTGACAGCTAATTTTACCGCTCTATCGGTTGCATTGCCTGCGCCATTATAACGTACAACCCAAGATTGTAATCCAGTAGAAGTGTATTTTACAGTGGTATAATCATCATTGATGACAGCATCTGTTGCATCGCTATCACTTTTACCCGTAATATAGACATTTCCTGCACCATCAATTCCAATTGAATTCGCTTGATCATCTTGATTTGCACTGTAGTTATAGGTTGCGCTCCATAACAGATCGCCGGTTGAATTGTATTTTATTGTTTGATAATCATCATTCGAAGTATTACCTTTTGAATAACCTGTAACGTATACATTTCCAGATAGATCAATTGCTATATCTAAACCTTCATCATCACTTCCACCCAGGCCAGCAAGAGTCCTTGTCCACAAAGCATCACCAGCGGGACTTAATTTAACAGTTAAAAAATCTTTTTTATTTCCGCTATTGACGGAGTAGCCAGTTAGAAATACATTCCCTGATAAGTCAATTTTTATTGCGTTAAATTTGTCGGATAAATCACCTTTCCCATTATATTTTGATAACCACTGTTGAGCAGGTACCTGAGAAAAACTTACTTTAAAAATAATTAAAAAGAAGAAGAGAGAACTTATTTTTTTCATAGTTTAACGTGTAAATATGGAATTAACATTAAATCAAGATAAGTCTAATGTTAATTTAATGTGAATATACTATTAATTTATCTTTAAATCACCTAAGGTGAAACGAAAAAATAATCATACAGGTTGGCATTTTATGTGAATTGCCCTTATTACGATTATTAAATTATTTATATTCAATATTATATATCTTATTTCTTGTTGTGTGTTTTTTTCTGCGTTTCGTCTATTGTTTCTCAGGTATATATCTGCCGAAAGCGAGTGTATAAGTATCTTTAACGTATTTAACTTGATTTCGATTTCAAAATAGCAGTCGAAATTAGGTTATTAATAATTAGAATATGACAATAAAATCATTTTTTTTATTTTTTTTTAAATCTTACTTCTAAAGCTGGCTCTTCAATATATCTCCATGAAAGAAATGCAATTGGAATAAGAAATAGAAAAAACAAGAAAATGTTTATCCAAATATTTGTAGTATCAGGAATAATTGAGACAATCGTTTGTTGAATCGGAAAAGCATATAAATACATGCCGTAGGAGAAATCTCCAAATTTCCCAAACTTCGTGAGTTTTACATTTTTTGAAAAAGCGAAGAAAAAAATAAAATAGGGGAGGATTGCGGTCAATAATAGATACGGCAATACATTCATTTTAATCAATAGAGTGCAAATAAGTCCAATCGTAATCCCTAACCAATTAAAAGAAATTTCATTTCTAAATTGATAAAAAATAGAACCTGTAAAAAAATAAAGTAAAAATGTGATTAGTTTACTTGCGTGAATTCCTAAAAATGGTACAATAGGGGCAAACGTTTCTATTTCATTTTTGTAAAGAAAAAATAATAAAAGTGTCAGCAGTAGTAGTGATAATCCTAGCCATTTATTTTTTAAAACGTGTAAGATTCCAACTATGAAAAGTACTATATAACAAGTGAATTCATAGGATAATGTCCACAAAGATCCGTTCACAGAATTACCGTAAGGGTTATTATCAAAAACACCTGGAAGTGCATAATACATCCTGTACAAAGAGGTGTTTAGTAGATATTGATACGTTGTTAGGGAAGAAAAGTAGGAGGTAAGCGAGAGCGAAGATAAGATGGGGCCAAGAATAAAAGTGGATATGAAAATCACGATAATCAGCGCTGGAAAAATCCGAAGAACACGTGCAATGAAGAAATCGGTTACACTTTTTTTTGACTCCCAACTTTTCGTTACTAGAAAACCACTGATTGTAAAAAAGATGAATACGCCAACTGTTCTTATTGGGATATCAAAGAGCAATTGGAAAGGATCGTAGGCGAAGGGTTTACTGTTAAGTATGGCTGGCGTATGGCCAATTAAAACAAATGATGCTGCCAGAAATCGAAGGAAATCAAAATTATTTGTATTTCGACGTAAAGAATCATCATTTATTTTCATATTTATAAGAAAGATTTTTTGATAAATTAAGATTCGAAAATATCACTTAATTTCTGAGTTGTTGCTAACCAATTAAATTTGTCTTGCACCAAAATTCTGCCTCCTTCCGAAATTGTTGCGTAAAATGCAGTATCACTAAAAAGTTTCTGGATAGCAATAACAAAATCTTCTTTTGTCTCAGCAACAACAATTGATTGATTGTGAATACCTCCAATAGCATTATTTGCTAATTCAGTAGTGACGCATGGTATGCCCATGGCCATTGCCTCTATCAATTTATTTTGCATTCCTGTACCAATCATCATGGGCGCTATAAATATTTTTCCACGCGCGTATGAAATTCTGATATCATCGACCCATCCAGTTATTTCGATGGAAGTATTCTCTTTCGCTAATCGGATGATGTTAGCATGTGGATTTGCGCCCGAAATTAAAAGAGAATATGGTTGGGTGCTTTTTGAATTTAAAAGGGGTAAAATTTCTTTTGAAATGAAGTTACAAGCCTCGATGTTTGGAGCATAACTCATATTTCCTACGAAAATTAAATCTTTGTCTCTTGGTTGTTCTATTTTTTCAAAAAAGCTCGAATCGACACCATTTGGAATACAATGAATACTCTTTCTTTTTGGATGTAAAATCAACTCTCTATCTTGTTCACTTATGATTATATGGTTTTCAAAATAGTCAAATATTTGCCTTTCATAGATGCCTAATCTTTTTGCTTCAGAACGAAATATCCACTTGGAATAAAAGGGAGCTTTTTCAATTCTGCGCTCAATTCCTTTCGATAACGCATCCATATAGTCTAACGTTTTTGGGCAATCATGATAGTTTTTCACAAATTCGGACACGCGAATTAATTGACAAAAAATATGGTCTGGTTTTAATTCATTTAGAATATTTTTTATTCTTGCATTGTTTTTACTAGAATAGAAATAACCAGTTTGGAAAGGTTTACTGGTAAAGAATTGAAGCAGTACATTAAAGGCAATAGATATTTTGTTCAAGTGTAAAATATAAATCGTAGCACAATATTTTCTCAGTTGCTCAATTGAATCTTTTTGCACTTTTTTATCAGAAGTGGCAATCAAGGTAATTTGATATTTTTTTGATAGCTCTTTAATTTGGTTAAACGCACGCAGTTTATCACCTTTTTCCAATGGATATGGAAATCGAGATAAAATAATGACTAGTTTTTTACGATATGTGCTGGATGAATTCAATTATTTTTTTTGTAATAGGTTCTATTTGATAATTATTCTCGATGTATTGTTTTGCATTTGAACCCAAAGATGCACGTTTTTCTTTAGAATTTGACAAAGAAATAGCCGCTTGTATAAATTCAGTTTCATTTTTAGCAATAAATAGATCCGTTCCATTTTGTCCATTGATACCTTCAGCTCCAATTTTAGTAGTTATAATTGGAACGCCAAAACTCATTCCTTCTAAAATTTTTATTCGAACTCCTGAGCCCGATTTTAAGGGCGCTAACATAATTCCTTTGGTCGTCATGAAGTCAGAAACATTGTCGACAAATCCGACGACCTCAATGCCTTTTGTGGCGTCCGTCACAAACTCTTTTGGCATGAAAGATCCTGCTATATATAATTTAGCATTCGGTAATTCTTTTCGAATAGCAGGGAAAATGGAGGTCACTAACCAGTTTACAGCTTCTACGTTGGGCGACCAATTCATAGAACCGATGTGGTAGAATGAATCAGTGATATAATCGATTGATTTTTCTTGTTTTTCGATGGCAACAAAGATCGTAGAAATGGGGGTTTTGATTCCATTTTCCTGAAAAATTAATTTATCATCTCGCGAAATGCAGGCAAGACCATCCACAACATGTAAGTATTTTAGCTCTGTTTTTTTTAAATCTTTTGCTAATTTCTTGAAGTACAATCGCTTAATGAATGAGTTTTCATTCTTTGCTAAACGTTCCCAAATCAAATATTCTACATTGTGCGTTCTAACGATTATTTTAGCTGTTGAATATTTGCGAATTGTAGAGATATATCCCGCTAGATAAATACTTTCTAGAATAATAACATCTATTTTATTTGTGGAAATGTACTCACTAATTAGTTTTTTAAAGGTAGAATCTGTAAACCGATCAATATTATAAGAACCATTTTTTACTAAATATGTCAGTGCTTTAATTGGTTTTATGCGCGTATCTATTTTTATAGTTTCAGGTCGAATAATGGAAGATAGTTTTTCAGGATATTGATCAGCAGAGAAAGGGTGCTTTTGTGTAGATAAAGTAAAATGTTTAACATCAAATCCTGCAGTCAATAGACATTTTAAAAATTGATTCATTGCAATACAACCTCCATCAAGCAGCGGGTAAATAGGCTTATTACTAATGTAAACTATTTTCATTTTTTTCTTTTGAACCTAGCGATTATTTTGGAATAAATCTCCATGTTAAATATTTGAGAGTCATTTGCTGCGGCTCTCATTAACAGTATCGCTAATGGTGTTAAAACAAGAGGGGCGAACCACATTCCTACAAATGGGCTGACCATATTTTCCATAGCTAATCCTTCACCAATGCTTAATAACACAAAATACAACATGAATAAAAGAGCGGCTAAAACTAAGGGTGTCCCAAATCCTCCTTTTCTAATAATTGCCCCAAGCGGTGCTCCTATAAAAAACAGAACTATAATAGCATACGTTAAAGCAAATTTCCTGTGAAAACCTATGTAATATAAATCAGCATTTTTATGAAGGGTTTCCGTGAAATCATGTTGACCTTGTAAATTTTGATTTAATCTTCGAATGTGTGAGGAAACAGTGATACAAGCCGCTATTTTTTCTTGTTTAGACAAGGAATCCAAATAAACGATCGAATTTGAAGCAATAATTTGTCCCATGTTTTTGTCTAATGTATCAGCCTTGAAATGATTAGCGACATAAAAAGCGGATTCATTTTTAATACTAGATAAGAAATTAGCTGAAATTTTATTAGCTTGTATTTGAATTGAATCGATGGCATCATCTATTTGAAATACATTAAGCATTTCATGCTGATTCTTAAATAAATCCTGATCAGAATGATTTATTTGGAAACCAGAAATGTCAATCTTGTAGGTGGCTGTTGTGAAGGATGATCTTCTCGAAGGATGCGTATTACTTTGATTATTAATAATTTTACCTTTCACATCATATGTCGGGTATTGTGGCGCTAACTCTTCCGTTACAAAGCCATCATGAAGTTCGAAAAATAAATGCTTACCACTAACAGATTTATAAATTTTACCTTCTTTTGCTCGTACTGTTTTAATTTTAGTAGGATCGGTATTGACATGAATTAAGATTCCTTCGAAATTATTATTAGAACCTTTGTCCACTTTTATTGCATATCCATCAATCTTATCACTGTAAACGCCAGGAGTAATAATTGTTGAAATTTTAGTGTTTTGAATATCATAAATTAACGTGTGCCATTTAAGTGTAGAAACAGGGATAACGTAATTAGCAAAGTAAAAAGTAGATAAAGCGATGAACAGCATGACCCCAGTTAGTGGTTTCATTATTCGATAAAGAGATAATCCACTTGCTTTCAATGCGGTCAATTCATTGTTTTCTGCCAAGTTGCCATAGGTCATGATGGAAGAAAGCAGAATTGCTAACGGCAGAGCTAAAGGAATAAGATCTGCAGAAACATAGAAAAGTAATTCTAGAATGACACTGATTGAAATTCCTTTTCCCATTAGATCGTCGATGTATTTCCATAAAAATTGCATGATCAAAATGAACATGGAAATACAAAAAGTAACCACGAATGGCCCAATAAAAGAACGAACACTAAATACGTAGAGACGTTTCAAGGAATTCTAATTTATTAAAATGTGGACGAAATAAAATTAAAATTAGTGAAAATTAATCAAATTAAGCACCTAAAACTCTTTTCAATTCACCAATTTTCTGTTCCCAAAGGCGCTGTGCTTCATCCAAATCATCGGCTTCTGCATAATCTGTCACAAAAAGAATAACCACTTTTGTCATGGGATCAATTTCATAGCGTATTTCACATACATAATCATTTCCATCCTCCTCGTCAGTAATCCATTGCCATTTGATTTTATCAACAGGTCTTTTAGTAATTAATCGCGCATCTTCCTCACTACCATCCCATTGAAAAGACAAAATATCATCTTTAATATTAACATCGTCCGCAAACCATTCTGATAAACCTGCTGGAGTGAAAATCATATTTTCCAATACTTTTCCCGAAGTTTTTAATAAAAACTCTAATTCAAATTTATTTTTTTCTGTCATGATAATGGAACTATAATCAGTCGTTTTTTTAATTTTCCCCCAAGATACGTAATTCTATTCAATCACATTATTAGTAAAAAGGTGAAAAGCCATTAAAAACTCAATTTTTTGTTCATTTATTATTCGTAATTATTTTGTTATCACTTGATAGATAGGTTTTTAAGAATTTATTTTAAAAACCTTCAATGTTGATAACTTACATGTTTTTTTTGAGAAAAACTTAGTTGATACAAATGAAGTGGGTGTGACTCTTACTATGAGAACGTAAATATTAAGAATCAGCAGAATCGAATTTTTTCCTGTGAGTTGATGTTCTGAAAACAAGTTCTATATCTTTTTTTACGGGACGATTTAGTAAGTTCAATTAGTAAATGCGACAAATAGTAAAAAAAACGAGTAAACTCTGAGGAAGTTATTCTGATTTTATTTTGACCTCCTTCAAAAGAGGTCAGAAAATGAAATCGGAAATAAGTTCACACCAGAACGTCAAAAGTCCAAGCG
>CANFRV010000052.1 GCA_947449575.1 Flavobacteriales bacterium
GTCTTTGATCTTTGTTGGTGTCAAAAAGGGATAATATTGACGTTGTGCTTAATTCTGTACTCATAAAAAAAATTTAAAACATCCGACCCGTAAGCCGGATGTTTGGGTTAGTATTAAAAGGGGAGATCGTCAAGTGGCTCAGAAAGGTTAGCCGGTTCTGGTGTGGTGTCCGTGTGCTGCGGTTGGGTTAAAGCTGCATACTCTAAACTATTCTGCATCTTTGTGCGGATAAAGTCCGGCAACCCATTGAACTTATCCCAACTGAACTCATCGTAGGAAAGTACAAACGTTTCGTTGATCTGCGGGTCAACCTTCAATCCTTTTGGAACGGGTGAGCAACTGCCAATAACAGCATAAATAACCGAAGGATCTTTCTTGCTTGGCTTGTGAATGATATTGAGCATGCAAGGTGCGCCCAATAGCTTTGTAACATCGAAGCATTTGGCCTCATCTTCTGTGAAGTCTTTACCCCTCCACGATGCCAGGAACTTGCGAAGTTTGGCCTTTTCGTGCATGGAAAGGGTGAACTCCTCGGATAATACCATTGGCTGTTCGCCTTTATCCTCGTTAAACACTCTCATTTCGGTGGGAAGTTCCCAACCGATACGAACCTTGTTCAGTATTTTTTGTTCACCTAAGATAAACTCGGTTACTGTACCGATGTGGATCATTTGATAACATCTTGCTGCGTAGTTACCGGCGGGGATTACCTCCCTTTTTGGGGCCGTGTTTGTTGCGTTGATCATTTTTCTTATTTTTGGTTATTAAATACTCGGTTAGTTAAAGGCGGCTTTTGCAGAGTCGCTTTTTTGTTTAAAATGATGTGTCGGCAGGATTCAAACTCTGCGTTACGGCATCCTTCAGCGTTAGTACCATGCTGCTGCCTTTGCCTTTCGACTTTCAGACTTTTTCTGGTAGGTACATTCTCGTCCTCGACACACTTTTATTTCACCCTTACACACCTCCACTTACCATCGCTGTACAAACTCACTTCAAACTTCCAACTGGGCTGATGCTTTTTGCAGAACTCATAGGCCGCTTGCTGAACTCCACGAGTTTTCATTTTCGATACCGTGAATGAATCCTTAACAGCCATTTCACCAAACCCGTACTTTGTATTCCCGTGCTTTGGCTTTATCTTTTTTAGTGCTTCCATGTTTTTATTTTTAAAGGTAGTGCTTTCTATTTACTTTGCAAAGTATTTTTACAAGTTTATTTTTAATTCCTCCCCTGTTAGGGCGAAGTATAGGTTTTGGAGTTGGTGGAGGTATTGGGTATGCTCAATAGGTTCTTCTTCGTAATCATGCCCAAAAGCATAAGAAAGACTCATAACATCATTCCAATATAATGTTCCATTACCAACATACTTTGATAAATTACTATGGCTATATTTCTTTTCAAACCCGCACTTCTCCAATATTTCAGGGGTGAGGGGGATGGGATTAATGTAAGAAACATAAGGAGTTTGAACCATTTCCCCATTATTGTAAAGGTCAACAATATGACCCTCTTTATTTTCGTCTGCATCAATAAAATATTGGATTCCCGCAACGGTGCAAATAAGGTCATTCCATAAAACTTTGTTACCTAAACGCAAATCATTAGATTGTATCATGAATTTATTTTAAGCGTGAAACTCCTCGGCAACCGTTACCATGTCCTCCCGCTGAACAATAATGCCCGTGTACTCATTCTCCCGAAGGATAGGCTCAATAATTTGCTTCATTACATCGTGATACTTTAAGTAAAGTTTATCCAGTTCCTTATTGGCATATTCCCGGTAGTAAGGTTTTGATTCGTCCATTTCTGAAAGTACTTCCAGTTTGATCTGAATTGATGTGAGAATTTCTCCGGCCTGTCTGTGCAGATCCGCCTGGGATTGAATGAATGATGTTTTCATGTTATCAAATTTGGGTTTATGACAAAATAATAATTCTCAGTCGAATAAAGGTTCTTGATCTCTTTCTTCCATCTTTCAATAATCTTGTTCCTCAGTTCCCTGCGGCTGTACATTTCGCATTTTAAGAGCATTGTACCACGATAGAGATAGATGTACCCGCCATCGTTGTATCTGGCCCCGTTCTGTTTCTTATGCACTCCCATTAGTTCAGGGTTATGGTTCTGATTTCTTCGTCTGTGAATGGTATGCAATCCAACTTACGCAAATAAAGGTTCATGTTGGTAAGCAAGGATATATCCGTTAGCCCATTTATCTGCTCAGCATCCAAATTATCGCCACATTGAGCGGCTAACTGTTCGAGTTGCCATTCAAATACGTTACGGAAGCAATATTTAATTAAGATACTCACTAACCGCCGATTTCGTTTTCGTGTTCATCCAATAGAATTTCATCCCCGGCGTGTCTGGGTGCCGTTTCCCGTATGCAGATAAATGCAATGAATAACAGGAATAAAAAACAGCATCCAATAAAGATAAATGGGTGATCCTGAATATTAACCGTGGTAAATGCAGCTTGAAGTTCCATAGAGTATTTGATTAATGGTAAAAGAATAATGACGAAAATGATAAAATGTATAGTTTTCATGGTTAGTATTTTACGGTGAATCGTTTATCATCCAATACCACGGTATCAATCTTCACGGCTAATGATCTGATATTGCCCCTTGCATCATAGCTGAACTTTCCAGCTCTTTTATTCGATGCCGGTAAATAAATATCAATCTTCATAGGAACGGTTTTAAGCAGGATTGTATCGTAGCTTATCCAACTAACGGTAGCCGTCAATCCTGAGCCGATTGAATCGGAAATATCTATCTCGTTGTACCATGCGCCTCCGTTCCTTACTACCGATGCGGTTAATGTTGGCGCTTTAAATTCAACACTCTTTTCGCAGGATGCGAGTAAAACGATTGTCAGTATGATGATTATATTTTTCATGTTTGATTTTTTAAAAGTGGGGGGAAATGAGAACAAATCCCCCGTTCCAAAACTTGCCTTATGAAAAAGCATTCTTAAATGCTTCCGCCGCCAATGCCCCGCACCATTTACGATGCGAGGCTTACGGCCTGAACTATCAGGAAACAGGAAGTTAAACAATAACGTATTTTTTAACTGCAATATGTTCAGCAACTTTTTTGCTTGCCAATTCTTTAGAACAGTTGCAAAGGATAACAGTTGATTCGATTAAGAAAGAAACTTGTTTTTTTGTGATTGTAGTAGTCATTTTTGATAGTTTTTAAGTGATTGATATAGCTAAGTACGGAAACTTATTTCAAACCACCAAATTATTTTGCAAAATAATTCAATTAATTTTTCGGGAAACAAAAAGCCCCCGTAGAAACGGAGGCCGATAGTCGAAGCTAAACGACTGTTATGAAAAAAAGTTATATCATGGCAGGGAAAATTGTCGAAGCCTGCTTGTACATACTCAAAAAATCGTTTAATTCGTCATCCGATGGGTGATATTGTGCATCCCCTTCCACCCACTCACAATAATACGCCTTGCACAGATCCGTTGGGGTCGTTACCGTGAAATTGGTTATTTTCTTTGTCGTTCCACCGATATACATCCCCCTTGCCTGCAAACGCTCACACATGAAGTTAATCCCGTTCTGCAGGGTATCGAACACCACAAATCCCCTTTCCTTGCCGGTTCTGTTCTCGGTCATTACGGCTGTGGCAACTATTGAAGTATCCCATTTGTCGGGCCATTGACCTGAATCTGACTGAACGCCCCCAGGATTGGTACCATTGACCACAGAACGCCCGTTAGCGGTTTCATTTCTGATAACGATATAAACAGCCCTTTGAACCTCTACGGGCAAATTTGAGGCTTTAATTGCCAAAATAAGGCTCCCCATTTCAACCTTAACCGATTGGAACGGTACTACGGGTTTGTCGGGATAGAAGTTTTTGACCATTTTTTTCTTTTTGGTTACTTAAAGATAATTATTTTGGGCATAACACGGTCTATATCCCGTATAGTCTTTACCTTTGAATTATCTGAAATCAAGGCTGAACTGATACCGAACATAAAAAAGGGGTTGTGAAAGCAGTCCCTTTTTTCACTCCTTACCTAATCTTTCCTGCGATCCCGTGGCGCGTTATCTGACAAATTCATTGAACCTATACGGTCGGGTGTTGATACCGTTAAATCATTGCACCCACTTTCTTGTCAAACGTATGTGATTAAAAGGAAGTTTCTATTTTAACAACTACTGCAGTTGTTCAGGGTAGATAACTGGAAAGAACCTGAATATTTATTACAGGCCTTAATTGTCCTTTATTGCTTGGATATCGTAGTTGTCACCGTACTTATCCCTTAACTTATTTAACAGGTCTAAATCTGGCGTACTGTCGTAGCAAAGCGGGCTTTCTTCCTTCATATCTAAGGCAACATCATAAGCATCTTCATAACTGCTATACTCCTGAATAAAAATTGGAGTATCCTCGTAATAAGGATAAACGGCAGTTAGGGGATTTTCAAACAGATTGCAAATCATTTGTTTGTTTTCGCTAACAAAAATATCATCTTGTATGCAAACAAGATAAACTACGTCTTTTTTGGAATACAGCATATCTGTAAGCCAGTTTATAAAAGATTTTTTGGTATTAAATACCAATTCTGGGATGTCCGCTGTTAATTCAAGTCCTGCGTAGTGTACTTTAATTTTCATATTTGTTATTTAATAGGCATAAAAAAACCTTTTCAGCTTTGAAGTGTCGGGCTTCTCGGCTAAAAAGGTTAAACGTTATGTTTTGTATAAAAATCCAGTTGCACGCCCGACACGTATAACTGAACCGTTCAGCTAAGATACTACTTATTTTGAATTCGCAAAATAATACATGAGCATAACAAAAGCAACGCTTAACAATGAAATAACCGCAATAGCCGTTAAAGCATCCTTTACAATATCTCTTTTCATTTTCTGTCCTGTTTGTCTTTTAAAATTAACCGGATTTCGGTAACCATCTGTTTGGTTTCCTTCTGATCGGCTCGGATTTCTGTATAATTAGACTCGAGAGTAGATAATCGCCTTTCGTGGTTTTCCTGGACGGTAGCCGAAGCCTTTGCCTCGCTGACCGATGAAGCGTATAACCCCACCACGATTGAAAGCACAACAAAGATCCCAACGATTCCTTGCCATACCTCAAGTGGTTTTTTCACTTCATTTGCGTTTAATGGTGTAGATTCCATACACTAAGACGGGGATATATACGCACAAATACCAATTCCCCGCTTGGCTGTGGTTTAGCAAATATAAAACAAAGTCTAATATATAAAATACCGTGAAAACACCCAAATATTTGGCTAAAATACGGTCTTTTCCTCGTTCCCTCATGTACCATAATCCCAAAGCCAACACCATGAATAATTTTGTAACTATAAAGTGGACGTGCCAGGCGTTGGAAGTCAGGTAATTAGGGTCTAAAAGAAAGGTTCCGGAGTGGTACTCATTACCGAAAAGCCTGTGCAACTCCCGTAAAGGAAGCGCACAGGTCAGTATCAGTATAATCGGTATTCGTTTCATTTAGTGTCCGCCAGGGCCGCCGGGTGGTGGTGGTTGATTAGGGTCGGTTAATTCATCATTGTTTCTGGCTGCCAGGGGAGCAGCTCCGAGTGATATACCCCACTTATTCGCCTGATCAGCCAGAATTTCTTCAGCTACCCTCAAAGCCTCGTCATCGAAATCAGTTTCGGTACTCGCCGCCAATGGTTTCAATCTGCCGATAGCATCGTTTAAGATGTGAAGTACCGCAGCGTGAATATCCGGGCTTTTTTGGTGGAGCTCATCCATCCAGTCCTCGGCTTTCTGCTCTGCGAATTTTTCCACAGATCCCTTGAAAAGACCTGTCAACAGTTTTACAAAAATGTTCATGGTTTATTTTTTAAATAGTGATAAAATACCGCTTATTGCTTTTCCGGCCCATGTTTGGTTCTGCGGGATCGTTCCCCCTGTCACATTGCTGTCTTTTGCTACAAGGCCAAGAACGGCAAAACCTAGTCCGTCTTTAAAGTCGCCCATATCGATTGGCTGCTTCAAAACTAATCCTTTAAAGGCAA
Source organism: Flavobacteriales bacterium (assembly GCA_947449575.1). Classification (GTDB taxonomy): domain Bacteria; phylum Bacteroidota; class Bacteroidia; order Flavobacteriales_D; family Crocinitomicaceae; genus CAIUKX01. The sequence continues at coordinate 6,026 of CANFRV010000052.1, forward strand.
TCCACCCTGCCCCAAATACTATTCCCGCTATTGTTGTTTTCCAGCTTTTCATTTTATATTGTTTCTTTTGAGAATTGCTTTTAGTTCGTCAATCTGTGATTGTAAATTATCGTTCTGTGCTTTTAATGAATTAATCTGTGCCTGTTGTTCTTGTACTGATTTTATAACCATAGGAATCATCTCTGCTTTAGCAACACCCCATTTGCTTTTAGAATCGTTTGGTTTTATAGAATAAGACGGGGCAATAGGATATAACTTTTGTGCCACTATCCCCCACGGCTCAAATTCGCCATTTGCTTTCCATGTATAACTGTCAACAGGTATTTTTAATAAAGTGGATAGAGCCGAAGACGATGGTTTTATATTTTTCTTTAACGTAGAATCAGACAAAGCTGTATAGGCACCCGTTGTACCGTTTATAGACGCTATGTTAGATGAACCGTTATACATAAAAACAGTACCAGAACTCGCATACCATCCATACCAGTTAGTAGAAGATGTTACACTTCCCGCCCTATCCTCAAAGAACAACCCTGCTAAACTACCCGTACTACTTACTTCATTTTTAATTTGTATACCGCCTGCGGCGTTTGTACCCATTGCACTTTTAGAAGTTCTTCCGAATAATGTAGGTGTATTAGTTGCCGAAGAATTTATTACAGCATAATTTGTTGATGTAAATACTCCACCGATAGCCAACGAAGTAAGAGTACCTACCGAAGTGATGTTTGGTTGTGCGGCTGTATTAAGTCTTCCATTTATTGCAGTATTAGCGGTTAGCGTATTTACTGTAAAAAGCCCATCAGTATCAAAAGATATGTTGCTATTTATGTTCCCATTACTTGACGGTACTACATTACGGCCTCCATTGCTTTGTAATAAATACCCCGTTGTTAAAGTTCCTGATGGGCGCAAATACGGAGTTAGCATTCCTGAAGTATCCGAAGCCTGAATTATATTTGAAGTCAATCCACTCAGTCTATTTAATTCGGTAGACGTTACAGCCGATGAAACAATGTCTTTACCTGAACTACTAACCAATGCCCTAGACCCTGTCAATAACGATGAATTAAATTTAGTGGCAGAAACGACCCCGCTTGAAGTTACTGCGGTAGTAGAAAGACTACTCGCAAACGTTGCTGTCTGGTCTGTATTTAAAATAAGTGCATTAGTGTTATTTGAAGCTAACGCCAAATCACCTGAAACGCTATTTACAGTTCCCCTATTAGGTGTTGCATTTGCAGCCGAAGTTAATGTTATATTCAAATTATTACCTGCCCCATTTTGAAATGTCAAATCTGTTCTCGCATTTGCACCTGAACTTTGATTACTAAGCGTTGCTGCTGTCATTGCAGAGTTTTGGTTTCCCCTAGATGTAAATATTTCAGAACCTAACTGTGCATTACCACCGACAACTAAGTTTGTATTTACATTTGCTGCCCCGTGTATCTGAAAAAGATAATTATTATTACTCGTGGTATCACCCCATATAAATCTATTATTTATTAAATCCATCTTAGCCAACGGTGTAACTGTAGATAAACTATACATTGAAATAACCGTATCCATTGTTAGGAAAACATTCGGGCTTGCTATGTGGTGGTTTATGAAAGCTAACTGAACTAGTGTGTCTGGCATAGACCCTATTTGAAAAGCCATTCTGTATTGCCCTGATGACAATTTATCATTATCCGTTCCAAAATCAACAAGCGGGGTATTATGACTATTCCTGAACTGAAATCTTGAAGAACCCGTAGGTTGAGTATTTTGCCATATAAAAGAAGGGTAATGATGCCCAGCTAAAATAGGTTCTGAATTATTACGGTGCATTTCTGCTCCTTGCGCATAGGTATCTGTTTCAGAATACACATCTGTTTTATAAGTTCCGTCAAAAAGTCGATAAGCTACCGTTCCTGTTTGGAATGTTTTTGTAGCTGTTATTGTATCAGCTATTGTTTTATACACATACCTTCCGTTTGAAACACCTTTATTGTAGTAACCGGAAAGCATCGAAGCGGTATCAGTATAAAGAACATATAGATTAAGGTCGGCAGAAGTGGCAAACAGATTCCAATAGGTCGTATGCTTAAACATAAGCCTGCCACCTGTGGTTACCGATAAAATATTAGTGTCGCTTCCATTGGCATAACTGGCGGAATCTTTCAATCCCAATCCAATACCATTAGCCCAACGGTTCCTTGCGCCAGATAAAGTCCAGTTACCCTGACCATAAGAAGCGGCTGAAATTAACAGCAAAAAGATAAAAAGTAGTTTTTTCATGTTTGTTATTTATATGATCCGGAAATCTCCTCCGTAGCAAGCCATTCGTTCCCCGCCGCTACTGTGAAAGTACCATCGGGTTTCCAAAGAACTTCATTGCCCGTTGGTGATCCTGTGAATATAATTTTAGTAATGTTTGAAGCACCCCTATCAAGATCAATAATAGTATTCGCCCCGATAGTAGATGATATCGTAATAACTGTTCCGCCTGCGCTTACCGTGTACTCAAATCTTGTAACAGATCCACCCTCCACAATTATTCCACCCGGTGTAACCTGTGTCCCTGTGCTGTTCCATGCGCCTGTTCCTACTAACTGAGCCGAGTAAACCCCTTCTGAATTATAATTACCTGTTAGAGTAATTGACCCCATATAAACAGACCCTGCATAAATCACAAGTCCATCTGACCCATTATCAACAACAAATTTTACCAATATTGAAGTCCTGGCAAGCTGCAAATTGGTCATGAAAAGGTAAGAGTAATTCGAAAGGATGATTAAACCATTAACGGTAATGCCCCACTCCGCAATATCGGGTTTTACTTTTTTGAAAAAAGCAGAAGCATAATCAGTTACATCCTTGAATGTAGGGGTTATGGTCATCGCACATTCACGAGCGCAGGCGAAAGGAATATCCGTATCGGTATCTACATCGTGGTAGTACAGCATCATGTTTGTACCATTTACGGGTTGGCTCATTTCTTTAAAATTAAATTGTCAGTAAAAGTAGAGGTTACATCCACGTCCGTAGTCTGCAGCATCGTTCCTGTTTGGGTGTCCTCCACGTAATCAAAGGTAGTGGCTCCCATAATATAATATTTTCCATCCACCGAAAGGGTTGTGCCGGTTGTGTCCTGAACAGTCACATTATCCATTGATCCTATGACGTGAGGTAGTCTTTTTGGTAGTACCGAACTTCTTGTATCAATCAAGTTCCTGAGCGTCATATCAAAGTTAATAACTGCCTGAGCCTGTAAATTCGTGTACTGTTGGGAAATAAGCCTCATCAGGTTTACATAGGTTTCTGAGATAGAATAACGATGCCAACCCGTAAGTATTGCGCCGCCCGAGTCGAGTAAAGACCCTACCTCCGAATAGTCATTATTCGACTGAGATCCCAAAGGTATTTCTACTGTTTTTTTGTAGTTTGATAGGTTATTTACCTTAGATAATACTACCTGTCTGTCGTACCATGTATCAAAAGTCAGTCTGCAGTTCGCAATAAACGCATCGCTTGAGGTTGTTGCTACCTGAACGCGGAATATCACCGAAAGAATGCCAGAAGCGGGAGCCGATAAGGTATTGACCGACTTACTATCGTAAAAAGTATCATTTACGCTTACATTGTACCATCCATCCGCAAAGTCATAAACCCATGTCGGATCGGTAGCCCCTGCATCGAATTTATATTTCCATTGGTGACCTCCACCCACATCGATTTTGAGTTCAACCTGAATTCCCGGGGTGTTTGATATCACAGTAGCATTTTGAAGGATAAAGGAAAGATTAATCCTATCCCCACCGTAAACCTTCGCCACGCTATTGGGCTGCATAGTAACATAATTAGTCCCGGCGTATAAGGCAAAGCCATAAAACTGATCGTATGTAAATTGCGTAATTGTACCGAGCCCTCCCGAATGCGAAAGGTCAAGCGTCCAGTTATCAGGCGCACCCGCTGTTACCCGTTCAAAGCATCCGTTATCCATACATTGCGGAGAAAATCCTATGGTGTGGTTTAATTCTATCTTCGGGTAACCTTTACGGAGAATCTTTGTCTGAATGTTGTCCTGAAAATACCACGGCGAATCGGTTGTATTTGTGTACGGCACAATTTCTCTGACCGTGTTTCTTGTGCTTAAAGTTTCGGATCCGTTTGCCTCAGTCGTAGTAAATATCCTAACCCCGTCCTCCGCCTGTTCGTTCACATTTGCTATCCAATACTGCCCGTAAGACTGAAATATCCTTGCTCCGAATGAGAAAACTATCTTTTCGAGTACATCGTAACAGCTCATAAAAGGGCTGACAGGTTCCGAACCGTCCGTAGGAGGCACAGGAGCCGAATTAAGCCAGTTTCGTATCGGGTAGTAAGATTGTTTGAATACGCTTATAGAAGTACTCATTCCCGTTGCGTATATCCCACAGACGTAGTTCACAAAGTAACCGTCCGGAAGTTCAATCTTATTCAAACAGTTTGTAATGACCGTACTCAAATCCTCCAAAGTGTTTATGTCAGAACTTGAGCCAACATAAGGAATAGATTTTAACAGAGCAAGGCCGTCCGTACAGGTACATTCAAGGAAAATAACTCCCGTTGAGAA
>CANFRV010000053.1 GCA_947449575.1 Flavobacteriales bacterium
ACACGTAAATACTCTTCTTCATGCTTATTTTCGCTGAAAAAGCGAAACGCAATTACGAAGAAATTTACAGCTACTTCTTTAAAATATCCAAACTTTCAAGCTTCACAACTATTCATTATTCATTCAAAAAATCAATATACTACAATTTCCCCACAAGTTTTAGGTTTGATCCGAAAAATGAAACCTGCGTCAGTAAATATTTAACAAAGAAGAAGGTAAAAGGATTCGATTCCCTCAGCATAATGAATCGAAATCTTTTCCAGGTAGAGCCTAAAAAGTTTATTTTAGCATTTCTAAAATATTGTTTTTATTCGTTTTAATACAGAAATAATTGCACATACGCCTATTCCTAAAAGTTTATAAGATAACAATTATTGAAAAACTGATATCTAGTATTTTAAAAATTTCTTTCAATTACAATAGGTAAGCGAAGAAATTCAAAGAGCAATGCAAGTATATAAATCGATCTTTATAATTGTCAACCCTTATACTTTTCAAGAACGATTTTGCAATTTCGAATCAAAAACGTCTTTTTACTTTGATTCCAAAAATACAGTGATACAAAATCATACTCCTGAAAATTATCTAAAATTTGATCTTCAAAAATCAATTTTTTCCATTTATTTCTTCCTTCAAATTTATCATTAAAAAGCTCTACAGATTTATAAAATCTCTTACTTTTCTCTTTATTACGTGCATCTATAATCAAATACACACCTTCTAATTTTAAATCCGTTATTTTCTTTTCTAACTCAACTCTATATGCAAAACGCTCATTTGTTCGCGGCTTAACTAACTGAGCTTCTACTGTATAAAAAAATTCATCATCCATTTTTATCGCTTTAGTTTTCGGCTCATTCAAGAGAGTGATTTCGGTGTTTTTTTTACCAAATGGCACGCAAGATCTTGTGAAATTCCACCTACCTGCATTTTGAGGCTTCCAAAATAATAAACTTTCAAAATAATTATCCTTGGTAAACCTCTGATTACTCATATAACCTGAGGTAACCTCATAGTATCTAATACACCCTACCAAAGAAAAAATAAATACACTTATAAAAGTAATTAACCTATATTTAATGAATAGATGCATTATTGGTATCAAAAGAAAAAATAGATGTTCAGTGTATGGCCTATTACCAAATGGCGATTCAAAGTCCCAACACCACCATGAAGAAAAAATCCAAAAATTACCAATGAAATAAATACTCCAAAAAATCGCTTGAAAACGGTTAGTAAAAAAAAGGATTAATACGCCGAAAAAACTTAAAACTAGTAGAGGAATCTGCAGGAACAATCCAATTCTATAGCTTAACAAGCAGGAGAAAATTTGAGGTGATAAAAAATTAAAACCTTCACCATTGTATGTCCAAATTATCCAATTTCCCGTTTCCCACTTCCAAATAAAAAATAAAAGTGATACAACCATAAAGAAACCAAGACTAAAAAATAAAGTGTTTTTTATTTTTCTCTCAAGGACTTTTTTTATAAAATTAAGAAAAGCTGAGCTATCACCGAGGATGAATGGGATCATCAGCAAGATCAATAAATTAGTTGGTCTTATTAAGAAAATTATCCCTAAAAGAAAACCTAAAACAAATAATCGCCTTTTTTTAACACCTTCTTTTAATCTTACAACTTGAAAAGTAAATAGACCAAATAAGAAAAATGAATAGTTATGACTATAGCTAGGTGAATTAAAACAGTAAAATACTAGCGGAGAACTGATGTATAAAAGTGGCACTAGCCATCTTGTTTTTTCAAGAGGAAATGAAGTTCTAATGAATTTATCAAATAAAAACAATCCAATTATTGCGTAAAATAGACTACCCAGATAATAAAATAAAAAGAAAATGTCTGAATATCCAGTAATTGGCTGATTTAACAACCACGAGAAGACACATGCTAATCCAAAAAAAGGAGCTTGTAAGACCGCTATTCCTGGAAAACATTTATCGTAATTGTTATTGTCTACATCTTTATATAGATAATGTTGGGTAATATTTCCCCCTAAATACTCTTTCTCGGCTTGAAAAGATTTTGTAAAAGTCCCATCTTGATAGATGAAAATAGCTGGTAAAAACGCATAATAACCGCTTCCATCTGACCGAATTACACTTTTTAAATTATCTCCTTTTAATGTTTGAAAAAGACTTATTCCAATCATAACAGCTGCAAACCAAATTATTGGTTTTTGTATAATTGTTGTTATATTTCGCATCTGTCAAATTTAAATATTAGATCTAGATACTTTACATTTTCTCTATTACAAAATCTGTTCGACGATTTTTCGCTTGGTTAAAAGCGCTATCATTAGGGAATTTAGGACTTGTTTCGCCATACCCTTTTGCTTTAAGTCTATCAGAGCTTATCTTTAAAAGAATTAAATAATCTTTTACAGCCTGTGCTCTTTGTTCAGACAATTTTAAATTATTATTATCGTCACCTAAATCATCTGTGTGTCCTTGAATTAATATTGTAATTGTTGGATTTTCTATCAGGAAAACTGAAAACTCTTTCAAGATAAATTTAGACCTTTCTGAAAGTACATAAGAAGCAGGATCAAAAAGAATATCATTTAGAGTATACGGAACACCAACTGCTATTTTTTTTACCACTAAATCATTTTCAGGCATTGAAACGGGAGTATTTCTTGCAGATGCAACTATTTCTTCCGTTGGTTTTAAAGGTACAACTGCAGGAATCACTTTTGGTTTACTAATCGCTACATCTTTCGGTGCAACTTTAATTTGATCTACAAATTCTTCTTTTGTGATCAATTTAGAATCAAATGCATACCCTTCTTTTTTTACCGTAACCATTACATCTTGCTTGGTTGGATTTTTTACAACAACCGCATATTTACCATCATTACCATTTACTTTTACAGTAGATTTTTCATTAGATCCAGAATAAGCAATTTCAATAGATGCATTTTTAATTGGATCACCATGTTCATCACTCAATGTTCCTTTCATGATAGTCACCGCTGAAGGTCTTGCTTCTTCATACAATTCAAATGAATAGATATTCCAGTTTCCTCCCTTTCTCGAGGAATAATAGGCTAATTCGCCATTCGTAGAAACAAAAATCCCTAATTCATCTTCTTCTGTATTAATCGGGATGCCAATATTTTTAGGTTTGGTCCAAACACCATTTACTTTCCGAATATAAAATATATCGAGTCCACCAGCTCCAGTCCTTGAATCTGAGCACGTAGAAACAAAATAAAGTGATTCACTGTCTTGATGCAAAAATGGGCTTTTATCTTTCCCAGGAGTATTTATTTCATCAAAAGGCCTTGCGTTTCCCCACTTTCCATCTTTACCTCTTTCTACAACATAGATATCATTATCTTGGGTAGTTGGCCGCATAGCAGTATAGTACATAGTGTTTCCATCTGCAGATAAAGTAGGTTGTCCTTCCCATCCATTATCCGTATTAATCCCAGGCCCCAAACGCTCGAGTTCGGACCACGTAAAATCATTTCCTCCTGCCCCACTTCGTTCATATTCAGTCCTATATAAATCGCAATTTAAATAATCTTGACCTGTACTAACTTTTTCATTTTTGCAAGCACAAATAATCATTTCTTTATTATCGACAGACATAGTTGCCGCACCATAACTTTGAATATCTGGTTGATTGAAAGGTGCTTTAAATTCTTCTCCTGCAGTAAATGGTTGAGAAATATCACGTCGCGCAGAAAAGGAGAAATTTTCTTCAATCGCATCTTGCAGAACACCACTTGGAGCATCAAACAATTTACCTTTTCTCGTAAAAAACATTAACTCATTATCGGGAGAAATCATCGGAAAATATTCATCGCATTTACTAGAACTGATCAAAGGCACCATCTTTGGCTCAAATGGAACCTTCTTGCTATTTAAAGCAATATCCTCTTGAATAATTTCAATCCCACTCCTAGCAATCTCTACTTGTTCTGCATAATTACTAGCAACATGCTCAGGATCTAACTTCTTATATGATAAAAATGCCTTAAACCAATTAATTGCTTCTGTTTCTTCTTTTTGATAGTGGTTAATAATTCCCAAATAATAAAAACAATCTGCATGATAATCTGCACAATGCGCTATTGCATCAAGAAATTTCGCTTCAGCAGTTTGATACAATTTATTTGCTGCAGCCTCATTATAAGCATTAGCAAACATTTCAGCTTTCTTCATTGCGTTCATAGCAAACTCATAATATGCCATCGCATTATCTGGATCTGCTGCAATAGCTTGTCCTAAAAGGACGCTCTTCGCCGGGTCAACAGCAGCTTTTGCTTCTATCAATAGCTTCATTATTTTTTTTGACGGGGGTAAACAAGCTTCATCTTCCACTTGTGCGAAACCAATTTGAAATAATAAGAATGTAAAACTAAATAAAGCGAAGTATTTTTTCACCATAATATTTTGAATTAATGGTAAGTTCAAAAAAAAGTAATCAAATTTCATTTACAAGACGGTATATATCGTAAAAAACATAAAATGTTACATTTTAAAAATTCATGATCACTCTCTCACAACTAATCAAAAACAACTAAAAGTTTAACACGGTAAAAAAAGACAAAATAGCTGTATTATTTAAGTAAAGTTAGTTAAGTTTTTCACTGTACTTTCTTAATAAACACTAAAAAACCTTAAACATTTGAAAAAACACAATTGTTTAAAACTATATTCTAATAAAAAGTATCTTTTTTCATTTATTTACGTAAATTAGATAAAAACAATTGCGTTATGAAAACATATTTGATATTAGTCGCAACATTTGGCCTTACATTCTTTAGTACAGCTCAGTCCGTAATTGCAAGTGGCCAACAACCTGCCTGGAATTTAGATTGGGATGGAGGTAAAAATTTAACATTATTTGTGGGTGAAAATTCATTTTCATACACTCTTGTTAGAAAACCTGCCCCAGAAGGATCTTCCAGTGAAATTTCAGAATCATGGATTTTAAAAGGAGAAAATGGGAAATCAGCTGTATTGGTCATGGAATTTTTTGATCCTGAAAGTGCCGAAAGTTGTCCTTGTTTTCACGATATGGGAGAAGGGCTTAATAGAGGAAAAGCATATTTTATAACCGAAAACGGAAACTTCTATATTGGTTGTGGTGAATTTTTAGAAGCCCCTGTTTCTTCCAATGATTAAGTTACTTTAAAAGAGAGAAAATTAGATAGTGATATATTAAAAAAAGCTTCCAAATAGGAAGCTTTTTTAATGTTAGCATGAGCCACTTATTACACTTCTGCGACAGGGCGATTTCTAAGCGCTTTCCAAATTATATAAATTCCAACAGCAACAAATGGTACACTTAACATTTGCCCGGTATTAATTGTTAATTTTTGATCCCATTCCGTCTGACCTAGCTTTAAAAATTCGATAAAAAATCTAGCTGTAAAAACGCTTACCAATAAAGTTCCAAAAAGTAAACCTGCTTTTTTCCAGGCGTCTTTTTTCCAGTACATAAACATCAAGAGAGCAAAAATCATGAAATAAACAATCGCCTCATATAATTGAGTAGGATGACGAACAGGAATTGGAACACCAGCATTGTGAAAATTACTTAGATCTTCTGAATTTTTGAAAAATTTAAATCCCCAAGGAACAGTTGTGATATCACCTACAATTTCAGAATTCACTAAATTTGCTAATCGAATAAAACAAGCGGTAATAGCTGCTGAAATTGAAATTCTATCCAATATCCAAAGTATTGGTTTTTTTGTTATTTTCTTTGAAAACCACCATAACACAAGAATAATTGCAATTGCTGCTCCATGACTAGCCAATCCACCTTCCCACACTTTAACAATATCAAAAGGATGAGAAAAATATCCACGTTCTAAAATAACTCCATCAGAATTCACTACGTCAAAATGTGGGCCGTAAAAGATTACATGTCCTAGTCTTGCTCCAATGATTATTGATAAGACCATATACATAACCAACTTATCAAGTATTTCTCCAGAAACATTTTCTTTCTTAAAAATTTTCTTAACTACAAAATAACCAAGTATAAGTCCTGCTACAAATAGTAATCCATACATATTTGGTGTCCTCCAACCTGTTATAAGTTCTGGACTAACATCCCAATTTATTGCTAATTTCACTATGCTTTTACTTTATTAAATAAATTCAAAATCGTTCATAAAAGTAATTATTATTTTTCTTTACTAACTTTAAAAGTCAATCTTTCTGATCGTCCTTTTTTAAAAATAAGATTACTTGTATTTTTATTTTTTCTTAACTCTTTTTGCACATCAAGAGGTAATCTATTTATTTCCATACAATCTTCGGAACAACAATTTTCTAATTTACTTTTACAATTGTCACATTGAATAAAAAGTAAATGACAAGCTTCATTCAAACAATTCGTATGCGAATCTGCCTGCGATCCACATTGGTGACAAAGGGAAACAATATCATCTGAAATTCTCTCTGCTCTCCTCTCATCAAACACAAAGTTTTTACCAATAAATTTATTCTCTACCCCCTTTTCTTTGCAATCATTTGCATATTTAATGATTCCTCCTTCTAATTGATGAATATTTTTAAAGCCTTTGTGCTTAAAGTAGGCAGAAGCTTTTTCACAACGAATTCCTCCGGTGCAATACATGACAATATTCCTATCTTCATTACCTTTCAAATACTTATCCTCAATATATGGGAGGGATTCTCTGAATGTATCAACATCGGGAAGTATGGAACCCTTAAAATAACCAACTTCAGATTCATAATGATTTCTAAAATCAATCAAAATTGTATCATCTTTGTCCGTTAACGCATTAAATTCTTCAGCATTCAAGTGAATTCCTTTGTTTGTCACGTCAAAAGTATCGTCTTCTAATCCATCCGCTAAAATTTTTGACCGAACTTTAACTTTTAATTTCAAGAATGAAAAATCAGTATTAGCTTCATCCACAGCAATATTTAATCGAATCCCGTTTAAGAATTCAATCTCATATAATTGATCTCGAAATTGCTGAAAATTTTGTACAGGAATTGATATTTGAGCATTGATACCTTCTTTAGCTACGTAGGTTCTTCCAACAATATTTAGTGTAGACCACATCATAAATAGTTGATTCCTAAACAAAAGAGGATTTTCGATGTGCGCATACTGATAAAAAGAAACGGTGACAAATGAGTAACCACTTTCCCTTAATTGTATTTCCAAATCCTCTTTACTTAATGTATTCCACAGTTGCATGCTATGTAAATTTTAAATAAATAGTTTCACAAAGATAAGAGATTCTTAAAGAACAATTTTCATTTTACTAGAAATTAAGCAAAAATGCTAAATTCGTTTGTAAAAAAATGATCAATTTTACAAAACTACGTTCTTACTGCAAGAATTAAATTTATATTGTACTAAGATTAAATAAGGATTTTTTCAAAGTCATTATCTAATACATTTGACATTCAAAAATAAAAACATAATGAGTTCAACTTTTATAGTGAAATTAATTGAAGAAATAAAAAATGGGATTCCTGGTGAAGAGGCTCATGCAAAAATGTCTCCGATTAAACGACCAATATCAGATTTATTAAAAGAAAGTTCGAAAATTAAAGAAAGTGCAGTTGCGTTAATTCTATACCGAAATGAGCGCGAGATAGAATGCATACTAATTCAAAGACCAGAATACGATGGAAACCACAGTGGTCAAATTTCATTTCCAGGAGGGAAAAAAGATAGTGAAGATATACATCTAGAGTTTACGGCAAGAAGAGAAACTTTTGAGGAAATTGGAATACCTCCTTCAATGGGACAACTTATAGGGCAGCTAACTGAAGTATACATTCCAATTAGTAACTTTTTGGTACAGCCAATTATTTATTATCATGAAAAATTACCTAAATTGGTTCGAGATACGAGAGAAGTAGCTGAAATATTTTCATTTTCTTTAAGCGAATTACTTAACGAAGAATGTTTTTCAACAATGAAAGTGAAATTATTATCTGAAAATAACGGAACAATTGTTCCTTGTTTTCTATTAGGTGGTAAAAAAATATGGGGAGCAACAGCTATTATACTGAATGAATTTAGAGAGCTATTACTGAAGGTTTACAAGTAACATAAGCCCTATTTACATTAATAGGACTTATGTTCTTAGATTTTTTATTTTATAGCACAAACTGTAGAATATGTAGAAACATCTCCATTAGAATTAGTATAAGTATCTGTGTATGATATACATTCAGATGAACTTTTAACAGTTTTCTTAGACACTTCCTTTAATGTATTTGTTTGAACACTTACATCTGTATTTCCACCATACGTATCCGTACTTGTGCATTCACACGTATAATCTTTTTTACAAGCACTTAATGCAATAAAAGCAACTGCTGCAATTAGTATATTTTTTTTCATGTTCTTATTATTTAGAGATTGTACAAGTATTTACAGTAGAATATGTTACAGGTCCGTACATCACTTCGAAAGTTGATGGATTAATACCTAGCATTTCTTCCTTTGCATTCGTGTAGGTACTTTCAGTTGAGTAACACTCTGCTTTATCGGTCATAAACTTTTTTGACACTTTGGTAAATGTTACTTTGTCATTTGTTACATCCACTGATGGTCCACTTGAATCTGTTCTTGTTGATGTTGAAGTACATGAGCAAGTGTAGTCTTTCTTACAAGACCCTAATAAAAGAAGTCCAAATAAAGAAGGTAAAATAATTTTTTTCATAAATAATTAAATAAGATTAATAAATTAAAAACGTAATAAAATTAGTAAAATAATTCAAAAATTTGCCTATTGTTTATTAATAAATCATTATATAATAAAGACATAACAAAATTAATTAAAATCGAAATCTAGCAAATCCAAAAGCAGCTGAAACACTATGTCTATTTTGCATAAAAAATGTCAACGCATCTCGAGAAGAAATTCCAACTTCATACGAACCATTTCTTAAAATAAAATTGATACCAACAGGAATATTGTGTTGATAAACTCCTCCCCCAAAATACCCACAACTCAATGCTATCCACTTGACAGGACGAAATTCACCTCCAAAAGAATATACTGGATTTCTAATACTTCCTGGATTTTCTTTATTAAAGGGGGCAACTACATCAAAACCAAAATGAATGGCCTTAGAAACTTCAAGACTAGCTCCAAAACGGAAGTCAGACGCATTTTTTAATACATATTTTTCTTCCCCTTGTAAGGTTAACAATCCACCTTTTGTTAAAAAATCGTTGATGGATGAGGTCACGTTATAATCAACTAAACCATTGACTGATAAATTAGTAAAGAGTGTGTCTTTAAACGAGTATACATTCCTTTTATAGGTAACTTGCCCAATATTATTTATTGACATAGCAATTCTCAGTTTCTTTAAAATAAATACACTTGCAGAAAAATCTACTCCATACCCATCACCAACTGATTTTGGAATTATACCAGCTCCAGCTGCAAAATTAGAAGGATTAGAATTTGCAATTGCACCATAATTAATATTAAATGAAGGAGTAATTGAGGAGTACATTGTCAAGCCTGCTACATTTGATTCTAGATTGAACATAGCCATTGATTGAATATATCTTCCTCCGACACCTCCAAATAATTCAAATTTGTCTTCCTTACCAAAAATCTTTCTTCCATAACCAAAATTATACGAACGATTCCAAACCATTTTCACTTGCGAACCCATTGTCAATTCATTTAGATGCAGAGGTACGCTTAAAGTTCCTAAAACAACATTACTCAATGAATCTTGTGAAATATCCGGTCGATTAGCGATTAGAGAAGTATCTGTTCCCATAACAATTGTCAACGAATCGAACAAAGAAGCAGTAGAACCCCTAAAAATCAAATCCGTAAGTTGCTGATTAAACTTTGAATAATACGAACAACTTTCATGAATATTAAATGCTATACCTCCAAACTTTTTACCTTGAAATGAAAATCCAGCCCAATTATAGTCTAGAAAAATAGAAACTCCAGCTTGCGCATAATCTGCAGCTGCAAGTTTTTGTGCGTTTAAATCAGCTTGTGAAGATGACTTTCCTGAAACATTATCTTTTATAGACTTGTAGAGATTTTTTAACTTATCAGAAGTTAGGGCGTCCGAATACATCCCAAAACCAAACTCACTGGATCCCATTGTAAATTTTTTATCTTCATAACCAGTTCCCCAGCCAAGAGCAGAAGAATTTATCCCGAGACAATGATAATCTGTTAAAAAAGTAGTAGAAACTCCCTTTCCTACAGCTGTATATGCTATTCCTTGCGTTTGAGCAATTAAAGAATTTGTAAAAAAAATGAATAATAATGCACTAACTAACACTTTTATTTTCATGATGAATTTATTGAGTGAATACTAGTTGTAAAAATAAGCCAATTTTAACAAATTATAGTACTTGTATATCGTTTTTTCATAAATGAAATTAGTTCTACCTAAATAGCCAATGATTAAGAATTTTCTGGAACTTATGGATCAAGTCTAAAACTTGTGGGGAAATATAAAAATTCCGATTTTTGCAAATCAAAAAAACAATTAAAAATTGCAAAATTCCTATATAGATTTAGTTAAACTATTGTTACCTGAGATATTGGTTGATAATTTTGAATTAATATCTTTCA
>CANFRV010000054.1 GCA_947449575.1 Flavobacteriales bacterium
ATTTAAATGATTACTCAAAAGAGCAACTAACTCAATTTCAGCATAAAATAAACGAAAGACCAAGAGAAAAATTAAATTTTGATTCACCAAAGAATATTTTTTATAAATTTATAAACGGTAATGTCGCATTTGGTACTTGAACCTACCCATAACGGATTCTATTAAACTAAAATGGCTATCCCGGAAAAAAATTCTAATACCATTTAATTTCAAATGTAGAACAAAGATTCATTTAACCACTAACCACAAAATTTCCTTAAGTTTTTCTTGAACTGAATTTTTGAAGCAAACGAATCCTAAATTTATCAAAAATAAAATAACTACTTTGGATAAACAAGTAAAAATTCAAATTATAAATAAAAAAATATTGAGGAAAAGTAGCAATTAATTCAGAAGTTTTAGAATTCATTTCTTAGATGAAATGTCATACCTATCTGTCCGCTAACTATAGAACTCCAATTGTTAGTTATAAGTCCTTTCGTTTGATTAATTACCGCCTCATTGTTTGGCGAAAATAAGTAGGGTGTGCATGAAAAAGAAATATATGGCGATAAGTAACTTTTATTTTTCAAGTTAATATACGTTCCGAATTTTAATTGTACATCGCCACCAATTCCAAATGCTTTTGATCTTGTTTCATCATATACAAAAGGTTTTCCGTTTATCTTTCTTAAAACAGCGCTAGAAGTTGCCGAAATAATCAAGTCAGAATAGAGTCCTTTCCATTTTTCAGCGTTTTCATAATGAAGAATGTAGCCTAGATTTAAAAAATGTAGATTAAATGTATTATTGAAATTTTCATTTTCTGCTGAACTTCGAAAATAGGCATAGTTCAAGTTCAGTCCATGCTTAAAATTTCGCTCATTTTTGAAAATATAAGAAACTGAGGCGTTGATTCCATTCATCAGAAGTGGCTGCTTTTCTGTCAAGAGCGGACGGCTATAATTGTATGTTTGAATGGCTTTGTCCAATTGATTTGAATACATGTATCTATAGGACACGTCTGCTTTCCATTCTTGTGCTGAAGAATAAATGGATAACAGAGATGCAAAGAGAGAGAATACTATTTTTGAGTTCATTTTTTTACATCATTTAAAATATCGATTACGGCTTTGTAGCCAGATTCAACTGCGCCATGCACGGTTTGATGATGTCCGTTTGTATTCATTGCTTCTCCTGCAAAATAGAGTTTTTTGTCGATGGTTGTAGCGGCTATTTGTCGCGCATTTCCCATTCCAATTGTACTGTATGAATAGGCGCCTTTGATATATGGTTTATCTGTATAATCAAAAACCGTTGAGGAAATGTATGCTGCTGAAGCTTGACCATTGTAGATCGTATCAAGTTCTTGAAGCAGCGCATTTGTTATTGCCACATCATTTCCCAGCAAATGCAAATTAGAAGCTTGATCACCCATTACAAAAGCTAGTAAAACATTATCTGTTGTTATTTTGCCTATCGTATCATCCGCGTAGGCAGCACAAATGGCCCCGCCATATAATTCATCCTTGTAAAATTTTGTTGTAAACTTTAAAAACACTTTCATTCCTGCACCCATGCCAAATTTTGAAAAAGCCTCTGTTTTTTCAGAAGGCAAAGCGGGAGTGAAATCTATTTCATTCAGTTTTAAAATTGAAATTGGCACCGCAACAATCACTTTGTCGGCTACAAAAGTATTGTTATTTATATCCAGTATTGTTATTTTATCGGCCGAATAATTTATGCTTTGAACCGGACTGTTCAATTTTATATTATTTAAAATAGGCTGGGCAATATGTTCTTCTATTACATCAAAATAGGATTTTTCAAATTTAAAATCTTCATCTCCTGACACCCAATTTTCTTCCTCTTTGCTGTTCCAATATGCTGAAAGGAGAGAAGCCGAAGCTCCTTGATCACCTGCAATTCCTTCTACAATGTAATCATATTCGCTGCCAAAACCTTTTTGATGTGCATACTCTTTAAAGGATATATCTGGAAGATTTTCTCCTTCAAAAATAAATGCATCTTGCGGAAGTGCATCAACAATTTGGTTATTAAACCAATACGAAAGTGCAGCATCATCGAGAGTCGTTTTTACACTTTTTGCTTTAATCAGGTCCCCAAGAATGCTGTTTTGCCCATGTAGCCATTGCGCTCCCGTATCAATCGTGTAATCTGCGAAGCCAGTTAATTTACCCATTCTTCCTCCGATTTTGCCAGTTGCTTCCAAAATTTCAAAGTCAATCCCCATGGATTTTAAAATAAAACCGGCATAAAGTCCTGCCGCACCTGCTCCAATTATTATTACTTTTCCTTCATAGTTTGCATCTTCGAATAAGGTTTCTTTTCTACAAGATGAAAAAAATAGGGAAGGAAGAAGTATTCCACCAATGGAAAGTGCAGTGCTTTGTTTTATAAAATGTCTTCTATCCATGCTTGACTATTAAATCTACCAATATTTTTTTGCTCTTTCCTGCTTTCCCTTTTACTTTTTCGATTTATGCTTGAACAGACAAACTATTTAATATTTGTAAGAGTTTAATTTGTGATAATAAATATATGAAACGGCTAAAATTCCGAAATTATTAAATTTGAACTGAACTGAAGTATATTTTTGTAACTCAGTCTAATCGTTCCTTCGCTATATGATCCAGTAGTTAAAGATGTATCCCAAATCATCTCTACTAAATAATCTCCCGAAGAGAATGTTTTGGTAATTACATTTTTTATTTTTTTTATTTGTATTTGACTTTCACTAAAAACTAACTCTGAATTATTTATAAAAAAAGTTTCCCCTTTTTGTGAAGTAAAACCTCCAATAAATTGTAATTCTTCGGAATCATCTATGAGCCTGTCATCATTAAGTGTATATTGTCGTTCTACGTTATCAAACCATGCTGGAAGATTTTTTGAATTTTTTATTGTGAACGATTTATTTGTTTGAGCGTTCATATTAAAAATATTGAATAGAACTATTACTAAAATCAACAATTGCTTCATTTTTTTATTTTTTAAAATTGTCTCTCCTACTCTTTTCGATTTTCGGATTACTCGTTGTTTGTTTTTTATTGTTTTTTAATTCACTTACTATTACTGTGCCGCATTATTTAAAGTTTAGAGATTTTAAATTTTCATCCAAAGGTTTTACTCATCTAGGCATTTATGCATACTAAGATAAACTTTATTTTGAAGCACTATTCACAATTCCTTCTAAATAATGCAATGTGGACTCGTTTTATATACTTACCGATTTACTGCGCCACTCCGCCAGAATTTATTGCACAGCTTCTATTTTAGTTAGAACCCAGGTACAGTGGAAAAGACCTGTTTCAACATTACCTATTTCAAAACCCTGATATTCTAAGTCTTTTACTACAGAATATTTAATTTTAATTTTATAAAGAGCCCCATATTCCGACTCGTCGAAATCTTCCATTTCTTTTTCAATACTTCCAGGACCTGGTTCCCATGTCCAATATGCAAAACTTAGACTTTCTGCACTAGCAGCTGATGATACCGGTTCAAAAGCAATATATATGCTCATGTCGCCAAATTCAATGTTAGTAAACTTAACGATTAACTCTTTTTCTTCACCAATTTTTGAGTCAACTCCCTTTATTCCTTCTATTGATGAAATCACATCCGATTTGTTTTTTAATTGAAGTTTCAAATCGTTTATCTCGTTTAGTTGCGCACCTAGATTACTCTTTAATTGAACATTTTCTTGCTTGATTTGATCAAAATTATCATTCCCTTTCTTTACTTCTGCGCGCAATAAACTAATTTGATTTTGTGCCATATCAATTGCCGATTTGTGTTCTTGCAAGGTTAAGGTATTGATTTTTCGTTCATTTTCGAGTACATTATTTAGACTATCTTTTCTCAAGTTCAATATTTCAATTTGCTCTTTTTTTGATTGGGCAAAACTCACGCCTACTTGAAATAACAATAATGTGAAAATTATTTTTTTCATTTTTTTTATTTTAATTGTTTATTTAGACTCTTTAGGATTTTAAAATTAATTTATATTTTTTGAGTGGTTTTATACTCTCTACTTTTACTGCATGTCCTTGCAGGTAACCAACTCTAATTAATCATTTTCATCTATTTTACTCATCAATAACGTTTTGCAGCTAAAGGAAGCTGGATGTTTTTAGCGACAACTTTTCTTGTAAAGTACTGCTTTTCAAACTTACTAAAATTTTTCACTCTGAGCAAGTTTCCTCCACTTTTGTAAAGGTACTTAAAAGTGTTTTTTTTAATATTTGTATGATAAGTAATATTCGGAAGGTAAGTAGTAGCCTTTTGCATACAAAATACAACTCTCAATTATTTCTTGATCAAGATCAAATTGCAATTCAATCGTTTCACCTTTTGAAAGTATAGTATATTTATCATCATCAAAAACAATATTTTTATTTTTTGAACTAGTTAATTTTGGAATGTATATTTTGCCATTTACTTTAATATAAACAGAATTCAAAAATGTTTTTTCATCTTTCTCTTCTGTTATACATATTTTCAGAGTATTATGAATTTTACGATCTAGTTTCATGTCAATTTTTTGCCATGTTTCAGTGTAATCCGCATTCAAATAACGTAGAATTTCACCTTTGTAAAACTTATTTTTTCCATCGATTAAATAAACAAAAGGGCAAGCAGCCATTTTACTGTAATCTACTTCATCTTGAGGTTGCTCATACAACCCACTTTGCTTAACATATAAACTTTCCAAAGTATAAGTTCCTTTAATGTCTGGAAATCTAGAGTGATCAACAGTAAAAGAATAATCGTCAATAAAGTTTATTTGACCATTATTATATCCAGTACTAAATATTTCAGAAACCGTTACACTATTATTACCTAGTAACCTAAATATTGAATGATTAAAGGAAGGATCTTCAATTTCAGCTGCTTTATAACTTAGTAATAGTTCTTTAAAACTATCTTTTTTGTTGATATTTACGACTTCGAATTTAGTGTTTTTGCCAAAGTAACTGTTAGCTGCGTAGTTTACTTGTTGATCAAAACATATGTCATTAATACAAACCTTTAGCATATATTCTTTTGGTTCATCTTGATTGCAAGAATATTCCTTAGTTGCAAATACTTCTATTGTATCTTTATTGCCATCTCCATTTAAATCTTCATTATGATTTGACCATATTTTTTGATCGAAAAAAACCTTTGATACTTTGTTTGTTTTAAGGTATTTGGATTCAACATGGCTTTCTGCGATAATTGCTTCTTTGAATCTTACTTCTGATGTTCCTTCTTCTTTGGAAGAACAACCGAATAAAGAAAATAGCACTACTGCGCTTAAAACTAAACATACTTTTTTCATTTTACTTTGTTTTATTTTATTCCTGTTAAAAAGACTTTTAATTATTACACCCTCCCGATGAGGATGTTTTCGAAGTACATGATAAAAGCACTGAACTACCACTTTTGTGTATAAGCTATAACCACCTGTACTTTTATTAGTAAAGATCAATACCATATTCTTGATAAGATTCATTTCCATACTTTAATCATTTGTTTTAATCGGCCCTGAAAAGACGCTTCTACCATTTTTCTACTAAATCTGATTTTGTAATCATCTATTTCATAATTTCTTTAAAAGTCTTTATCTTCTATATGTATAAGGCTATTTAGCAAGTAATAAGCTTCACTTAACAGATAATCTCCAAAAGGTGTTTACTTGTAATCGAAAATCTAACCATTGATTATCGGAAATATCCTCCAAAGAATTAAGCACATTTCCTTTATAAGCAACTTCATCTCCTGTGCATCCTGTTTTTACTTGGACATAAGCGATATGATCGAATAGATTTTGGGGTTGTGATCGCAAGAAATCACCAAAATTCTCTATCATTTTGAAATAATACCTTTTGTAGTCATTATCCAAATAATAAGGATATTGCGTCCAACCTGGATGTTGGGTGTCATCCGTGAGCACAGCAGGAACTCCATTAGCATATACCCAGATAGGAGCGTCTGGTCCAACTGCTACACTAATATTAATCATCTGGTCATTGGTGTATGCCGTTTGCAAAATGGTCTGAATTTCGGACCAGTCATATTGTATAGAGTCCAAAATTTGAAGATCTTCCCAGTTCAAATCAGCACTTATACCTTTCAAATAGTTGTAATTGGTATTTACAGCAATGTCGTAGGCATTTGACCTATCCCAAACACCATAAGAATTAACGGGTAAAATTGCTGTTTGAGAAAACAATTGAAACGAGCAACAAATAATTGAAGCTGTTTTTATGAAGAATATGATGCTTCGTTTTTTCATGTAAAAATTATAGTAAATATTTTATTCTCTTTCTTGTATTCCGCTTGCCCAACCTGGTTTTCCAGCTAAAATAAGTGACGATGTATACCACTATACTTGATGCGGAGAACCAATGTTTGATTCATCATAAATGTGTCTGCGGAGAACGGAACCGCCAATTTTTCCAAACCCGTGCTATCGACAGTGGTTATTTGTCCGTTGCGCTTTTCCATTCGTGTTCAATATTTGTCATTTATAATGCGTTGTCAAATGTAACTGAACCTTTTGGAAAAATTTCTTCGTTTTCAAAAAAAGTTGATTTTACATTTTGAACGTCAAGTGGTCGAACTTTCCAATTATATGCTTTCAGTCTAAGTCCTTCAAATTTGTCTTTATTTGGCGAGTAACCAAGGTCGCCATTTTCAAAAAAGTCAGAGGCGTTGTTTAATGTTTCAAAAATTGATTTGTCGTTAAACAACTTTGTTTCGGTAGCGTCTATTAATATTTCGGTTTCGTCTGAACTTTTAAAGTCAATATGATACTTTCCCTTATTTTCTTCAACATTGAATTTTGCGAAGTAATGTCTGCCTGGAAATATTCGTCCACCAACAAGAGTGTTTAGCTTTAGTGATGTGTCCCTGCGCGGAATGTAAACTCCTGATTTGGTTTCTCCGTCTTCGTCCCACTCAACTGCAATTCTGTGTGCACCATTTTCTGAGTTCACTCCAATAAAGTCTGGAAGTCCTTTTGGTTTTATGTGTTTCAGTCTGATTAAACAAATTCCAACAATCGCTTTGTCCTTATAAATTTTTGGTCTAAAAGGAAATGGAATAATTTTCTCCACTGCTTTTGGGTCAGCCGTGAAGTTGATTAAAATTCTCCTGTCGATATATCCGTGCATTGTCGGAATTTTCATTGTTGTGTCGTTTTAAAATTGGGCTTGGCGTCATTACATTAGTTTGTATTTTACTGGTATTACTAAACATTTGAATGCATATGCTTGTCCGTTAACGGTCGGTGGTGAACTAAACTTTAATTCTCTTAACACTCTCACTGCTTCTTTGTCCAACGAAATGTCAACTCCACGTTTTACAACAATATTTTCAGTTCCTGTTGCAGTCATTGTTAGTTGTAAATAAACAGTTCCTTGAATACCATTTTCTATTGCAACTGCTGGATAAAAAATATTTTTGCCAAGGTATTCATAGATTGTCAACTCGCCGGTCGATATTTTTGGTGCTCTATACCCCAAACTGTCATTGTTTTCAAAATAGTCGTTTGTCGCAATGGGAAGAATGTCATTACATTTTTCGTCTGAATAGATCAAAGGGAAGTTATAGTCTATGGTTTTAAAGCCTTTATCCTCATGAAATTTCCAAATTCCATAAGGTTCATTACCTTTAAATGTTTGGCTTCGCACAATTTCATTCTTAGTAAGGTTCTTGATGCCTGTCGTAGTTGTCCCGTCTGTATTTTGGGTAATTGTCTGCGAAAATTTTGCTTTGTTTTCTGGGACTTCCTTTGCCAACCATTCACTCGTAAAGTATTTGGTTTGGCTGGTCTGTCCGCAGCAAATTGTTGTAAGTGCTAAAACTAAAATAGTCAATGTCGTTTTGTTCATGTTTTGTTATCTGTTTTTGTTACTGCTTACGTTATAATTACTGAATAAATATCTGATCTAGAATAACTTAATTTAAATTTAGCACTCATGTTTATTTTGAAAACCGAATGTTCAATTTAGCACCAAACCCTCCATTTTGCTAAACTGCTGTTAGTGTTTCGTTGTTTTTTTGTCATTCGAATTTTCCTTTGAATGTTGCATAAATTGCCATTGCGTGTCCGTGTCCTAATTCAAATTCTTCTTTGAGCCAATTCGTAATTTCTGTTGCCTTAATTTTAGGATTAAGCTTTCCGTCAATGATAAATTCTTTCTCTTCAGCCATTTTTTTAAAGTCAGCAGGAGTCTTTCCTGTTTTGGCTTTTATATTGTCAATGTATGCTTGAAATGACATAAATTTTTAATTTTCGTTAGAATTTAATTTGTGATAGTAAATGTAAGAAATAGCTAAAAATCCGAATACAATCAATGGGAAAAATGTTTGTCCATTTATTCCGTCAACTGCTCCGTGACTAATCGTTGCAAAAAGAAAATCAAATGCAAAACCAGCATATGCCCATTCTTTTACTCGTTTCGGAACTTTTGGAATAACTAATCCCAAAACTCCTAAAATCTTAAAAAAAACTAACGCGTTTCCAAAATATTCTGGATAACCCAAATGTCTAATTCCTTCTTTTGCTAGTTCTGTTTGTGAAGTCAAGGCTGGTATTATTCCTTCAAATAAAGCAATGATTGTTGTTGCTGTCCAAAATATTATTTTCTCTTTTTTCATTTTCAATATTTGTTTAATTTAAGGTATTTTTTCTTTCTCCGATTCTGCTTTACAATTACCGCTAACGTAAGTATTTGAAAAAACCAACACTAATCAGTTCATAAATATATAGTAATAAAGAATTAAAACCAACTTCAAATCCCATCAATTTACTAGGAATAGAAAAGTTATTGGAAAAAATCAAGAAATGGAAACCAAAATACCCTGCTTTCCTAAAATCGAACAAAAAACATCTATTTTTAAGACTCTGTGACAACTTTCGTATTTTGAATTACAAATCCGTAGCCTAAAAATACAACCCAAAACAACGCTTAAAATCAAAAAAAAACAAAGCTATTTTGACAGGTGGAGTGTGAAAATGTAGGTTTTTTTCACAGCCTGACGTCAGTCTGTGAAAAAACCAACATTAATCAGTTCATAAATATAGCAATTAAAGTTTAATAACCACCTACAAATCCCGTATATTTATGTAAAATAAATCCATAAAAATGAGTTATTTAGGTGTTCAAGATCGGTTTCAAATTCAGATGCGTAGCATGGAGGAATTTATTGAGAAAGAAAATGCTGTGCGGTTTGTGGATGCATTTGTGGAGCAATTGGAACTTGATAAATTGGGTTTTGAGATAGCCACCTTGAAAACCGAAGGAAGACCTGCCTTTAATCCGAAAGTGTTTTTGAAACTTTATTTTTATGGGTATTTAAACGGTTTGCGAAGTAGCAGGAAATTGGAGAAAGAAGCGATTCGTAATGTTGAATTGCATTGGCTTTTGGAAGGATTAGCACCCAACTATCACAGTATTTCAGATTTCAGAAAAATCAATCCCAAAGCGTTAAAAACTACCTTTAAACTTTTTGTGCTGTTTTTGAAAGA
>CANFRV010000055.1 GCA_947449575.1 Flavobacteriales bacterium
TATAAGCCAGTTTTGTAAAACGTTTTCTCCAACAATAGCAAATTGTTCGCCGTAAAAGTCTACCCTGTTTTTAGGAGTTTTTTTATCTTTTTTTCTTTGAAAATGTGTTAGTTTGTCTTTTTGTGCCATGTAGTTTGAGTGGTCTATTCCCGCAGCGCTGAGCAGAGTGTCATTGTATAATGGAGGCACTTTAACTTTTTGTCGAAGTTTATTTACTTCTTTAAGAACGTGTAAATTAAATTCTTCAGATGTACAATTAAATGTGTTTTGAGAAAATGCATTGATGTTAACTAAAAAAAATAGGATAACAATAGGTTTTAATTTCATATTCTAGTTTAGGATCAAATTTTTAAATATGAGTAAATATAGGAATAGTATTTAAATACTTAGGTGAGACTTTAAATTTGCTCCTTCATTTCAGTCTTTAGAGTTCATTATATGCCAAATCAGAAATAGTATGAAAGCTGCTGGAGTTATCAATATATTAACATAAATTAACAAGAAAAGGAACTAAAAAAGTAAATAAACAACAAAAACTAACGAACTTTGGTTGTTTATGGTTTTATAAATAGTGGGCAATTAAGGGATTCATACAACAATGCCAATCAATATTAATTAATGGAATTTATTATAGTCTGTCCTAAAAATGGGGTGGCTTCATGGATCGTAAAGTATGTCTAAAGCTATTGTTATAGGTTCGGGGATTGCTGGTATTGCTGTTGCATTGCGTTTGCGAGCATTAGGAATGGAGGTAGATGTTTTTGAGGCGAACGATTATCCAGGAGGCAAACTGCACGCTTTTGAATTGGCGGGGTATCGTTTCGATGCTGGCCCTTCACTTTTTACTATGCCTGAATTAGTCGCTGAACTTTTTCAGTTATTCGGGGAGTCGTCCGAGGATTATTTTGAATATAGTCGTAAAGAGTTGGTTTGTAATTATTTTTGGGAAGATGGCATTCGCTTTGCGGTAAACTCAAACAGAGAAATTTTTGCAAAAGAAGCTGCTGACAAATTCGGTGTTGAAGCCTCATCTTTGATAGCGTATTTGAAAAAGAGTGAAAAGAAGTACGAACTTACCGCTCCAATATTTCTAGAGAAATCGTTGCATAAAGTCAGTACCTATTTATCAAAAGATACGCTCAAGGCTCTGCTGCTAATGACTGACATGGGAATTTTCACTAACCTCAATACCCTCAATCTCAAAGAAATTAAGGAGCCGCATCTCGTTCAATTATTCAATCGTTACGCTACCTATAATGGATCTTCACCCTATCGTACCCCAGGTATTATGAGCATGATTCCGCATTTGGAGTTCCATTTAGGCACTTATTTTCCAAAAAACGGAATGCATAGTATTACAAAAAGTCTTTACCAATTGTCAGTTAAACAAGGCATTCAGTTTCATTTTAATCATAAAGTGGAGCAAATTATTGTGAAAAATAATCGAGCGATAGGTATATCTGCTAATAAAAAAGAAGTTTTTGCAGACAAGATTATTTCGAATATGGATATTTTTTCTACTTACAAGAAATTACTGCCAAATGAGTCACACCCTAATCGCACCCTGAACCAGGAGCGTTCTAGTTCAGCAGTTATTTTCTATTGGGGAGTAAAAAAAATGATTCCAGAGCTCGATTTACATAATATTTTTTTTAGTGGAAATTATTCAGAAGAGTTCGCGCATATTTTCGACCATAAAACAGTATATGGGGATCCTACTATTTATATCAATATTACTAGTAAGGAAAATAATAGTGATGCACCAACAGGATGTGCAAACTGGTTTGTTATGATAAATGCTCCAGGGGATTATGGTCAAAATTGGGAAGAATTAGTTGCTCAAGCGCGTAAAAATATAATCGAAAAGTTGAACCGCTTGCTAGGAATTGACTTAAAATCTCTTATAGAGGTAGAAGAAGTGTTAACACCTCCTCAAATTGAAGAACGCACCAGTAGCTATAGAGGGGCTTTATATGGAGCTGCGAGCAATTCAAAGTTTGCTGCCTTTCTCAGACATCCAAATTTCTCTAATCAGTTAAAAAATTTATACTTCGTAGGTGGCTCAGTTCATCCTGGAGGCGGAATACCACTCTGTCTTCTATCTGCTAAAATTACTTCTGAATTAATTAATTCTGCTAAATGATCAATTCTATAATTAATAAAAACACGGTATCTATATTTGCTATTTGGCTGGTGAGCATTTCTGGTATAGTAGGTATCTATTTAGGACATTTGGATTGGTTCATCACTAAAACACCTATGAATCTGTTACTAGGATTGCTACTTTTATACTGGAATTTTCCACCAAAAAATGGGTTGCTTAGTTGCATAATTTGGATCATTGTATATCTCATTGGAATGTTAGTAGAGCTGATAGGCGTTAATACAGGCATGCTTTTTGGAACGTATCATTATGGGGGAAATCTTGGGGCAAAATTCTTTGGAGTTCCTTTCTTAATAGGCATTAACTGGGTAGTACTTACCTTTCTAACAGCTAGCATAGCTAAGCGTTTTGTACCTAATAAATGGCTAGCCATCTTATGCGGATCTATTTTAATGGTAGCACTTGATTTTTTTATCGAACCCACAGCACCTATTTTTGACTTTTGGCAGTGGGGGGGTGGAGCTGCCCCTATCAGAAATTTTGTCGACTGGTTTATTGTTTCTTTTCTATTACAAATAATTGTCAGAAAGGAATTGCCTGAAAAATCTGCATCTTACCCTATACATCATTTAGCCTCTCAATTCGTTTTTTTTCTATTTTTCTATGTCTACTTTAAATTTTGATATTGCCATTATTGGTGCCGGTGCAGCTGGACTTCATTTAGCTTTGGCAATGCATGATGACCCCTATTTTAGAAATAAGCGCATTCTAATTCTTGAAAAATCAGCTAAAGATAAAAATGATCGAACCTGGTGTTTTTGGGAAAAAGGAGAAGGATTATGGGATAACTTAATACAACACAGTTGGTCACGTGGGGATTTTTTTTATAAAGACAATACGGTTCCTCTTAACATAACACCCTATCGATATAAGCTGTTGCGATCTATTGATTTTTATGAGTTTGCAAAGAAAAAAATTACTGCAAGTTCTATGTTTGATTGGGTAGAAGAGGATGTTCAATCAGTAAGCAATGAATCGCCAATACAAATCAATGGATTGAAAACTGTTTATACTACAGATATTTTATTTGATAGTAGAATACCAAATGAGTTTATGAAGACTCAGGATTCTTATACCCGACTGTTACAGCATTTTAAGGGCTGGGTAATTAAAACAAATTATGATGCCTTTGATACGGATTGTTTTTCCATGATGGATTTTAGACTTGTTTGGCCAGAAACAACAAGTTTTACTTATGTATTGCCTTTGAATAAAAGAGAAGCAATGGTTGAGTTTACATTATTTACCTCCTCGCTGCTTCAAAAAGAGGATTATGAAAGGATGCTAAAAAACTATATCAATGATATTTTAAAAATCCAAGAGTATGAAATTATAGAGCAAGAACAAGGTGTAATTCCAATGAGTGATTTCCCTTTCGAAAAATATTCTAAAGGAAATCATATTCGCATAGGAACTGCAGGAGGCTGGGTAAAGCCATCTACGGGCTATTCGTTTAAAAACTGCGAACGAAACTCTAGGAAATTAATTGCAAATTTAAAAATGAACAAACCTTTAAATGCAGGATTACTGAAAAGAAAATCAAGAATTTATGACACCTTATTTCTTGACGTCCTCTATCGGCAGAACTACCGTGGACCAGCATTATTTAATACTATGTATTCAAAAATTCCTGTGCAAACAATATTTGCTTTTTTAGATGACCAAACTACTTTTAAACAAGACCTTTTCATCATGTCTCGTTTTCCGACTAAACCTTTTGTATTCTCCATTTTAAAAAAAATTGCTCAAAGATGGAAAAAGTTCTAAATTGCTTAGCCTGTAATTCGAAAAACTTTAACACATTTATTAAAACCACTGCAATGATGCATGCGCAGAGAACGACAAAGTACAATTTTGATAAATGTGAAAATTGCGGATTAGTTTTTCTTAATGGTCGTATACCCGAGGCAGAATTAGGACAATTTTATTCTGAAAATTATTTGCCCTATCGTGTTGAAGAGGCATGGGGTAAATACGCAAACTTTGTCAAAAGGTATCAACAAAATATCGATCAAGCACGAGTTAAAAGAGTTAAGGACGACAATAATTTGACCAGGGAAAGTCGCTTACTCGATGTGGGCTGTGGTAAACCAACCTTTTTAGCTCAATTTTATAAAGATACTCCCGCTCATCTCATCGGTCTTGACTTCAGCGATGAGGGGTGGAAAAACAATCCAGAAATCTTTAGAGAGCTAGACCTAAGAGTAGGCGAGGTCTCGGATCTTAAAGGTGAAAGTGCACTAGATGTTATAACTATGTGGCATTATCTCGAGCATGATTATGAGCCACAGAAGCATTTGAAAAACCTGCTAGATATAGCTCATTCAGAAACCAAACTTATTATAGAAGTGCCCAATTTTGATAGCTATACACGCAGAAAATTCGGGGAACACTGGGCAGGGTATCATAGCCCTAGACATACAGCTCTTTATTCACCGAATAATATTGAGATTCTACTGAAAAATAGTGGGTGGCAAGTGGAGCAAATCTTAACCTTTGGCACCTTGGATCCCTTTACCATTCATTGGATGAGTGAGATGGAGCGAAAAGGAATTGATTGGTCTGGTTCTATGGAGTCAAGATTTATTGGATTTGTGGCAGGCATGATCCTCTACAAGCCAATTTACATGTTTCAAAAATGGTTTTCTATGGGGTTTTTGACGGTAATAGCCAAACCTGCTTGATAAGGTTGGGTTTATACCTCAAATAGTTTGAAGCAGTTTTACTATTCAGATGGTATAAGAAATGGATCCGGAATATGAACACCGCCCCAGCTTCCTTCAAACTGATATGGCTGAAAACGAATAAACATTTCCTCTTTATACCAATCTAATTCCCGCGTTTTCTTTATGGCTACTTGATGCTCGGGACTATGGTAAGCAAAGTTTTTGAGATCGCCCATAGATTTCCAAATACTAAACGTAGCCATTTGTAATAAAGGCACTTCACCAATCCCTTTGGTATAAAGCAGACCCGGGCAGCCATCTTGTATAGGCCGCTGCGAAGTAGGAACATAGCGCCAAAACTGAAGAAGTTTTCGTGTTCGAATAGTAGCTCGTGTAATAACTGCTATGAGCGGATTACACTCATCTATATCTGTTGATGGATTAAAGGGATTTCCTCCTGACCATAAACCTTTGGCTTGTATTACCTTCATAAAAACTGTCCAATTCTCACTGCTGTGAGATTGGTATCGTTTGAAAATCGGTGCCTCTTGAAAAAACTGATGTGCAGATTTTTCGTTGTCCCATACGCTTAATATAGCATACACGCCCCAATCAGGAAGGGGACTGAACCCAAGATTTCTGCCGCTTCCCATCAGTTTGTAAAACTGGAGCCCTGGAGCCTTTCTTATATGAGCATGTGCAAATTGCATTTGAAAGAAAGCCCATATTTTATCGGACAAAGTGGGAAAGCGAAATAAAGTTAATGTAGAAATAGATTGCATTATTTAAAATAATTATAAGATTCCACCTGATTATTATCTGATTAATGTAACGTCTCCACTTTAAATAAAAACTTTACCATCATTTAATTTAACAAATGCTTTCCAAGCATAAACGCCATTTTCGCAAAAAAAATCCTCTTGCCCCGGTAGATGTATTGGTAAAACTTACATTAACTGGGGGAAAACTAGAAACGGGGGATGCAGTAAAACCCGCTACACCCTGAGAATTGCTAGTAAAAGAAAATAAAAAACTTTCGATTAAAAAAGAGACAGTTAAAAAACTGCATAACTTAATTTTCATGTTTATATGTTCGCTGAATGTGATCAAAGTTACCTTAAAAAAGATTATAAAGCTAAAATTATCCACAAAAAACAATGGAAAAATTGAAATTTTATTTCAATTCTTTTTAGGTAAACCAACTCTAGAATTGGAAACCAAAATACCCTGCTTTCCTAAAATCGAACAAAAAAACAGCTATTTTTAAGACTCTGTGACAACTTTCGTATTTTGAATTACAAATCCGTAGCCTAAAAACACAACCCAACACAACGCTTAAAATCGAAAAAAAAACAAAGCTATTTTGACAGGTGGAGTGTGAAAATGTAGGTTTTTTCACAGCCTGACGGTTTTCAGGCTATAATCAGACAGGGTATTTTACCACTGAACTTTCTACGAAGAACTGAACTTTAATTTTACCACTACTTTGTCCTACGAAGCACGAAACCCCTGCTTGCGGATAGGTGATGTTAGCTGTTGGGCTTTTAGTTTTTCCGCTAATTTTTCTGCCTGTTCACGAAGTTCGTTTACTGCTGTACTTTCCCATAATTCACCTTTTAAGTTTGAACCTATCGTATATAAATTGGTGTGTGGTTTTCCGTTTGAATTTATAATCTGAAACGATACTGTGTCTGCTTTAATGCCAAGTTTTAACTTATCCTGTGTCAGAATTCCTTTTAACAGACAATTTTTTAGAAAACTTTTATCAAGGTTTATCAAATCTGTTTCCGGACCTGTGCAGTTTATGATACGAGAAACATTTATTTCATTTAACTCATTCTCTTTCTTGTCAAAGTATTGGACAGTTATTGATTCATTTGATTCGATTATGTCAATAATTTTACCTGAATTAATATGAAGTTTCCCATCAATTCTTAATTGCTGTATTTTGTCGTGTGTGTGCAATGGTATTCTGTGTCTTGCAACTCCCCATAAGTGTCGAAGTCTCGACATAAACAAATCTCTTTCTTGTTCGGAAAATGATTTCCATATTTTCTGCGTTTGAGGTCTTAAAGAGTCTATAATTGGCTCGGCAGAAACTCCATGTTCTCTTACTGTTTTAATGTGCTTGTTGATGAGTTTAACCAATTCATAAATGGACATATCGTCTCGCAGTTCTTCAACTAATTTAGAATATTTAAGCCCGTTGTGTCGGTGAGGTAATATGTTAAAACCATTGGGTGAAATGGAATAATTTTCTCCTTTAAAACCTTGTTCCAACAAGCCAAGGACAGTGTCAACCATTGTTAAGCCGTTACCTATTATCAGAATAGGTAGATTTTCTTTAGTGTCTTTAACCGATTCAATTTTCCAAGGATTTTGGAAATAGTTAGGGCTGTTGTAAAAATCCATATTCTTAATTCTTGGATTTCTTGGAATATGGTTCCCTGTTGCAATCACACAGTCGTCAATATTCAATTTCAAATTGTTGTCAAGCCACAATGAAACCAAATTTTCTGTAATATCAAGGTCAACCACAAAACTGTCTATTACTGTGATTTTTATTTGTTTTGATTCTGCACATTTCTTGGCTTCTTCCCAAATGTTACATAGATACTCACCGTAAATCTGTCTTGGAAAGAAGGAGTTTGCAATAAGAGTTTTGTCCTTATTTATAAATTCGTCCTTCTGCATTACCCAATCTAAAAAATGGTCAGGATTATTAAGGTATGCACTCATTTTACCTGCAATGACATTCAATAAATGTTTTTCAGAATATGGATTGTATGCAATTCCTTTGTTTAAAGTTTCTCTTTCGTTGATTAGAATTATCTCACAGGGTTCAGTCGATTTGTCAATGATTTGAACGGCAGTCATAGTCCCTGTAAAACCACCACCAATAATTCCGATTTTTTTCATTCTTATATGTTATTTAATGTTTGAATCTCTGTCTTTTTAGCATTGGTGGTAAGGTTTTGCAGCTATGCGAAGGTGGGGCATTTGAAACACTTCACTTGCAATTTACCAAATTGTGCATTAAAAGCACAAATGTGTAAATAACCGATAACCGACCCACTTTTGGGTAGGTGCGGTTATGGGATGGTTTATTGGATAAACGTAATATCGTTTAATACTTGTCTCAGAAGAAAAAATAACCTCGTTGTCAGGTATAAACAAATTAGTTATGCTTGAATTTAAGTCAATTACTGATGAAATAAAATACATAGTCAAAGACCTATCCAGCTAATTCAACCTTTATTTTTTTAGTAAATGACCCTTTTGAAAATCCTACTTTATATGGTTTATATGATTGAATTACTAATTGACTATTTTTATAGTCACGATTAATTATAATAAGCTCTTTAGATTCTAAGACAGATCCGAGTTTTTGTTTATATCCAGGGAAAGAATAACCATCAAGATCTTTGTGTGTTAAATATACATTGGAACCTTCCCCAAAATCAGTTAGGGTAAATGGACGTCTTTTAAAAGTTCTTATAACCATTCTTTTATCTAGACAACCGGCATCGGAAAAACATCCTGTATTGATTATGATTTCTTGCATATTGTCACTATAAATCAAATCTTGAATTTTAATAGAATGATCGACTCCTAAACGAATAGGTAAAAAGTAGTCTCCTATACGAATTACTGCTTTAAAATCCCATTCGGGACCATCTTGATTACCTCCCTGCTTGTAAAGTTCGAATATCATAGTTTCGTTAATTTTTTTGTTTTCGATTATTTTCAAGCCCTTAATTGCTTCTTCAAAACCATCTTTAATGCTATTAGAAGTAATGAAAGACACTTTAGTTTTTTCATCATCTAGGTTCTCCTCATCTAATTTGGTATCTGCTATAGCATTTTCATCAGGAATTTGTTTTATGGGAACATCTTCAATTTTGCTTTCTTTAGGGGGGGTATCCGTTGATTTATTATTATTACAACTTAAGAAGAGTAAAAAGCCTAAAAACATTAGACTTAAAATTTTCACAACTTTTTTCATTTTTTAGTTTTTAAAATTTGTTCCTACTCATAAGGCTTTTCAGAATACGCCCCGTTTTTTAGAGTGGGTTCTGGTCACCACTTTTTTATTTTTATTTTCTGTCACATTGTGTGTTCAGCACTTTGGCTTTCGCAGACCGCTATTTTTGTTTAAGTTGCCACTAACGGCAGTCTGTGAAAAAACCAACATTAATCAGTTCATAAATATAGCAATTAAAGTTTAATAACTACCTACAAAACCCGTATATTTATGTAAAATAAATCCATAAAAATGAGTTATTTAGGTGTTCAAGATCGGTTTCAAATTCAGATGCGTAGCATGGAAGAATTTATTGAGAAAGAAAATGCTGTGCGGTTTGTGGATGCATTTGTGGAGCAATTGGAACTTGATAAATTGGGTTTTGAGATAGCCACTTTGAAAACAGAAGGTAGACCTGCCTATAATCCCAAAGTGTTTTTGAAACTTTATTTTTATGGGTATTTAAACGGTTTGCGAAGTAGCAGAAAATTGGAGAAAGAAGCGATTCGTAATGTTGAATTGCATTGGCTTTTGGAAGGATTAGCACCCAACTATCACAGTATTTCAGATTTCAGAAAAATCAATCCCAAAGCGTTAAAAACTACCTTTAAACTTTTTGTGCTGTTTTTGAAAGA
>CANFRV010000056.1 GCA_947449575.1 Flavobacteriales bacterium
GACTGGAGCAGCAGTACAAGTCCTTGATATTGTAAAGGCACCTGTGGTTGCACCAGTTCCATAATATGCTACATAAACGTAATAAACTACCCCGCTTGTTGTCGTGAATGTATGTGTTTCAGGATTTCCGGCATCTTTACAAATAACCTGTGTTTTACTAGCACAAGATCCATATCCAATATACAAACCCAGGTCCATTGAAGAAGATGCAGTTATCGTCGTTACCTGTCCGTCACCAGTAAACGTATACCATACTCCATATTGCCCAACACAAGAGCCAGGCGCAGTTTCAGAAACGGCATTTACTGTTGTGCCTGCTAAACTAGAAGTAGCGCATGGTAAAGCGGTAGCACCTGAACATGCATCATTTGATGGACTAACACCAAGAGATATACTCACTGTACCTGAACAACTTAATGCATTTGTTCCTGTTACGGTATATGTCGCAGATGCAGTTACGGTAGTAGGTGTGCCAGACAATTGCCCTGTCGATGTGCTTAAAGTTAAACCACTTGGCAATGCAGGGCTTACTGAAAACGTTGTTGGAGAACCTGTTGTACTGGGTGTAACAGAAGTCATTAATGCATTTTGAGTCAAAGTAAAGGGGGACCCTGCGTAGCTAATAGTGGGTAATGTGCAAGGAGTTGTTAAACAAACAGTAAAGGTTCCATTGCCTGATGCTGATGCATAACTATGCACGCGAACAAAATAAGTGTTTCCTGATGTTAAACCTGTTAGTGTGGTTGTTTCTGCACCTGTCGATCCAGCATCTACGCAAACAAGAGATGTTAAAGACGAACAAGAACCACTAAATACCTGAAATACCACATCTGACATAGTTCCAGGAGTTACCGTCACTATGTGTGAAGTCCCAGACGCGACAAAACTAAACCACACATCATCATCAGCGGTTCCAGCACATGAAGTTTGAGATTGAGTACCTCCGACACTTGTTGATGTAGTAGAGGTTGTACAGGAAGTTCCTGAATTAACAGTTAAAGAAGTTGCTCCGCTGCAGTTGTCATTTCCTAAAGCTATAGCTATTGATATCGTGCATGTATTGGCACAACTTGTACTCGTTGTAGCTGTAACAGTATAATTTGCTGCAGATTGCACAACGGATGGAGTTCCTGAAATACCCCCAGTTGAAGTAGAAAAAGTTAATCCAGTGGGAGCAGCAGGGCTGATTGAAAAAGCATTCGGCGTTCCTGTTGTGGAAGGATTGGCTGAAGTCATAGCACTACTGGAAACCAATGAAAATGGCGATCCTGAATAAGAAATTGTAGGTTTTGGATTATATGTTACATTCGCAGGACTCAAAGATCCTGAAGTGGCTGTTCCTCCAAGAGTTGTAATACTTACATTTCCTGTTGTTCCTGCACCTACTACTGCGGTAACTTGTGAGGCACTCACAACCGATATTCCTGAACAAGCTGTCCCACCAATTGAAACAGCTGTTGTACCAGTTAAATTGGTCCCATTTATAGTTATAGTCCCTCCCTGACATACGGAAGTTGTAAATGAAGTTATTGTTGGTATTGGCGGAACAAACGTATACATTCTACCGTTACCTGGCCAGTTTGGTATTGATGTCTCAGCAGAGTTTGATGATGTGTGAGTTGCAGTCACAGACTGGTAATTTGTAGAAGTCGCACCACAAATACCAATCCGTGACAAAGATGCCCATGTATTGGTAGTTGCAGCAGAAGTTGTAATAAATAGTATTTCAATTTTGTTAGAGGTTTCATATAGTCTAACCTGAAAATTTGTATTTCTGGCAGAGGCCGGTGAGCAAGCCAAATTATTTCGAATAAAGAAATCTATCACAAAGA
Source organism: Flavobacteriales bacterium (assembly GCA_947449575.1). Lineage (GTDB taxonomy): Bacteria > Bacteroidota > Bacteroidia > Flavobacteriales_D > Crocinitomicaceae > CAIUKX01. The sequence continues at coordinate 1,833 of CANFRV010000056.1, forward strand.
CTCTATTTGGAGATAAAGCTGCAGTTAAACCATGTCTTATGTAACCAACACTTCCTGTTAATGTGCCAGCTGAAATATCATTAAAACCAGCTGCGATTATAGGTCCATTTGATGTTAGTCCACTTGTTGCGGTGCCAATAGATGTAGACCCTAACTTTACAACACCATTATAATTGTATGAAAAACTAGTATAATTTGTACCTTCATAGTTGAAATTGAAAGGTATGGTTCCAGTAAAAGAGCCATCATCACAGGTTGCAGATGTAGCTGTATTTGTTGTCCAAGATGAAGAAGTTAATGCTGAAGCCCCTGTGGAAGTCGCAAAAGTATACTGATTAGCCGTCTGCCCCCACCCATTCGCTCCTATCAAAAAGATAAAAGCAGAAAATAGGTAAAATCCTTTTAGCCTCCAACCCCTACTGTGGGTAGTGGAGCTTGGTTGAGTGTTTTGTAAAAAGATGCGCTCAAGTGCAGTACTAAAAGCACCCGCGTGCCTGTAACAACGATTGATAAAACATTGCAGGGTCGCAATAAACTTTTTCAAAAAGGAAGTAATACTTTTCATATAGTAGGGTGTTAACGGTCATTTTGCTAAACCAATTTAGCGCCATAAAATCAATCAATTGATTTTTAACACTTTAAAAAAAATATAATTTTTAAAATTATTAATTTATGGAGTTATTTTCCAAAATATGGAATTTTCAATTACCTGAAAAACATACTATTAAGTGTGTTTTTAGATAAAAGCAGCCAACATAATTGCAGTGATAAATACTGCCACTTTCTATTGACAATAGCTAGATGATTTCTGCTTGAAAATCTATAAATTACCAATTCAAAGAATTTTCTCAAATCAACTTAAACACCAAAAAAGAACAACTAACTCAATCTATTCATTTACAATATTTTAATACTGAATAGAAATAAAATATTTCCAAAAAACGGAAAAAGTTATTGGTTTTTGGAAAAATAGTTTATCTTTGGAAAAAGAGCACGGAGAAATCATGGATCATTTCAAAATTTTTATTGTTGAGGATAATGTTTGGTACGGAGAATTACTGAAACATCACTTGTCACTTAACCCTGATTATGAGGTACATCTGTTTGCAACAGCCAAAGAATGTTTAGATAATTTGCATTTAAACCCTCATGTTATTTCCGTAGATTTGATCCTGCCCGATTTAAAAGGGGAAGAGCTATTAAAAAGAATAAAAAGTTACAATCCCGATATTCCAATTATTATTATTAGTGGTCAAGAAGATATATCTATCGCCTTGCAACTGCTCAAAAAAGGAGCTTACGACTATCTTTTAAAAGATGAAAACACCAAAGATTTGCTGTGGAACGACATCGTAAAAATCAAGGAAAACCATCTCTTAAAAAAAGAAGTAGAAACACTGAAAGAGCAATTGGAATCCAAGTTTGATCTTTCTAAAACAATTATTGGGCAAAGTAATGCCATAAAAAAATCTTTTTCATTGATTGAAAAGGCGATAAAAACAAACATCAACGTCTCTATTTCAGGAGAAACTGGAACAGGAAAGGAATTGGTTGCCAAAGCTATTCATTTTAATAGTCGCCGAAATAAAAAACCTTTTATTGCTGTAAACATGGCGGCCATTCCAAAGGAATTAATTGAAAGTGAACTTTTTGGTCATGAACAAGGGGCCTTTACAAATGCGATTTCGAGAAAAAAAGGGAAATTTGAAGAAGCAAACGGTGGCACTATTTTTTTAGACGAAATTGCCGAATTAGACTTGAGTCTTCAGAGTAAATTATTACGTGTTATTCAAGAACGAGAAATAACGCGTATTGGTGGCAACGATGTCATTAAATTTGATGTCCGTTTGCTCATTGCCACGCATAAAAATCTTCCTGAAGAAATTAAAAAAGGAAACTTTCGAGAAGATTTATACTATAGAATCATTGGTTTACCTATCGATCTACCTCCTCTCCGCGATAGAGGTACCGATATTTTAATGCTTGCGAAATATTTTGCCGATTTATTTACTTCAGAAAATAAAATTTCTAGAATTTCAATTTCTGAAAAAGCAAAAGAAAAATTAATGAAATATAGTTTCCCCGGAAACATTAGAGAATTAAAAGCGTTGATAGATCTGGCCTGCGTAATGTGCGACGGCAAAGAAATTACGGAGCACGATTTTTCATTCACACTTATTAAAGAAGATCCTTTTTTCGGAAAATCGAATCAATCGCTACGAGAATATACGGCGGATATTATTAAATTCTACTTACAAAAAAACAACAACAATGTGCTGGAAGTTGCTTCCATACTTGATATTGGAAAATCAACGATATACAACCTCATTAAATCGGGTGAAATAAAATTATAAATTCAACGAAAAAGTGAATGGCAAAAATATCTGGACAGAAAAATATGTTCCAAGCGCTAGCAGATTCAACGGGTAAATTACTTGCCAAAAATCCCCCGGATAATCTACTCGTAGATGTATTTTCAATCATCGGAAATACGATTGATTTAGATATGATTTCTTTGTATAAAAACGAAGAAAAAACCTGTTTCGAACAAGTAAGTTGGAGCAAATCAACTGATTCTACTTTGTTCGATACGCCAGAAACATTTTTCACGCATCCTTTTCAAAAATCGCTCGAAAAAAATAGTAATTTTCAAGCCATCACCTCCTCCTTAAAACCCAAATCACCTTTTAAGGAACGGTTAACACGCCAAAAAGTACAATCCATTTTAACCATTCCCCTCTTTTGCAGCGATACATTTTGGGGCTTTATCGAATACAAAGACTGCACCTCAGAGCGAAAATGGAGTACTGACGAAGAAGCATTTTTAAGCAGTTTTTCGAAGGCGATTTCCAATAAAATTGAAAATAGTGACATAGAAGATGAATTGCACAATTTCGGTATCTTTTCAATGGATAGTCATTTCCCTATTATTCGTATTGACACGTTTGGAAATGTTCTTTTGAGAAATAAAGCGGGAAAAAAAATCACCTACTTAGAGATTCAAGGAAAAAAACGAAAAGATACCCTCCTTTTTAAGTACCTAGTTCGAACATTAAATGCAAAAACAAACCAACTAGTCGTTCAAGGAAAATTTAAATCAGATGAATATTTGACGAAAGCGAGCTATTCAAACGTGACAGGTGGGATTACTATTTTCCTGAAAAAAACATCAGAAATAAATCCTGATTCATTCATTGAATCACTTTCTACTTTAAAATTATTTCATTCGCTCATTGATAATTCAGCTGAAGCGATACAAATTTCATTGGAAAATGGGCAATTAATCTATGTCAATAAGATTGCCAGCGAACGATTAGGTATTTCTTCCCATGAATTAAAGAATTTCAATGTAAGAGATTATGAAAAAACATTGGAAAACGATACCTTATGGAGTGAACATCTTTCCTTTCTAAAAAACAACAAGAGTATTGTGGTGGAGGGAGAAAATATAAATCAAAAAACGGGTAAATCATTTCCTGCAGAAACAAGCGTAAAACACCTAATTATTGATGATATAGGATATAATATTGCAAGTACGAAAGATATTTCCAATCGCAAGGAAAATGAAAAGATGATAAACCATCAAAAAGAAAAATATCAAAGTATTATCTCGAATATAAATTTAGGGCTAATAGAGCTTGATATAAATAAAAACATTGAGTTTGTCAATAAAAATTTTACTTCTATTGTTGGATACTCAGAAAAAGAATTAATTGGTAAAAATATTTTTTCTGTTATAAAAACGACGGATAATCAAACTTTTAATAACAATGCGTCTAACTTATATTTTGAGGAATTCAAACAAAATCATGAAATAAGTTTAATCACAAAAAATCATAAAAAAAAATGGGGATTGATTTCAGGAGCTCCAATATTAAATCAGTTGGGAGAAATTACTGGGGAAATTTTAATTATGCTTGATATTACCCATCAAAAAAATACAGAGAATCAACTAACAAATGCGCTTTTGAAATCAAATATTGAAACTGTTGCAAAAGAAGCTTTTTTATCCAATATGAGTCATGAAATAAGAACTCCCTTGCATGCAATTATTGGGATTATTCGTGAATTAAACAAAGAAAAACTAACGTATAAACAACATTCTTTGGCGGATAGTGCTCAAAGTTCCTCTAAATATTTACTTTCAATTCTTAATAATATTTTAGATATTTCAAAAATAGAATCTGGAGAATTGCAGATAGATCATAAAGATTTTGATCTTCAAACTATGTTATCTGAAACAGTAAAAATATTAGGACCGCAAGCTAGAGAAAAAGGCTTACAATTTAAAAGCTCATTCGATACTAGACTTTCAAAAATAGTTGTTGGAGATGAAACACGTTTAAAGCAAATACTTATAAATATAATCTATAATGCGATCAAATTTACGCAAAAAGGATCTGTAGAAATAGACCTTTTATTAATAAACAAGGATGCATATGAACAAGAACTTTTGCTAAAAATAATTGACACAGGTCATGGAATAAGTAAAGATCACATTACAAAAATATTTACAAAATTTAATCAAGAAAATTTATCCAGTTCTAGAACAAATGGAGGTACGGGCTTAGGATTATATATAAGCAAAGAATTAATTGAATTAATGGGAGGTAGTATCACTATCTCCAGCATAAAAACACTTGGTACTGAGGTAAATATTCGATTAAAATTACCCCTTGGAAATGAAGAAAAAATAAACCACTTAGCAGACATAAAAGGCTTAGATCTATTAACAGGAAAAACCATTTTGATAGTGGAGGATAATCAACTGAACAGAGCGGTCTGCGTTAATGCTTTACAATTATACAATGTACAGATAATTGAAGCAGAAAATGGAAAAAAAGCAATAAAAGCACTCAAAAACAAACCAGTAGATGTAATTTTAATGGATTTACAAATGCCTATTTTGAGTGGTAGTGAAACAACGAGAATCATACGCGAAGAATTGAAAATGGACACCCCAATTATTGCCGTTACAGCCAATGCATTGCAGTCAGAAAAGACAAAATGCCTTGCGAATGGATTCAATGACTACATCACCAAACCTTTTGAAGAAGAAGAACTCATACAATCCATTTACAATCAAATTACGCGTGAAAAATTAATACAATTTCAGCCAAAAAGCAGTAAAAAAATAACCAGAGAAGACGGTAATGAATTATACGACCTGTCGATTTTGAAGAAGATGAGTAATGATTCTGCTTTTATATCAAAAATGCTGCAGATATTTATTACTACCACTCCCGAACTTATTGAAGATATCAAGTACAATTTCAAAACAAAGAATTTTGAAACTCTTCAGAAAGTGGCACACAGCATGAAGCCATCGATTGATAATTTAGGAATACTATCTCTAAAAAAAGAAATCCGAGAACTTGAAAATTATCAAAATCCAAAACAAGATTTTGATAAATACACGAAACTAGTGAAGAAAGTTTGTGCTGTGATGCAGGAAGTCGTGCGAGAAGTTAAGTCAGGATTGTTAGGCAGGAGTTAGAAAAATTACTTTCAAATCTACTACTCTCATATAACCTTCAAATCTACTTCTGTATTCAGCTTCTCACTTTTCCTTGATGAAAAGTAAGCAAAAATCAAGGATCTTTCCAAGGAATTTTTTACTCCATTCCATTTCGTAAAACCGCACGTAAATACTTTCCTTCACGCTATATTTCGCGAAAAGGCGAAACGCGATTACGGAAAAATTTACAACTAATTCTGTGGAAAGACCATTTCAACTTCACTTCGAAAATAAATTAATAAGTTAATCATTTTGGTGATGTTTTATAATAGTCTCCCCAACTTTTGGTATTGCCCCTATCTTTTATGCTTTTTACTTTTTTCTGCTTCCTCTTCAAATATTTTTAACATCCAATCACGTCGGCTTTCAGGTTCATTTATAATCTGTTGCAATATCTTTTTAGAAGTGAACTTTTTGAAATCTCGCATGACATCCTCTAATTCGAAAGGTGCTTCCGTATTTGCCACCATATGAATGTGATTGCTAATAACCTGAGATCGACTGATATTTTGGGATTATTTTATTTTGAGGTGCTGGAGTTGTTAAATTGATATTTTTCTTAGTTTAGGATACATCGGAAATAAATTTATACCTAATTGTATTTGAAGCATATTTATTATTAATGAACGTGTATTTTGTGATTGATTTGAAATTCAGAAATGTTAATTAATAGCCATTCATTTAAAATGCCTCCAGCTTTAGCTGGAGGTAATAAAAAAATCAAATGAATCGGCTTTAGCCAAAATAATAGTTACTATCATTTTATTTTAAGAATAGCATTCTCTA
>CANFRV010000057.1 GCA_947449575.1 Flavobacteriales bacterium
AATTTAAATGATTACTCAAAAGAGCAACTAACTCAATTTCAGCATAAAATAAACGAAAGACCAAGAGAAAAATTAAATTTTGATTCACCAAAGAATATTTTTTATAAATTTATAAACGGTAATGTCGCATTTGGTACTTGAACCTACCTTTTTAAATAATGTTTCGCGCTTTTTTGTTAAAAACGAAAATACTGTTATATTTGCAGCCTCAAAACCATGGCGAGGTAGCTCAGTTGGTTAGAGCGCAGGATTCATAACCCTGAGGTCGAGAGTTCAAATCTCTCTCTCGCTACTCTTAAAACCCCAGTAGATACTGGGGTTTTTGATTTTAAGGAGGTTTGATTTTGGGACTTTTTTGATATGGAGTCCAGTTTGGAGTCCAGTTTTTGCAGAATTTCTTCATTTTTCTTCTTCATCATTAAAGGATTAAATAGGTTTGCTGTAGAAGCAAATATTGCTTACTATTTTTCATACGGTTAAAGCCTTAAAATATAATTAAAAAATAAGGTAATAACCTTAATAATGCAAATTAATTTTAAGGTAAATACCTTAAAATGTAGTTTAATAATTTATTTAACGCCTGTTTCTTGATGAAAATTCTTGAATATTGAAGTAACGAGAATGATGCTCTCGCTCTCATTCTCGTTTTGTTTTGTTTTGTTTTGTGGGCCTCTACATGGACTGAATTATCGAACATTTTGAGAGAGGACTTAATTAGAATTATTGAATGGGAGTTTACATTAAACAATCCTATATAAGAGTGAGAAGGGGAAGAGAATGAAGAAAAACAAAAACGAGAATGACGCTCTCGCTCTCATTCTCGTTTTGTTTTGTGGGCCCACATGGAATGAATTATCGAACTCAAGTTTATTAGTATTGAGTTATAACTCCTTTTCCGAGTCTATTGTCTTCGTGTAACCTTTTAATGTCCATGAAATCAAAATGAAAGCCAACAACGCGATCAGTGCAGCAACGAAGAACGGTGTTCCGAGTCCAATGTTGGGATGAAGTTCGCTCGATTTGAAGTTGTAATAGAACCACATGAATAATGGTGGACCGATAATCTCTGCTAAACTCATTAAACTGGTGAAAATCCCTTGAAGTTCTCCTTGCTCGTTATTTTGAACTTGTCCAGAAATAATGGAGCGGATGGCAGGATCAACAATTCCAGTAAATGCGTATGGTAGAATGATGGCATACATCATCCATCCTTGGTAAATTAGCCCCATTCCCATTAAAACAAAAATGGATAGGAATAGTCCCAATTTTGCTGCATTTTTCTGTCCGAATTTCGCCACTATTTTTCCTGTGAGCGCTCCTTGTACTACTCCAAAACAAACTCCAACGACCGCAAGGGAAATCCCCACTTCTTTGGTTGTCCAGCCAAATTTCTCCATTGAATAGAAATTCCATGTTGAGTGTACACACATTGTTGTTAAAATGGTCAAGAATGAAACTAGGAATAAATACTTTAACTTCTTGAAGCGTTTCATTTGTTGAAGTGCACCAAAAGGATTAGAGCGTTTCCATTCGAATGCACGGCGGTTTTCAAGGGGTAAAGATTCCTTTAAAACGATAAATCCATAGACGAAATTCGCCATGGAAAAGAAGGCTGCCACTAAGAACGGAGTACGAGCACCGAAGTCCGAAAGGAGTCCGCCGATGGCTGGACCAATTACAAATCCAATTCCAAAGGCAGCACCGATCATCCCAAAATTCTGAGCACGTTTATCTGGTGAAGAAATATCTGCAATGTACGCTGAAGCTGAGGTGAAACTCGCTCCAAAGATTCCAGAGACTGCTCGTCCAATAACCAACCACCATAAATTTGGAGCGAAATACATAACGAGGTAATCCAAACTCATTCCAAGCACAGATATCAACAAAATAGGTCGACGTCCGAAGCGATCACTTAAATTCCCAATCAATGGCGAAAAGATGAATTGCATGAATGCGTATGAGCCCATTACCCAGCCAAAATACTGGGAAGCTTGACTTATAGGAACAGCAGCCGTTTCAGAAATCAAGGTCGGAAAGGATGGAATGATGATGCCTAAACCTATGGAGTCTAAGCAAATGGTAACTAAAATAAAAATTAAGGCTGATTTCGGATTAATTCCATTCATGAGCACGTTATATTTTGTTTGGGTGACAAAGATAAAAAACTACGGGAGAATGTTAGATTAAGGAATTGTAAAGACTTCTTAAACGTATTTGTATGACTCGATTTTTCAATCAAATACTCGAAATTCTTCCGTCCTTGTTTCAAGAGTGAGTCCCTATTTGTTGGAAGAAATGAGTGAGATCTGAAGTGTTGGGAGAAAAACAGAGTCCTACTTCGCTTTTCAAGCTTCGTAGGACGTAGGTGTGCGATAGGTCTGAATTATCGGACATTTTGAGGGAGGATATTGGAACATCATCTAACGCTAAGCAGATTTAAAAATCGTGTACTCTAAAGAATAAATGTCTGAGATTGATTTCATAGAGCCCGATAGTTTGGTACCTTCAGAAAATGGAAATAATTTCGATTTTTATTGAATTCGGTTTAACCTCGCAGATGCGTTGGAAGAATATTAATTCTAAAAATAGCTAATGGGTTAACTGGAAAATTGTATTTTATTTTTTGTAAAAAAAGCTTATAATGGAAATAATGTGCGCTAACAATTCATTTAGAGTGGAAAAATATTAATCCCTCACTTCTTTTAGATTAGCGTGAACTTGATGCTGTTTTAATGGAAGTAATTCCACAAAATGTGACCAAGTCAATTGTCGTGCCAGTGGAACGACAATTTCATACTCTGAGAATTGTTCAGCAAACTGAAGCATTCTGCGAAGATTTCGTTCTTCAAAATTCCTTCCATAATTACTTTTCAATTGTGTCGACAGTGTCGATACAATTTGTTTTGCGTAGTCTGCGCGTTGATTTTGAAGAATTTCCTCATTGATACGCTTTCCAATTTGCCAAAACAACAAAGTCAAGCTGCTATTTACAGCCACGGCAACTTGTTGTTTACTTTTTTCAATCAAGCCAGAAAGTTCATTCAATAAAGAATGATTACTTAAATCACAATTTTGAAGCTCGTTACTCATATTTCAAGCTTTTCAAATTATTTTGATATTCATGTTCTAATTTTATCGGTAGTGCCGAGAATATTCCATCCATCAATAAATCAGCACTTTGCAATTTTATCATCACTGCTGAGAATATTTGTGGATAGGTTAAATAAAAAACTCTAAAGCGGTAGAGCTGAGGTAAAGAAATACCTTTGATGTGTTTCAAATTTTCAGCAATTCTTTTCATCGTATTTTCACCATATAGTGCACGATCTGAACCTTTTTGTTCGTATTCTACAAGTTGAAAACCAATAATAAAATTGCGCATCGTCAACGAAAAGTTCACCTGTTGAATGGCAAATTTTTGACTTTCGGAATGAACCGTTTCGATTTGCTTAATTAATTGCTCAAAATTAACACTCATTACTCAACAAGTTTAAATTCGTTATGTATACGCGCTATTGGAAAAATCACGTTCAGAAAATGAGACCATGAATATTTTCCCGAATCTAAAAAATCTGGATTGTATTGAAAGATACATTTCCGTTGATCTACATCATACCCTAATTTACCTATTTCGATACCGAAAACGATTATTTCTATTAATTTATCTTTCGCCATAATTAGTATAATGAGATGTTATCATTAGAAGAATCTAATTCTACAATTGCACTGTACATCACTTCTAAAAGATTAAAATGATTCGCTATTTTGAGCAGGTTATCTAATGTCGCGTTTTTACCATTTTCAATATTTTGTATCGTTGTGCGTGACAAACTTAATTCTTCGGCCAACTGCTCTCTTGTTAGCTTATATTCCTTTCTTTTGTTTTTGCAAAGAGTTCCAATTTTAATTTTAACTCCTTTTATTGTGACTTTATCTATCATAAAAACCATTATATTAATCAAAAATAGATAAATAAAGATTTAAAAACTAATATAATGGTAATTTTTTTAAAAAGAGAACGGATTTAATTTTCAAATATACTTCGTTCCAACTGATACAGCTTCCCATTTTGCTTCCATTCAATGTATAATTGATTTGCAATTATTTTTAGTCCCCAGAAAATGGCTGTGATCCCTTATTTCTCAAATTAAAAAACATAAAATCATTCTGAATTCTAGAAATAATCTTTTTAGATACATTTAATTCTTCAGCGATTTCAGTCCATTTTTCAGTGATTTGTTCAATTTCTTCAATTATTTTTTTTGGTTTTTTAATTACATACTGTTCGGTAATATTTAGTACATAGACCCTAATTAATCTATATATAATCCATTAATCTATATTTTGCACCTTGTAAAATACAAAAATTACTTATATTTGTACTCTAAAGAATACAAAAAACATGGAAATAGTACTAAGAAAACACCTGAACCTTATTAGTCAAACGGAATTTGGATTTGAAAGGTATTTATTAACAAAACTTCCTTGGGAACAGCGTTTACTTGGAATAAAAGGAGCACGAGGTGTAGGGAAAACTACGATGTTTTTACAATATATCAAAAAAAACTACGGCGTATCTCCAAAAGCACTGTATATTTCATTAGATGATTTGTATTTTTCAGAGAATAAGTTAAGTCATTTAGTAGATAACTTTGTCAACAAAGGTGGAGAACATTTGTTTGTAGATGAAGTTCATAAATACCCAAATTGGTCGGTAGAATTAAAGAATATTTACGATAATTATCCCAAGTTGAAGGTTGCCTTTACTGGTTCGTCTTTACTTGAAATTTTGAATGCCCGAGCAGATCTAAGCCGCAGAGCCTTGGTCTTTGAACTACAAGGTTTATCGTTTCGTGAATATTTAAAATTTAGACATAACATTGATTTGCAATTAATTTCATTGGATGAGTTACTTACGAATCATACCCAAATCGCACTTGATATCAATGCAAAATTTAAACCTTTGTCTTTTTTTGAGTCATATTTACAATCTGGATATTATCCGTTTTACCAAGATAATTTGGTGTTTTACTATAAGCAATTACAGGAAATTATCAACATGATTTTGGAAATTGAATTGCCATTATTGCGAAAAACAGAAGTGCAAATGATTTTCAAGATCAAACAACTACTTTATATCATAAGTCAATCGGTACCTTTTAAACCAAATGTCTCGAAATTAGCAAATAAAATACATGTAACGCGAAAAACGGTTATGGATACGTTGGTTTATCTTGCAGATGCAGGGATTTTGAATATGATATACAAGGATCAATTTGGTATAAGTTTATTACAAAAACCAGAAAAGATTTATTTAGAAAATACAAATTTTGCTTTTGCATTGAGTACCAATGAGCCAAATATCGGAAATATTAGAGAAACCTTTTTTCTGAATCAATTAAGTGAACAGCATCGAGTAACGTATCATGAAAGTGCAGATTTTACAGTAAACGAAAAATATATCTTTGAAATAGGCGGAAAGAATAAAACTAAATCACAAATTAAGGGTTTAGAAAATGCTTATATTGTGCAAGACGACATAACTTTTGGCGTTGAAAATACTATTCCATTATGGTTATTTGGAATGTTGTATTAAACTGGATATACAGTATAAATAAAACACTCATTTTTTTTAATTTTTTTAAAAAAGAGAACAGGTTTACGTTTCAAATATACTTCGTTCCAATTGATACAACTTCCCATTTTTCTTCCATTCAATGTATAATTGATTACAATTAATCAATTTATCATTTAAATAACTATTTAGCTTAGCCAGGCGATCCTAAATAGTTAGAATCTTCAGTTCAAAATTATATTTGCGCCTCATGAGGGATTCATAATAATGCTTAAAAAACTAGATATTATAAGCAAAAGCAGACTTTTTCATTTATATTTGAACTACGAAATATAATAAATGAAGAAAATTAAGGTCATAGTTATTTGTTTTTTGTCTTTTTTTTATCAAAAGACCTTTGCTTGTAATTGTAATCCTGGTGGCACAATTGAAGCAAATGTTAATGCTGCAAATGTGATTTTAAAAGTTCGAGTTCTTTCTATAAGCTATTCAGATCGCTTGGATACAATAAATGTGGTTATCGAAGGAGACCCTAAAAATGTTTTTTCAAAGTACTGGAAATTTTACGTTAAAATATACAATGCGGTAGTGGAAGAAACATATAAAGGTAAAATGAGTTCTGATACAATTCGCATTATTACCGGCATGAATGGCGCTTCTTGCAGTTTATCGATGGTAGTGAATGATGTGTTTTTAATTTACGGAACAACGCGAGATTATCTAGGTTTTTCAAGCGTTCAAAGGCACGCCACAGATGGAAAAGTTATTTGGACAAATAATTGCACCAGATCGATGTCGTTTTTACAAGATGATTTTGAAGAGTTTAAGGAGCTGACAAATGTAATGGCCGAAATTGAAAGAGCCTCCTACAAAGAGTAGGTAGATTTTAAGTGCGTTTAGCAGTAGAAGTGAGATAATCAATTTTTTTAATATGGTTCTAATTATTGATGATAGTCTTTCCTTGGAATTATTAAATGACAGACATGCTGAGTCTATCTTTGAACTCGTTAATACTAATAGAGTCCATTTAAGAGAATGGCTTCCTTGGGTCATAAAAATTCAAACAATTGAACATTTTAGGGAATATATAATTGGCCATCAAGTTCGCTTTATTGACAATAGCGATGTTTCTTTTGTTATTATCCATGAAGGAAAAGTGGCTGGTAGAATAGGAGTGTATAATATTGATTCCATTAATAAAATAGGGTCTGTCGGTTATTGGTTAGGAGAAGATTTTATCGGTAAGGGAATAGCTTGCCGTTCTTGTGAACGAATTTTGAGTTATTGTTTTTCGGTACTTTTTCTAAATAGAGTTGAGATAAAATGTGCTACAAAAAATAGTAAAAGTCAAGCAATTCCGATAAAGTTAAACTTTAAAAATGAAGGAATTATTCGACAAGCAGAATTCATTCACAATGAGTATATAGATCTTTATTGCTTTTCGATGCTAAAACAGGAATGGGAATTCATCAGGAAAAATAAATAGTGTTTATTTTCTTTTTTTGTTTGAAGTAAAATAGTTCTTTTTTAAGACATTAGATTTTTAGACAGTAGACCACTCCGCTAAAAGATTGATGAGCTAGGAAAACTATTTTTGTCTTATCTTATATGTCCTTATACTCCTTATATGGTTCAAACATTAGAACTTGGACACAATACTATAAGACAGCAGACCACTCCGCTAAAAGACTAATGAGGAAAACTATTTTGTCTTATCTTATATGCCCTTATACCCCTTATATGGTTCAAACATTAGAAATTAATTGGAAAAAAGACTATAAGACAGCAGACCGCTCCGCTAAAAGACTAATGAGGAAAACTATTTTGTCTTATCTTATATGCCCTTAT
>CANFRV010000058.1 GCA_947449575.1 Flavobacteriales bacterium
AACTATTATTTTGGCTAAAGCCGATTCATTTGATTTTTTTATTACCTCCAGCTAAAGCTGGAGGCATTTTAAATGAATGGCTATTAATTAACATTTCTGAATTTCAAATCAATCACAAAATACACACACATTAATAATAAATATGCTTCAAATACAATTAGGTATAAATTTATTTCCGATGTATCCTAAACTAAGAAAAATATCAATGTAACAACTCCAGCACCTCAAAATAAAATAATCCCGAGTTTTTTTAAAAACTAAGTGATTTATGCACAGGATTTTTCACCAAAATTTCCACCATGTTTTTGTTTTCGTTTTTACTTTCTTTTTCTTTATCGGATAAATAGGTTCTTTTTGGAAAGTTTCGAAAAGGGTTACTTTGTCTATTTCAATTGAGTTTTCTCCGATAAATTTAGTGATTTCAGCCTTTATTTTTATTTCTGAATCCATGATTCCAAACCTTGGTAATTCTTGAATGGAGGAATCCTTTTTCCTTATTTTTTTTATTCGTTTTCTTAGAATATTTAGTTCTTCCTTCGTGTAATACAGTGAAATATCGTCTATTATGTTCAATTTTTGATCAAATAATAAATAATCGATGTGGAGGATTGAAAAAAATTGTTTCTCTTTTTTGTCATAATAAAACAATTCCGATGGGTCGTCCAACTCTTGTTGAATTCCGATCATTATCCAATGGATGATTTGGTTATTTTCGCTCATCCTCTAAAAGTTATTATTGGTATTTTCTTATTAAACGAAATAATGCGACTATAATACAGGCATGTATCTAAAACAATTTGCAAAGATATTAGTTGCTTAATTCCCAGTCAAATCGTTGATGTAAAATTTCAAAAATGAATGTTTTGACTTCTTCATTTTCTATTTTTTTAAGGACATCGTTCACAAAAGCGCCTATCATTAATTTTCTAGCTGATTTTTCAGAAAGTCCTCTAGCACGCAAATAGAAAACAGCTTCTTCGTCCAATTGGCCTGTTGTAGAACCATGCGAACATTTAACATCATCGGCATAAATTTCTAATTCAGGTTTTGAGTTGACTGTTGATTCATCGCTTAACAAAACGTTGGCATTCGACTGAAAAGCATTGATCTTTTGTGCATCTTTTCGCACGAACACTTTCCCGTTAAAAACAGCTGTCGATTGATCATTTACAACTCCTTTGTATAACTCATGAGATTCACAATTTGGAGCTTTATGATCAACAATTGTATGATTGTCGACATGTTGATTTCCTTTTAAAAGGTATGTTCCGTTCAAATTCGTCAGGCAATTTTGACCAACAACTTCGATATTTAAATTGTTTCGAACGATTGCACCATTTAGCGTGACCGTATTAATTGTAAAAGTGGAATTTTTTTCTTGTTGCACTTGTTCAGTGGCAACGTGATAACACGAATCATTTTCGTATTGAATTTTATCAATCGTCAAATGCGCATTTTCTTCTACAAAAACCTCTGTGACAACATTTGTAAATGAATCTGTAGCATTTTCAGAAAAATAACCTTGAATAATTTTCGCTTCTGAATTTTTTTCACAAACAATTAGATTTCTCAAATTTGAAATAGTATTTGTTTCAGATAGAATATGTAAAATTTGCAAAGGCTTATCCAGAATCACTTTTGATCCAATGTGAATAAATACTCCATCAGCAGAATTCAATGTATTTAATGAATTGAAAACTTCTTCTTCAAGCCTTAAATTTTGTCCAATGTATTTTGTAAATGTTGAATCAGAATTCGCTTCATTAATAGATTGACAAATGATTCCTTCTGGAAGTGTGCCTGAAGATAATGTTGAATTTAAAAAGCCGTTTACAAATACTAAAGTATACACGTCTTTAGTAATAATGAAAGATGAAATATCAGAAACATCCCCTTTTCTTACTGTAAATTTCTTGTTGTTTATTTTTCCTAAACGTGTATATTTCCATGCTTCTGTTCTAGTAGTTGGCATTTGAATTCCATCAAGAATAGAGGATGATTTAGTTTTTAATTCTTCTGAAAGTACTCCTTCAAATTCATTTTTAAGAATCAACTCTACTTTTTTGAATACTGGAGCATTTATAATTTCACTCATATTTTTTTTATCTTAAGACTTAAAAGTCTATGTCTAATATCTAAAAATCTATTGTCTAATTTCCTAAAGCGACATTTCTTCTTTTATCCAATCATAGCCTCGTTCTTCCAAGTCAAGGGCCAATTCTTTTGTACCGGTTTTTACAATCTTTCCGTCGTATAACACATGTACAAAATCAGGAATAATATAGTCTAATAATCTTTGGTAGTGCGTGATCACAATAGTAGCATTATCCTTTGACTTTAACTTATTGACACCGTTGGCAACAATTCTTAATGCATCAATATCAAGACCTGAATCCGTTTCATCTAAAATCGCTAATTTAGGGTTTAACATGGCCATTTGAAATATTTCATTTCTCTTTTTCTCACCACCTGAAAAACCTTCGTTCACAGATCGAGATGCCAATTTTGGATCTAATTCCACGATTGCCGATTTTTCGCGCACCAATATCAAAAAATCTTTTGCTGAAATAGGTTCTTCACCTCGGTATTCTCTGATTTCATTTAGTGCAGCTCGCAAAAAATTGATATTCGACACCCCTGGAATTTCAATCGGATATTGAAAAGCTAAAAATAAACCTTCTCTTGCACGATCTTCTGTTTTCAAATCGAGTAAGTCTTTTCCATCAAAATCAACTGTACCTTCCGTGATTTCATATTCTTCCCGACCAGCCAAAACGGACGCCAAAGTACTTTTTCCAGCACCATTAGGACCCATGATTGCATGAACTTCTCCAGGTTTAACTTCTAAATTTAATCCTTTAAGAATTTCTTTCCCATCAATAGATGCATGTAAATTTTTTATCGTAATCATCTTTTTTTTAATGTTTGATTGTAGATGTTTAATGTTTGATTATCTCTATAATTCAACATTAAACATTAAAAATTTATAATTTTAAAACTATCCCACCGATCCTTCCAACGAAATCGCCAACAATTTCTGCGCTTCAACAGCAAATTCCATTGGCAATTGATTTAAGACTTCTTTGCAGTAGCCATTTACAATTAAACTAATTGCTTTTTCACTGCTAATACCCCTTTGCTGGCAATAAAAAATCTGATCTTCCCCAATTTTAGAAGTTGTCGCTTCGTGCTCAATTTTTGAACTACTATTTTTACATTCGATGTATGGAAAGGTATGAGCTCCACATTCATCGGACATTAACAGAGAGTCACATTGTGAAAAATTTCTAGCGTTTGTGGCGTTCTTATGAATTTGAACCAATCCTCTGTATGAATTATTTGATTTTCCTCCAGAAACACCTTTCGAAATAATTGTACTTTTTGTATTTTTCCCTAAATGAATCATTTTCGTACCTGTATCTGCTTGTTGAAAATGATTTGTTACCGCTACAGAATAAAATTCACCCACAGAATTATCACCTTTTAAAATACAAGAAGGATATTTCCAAGTCACTGCAGAACCCGTTTCGACCTGCGTCCAAGATATTTTTGCATTTTTTTCACAAACACCTCTTTTCGTCACGAAATTGAAAATACCACCTAATCCATTTTTATCTCCCGGATACCAATTTTGAACCGTTGAATATTTGATTTCAGCATCGTCCAAAGCAATTAATTCCACCACTGCCGCATGTAATTGGTTTTCATCTCGCATCGGCGCAGTGCATCCTTCCAAGTAGGAAACATAGGAACCTTTATCGGCCACTACCAAGGTTCTTTCGAATTGGCCCGTTCCTTTTTCATTGATTCTGAAATACGTGGAAAGTTCCATGGGACAGCGAACACCTTTTGGAATGTAGCAAAAAGAACCGTCTGTAAAAACAGCGGAATTTAATGCTGCATAAAAGTTATCACTAGTAGGAACAACCGTTCCCATGTATTTTTTGATCAATTCAGGATGCGTTTTAACAGCTTCAGAAAAGGAACAAAAAATAATACCTAATTCTGATAATTTTTCCTTAAATGAAGTAGCGACAGAGACAGAGTCCATGACAAAATCAACGGCTACATTTGTGCCTGTTAAGACTTTTTGTTCGTCCATTGAAATTCCCAATTTTTTCATGGTTTCTTTCATTTCTGGCTCCACATCATCCCAACTTTCATATTTTTTCTGCTTCACAGCAGAGTAGTAAATAATATCTTGAAAATCAGGTTTTTCATAGTGAACATGTGCCCAAGTAGGTTCCGTCATTTGCAACCATATTTCGTATGCTTTTAGTCGGTAATCGAGCAACCATTCAGGCTCTTCTTTCTTTGCTGAAATTAGGCGAATGGTATCTTCTGACAATCCTTTAGGAACTGTTTCAGAATCTAAGTTTGTGACGAAACCATATTTATACTCTTGGTTTTGTAAATCTTCTGCTAAATCATTTTCTGTATAACTCATTGCCAAGTATTGTTCTATAAATTAAATAGAGAATGAATCTCCGCAGCCACACGTTCTTTCTGCATTTGGATTGTTAAAAACAAAGCCTTTTCCATTTAAACCACCTGAATAATCTAAGGAAGTCCCGATTAAATACAAGTAGCTTTTTTTGTCAACAACAATTTTCACACCGTTGTCTTCAAAGGTTTTATCGCCTTCTTTTTCTTCGTTATCAAATGTTAATTGATACGAAAGTCCAGAGCAACCTCCTCCTTCAACTCCCACCCGGATAAAAAGATTTGGTTTTCCATCCTCCGCCATTAAGTGAATAGCTTGTTTTCTTGCTGTATCAGTTACTGTTATCATATTTGAATCTATTTTATTTTAACTGAATTCTTTATTTAGATTAATTTTAAATAGAAGAATTTTGAATGCAAAAATACCTAATTTGTGTGATTGTACCAAATAGATTTAAATCTTATTTTTTTTTAGGTTTAATAAAGGAATAAATATCTTGATTTTTAGTGTTTTAAAGATTTATTATTGTTTGCATTTTTTCATCAAACATTCGGCTAATTAGTTTTTAAATTTCATGAATGAATGTATTTTCAAAAACCCCCAGTCGAGAATTCTAGTGGATGATTCTTACGATCAACGAGAATTTATTTCTTAACCTTAGATTCAATGTTAAATGTACCTTTCAATTTCCGCATTTTCTAATTTGCGGTCTTGATTTTATTTTATTATTTAACGTATTGATTTTGTTTATTTTATTTTTCACTATCGTTTTCATGTTTGCGGTGAAAATAGAATCAAAAAGAGTGAATAATACTAAATAACTAGGTGTATAATATTCGATAGGGGGCTTGATTTAAACGATTAAGTGTACTTTTTGATAAATAAATGAGCGTTTTTCAGTTTTTATTATTCACAATTTGATAATATGTTTTAAATTTACGGTGAACTTATTTTTTAATTTATTTTCATGCAATGATAAAAAATGTAATTACTCCCATAAAGTTTATAAACAAAATAGTAAATTTTCTAATTTTTATAATGGTGTTTGGTGCTATAAATTTATCTTTTTCTCAAACTGAAAATCATATTGAAACTGCTTTAAAAATAAATACAAGTATGTTAGCAAAATTTTATGAAGAAGTGTACAGAAACAGTGAATATACATTGAATTCCGAACGAGAAGGAGTTATTAAGCTTCAAATTGACAGAATTATTTTCATTAAGATTCCCTTCGTTGAGAATGAAACATATAAATTATTATCGACAGTAAATAAAATGGACAAATATAATCCTACCTTAAATTATGATACATCTATTTTTGATACCAACACTTTCAATCCTTTAAAATATAATTTCAATTATTATTTAAAAAGAAATCAATTTTTTAGAATTGATGATACTGAGTATGTGATAATGATTAACAGTATGAAATAAATCTTAACTGCAGAATGAAAAATAGCTACTATTCAATTATAATTTTTTTAACTTTCTCTTGTTCTTTATTCGGACAAGCTCCTGGTAGTAACTGTGCTACGGCAGTTTCCATTACTATGCCAGCCCTCCTTTCAACTGTTTCAACTGGTTTGAAAACCACTTGTGGGACCGGTAATGATTATGGCGCTGGTTCATATTGCACTAGTAGCTTGTATGGTGGTGGTGAAGATGCTGTCTATTCCATTGTTGTGCCTGCACCTGGAGGAGATTATACCTTTTCTTTTGCTAATTCAGGAGCAACTTGGAAAATTTTTTCAATTCATACTTCTTGTGCCCCATCCACTAGTAATTGTGTTGGAGGTTTTACTACTGGTTCTTTACAAGATGGTTCCGTATCTTTGACCTTGGCTGCTGGAACATATTACCTATTTATAGATACATGGCCTTCCCCCGCTTGCGGAAAATTTAATTTATCTATACGTTACGATGCTGAGACACCAATTCCTGATCCAGGTGATTTTTGTTCAGTTGCTAATGGCTTTTGTACTTCAGTAGCATATGATTTTGCGAATTCAACATCAACAACCGCTCAAGTAGGTCCAGATTATGGATGTTTGGCTACCCAGCCAAATCCAATTTGGTATTATATGGAAATGGCAACAAGTGGTCCATTATCGATTGGACTATCGCAAACAACTTTGCCTTCAGGTGGCGGTTCAACCTTGGATGTAGATTTTGCAATGTGGGGTCCATATGCAGATTTAGCTACAGCATGTTCCTTAATTGCTGCAGGGGGCGAGTATCCTATTCAATGCAGTTATTCGGCCTCTTCAACTGAAACTGTTGGCATCGGTTTACCAGGTGGATATAGTACCGGTGCTTCTACTCCTGCATCTGCTGTTGCAGGACAAATTTATGTTTTATGCATGACTAATTATAGTGGATCAGCAGGATACATATCATTTGCTGCGACTGGGGGAACAGCAACTACAAATTGCGGTATCGTTCCTTCAAGCTGTTCAGGAACATTAACTTCCGCAGTCGGTACAGATGCTCAAACCAAATGTGCAAATACAGCTATCACAACTATTACATATTCTACTGTAAGTGCAACAGGTATAACTTCTTCAGGTTTACCAACAGGAGTTACTGCTTCTTGGACAGCAGATGTTATTACTATTAGTGGGACAATAGACCCTTCTGCATCAGGAACTTACTCTTATACAATTACATTAACAGGTGGTGTTTGCTCAGGTCAAACTGTTACAGGAACAATCACTGTTACACCGATCAACACTGCAGCAGCGCCATCTTCCAGTCCAACAGTATGTGTAAATACGCTAATGAGTTCTATAACGATAGCAACTACAGGAGCTACAGGTATTTCAAATTCGGGAGTAAGTGGAGCCAACGGTTTACCTGCAGGCGTTTCCGCTACATGGTCAGCAAATACGATTACTATTAGTGGCACCCCAACAACAGCAGTAGGAAGTCCATTTAGTTATTCTATCCCATTAACGGGCGGATGTGGAACCGTAAGTGC
>CANFRV010000059.1 GCA_947449575.1 Flavobacteriales bacterium
AATATTTTAAAAAAGGTTTGTCAAATAAACTGAGTTTAATATATTTGCACCCCGTTACAGGTAACAATGTAACACGATTCCGTAGCTCAGCTGGTAGAGCATTACACTTTTAATGTAGGGGTCCTGGGTTCGAGTCCCAGCGGGATCACATTAACAAAAGACAAACCCTTGATAGTTAAGACTTTCAAGGGTTTTTTGTTGCACTGGGGTAAACATAGGGTAAACATTTTGAAAATAGTTGAAATTTAAGCCCATTGATAATCTGCCCATAATTTATTACCAATTAAAGTTTTTGCCTGCTCGTTTATTTTTCCTAATTTTTTATGAATGCAAGCTACAAAGAGTAACTGTTTTTGAGTTACCAATCTATTAAACAGGAAATACTGTTTATACTTACTTCTTTGTATTTCATATCTTTGTAAATAGATATGATAGATAATTCCAATACTAATATTGACTCATTCATTTCTGTGCTTCCTGCTGAATTTTTAGCTAAATTGAATAAGCAGGAGCTTGGAATACTTGAACGTGCCTATAAGGTCAAGAAATTAGCATCTACAGGGATTATACCAGCTTCTTCTGAAGATTATAATTTTACGTTGCTTTTTGCATCGCACAGAAAGTTCAGAGCAATTGTGCAGGATAAGCAATTTTTGAATGAAAATAGGGTAGAAGGTTTTTGGAAGCGCGACCCTATGGTTTTGGTTCGCCTCTTATTATTCTTTGCATCCTCTCCTTATGAATACGCGCGCATACCCAAGCAGGATGTTATTGCTTTCTTTGGAAATAGCACCTGGATGGTAAATGGTAAAATGCTTTTAAAGTACGGATGGATTGTCCATTGCGCTCCAAATACCTACCATATTTCTGTAAGAGGTAAAAAGCTGTTGGAGTTATTTAAATTTAGGTTGGAGAGAGAGTTTAATAGTGTTTGGTATGCTACTTAGAATTACATTTGTGTCTAAAATCTTCACCTTTTGCTATTCTAATTCCTATGATAAAATATTCAAAGAAAATATTGATTTTACCTTTCTTAATTTTGTTATTAATCACTAATCCCACTCTTGATGATTTTAGAAATTATTTACCAGGTATTTTAGGCAAAAATTTTAATGAAATTGACAAGGAGGTTGTTCTTAGTAAGAAAAACAATTTTTATTTTTTCTCAATTTATAACTATAGTTATAGTTATTTAGATGGAATTTATATTGGTGTTTTAGGTAATTTTATATGGGTTTATTCTAATCCATTAAGAATAACGGCTATTAATAAGCCTATTAATCGTATCTCCTTTCCTGGTATGAATTTTTATTTTATTAATTGGAGGACGCTTAAAAAATTTGAACAAATAATCGATGATTATGGATTTTCGGTATCAGATAATTTTATTTTAAATTCTTGCTATGAACTTCAAAGGAGTGATTTAGAATTAGCTTTTACTTATTACAATACCAAAAAGAAAATGATTAATCAAAAAGGGGCAAATTTTGAAATCTCAGAATTAGATAAAAAGTTTCCTGAGTTTGATTTTTTGTATAGTTACTCAATTCATGCGAAATTTGTCGATGAAAAAGGATTGTTTGAATTGTTTAAGAAGTTAAATAATTTAAAAAACGTAGATATGCCTGATTTTGATAGATTTAGGCTCTTGTGGGTCGGGGTTAATTCTATAATGAAAGACTTTTATGACAGAGTAGTTTTGGAAAATGGGCGTTCTGTTTTTCAAAATAAAGATTTCGAAACTTTAAACTATTCATTAGGGTTAGTTTTTGATGAAAACAAAGTTACTTTAAGGCAGTTACCTATTCGAGGATTAGGAGAATATGAAGTATCTTTAAAATGGCCGGCGAAATAAATTTATTGAATATTTTGCTAAAGCTTTGTTGATTAAATTTTTAAATTGCGTATTATTTTTTTATTTGTTACTCGTTAACCATGCATTAATTATTCAATTTTGTTATGAATTATAATCTTAGAGCTCTTTTATTTATAGTCGCTGTCATATTAACGATGATTTTATTTTTATTAAGTCCTTTAATTTTAAATAATTATGGGATTAATATACCCAAATGGCCTTTTATTGCGATTTTGATAGGCTTATATTTTCTGTTATTCCCAAAAAAGAAAAAATGAAGGCTCATGTCTATCTAAAATTACTGCTTTTCCTAAGTCTTATTTCCATAAGATTTGTTTGTATTTCTCAAGATTTACCTGGTAAACTTTATTTTAAGCGTGCCTTAGGTAAAGATTCGATTTGTTTGCCTTTTTTACCCAAAATGACAGAAAGCTTCTTTAATAAAGGTGTTAAGGGTGAGTTGCTAACGGGTGCAGGACAGGGGAATAAAAATATTGCAATTTACCTCAATGATGATGATTTAGAAAGAATAAGAAAAACTGAAAATGGTTTTTATGAAAACTACATAATTGTATTAACAAATGAAGGATTTGAGGGAATAGAAATCTCTAAAACTATTATTAATTATTTGGATTCAATTAATTTTGCTGGTTATATTAGTAAAGGTTTATATAAAAAAAACGCTTCTAAATTCACACTTGATTCTTTAAACTCTTACCTTATTGATCATTATTTTGTCGCCGATATTTCACCTTGCTTTATAACAATAAATAAATTCAAACAAACAAATATTGAATTTATTTTTTTATGTGCTACAGTCTTTTATGAAATTAAAGGTCATTTTTTGGCGTTTTCATGGTATCAAAAATTAGATGATGAAAACTCACTAAATATACTAAAATCAAATGTTTTAGAATTTCATCAACAACTCAACAGATTAAATAAAAACGGAAAATTAGGGAGTTTTAATTTGTTAAAAGAAAAGAACCTTGCAGATGCAATGAAAATTTATAACGAGGCTTTAGTATTGTCTAATATAGGAAATTATGCTGATGCGATTATATTGTATGGCAAAGCAATTGAATTATATCCAGATGAGGATAGAATTAAGAAATCTGAAGCTTTTTTTAACCGAGCTGTAAACAAAAGGTTTATTAATGATTTAATTGGAGCAATTGATGATTATTCCTTTGCAATTAATTTAAGACCTGATTATTACAAGGCATATCACAATAGAGGTGTGGTTAAATTTATTAAAGGAGAAGTTAATAATTCAATTAATGATTTCACCTTTGTAATTAATAATGATTTTTCGGAAATTGAAGTTATTGCCTCAGCTTACTCAAACAGGGGTTTAGCAAAGAAATCTTTAGGAATGGATTCTTGTTCAGATTTCAAAAAAGCATATGAATTAGGTGGTGATAAATACTCTTTAAATTTAAAAAATTGTCAGAGGTAGAAATAATATTTCTTTAGGTAATAAATAAGATGCAGGAAATAAAGAAGTGTGAAAAATGCCAAACAGAATTATTCACTCATTTTGGTGAATTTGATTTTTATGGATTTTGTCCTCAATGTATTGAAATTAAGAGTTTTTCAAAGTATTTTGAGAAGTGCTGCCCTAAGCCAAATCAACATCCTGTAAAAGTCATAGTAACTGGAAATCGAATTCAAGTAAGGAAACAATGTAAGAATTGTGGTTATTCTGGTGGTAATTCTCTAAAAATGGCTGATTTTGATTTAAATATATTGCCTATTAGAGATGATGAATTAGAACAAAAATATAATTTAATTGCATCTCAAGAGCGTTCTGAGTTTAATGACGTATTTGAAAAATTTAGAACCGAAAATTACACTATTGAAAATAAACATCCTGGGTACAATGATTATATAAATTCTGAAGATTGGAAAAAGAAGAGAATTGTTGTTTTAAATAGGGATAAGCATATTTGCCAATCATGTCTAAGTGAGGTTGCCACTCAAGTTCATCACTTAAATTATAAACACTTATTTAATGAACCCCTTTTTGATTTAGTTTCTGTATGTAAAAGGTGCCATGATATTATTACCAAAATAGACAAGAGATTAGAAGCCGATAAAATATTAATAGCTAAAAAATAGTTGATTTTTGAAGCAAGGTTTTATGTATAATTAATAGTTGTTTTTTAGAAATAATTTACGCTATCCTACTCGCATACAAGTGCTTCTGGAAATCTATGAAGAGGCTGGATATGTTTTTTACTTCTCCGAGGATGCCTTTGGCGTCTTCTAAGGATTGGTATTTATTTACCAATAGAATTGGTAGTTTTTCTTGGTCCAATTCTTCAACGCCAGTTTCAACATACTTACTCAGTACAAATTCTATGAACTCTTTCTGGTGTTGGTTCAATATTGCCAAAATTGTGGCGCGTGAGGCCGCTACGCGTTGTTCTCTTGTAAGCGAGATATAGTTCCCATTAAATACATATTCTAACACATCAAACAAATCACTCTTTTCCATATCTACCAATTGTTGCACAATTAGTAAATCGCTTTTAGGGAAACCTGCGTCCTCTAAGCGTTCCAATAGTAGTTTTCTGGTGATTGGGTTACTCCAAATGGCGCGCAATTCGTTTTCATCCTTAAATAGATTAGGTAACTCGCCAAACAAATTATTTAGGAACTCTTCTGCTGAAATAGGCTTGCCATCTGCACTCCAGAATGAAGTGGAAATCATAGATTGTATTTCGCGCTCCTTTCCATCGCGCAATTTTATCTTTACTTTAGGCCTCTTGTTGCAAACACATGGCCACTTATCACAATCGGGGCAAGGAGGATTGGGTTCAACCTTGCAAATACAAGGACTTAGCCCACAAACCTTGCATGGCCCTTTTGGCTGTTTTGGTGTTTGAGGGCACTCACATATTACCTTGCCACATAAATCACAAGGAAGTGCTTCGCCATCCCATTCAGGGTCTGAGAAATGGTGGTAAGCATCTACATAATCATAAATGGTAAAAAACTCTTTACCATCAAATAGGCGTGTGCCTCTTCCCACAATTTGCTTAAACTCTATCATTGAATTTACGGGACGCATTAAAACAATATTTCGAATATTCCTTGCATCAACGCCAGTAGAAAGCTTTTGGGAGGTTGTTAATATAGTTGGAATTGTTCTTTCATTGTCTTGAAACTCCTTTAGGAAAGTTTCACCCATATCTCCATCATTGGCAGTTACCCGCACGCAATAATTAGGATTGGTGCTGGTTTTATATTGGTTTACCAAATCCCTTATAGCCGCGGCATGGTCTTGGGTCGCACAAAAGATTATGGCTTTTTCTTTTTGGTTGGCATCGCTCATGTATATTTGAACACGCTTAGCCTCTCTTGCTTTTATTTCAATAATGCGGTTAAAATCGCCTTCTGTATAGGTTTTCCCTTCTTCAATTTCGCCTTCTATAATTTGGTCGTCACTGGTATAGATATAATCATCCAAAGTGGTTTTAATACGTTTTACCTTGAAAGGAGTAAGGAAACCATCATTGATACCCTCTTTGAGCGAGTAACTATAAACTGGTTCACCAAAATATTTATAGGTGTTTGCATTGTCCTCTCGCTTGGGTGTGGCTGTTAAACCCAATTGAACAGCGGGAGAAAAATACGTTAATATACCTCTCCAATTTCCCTCGTCGTTGGCGCCGCCGCGGTGACACTCATCTATAATTATAAAATCAAAATAATCTCTTGGGTACTGCCCAAAATTGTATTTTACACCTCCATATACATCTGCTTCTTCTGCGGCCATATCTAAAGGCTCTTCCATTTCTCTATTATTAGCTACGGGAGCATTTGTCATAAAGGTTTGAAAGATGGTAAAGAAGATACTGCCATTTGTAGGTACAAATCCTGTTTTCTTTATTTCACTGGGTTTAATCCGAACCAATGCATCTTCTGGAAAGGCCGAAAAAGAATTGAATGCTTGGTTGGCCAAGATGTTTCTATCTGCTAAAAATAAAATGCGCGGTCTGCGACTACCATCACGCTTTAAATTCCAACGCGTTTGGAATAATTTCCATGCAATTTGAAAGGCGATAGCCGTTTTACCCGTTCCTGTGGCAAGGGTTAATAAAATACGGTCTTTGCCATTTGCTATTGCCTCAATGGTATTTCTAACGGCAATTTCTTGGTAATAGCGCAATTGCCAAGTGCCACTTTTGTCTTCAAAAGGAACCTCAGCAAACTTTAAACGCCATTCGTTAATGGGTTGGTATAAGCATATTGCTTGTGTTTGCTCACCAATTGGGTATGTTTTGTTCCAAAGTTCTTCAGGAGTGAGGTAATTTTCTACTAAACCCTCCGCACCTGTTTTCATGCAAATGCTGTAAATCTCCTTGCCGTTTGTTGAGTAAGTAGTTTCTAATTTTAGTTTATCGGCATATTGTTTGGCTTGTGCCACACCTTCGCCCACGCCTAAGTCATTGCTTTTGGCTTCAATTACAGCCA
>CANFRV010000060.1 GCA_947449575.1 Flavobacteriales bacterium
ATGTTGACACAATCGGATCTGTTGGCGCGACAGTGCCCCCATCAGGATAAAACCCGCCCGTTGATGGGTCCGGTGTGATATTTGCAATGTCCATGCCCACAACATATGTTGTCTGCATAATTCGGAAAATGGCTGTAGTTGGGAAAGCTTCAAGCCTGAAAGCGGTTTTATTTATATTGGTTCTATGCACTAATAAAGGTGGTCTTGCGTAGTAATCGTGTAATGAATCCGAACCAGTAAGCACCCAATCAGGCGTTAGTGTTGTTCCCGGTGGCACTCTATAAGTTTCCCTAATCCAACAGAAATGAGCAATGAATCCCATGTCAGCGGCCACGCCACTTGTGTTGTTAAGTATCTCATATTTAAAGGCGTATAACCTCCACCCATCTGCTTTTGCATCCAATGGGTCAGTATATCCGCTATGGTGTGGGTATGCCCCAATGCCCAATTCAACTTCACCACTAGAATTATTTGTTAATTCAACCAAGTCTTCAGTTTCAAATAAACGAGTTGCTGTATTTGGATAACCCGGTTCTTCAACTTCACCTTCAGGACCAAACCCCGGATATTGTGCCCGCTTATTTGGATAGTATTTGAAATACTGATCCGTAATGTCAAACAAACCACCATCAAACGGGCCATCTGAAACAATTGGGCTGTAATTAATTTCAAATGTCGGTATGTAATCCAAAACATTTATGTCATACCCCGGCCCTGAAGTCATCAGGTCAAAGAAGTTTATTTCATCACCCTTGGCTTTGTTGAATGTTTCATAAAGATCCGGTGTTGTGATAGGTATTTCAACGGTGCATTTATCCAAATCAAAAGCGGCATCATTTAGAATCAGCCTAGTTCCTGGGACTAACTCAACAGGTGATCCGCTGGCATCATCAATTATTGAAATTAACAGGTCATCGCCCCTGTGATCCAAATCATCTTCCAAAATCTTGATCCAAGTATAGTCAAACCCTTTGAGGACAATATTTCCTGATAGCTTGTATATATAATCAAACAAAGGATCAGCCGGGTCATCATGAAGTTCTATTCTCAATCTCATGCTTGATTCCCCTGTTGGATGCACTTCATTATCTCCCAAAGCTGTGCTATGAAGAACATACCGTAATTTATTTTTGATTGCAGACATTGAATATTGTTTTTACAAATTTACTCAAATATGTGTGGCAATTCTGATTTAGGCATCATTACAAATGCTCCATGATCTTCATAATCTATGAATCTAAATAATGCTACTCCAATAATGTGAAAACGTTTCACCATGTCCGTAAATGTCATTACAAGTATTTCCGGCTTACTGCTGTCAATCAAGTGAAACATACCAGTACTGATATTATGCACCACCCCTACCATGTGTGGATTCTTGCCTACTCTATTCGCTATTGTGAACAAGTAAGGGACTGCATACTTATCCCTGATAATCTTTGTTGCGCCTTTTGGTGACAATGTGAACATGCTGCAATGTGTTTTCTTTAGCCTGTTTCCTGTCTTGAAAAATTTGTGTGTCATAAAAATGCAATCAATGAAAACCAGTGATCCCACAGCTGCCAATTTCCTGTTCAAATCGGCTATTCTTTCCCCCTTGCAATCTTCAAGTCCTACCGTGAAAGTATGGTCATCAAAAATATTTGCAATTGATAATGAACCACACCCATTCCTTGTTGTCTGTCTGTGCTTTACCTGCATTAGTTATAATTTTTAGTTGTTAGGTGATATGAACCGCAATGGTCACACATGTAAAATCTACTATCTTTATTATGTTCCCGTCTTATAATTTTCACAACCGCTTTAGCATCCTTCACAGAATGATACCTATGCTTACCGGTCTTTTTACAGATAGACATTAAATTGCTTTTTATTAAAATTATACTACTTTTGAAAAAACAACCAATTTTTATGAAACACATTTTAACAATCGTTTTGGCAATCGGCCTGATCCTTTCAGCTCCCGCCACCTTCGCCCAAAAGGTTTACAGTATGGGAACCAACGTTCAGGACACCGCATTGGGCAATGCCACAAAAAAGCAAACCACTTTTGTTGGCAGTCAAGCAGGGATCACGATCACTGTTGCAATTGATCACGTAACCGATACCGCCACCGGCTATGTATCGTTATGGGGATCGACAGATGGCACTGCTGCTGATTACGTACCTGTACCCGGTGCCGATAGTGTGGCAATCACTTATAATGGCGCTGTCCGTAAGGCTTGGCTTGTTGGCTCCGCTGCCGGCACTATTCCCATTTCACGTACCAACCCGTTCAAGTATTATCAGGTACGAACCAGGCTTGTTTCCAACACTACCAATGCATCCAGTAAAGTATATGTCCGATCACGGCTGCTTACCTACTAACAAAGAACTTTCATTCACAACTGAAGCCCGGCCATTGTGCCGGGCTTCTTTATGCATCAATGCTATAACATTCTTCATAATAAATCCTGTTATCTTCCAATTTTTCAACCTTGCAACTATATTCCCACCTACCAATAAGCTTTACAGTCTTGGTGTAGGTTTCACCGATCTTTAATGCCTTCACTTGCTTTAATACGTTCATAGTAATAAGTATCTTCCTGAATTGTAAGAAGAAGAAAATTTGGCTTGCAATAAAAGCCAATCTGATTTTAAAATGCATTGGTCTCATATAGTTTGTGGTTTTAGTATTTTGATTTTCAATTTTTCTTCTTCACTAAGTATTGCCCAACCCTGTTTCCCTTTTATTTCAAAAGGTTCTATTGCTTCAACGTTTTCAAATACCCAACACCAGCGTTGATCATTGTATTCAACAAAACACCTGTCTTCATCTTGTGGTGTCATCTTCCTGCAATCAACCAAATCACCTATTGCAATTGCCTTTCCCATTGGTAATTTCACATGTGGCCAATTATCAGGATCAATATTGAACAATGAAAATATCTTGCTGAATATTTTTGCACCACAAATCTTTCCAAGATCAAACAGGTTGAAAGGATTCAGCGTTGTACAAATCAAAACCTTCCCACGGACCTTTGTTGGATAAGTCCTGGTTTCGATTTTACCATGCAACATCAAAGATGCAAATGGTTGTTTCCACCATAAGGCCCGGATAATTGTTTCAGTGGCCTTTGTCAGATCTATATCAGGCAATTCAAATAATTTTGTTTGCATCAGAAAAATTGTTTTTGTGATTATTCTTCTTCGTGTTTTACTTCTTTTTTGTCATCCCATGCCGCACTGAATTCTTTGTCTTTAAACAGGTCTGCAATTCCCGTTATTTGCTTCAGCCTTAATAGTTCATCTGCATCCATGCCGATATGCTTCAATATCCATGCATCCGACATTCCCGACTTTGTTAACTCTGCAACAATGTTGCTCATTAACTCTATTGAATGGCTTCCCCTGGCCCTGTTGTGGCGTATTGTGGATGCCATTCTATTGCTCACATCCTTATTCAATACACAGCAAGGCAAATAGCCTTCTTCCCGTTCAAATATTCGCTTGCTGGTCATCAATGTCGTGTATCGGTGATACCCGTCCACTATTTCATAAATGTCTTCATCAGGCAAATAAAACACTACAGCTGGCATTGTGTAGCCATCTTCCCAAATTGACATTTCAAGCAATGCCATTTCAGGTGGTGCTACTGCATTTGGATTGTATGCATTAGCGCGAATCTTGCTATTGTGTATTCTTTGCACATTGTAGACAGGGCTGATGTATCTGTCAAGTTCTTTATTTTTTTCTTTCAATTGCTCCATTAGTAGGCTCATATATTTTTGTATTTATTTTCAGCTTGTTTTCTCAATTCCATTTCTGTTTTATTCAATGAAAAACCCATGTATTTGCATAGGTGGTCATTCTTCATTATGCAAACGCACATTCTTTTGTATGTTGGTATTTCCCTGAATTCAGGTATATCAATGTCATCCAAGTAATCCATTCTTACAGGCACTTTATCTGTCTTGTAATTAGTAGACCCTTCAGCCCTTAAATCAATGTTCATTGCCTGAAGCTTGCTGATAAGTTCATTTGACAATACCCCGCCTTTTTCTTGCCAAAATTTCCGGCTTGTGCTTAGTTTTTTTTTATAACTATCTGCCGATTCCTTTGGCAATGTTGACAAAAGAAATTCCATGTAGCTTTTCCATGTGTGGTTTGGTGGCAACTTTATTTCACGCCATCCCATTGCAGTTGTACCGCCATATATGCCCGAAAAATTAACGCCATTTACCCGGCCTACCATCTTACCCCATGTGTTCGGTTCTATTACTCTGTATAGCTTTAGATTCTCAATTCCGCTATCATGAAACGGACTTGCCACCCTCATTTTATCAATGGTCAAACCAGCCTGGTAAAATACATCATAAAGCTTGTTGTAGGTCCAACCAAACTTACCATTGGCAACCCAAATATCTGTTGTCTGCCAATCGTATATCGGATAACCATTGTAGATATTTTCGTAAAGCTTGTTGATATAATTCAGCCCCTCATACTTATTTTGGTTCCGGTCACTATGCAAGGCCCGCCATCTGTTGAAGCTTTCTTGCGTCCTTATACCCACAAGGCAGCATGTTTTTTTTGCTTGCTTCTTTTCGTGAATCCACTTGCTGAACCTTTCTTGAAAATCATAATCCCTCATTCCTGCATTGAAGAAATCAAACTGTTGGTCCCCTTCGTTTATTGAATTTCCCGGTAATTCCCGAACCCAAATATCTTTCTTATTTTCTTCCCAAGGCAACCAATACGACTGATGCATTGATGTGGCGCAAGCTGTTGCCAATGGCAAGCAAATGCGATACACTTCGCAAATATCCAAGTTTGTTTCCAACACTTGGTCAACGTAGTCTGTTGTCATTTGATATTGTGCTTCATAGTCTATATGGAACACGCCAATTTTACGATCCAATTTGTTTTCCCTGATGTAATC
>CANFRV010000061.1 GCA_947449575.1 Flavobacteriales bacterium
CTGTTTTGTACATGCAATGGTTAAGGCATCTATAGCATGGTGTCTATGGTCATCGCGCTTAGTCCATCCTTTAATACGTTCCTTTTTCTTTTTATTGCCATTGTCAAGTACTTCATATTGTTCTATTAATTCCTCATAACCTTTTGAGCGGTACATTTCAATTTTCAAATTCATCAAAACTTCATCCCAACCCCACTGGTGTCTCAAATAATCTGTAACCTGCCCGCTCGTTGCTTTTACATTAAAGCACACTTCATTTAACAATTCAGTTGATTTTTTGGCTATGTATTGTGTTTGGCGTAATTGCCTTTCAATAAAATCGTCTGGGATTTTAGCGGCCGGCGTCAATAATTTATCCCGCTTGGCTTTAGTTATTTTCTTTAATTTAAATAAGGTTTCAACACGTTCTATATAATCATTAAATGCCTGCTCAGATTTGGTTTTCATGTAATCATAAGCAGTCATATTACCTTTATTTCTGTTTTCTTGTTGCTCGCAAATTGTTTTGTTTTGAAGCGAGTCGTCAAAAATTCTGGACTTAGGAAGAATATGTTCCACATCAACTTGTTCCCCTCTTAAAAAGGTTGCTAAATCAATGGTTTTGCCTGTATATAAAGAAATACCATCCATTTCCATATACATTTTATACTTATCTATATTTCTTTTATTAGCCTTAACGCCATAATCATTTTCTAATCTTTCAGCTATTTTCTTATTCTCTACCTCACGTGCTCTGTTATTTCTATCGGCATTGTTTCTTTCATCCTTGCTTGATTTCAATTCACGCGCCAATTCTACCCTTATTTCATCTGGTCTGCCATACGTTTCTAAAATGGCATTTACCACGTTGATCATTTGGTTTAAAATTTTCTCTACAACAGGTTGTCGCATGCTGTTCTTTTGGAGCTGTGGCATTTTATCTAATAGAACACGTGCAAGATTTTCAGATTTGGTTAAATAATTTGAATGGTTATAACCCGCATATTCCATGGCATAACTATACATAAATCCGCTTTGCAAAAATGGAAGCGTTTTACGAATTACTTTGGCACTTTTTCCACTAAATCCTTGTTTGGTGAAATCTATTTTAGCCAATTGCGTGGCTTCTTCATAGGGGATATTAAATTTTGTTTGTAGTGCTTTAATTAAAGAACCATCATCGCTAATACTATATATACAATGCCACAATTGGTATAAAGGTTCTTTTTCAAAGGTGTCATCAATCATTAGTCTTTCAATTTCTTCACCTGTACTAAAGTCTACATACTTTGTGTTTTCATGCAATTCAAACTTTAGTAATTCATTTGCATTTGAAAGCCCTTTAATAATTTTATTTATTGCCGCTTTAGTTTCATTGCCTTTAATTCCATTTTTTGTCATAGAATTTCCAGCAAAGCCATCTTCTTTATTTAATTTTAATATTTTAAATAATTCTGCTTCACTTAACTTTTCATTGTTATTTAAATAATGAAACAATTCATTTTTTTGCGCCAAACTAATTTCATATTCCTGTCCACGTTTACCTTTAAGCCTAATAGAATTAATACTCTCCCAAACTTTCGAGATTTGAAACAATGGGGAGGTTCTTGGGGCAACCTTTGGTCCAACAAAAACCTTTTTGCCCGCTGTATTATTTCTAAATTTTCCTTCAAATTCACAAATGGAAACCAAGCCTTTTTGCGATTTTAATGGCCTTTGATAGTATATAATTTCGTTTCTAATTTTATTGAAATTTGCATCACTCAATTGTTCTGGATAGAATGATTTTTGCTTATTCCAAATGGTATCAAATTCTGCTATATAAGCTTCACGAGGGAAAATTTGCTCTTTAATTCTGTAGTGAATGTCGGTTTTCAGGCCTTCAAAGAAATATTGCCCAACAGTTAATCCTTTTTCTTTTATTAGTTCGAACCTACCTTTTACTGCGGCAACATAATCGCCTTCCTTTTTATTGGCAGCATTTTCCTCTTTTAAACTGCTTTTATAACCTCTTTTTTGGTTTAAATGCAAGAAAATTCTACCCAATTCTTGTAAGGTAATTTGTTCTTTAATTGCCTTATTTCTTAATGAATACAGGTCTAAGGCGCTTAATTTAAAGTAGGATGCATCTGGCAAAATTTGAAGCTCTGTAAATAGTTTCACCAAATGGGTTCTTCTTAATTGGTACCTATCATATCCCTTTCGCTGTGTTCTTTTTTGCGTTCTTTTTTGGTTCTTACTTATAGCATTACCAGTACTAAATTCTGTATTTTCTTCTGTGGTTAAGGGTATAATCCTAACCCCCATATCAATTATTTTAGACTTTTTTTCTTCCTCTTCAATCACTGCCCATCCTATGGAGGTAGTGCCTAAATCCAAGCCAAGTATTT
Source organism: Flavobacteriales bacterium (assembly GCA_947449575.1). Taxonomy (GTDB): domain Bacteria; phylum Bacteroidota; class Bacteroidia; order Flavobacteriales_D; family Crocinitomicaceae; genus CAIUKX01. The sequence continues at coordinate 2,370 of CANFRV010000061.1, forward strand.
TCATAGATTTAAAAAATTTGTTTTATTCAAATATAGCATTATAATTGCATACACATTTTGAAGCAAATCACAATAAGGATTATTCCGTTGTGAAAACATTTAAGGCGGGGCAACTCGCCTTTTTTTTGTTTTATCGCGTAAGGTTCAAATCCTTTTTGCATTGCTTTCATTTATTATTGTCCCATCTTATTGTTCTCATACAATTGCCCAACAAAGGTTCTAAGGTGTTCTATAAATTGGTCTGAACCCAAAACCGTAATTTCATCTAGCAGACCCAATACAAAACGCGTTACGGGCTTTGGATTGTTAACCTCCAGTGTTAAATGATAGGTTTTATTTTTATTGTCAACTTTAATGAAAGGGATAACCATAGGATATTCTTGTTTTAGGATTACATAAGCCCTTAGGTTTAATAACAAATCTACCTTTAATTTCTGTTCATCCAAATTGGCAAAGCCAAAGGCATCAGGTTGCTCAAAATGGTGTAAATCGGTATGTGCAAATTTTTTATCGGTAATTAATACCGAACCTATCCTTTCCAAGGAGAAGAACTTGTTTTTCTTGCTAGCTAGCTCATAGGCACAGAGCATTTGGTAATTATTGGTAAACTTTATGGGTTCAATAATTCTATTGCTAATATTATTTGAATTGGCAGAGAAGTATTTCTGTAATACCACCTGCTTTTTTTGCGCTATAGCTTCGTTGATTTGCGCTACCAGCTTGCTATTATTGGCATTGATAATATGGTTGGCCTCTAAATCTATTTCAGATTTCACAAAAATTTTCTTTAGGATACCATCCTTGATGGCACTGTTTTGGGCACTGCTTAATAAGAGCTCTTTAATGAGTGTAGCCTCTTCCAAGGTAAAGTATTCATCCACGCCTTCATCCTCCATGGCTATAGAATACTTATTGTTTTTGTCTTTTTGTATATCAAACCCAATTTCAGTCATGAGGTCTATATACCTGTAAACGGTTCTCTCTGTAAGATCCAGCATCATTGAAATGGTTCGGGTAGATTTTGCTGGTGCTTTTTTCAATAATGAAATGAGCTTGAATACTCTCAAAATTTTATGTTGGTTCAACATAGGCAATAAAATAGTTTGACAAATAAGGACATTAAAATTAGAAGCACAAAGGCATTGACCTTAGTTGTCATAAAAATCTTTTCACTTTGTATATAATTTTTATTGGCCATGAAACAAATTTTACTTCTATTAGTCTTTACCTGTTTGGCAAGCATTGGATTTGCTCAGCAGGTAGCATCTCCCTGTAATGATTCCTTATACTTGGTATTAAAGAAAGTTCCTTTAGAGAGCATGAGCGAAAGGCAATACACTTACTTTATTCAGAAGGACAAGGAATGCGCCAGCTTTCAATCCGTGGTATTGCAGGAAAATACAAAAAACGACCGAACCGAGATTACTAAAAGTTATGTTAATACTTACATAACCATAGTTGTCATAAGTGGAATACTTGCATTAATCATTCCATTTATTATCCTGCAATAGGCCCCAATGCTAACAAGCACGTTACCCATTTTAAAAAACCAACATAAAAAATCAAAACCATGAAAAAAATGATTCTTGCCCTAGCCACTGTAATTTGTGGACTAAATGCCCATGCCCAAAAAGGCGCCTTCTTAGTAGAGTCTGGTATTAGCATACCCAATTACACGGCAACTGTTTTAAGCAATTTAAATTACACCATTAGTAATTCTAGTGCAGCTAAGCAATTAAATATTGCCTACTTTATTAGTGATAAAATTTCACTTTCTACAGGCATTAATGTTTCAAGCGCAAGCACAGAGGCTATAGATGTGAATGATTATTTAGGCAACTACCAATACTCATACAGTTTTGATGTTACCCGTTTATCCATTTTACTGCACGTTAATTACAATTATCTGGCCAACGACAAA
>CANFRV010000062.1 GCA_947449575.1 Flavobacteriales bacterium
CATAATAAGGGAGTTACCTCCAGGGTATAATCTTCTGTCTCTCCGGTCGTTATCGTGCCGCATGCAGCAGGGTTAAAGGTGCTCGTGTCCGCTTTAATTCTCATTCTGTGCTGACCAATTGCTGCAGTTGCGGGTATTGTAAAACTCCCCGTCGCACTAACAACCAAAGCCCCAGAAGCATATACTTTTTCGCCAGCATCATTAAAATCCAAATCATCATTCCAATCTACCCAGATATTAAAACCATAAGCGAAAGTGCCGTTATAGAAGGAAGCACTAAAGTTTACAGTGCCATAAATTTGTTTGGTTACTATTTGTGACAAAAATGCACCATAACCAGTAGGCGAATAACCCGATGCCAAATTACTAATATTAGTAGACCCACCAGTGGTTGAAAAACTAGTGATATAACGTGTTGAGGATGTTGAAGTGGAAGTACAATATCCTGTATAAGCGGTTCCAGTAATGTAAGCACTGCTACAAACTGAATTAGAGGCCGTAATACGATAATAATATGTAGTGCTAGAATTTAATCCTGTAATATTTATTATAGTGGTTGGATCTATTACCGTGAAAGGAGAGCCAGCAATATTTGCTGTAAATCCGGGATCGGTGGTTACTTGAATGGTATAGGTAATTGGGTCAGAATTTCCCCCAATAGGAGCAAACCAATCTAAGATAAATCCCGAAGGCGTTACGTTGGTTAGTGCAACACTATTCGGCTCCGTTACACAAGTAATTGTGTCTGCCACTAATGGAGGAAGGGAACTGTAGATGGGTCCGGCACAATTAGTATTATTATAAGCGTATATAAAATAGTAATAGTGTGTATTCCCTACAATGTCAAGAGAGGTAAAATCAGGTGTTGTACTATTGGCTATAAAGGTGTAATCAAAACCTAAGGTGTTAATGTTGAACGGAGAATAAATAACACTGTTTATTGGCATAGAGGGAGGCGTGCTTTGGGTAGATTGTATTATCAAGAAGCCCGAAGCATTGCCATTAAAACTAGCAGTAATTGCGCTACTGCTGATGCTGTCAAATGTGAAATTGGTCGCTTGGACGGTAGGTTCATCACAAGGAGGAGGGGTAGTGGCGCAGATTCCAAAGTTACCACTACTGCCACCACCATTTTCCCAAAAACGCACATATAATATTTCGCCAGGAACTCTACTGGAAGCAGTAACAGTAGACATCAATGGATTACCGCTGCTGTCATCATCACAGCTTATTTCTGTTAAGATACTACAATCACCTTCATAAATTGCAACACCACTGTTGGTAACATCAGCATTTTGAGTATCAATAACAACCATTCCAGTAGAAGGAACAACAACATAAAACCAAACATCATTATTAACATAATTAGCACAACTAGGGTCACCTACATAAAGACTACTACTAGCATTAGTGTTTGAATAAGTATCATAATTACAAGTCAAAGTAACAGGGATGGGAATCGCGGCACAAGGTTCGTCATTATCTGGCGGGATGACGCCACAAGTAATACTGAAATTAATTATGCCTCCAGTAGTCAATTCTGGGTCGACCAAAATATAATATTCCACACCTGCAGTAAGCGTAAAATATGGACTGGTAGAAGTCCCCGTCAAAGTAGAAATACAATTCCAGTAATATTCATCACAGCCTAAAGAAGCTTCTTTAAATTGGTAATCTACACTTGAAAAAGAACTGTTTTGTACAACAGTATAACTAGCCGTTGTAGTCGGAATAAAGGAATATATCTTTTCTTTTCCATTGGTTAATAGGCCACAACCTGAAATTGAATAGCTTCCAAAACCGGAAGGTATTGTTGTTGAAATCGGTGTACCACACGTTATACCTGTAGTAATGCTAGTACAGGGATCGGGTGGTGTTGTAATACAAATGTTAAAGGTTCCAAATCCTGCAGCATCCGGATTGCTATAGACTCTTACGAAGTATTTTGTACCTATGATCAATCCACTGATCGTTCCCGCTTCTATAGTAGTGCCACTCGTGTTATCATTACATAATATACTTGTCAATCCTCCATTACAACTCCCATCAAATACTTCAAAAACAGGATCGTATAGGCTGTTTGGGGTAACCGTTATTACATGTTTAGTACTCGTGGCTGTAAATTTATACCAAACATCATCATCTGCTGTACCCGAGCAGCCGGGTTGGGTTTCTGTAGCTCCAATTGTGGTTCCATTGGTACTAGTAGCACATACCGAAGTAGGGTTGACGGTTACGTTTATAGCGCCTTGGCAGTCATCATTAGTGGGCGGTGTAGGGATACAGGCCAAAGTAAAATTAACCGTTCCACCAGTAATAGTAGTTGGATCAATCATGATGTAATATTCATTGCCTGCAATCATGTATATATTCGGACTAATAGCGTTTCCAGTTAAGTTGCCTATACAACTCCAACCACTTTCATTACAGCCAGTATCAACTAATTTAATCTGATAGTCAATAGGAGCATACCCACTATTCTGTTGGATGTAATAATTTCCAGTAACATTGGGAGTAAAAATATACAGGTGTTCTACACCCGGCGTATCATTGCCACACATAAAGTTGTTGTAACTTCCATAACCAGCTTGAAGCGCTTGATTGATAGTTGTTCCACAGGCATCAATAGCTGTTACTGAGGAACAAGGATTAGGCGGAGAAGCAACACAAATAGTGAATGTTCCTTGTCCAGTTCCATTGGCTGCGCTATGAACTCTAACATAATAAACGTTTCCAATGGTTAAGCCCGAAAGGGGAGTGGTTTCCACAGCGCTTCCTGTGGTAGCGTCTTGACACAAAATACTAACAAAGCTGCCACAAGTACCATCAAAAACTTCAAACACGGCATCCAATAGAGTACCAGGAGTAACAGTGATTATCTGCGTATTATTAGTGGCAGTGAACTGATACCAGATATCATCATCTGCTGTACCAGAACAACCTGGTAACGATTCAGTTGCCGTCATGGTATTACCAGTTGAGGTTACGGCACAAATATTAGAAGGGTTAACGCTAAGCGTCGTTGCATTAGTACAATCATCATTAAATATGATGGGAACACCACAGGTAATTATAAAACTTACTGCCCCTCCAGTAGTAGTTTGAGGGTCTACTAATAGATAATATTGTGTACCAGCTGTTAAGGCAAAAGTACCGCTACTTGAAGCATTAAGAAGATTGCCAATACAAGTCCATCCCGTGGCACTACATCCACTTGAAACAGGTTTGACTTGGTAGTTAATACTGGTGTACGCACTGTTTTGTTGTATGGTATAATTGCCTGTAAGGGTGGGAGTAAATGTATATATTTGCTCCATCCCCGATGCTGTATTGCCACAGGTAAGATTGGCATAAGAACCTGTTCCAACGGGAATAGTAGTACTGATGGTTGTGCCACAGGCAGCTATATTAGGAACAGTAGTACAAGGGTTTATAATTGAGGTTATGCACAAGGTGTCTATAGTCATACTGGTCCCTCCGCCAACATTTACTACTTTAAGATAATAAGTGCCATTGGCTAACGTTTGATTAATCGTTTCGGTTTGAGAAGAATTGGATGCGGTATCGCTATTGGCACAGGCTATTTGTGTTAAACTAGTGCAAGGAGCTGTAGAAGACATCAATTGCAAGTATAAGTTTCGGTCAATTGAATCTACTTTTATTTTTACATTCAATGGGCCTCCAGTAACGGTAAATTTATACCATATTTCTTGACCAAAGGAGACAGTACCACAAGCGTTGTTAATATTGGGAAGGTCTTGCGTGGTATCTGTTACTGGGACTAAAGAAGCACAGGGACCATTAATGGTTAAAGGTAAAGCGGTAGCGCAAGTGGTTTGGGAATTTATAGTTAAGGCGAATAGTAACATGAAAAAAAGATAAGCTTTTTTCATAATTGATGAAGTAAAACTCTTGTGCATAGAGGAAGGCGATTAGGTGTGTTAGGCGTATAATAACTCTCTTTTTAAAAACCCTAATCAATTGTTAAAAAAAAGTGCATTTCATCGTTATTTAGCATCATTCTTCTTTGAGTTATGGATAAACAACGTTAGTTCTCGTGTAAAAGTGTCTAATGAATTTACTGATTCTTTGATATAGCCAATCATTTTTTCA
>CANFRV010000063.1 GCA_947449575.1 Flavobacteriales bacterium
ATTCTGTAGAACTTGAAAATTTTCTATCTAAATTTAATGAATTTGATAGGATCTCAAAAGATGATGCAGAATCAATAGCACAAGTTTTACAGAAAAATTCCAGCAGCAAAAATAATTACCACTGCTCATTTTATTAAAACTAAAGAAAAATTAGATATCGTATATTTAGAGGAAATTATTTCTAAGTTTAAGGAATTACTTGAAGTTAAAAATGATAATGAAGAGCAGTGGCAGAAGTTTTTTGAAAAATATTCTTGGATGTTGACACATCTATTCCCATATCAAGTAATTCTAAAAAAAGGTAAAGCATACGTTGGGGGTAAAACAATTGAAAATGAGGAAGGTCGAATTGTTGATTTTCTATTTGAGAATAATCTAAGCGATAATTTTGCTTTACTTGAAATAAAAACTCATCGTAAAGACCTTTTAAAGGCAACAACATATAGAAAGCCTGACGTTTACTCTTCATCAGATGAACTTTCAGGTGGTATAAATCAGTGCCTCGATCAAAAAGATACTTTTATAAAAGATTTTGGTAAAGAAAATAAATCCTATGATCCAAAATGCATATTAGTGATTGGACTCAAAAGCAGCTTAAACAAGCATCAGGCAAAATGTTTTGAGTTACTTAGAGCAAATCAAAAAAATATTGATATAGTGACATTTGATGAACTACTTTCTAAATTGGATGGTCTATTTAAGGTAATTACGGGACAATTTAAATAAGCCGATTTGATGGTGTCTAATTTATTTTACTGGTGCTAAATTTTTCTCATTTACCAATCTATTGCCTCTATAATCTCGGGGTCAGTATACTTAATTTTAAAATTATCCCATTCATAAAAGCGTTGAAACAATAATTCTTTAGTTTATTTTTCTTGCTAATTTAATATTTCAATAGATCTGATTATTAAAAATGGTAGTTTACCCCAAGATAAAGGGTAACGTTGTAAGCTAAATCTTTGTGTTGTATACGGTCTACCCTAATCATTCCTTTCTGAAGACAAAACTCACTACTCAAGAAATTATTTATTCTGTACTCCATACCTAAATTGATTCCAATGTCCCATAAATTAAATCTATCTCCCCACTGATAAGATCCTGCTAAATTAGTATAATTCGTATATGGTGGAGAATTTTTGGGAAAGTGGACATCCTTTTGATAAATACGAAAATCATCTCTGAATAAATAACCAACAAATAAACCTGAGTTAAATGTAAATGATTTAAGTAAGTGCGTATCAATTCTATAATGATACAGAACCGGCATTTCAAGGTAATTCATGTTATATGAGTAAGACACAGTTGTTTGGGTATATGAATTATTCACTTGATAGAATGTTTGAAAACCCTTTTCGACTATTTGTAATCCACAGGATAAACCATTTTTTTTAAAAGGTTGAAAGTACCTAAATTTCAAATAAATAGAAGGCATACTTCTATCATTCCATCTTCGAAGGGTTGAAAAAGGTGAGATGCCTAATTGAGTAATGGATAAGGAGGCCCCTGAAGTGAAAGAAAACCTCCCATTTGTATTCTGGGCTACTGTTTTAAAGCTACCCCAAAAAATCATGACATTAAAACAAAAAATAAAGACGACAAAATGTTTCATTTATTGCCAAATTCCTGTACAACAATTATTATCACAACAGATATTTACTATCTTATCATCTTCGGAAAATACCACGGTAAAATGCTCGGCCAATGCAACATCATCAGGTACTACTGTAATTGAATAATCCCCATTATTATCTACTTCACATTTTATTTTACCCCTTAAACAATAAGGGAAAGTACTAAAAGCACACTGCAAACTTGGTGGTAAGTAATCAATTTCCATGAATATATAACAATCATCTGTCACAAGAAAATCATCATAACAAAATTTTAAAGTCGTCTTACCTCCTCCACAACCACTTGGCCAATTTATGGTGTGCTGAGCAGGATTTGTATTATTCATTAAGTAGGTGACAACACAATTATCACAATATCCATTTGAAGTAACTTGAGGGCAATTACAACTACCGGCACTTTTACCCAGATTCTTATTATTAACTCGTTCGTTTTTCATGTTTGAGGATGGCTCTTTGTTGCAAGCAAAAAATGCAACCATAATTACAATAGCAATTGAGCTTAAATTAATTAAATGTTTCTTTTTCATATATTTATCGCTTAAGGATTAAAATAAAATTATTTCTCAAAAGATTGTAAGATTCAATTGGAAAATTGTTTCGGGGATTACTTATTAAATCATAAGATACGCAATTTCGCAAAAAAATATTCTTTGAAATTCTCAAATTAATTCCAATAGATGGGCCAAAATTTACTCTACTGAATGGGGCAGAAAAATCACTCTTTACTATATCATACCTATTATGAAATCTATTAGATAGGGTTGAATCACTTATATCCTCCGATAAATGTTGTTCGATTGTAGCATTTAACAAATACGAAATTCGTATCCCGAAAAAATATGTAAATGTCTTATTAATTTTGTGCTCAAACAAATAATCAAAACTTAATTGCTTTTGTTTTATAGATGTTGTCAGGTTAACAGGCATATTCTTTTCTATGTACATAACTTTATTCGAGTAATCAATAATGTCTGTTTGGCAATACGAAAAACCAAGATTGAAGTAATTATTTTCAGAGAAATTCCTTTTTAGTAAAAATCCAAAATTAAAATCATTAGATTTTAATTGGGAATTACTAATGTGAGTCGGAATAATAAGATTTTTAGAGTAACCAACAAAAAGAGAAATGGATTTATCACAAGTATCTTGACTTACACTTCTGTTTATGAAAAGGAAAAACGAAATTATCAGAATTGTATATTTCACTTGGTAATAATTTATGAATCAATCTAACTACTTTACTAATTATATTTTCAATTAATTAATTTGTAATAGCGAAGGATAAATACGACTAATAAATACACCTTGAAATATGTTTCTAACCATAGATTCAGATTTCTCCGTATCGAAAAATAAGATTTCGTTATTCAAATGATATCTCATCGCTTCTTTGTTTTCATTAATAAATTCCATTTCGATGATGGATTGTTTTATTGTGTACATTTTCTGAAAGAAATATTAGTAACCATTAAATTCTTTCAGTTTAGAAAGTGAAAGAACCTTTTAAAATCTACAAATAGAAGCCTTGGGGTTGCGCTTCTGAGGATACTGTAAATTTAAAATTGACATGATTTACCAAATTTACTTTCGTTGTTTATTTTTAAATACTAATAGTCAATGTTCTATATTCAAATTTTAATAAATAAAACATAAAATACAATACTATAAAAATATGAATGTTATACAATGTTTATATGAAGTTGGGCCTAACTTATTTCGAGCATTACTAATTTTAATTGCTTTGGTCTATTTTTTCCAAACTCCCAAGCCCTGACAGTTGATGCATCGACCGATAGTAATTTCCCCATTTGCTTATGACTTAACCCATTCAAATACCGGTAATTTTTGATCTTACCCCCAATTGTTTTAATGTCAACTTCAAACGGATTAAATTCTAGAAATTTAATGATTTTCGGGTAGAATTTAATCTGAGGAATTGACCTATTGTTTTCCCAATAGGTAATACTATCCTCTGAAACTCCAAATTGAAGAGCGATATCTTTTTGAAAAAGACCCAATTCAATTCTTCTGTTTCTAATAAACTCCCCTAAAGTAGAAGGCTTCTCAATATACTGATAACCATACGGTTTAGCTATTTTTTCATCTAAACTATAAAAAGGTAATGCGACCATGCCCCTGTGGCTAATTTAACCACCCAGAAAAAGAATGTGTGTGTGGGCAAACGGTGGTACAAAAATATTTGAGTAAAATATCTGGACCGCTGTTAGACAGAATTGATATACATATTGAGGTAACGCCTGTAAATTTTGACCAATTAACAGACCACCGAAAAGCGGAGAGCAGCGCAAGTATTAGAGACAGGGTAGTTGCCGCAAGAGAAATACAATACCAACGCTACGCGCATTTGGAAGAAATTTTTTGCAATGCACAAATGAGTTC
>CANFRV010000064.1 GCA_947449575.1 Flavobacteriales bacterium
AATGATTAATAGAGTATAAAAATTTCGTCTATTTTTAAGGTCTTAAATATTTTTGTTTACACTATAATTTAATAACTGTGGGAGATAAAATCCAAATTAAAAAATCTGCAGAGCAATACGATGCTATTGTTGTTGGCTCTGGTGCAGGAGGCGGTATGGCTGGTTATGTATTGGCCAATGCTGGAATTAAAGTATTAATGCTAGAGGCTGGACCATTTTTTGATCCTGCTAAGCAATCTAAGCAACTTCAATGGCCTTATGAATCACCGCGTCGTGGTGCTTCTACAACTCGTGCTTTTGGAGATTTTGATGCTGCATATGGTGGATGGCAAATTGAAGGCCAACCCTATACTACCAAAGATAAAACTGAATTTAGTTGGTTTAGAGCCCAAATGCTTGGAGGTAGAACCAATCACTGGGGTAGAATCTCTTTGCGTTTTGGACCGCTAGATTTCCAACCTACTGATGGCCTTACCGATCGTTGGCCAATTACCTACGATGATGTAAAACCATTCTATGATAAGGTTGATAAAATGATTGGTGTGTATGGTACCAATGAAGGATTGGAGAACGATCCAGATGGTATTTTCCTTACTCCTCCAAAGCCTAGGCTGAACGAAATATTTATTAAAAATGGCGCTGCTAAAGCTGGCGTAAAAGTTATTCCAGGTAGAGGTTCTGTTTTAACGGATGCCTTGCCAGGAAATAAAGATCGTGGTGCTTGTTTTTACTGCGGTCAGTGCGGTAGAAGTTGTAAAGTATATGGTGATTTTTCTGCTTCCTCTTGCCTTGTTATTCCTGCAATTAAAACAGGTAATCTAAAGGTAATCACCAATGCAATGGTTCGTCAAATTTTGACAGGAAAAGAAGGTCAGGCTACCGGTGTATCTTATGTAGATAAAACCGATGGTCAGGAATATCAGTTGAATGCTAAAATTGTTATTCTTGGTGCTAGTACCTGCGAATCTGCTCGTATATTATTAAATTCTAAATCTGCGCAACATCCAGGTGGTCTTGCCAACAGTAGTGGAGTGGTAGGTAAATACCTTCATGATTCTACTGGAGCTAGTTTGGGCGGTTTCCTTCCTCAATTGATGGATCGTAAGCGTTACAACGAAGATGGTGTGGGTAGCGTACATATCTATTCACCTTGGTGGTTAGATAATAAAAAACTAGATTTTTCTCGCGGTTATCATATTGAATATGGTGGTGGTATGCGTATGCCTAACTACGGTTTTGGTGGAGGTACCCCTAAAATGAATGGTATGGTTCCAGATAGAGAGGGTAAAACAAAGGATTCTGGCGGTTTTGGAGCTACTTTGAAAGATGACTATCGTCGTTTTTATGGTACTCAAGTTAGCATGGCTGGTCGTGGTACCGCAATTGCACGCAAAGAAAACTACTGTGAAATTGATCCTAATGTGGTAGATAAATTTGGTATTCCAGTACTACGTTTTAACTATACTTGGAGTAATGAAGAAGTAAATCAAGCAAAACATATGCAAGAGACTTTCCAGTCTATTATGCATGAAATGGGTGCTGTAATTACTACTAAAATTCCAGGTGCTGATACAAGTTATGGTTTGGAAGCTCCAGGAAAAATTATCCATGAAGTAGGTACAATTCGTATGGGAGATGATCCTAAAACCTCTGCCCTAAATAAATGGAGTCAGGCTCATGATTGTAAAAATTTGTTTGTAGTAGATGCTGCTCCTTTTGTACAACAAGGAGATAAAAATGCTACTTGGACAATTCTTGCCTTATCAATGCGTACAACTGAATATATTCTTGAACAAAGGAAAAAACAAAATATTTAATTATGAACAGAAGACAGTCATTAAAAGCCTTAAGTATATCCACTCTTGGTGTAGGATTGTTGGTAGATTCCTGCAAGCCTAGTACCAAACAAGTAGATGTTTCAAATGTTGATACTGCAGTAGGATTAGAGGAGTTTGAAGTGGAGCGATTAAAACAATTATATGCTCAACCTGCATTTTTTAATGCGCACGAAAAAAGCACTTTGGTAGTTCTTTCAGATTTAATTATCCCTAAGGATGCAGTATCTGGAAGTGCATCTGATGCTAAAGTGGTTGATTTTATAGAGTTCATTGTAAAAGATATCCCTACCCACCAGCTTCCATTGCGTGGTGGATTAAAGTGGCTTGATTTACATTGCCTAAACACCTACGACAAAACCTTTATTGATTGTACCAATGCACAACAAATAGAAGTGTTGGAGCAAATTGCTTACCCAGGCAAAACCAAACCTGAGATGCAACAAGGCGAAGTATTCTTTACAAGAGTGCGTGACCTAGTGGGTACAGGTTTTTATACTAGCGCTATTGGTATAAAAGATTTAGGTTATGTTGGTAACGTTCCAAATATCTGGGAAGGTGTTCCAAAAGATGTATTGAAACAATACAATCTAACCGACGTTTAAATTTAAACAGTATATATTTAAAAAAGCAATTGGCAAGCCTAATTGCTTTTTTAAATTATCACCTAATTGATTTTGGATCAATTATCTAAATAAAGGTTTCGAATATTAATTAACCATATTATTATCAGTACGATAATAAATTAAAAACGAAAATTGCTTATGAAAAAAAACATCCTTTTTATCGCAGTGGTATTTTTACTATCCTCTTGCGCGCATTCCAATAAGATGAAAAATGGCAACGGATGGATTAGTCTGTACGATGGCAAATCATTCGATGGTTGGAAATTTAGTGAAAAGCAAGGTTCATTCACCATTGAAGATGGTTGCATTAAAGTTGCAGGCGTTCGCTCTCACCTTTTTTATGATGGCCCTGTAATGAATCATAATTTCACCAATTTTGAATTTAAGGCTCAAGTAATGACTAAGCCAGGATCTAACTCTGGTTTGTATTTCCATACTCAGTATCAAGACAAAGGATTTCCTGATAAAGGATTTGAAGTGCAAGTAAACAATTCTCATTCTGATTGGAAAAGAACGGGTGGATTATATGATATTAAAGATACCAGAGAGACTTATGTTAAGGATGATGTTTGGTATACAGAATATATTCGTGTAGAAGGTAAGCACGTTATTGTTAAAATCAATGATATAGTGGTTACTGACTGGACTCAACCAGAAAATTTTGTACCTGTTAGAGGACATCCTGAGCGTGTTATTGCTACTGGAACTTTCGCTATTCAAGCGCATGATCCAAAAAGCATAGCCTATTTTAAGGATATCATGGTTAGACCATTACCATAAATTAAAAAGTGATAAGCAGTTTTTTGACTGTCTATTGCAATGATTACATAGAAAGGGGAATGTTTATTTTTTTAAACATTCCCCTTTTTTATTTTAAAGTTTATTTTAGTAAGGTATGTTATTAACTTCCACTGTTTTTGGTATAAAAATTCTACTGTGCAAGAATATACTATTTAATAAATTAAATTATATTTAGGTATTAAAATTTCAACATCAACTTAACTTAAATCTATATGAAAAAAGAAAAAACAAATTCACTAACTCGGAGAGGTTTTGTAGGTAACACTGCAAAAGCAATCACAGGGTTTTTGATTATCCCTCGTTTTGTAATGGGTGGAAAGAGTCAAGCAGGAGTACCTTTTTTACCACCTAGTGATATCATCTCCTTAGGTTTTATTGGTGTAGGTAAACAAGGTCGTGGACTAACTAAATCTTTTTTAAACACAGGTCAAACCCGCATCTCAGCCATTAGTGAAGTGTATGAGGGAAAGGCATTGCGTACGATTGATACGATTAAGGAAACGTATAAAAATAATTCT
>CANFRV010000065.1 GCA_947449575.1 Flavobacteriales bacterium
ACTACCGATGTAGCGATAGTACTTGCCCAGATGGCGGAATTGGTAGACGCACTAGTCTCAAACACTAGCGAGAAATCGTGCCGGTTCGACTCCGGCTCTGGGTACTGAAGCAGACTATTTTTTAATAGTCTGCTTTTTTGTTTCTAAACCTCAGTAGAATCAAGGTGTTTCAAATAAAAAATCATTTCGATATTTTAGTGGTTTAATAATCCAGATTTTTATTTGCATTGATAATGAAGCAATTGCGAGTTAGAGTCCGGTTCACCCAAAACCTAACTAAAAAATTATGACTACAAAACCTAAAAAACGTTTAAGCATTGACGAATTAAAATCTTATCCCGGATTTGAAAATTATACTGATGAAATGGCTGAAGAAACAATATCGAGTCTTGAAAGTTTATCAATTCTGTTTTATGAGCACTATCAAAAAATCTTGAAAGAAAAAGAAAGATTGCAAGGAATTGTGACAAAAAACGAGTAATTATCTAAGTTGGTTATTAAAAGAAACCTTCGAAAAAAAACTAAAATCAAATCAACCTATTTTAACTCATTTTTAGATGTTTATAAACTCTATATCTATAAGAAAAAAAGACGGTGAAAAATTGAATTAGAATTGAATTAGAAATTTTAAAAAACTAACTTAGCCTTTAAATTATAAATACCTTTTGATAAAAAAAATAAGTAATTTATCTATCGAGATTTGAATAAGAGGCATAATATTAAAAGGAATTTCCAAACAATAAAAATCTAAAATAAAAACAATTTACCATCACATCAAGAACTAGTATGCAACATAAAAATTTTAAAAATATAGATAAAGTCGTTTTCGGTCGTGGCAGTTTCGATATGCTCGACGAAATAATAGCTCCTGTTCGTAAAGAAAATAAAAACTACTTTGTTTTTATTATAGATAATTACTTTAAGGGAAAAGATTTAGCTGCACGTATTCCTGTAAAGCCTGAAGATATTGTATTGTTTGAAGATGTTGATCAACATGAACCTACAACTGAACAAATAGATAAACTTCGTGACAAAATTTTAGCAGAAAAAGGATTACCCAGCGGGCTTATTGGTATAGGAGGCGGCAGTATTATGGATATTGCAAAAGCAACGGCCTTAATGCTCACCAACGAAGGATCTTCAACTTTATATCAAGGTTTAAATCTTATTCAGAAACCCGGTGTTTACCATTTAGGAATACCGACCATTAGTGGTACAGGAGCCGAATGTAGCAGCACAGCGGTTTTAACAGGACCTGTAAAAAAATTAGGTTTAAAATGTGAGTGGACTGTATTTAATCAAGTAATTTTAGACCCTGAATTAATTTCAGCTGTACCCGACGATTGGTGGTTTAATACTGGTATGGATACCTACATCCATTGCATCGAGTCGGAAAACGGCACGCTTAATAATGCCTTTAGCCACGCATATGCAGAGCAAGCTCTTTCACTTTGCCGCGAGGTGTTTTTAAATGAAAGCAGTGGGCGAAGTGCAGAAAATGATGATAAATTAATGGTTGCTTCATTAATGGGAGGCTTAAGCCTAAGTTATTCTGAAGTTGGCGTTTGTCATGCACTTTCCTACGGTTTATCAAAAATTTTAGATTATCGCCATTGCTATGCAAATTGTGTTGCTTTTCAGCATTTAGAAGATATTTATACAAAAGGAGTACAAGAATTCAAGTTGATGATTTCGAAACATAAAATTTCTTTACCTCAAAACTTATCCAAAGGTTGGAGCGACGAAACCATCACCAAAATGGCAGAAGTGGCTTTCAACTTACCTCATATGTGGATTCAGGCATTTGGGGTAAATTGGAAAGAAAAAGTTACCATAGATTATATAAAAAACCTATACAAAAGATTTTAGAATTATCAGCTAAATAATTTATGTATTTAGATAACAAGTGAATTTTGTCACTTTACTGATACTATATTTTAAAAGATTCCGAACCGAATTCGGATAAAACAATATAATGTCAAAAAGAAAAAGGTCACCTAAGTGACCTTTTTTTATAGAGTAGGCGATTTTATTCGCTAAGTCCTAGACTTAAAAAATTTCTTTCCATTTAAATTTTGGCAAACCAAAAGGTAAAACAACGACTGCGATAAACCATAAGATTGGCCCACCGTAAGTACCCCAATCTCCCTTAATGTGACCGGGTGTTACTTGTAGAAACAAAAATGATAAATCTGCTAATCCAATAATAAATAAGCCGATAAAATATGCGAGCCAAGGTTTGCTGTTTTTCCATAACATTACTCCTAGTAAAATTCCCAGCATTCCATAACCAGCAACATCTAAACAAAAGTTCAGAATAAAGTTAGCAGTTACCTTAAGTGTCATAGGGTCTGTGGCAAACTGGAATTTATCAGCCGGCATCTTGTCGCCACCAAGTAACGCACTCCATAAGCCTTTGTTGGGATCAGTTATATATTGACTAACACCTATATAACCTACATAAATGTGAAGAATACCCCAAATAACATATGCTATCGAACCGATTTTAATTGCATTGTTAAGTACTTTTTGATTTTCAATTTTGCTATTGTCCATTTTTATTAAATTTAAATTAATTAATGGTTCAAAATTGCAACTATGAAACTGAATACTTTTTTACATAGGTTAAAAAATTACTTCTTGGCTCTTATTCTACTTAAAGTAACTTGTGAAATTCCGATATAACTTGCAGTGTCTCCTAAACTTATCCTATTTAATAAATGATGGTTTTCATTCATAAACTCTTTATAAAGTTCTGCTGCATCTGCATCAAACATTTCTTTAATACGCTTTAAATTTACAACAGCAGCCATTGTAAATAGCTTTCTCGCAGAGGTTTCAAATGAATGATGTTTTTTGCACAATTCATCAAAATCAGAATAATCAATAGCAGTCGTTTCTGTATCTTCTAAAGCAATAGTAATGAATTGGGATGGTGTTTGATTTACAAAACTATCGAGCACTGTAAAAAAATTAGTTTCTGAAAAAAATCGTAAAATAAAAACTCTGTCCTTATGATGGTAATAATGTTTCACTAAACCTTTGTCAATAAAGTATAAGTTTTTACAAACCTGTTCTTCTTTGTTAATGATTTGTCCCTTTTTAAAAGATTTGGTTCTAAGTTTAGGCAAAAGATCTTCATTAGCTTCTTCAGAGAGCTGAGAAAATTCATTTAGATATTTAATGAAATCTAACATTTACTTAGTTGTAGTTCGTTTTTATGATCATTATTTACTTACGCTAACTACCACATAGGCTTTAGTTTGTAAGCTAAATTTATGCTTAAACAAATATAATTTTTTTTATGGACAAAAATTAAAAGGCATTAACAAATGGTCGGAAAATAGAGCAATCCATCCGATTAGAAAAAGAATACCAACCAATCCATTTCTGAACGGAAGAATGTGGCAGGGAGTATCAGGGACTATAAAGTGCCTCAGTTAATTCGGCTTCAATGGGTGGTGTTAATTTTTGATTTTACTTAATAAATTTATTCCAAAGGAATTTAGCCGCTGTTGTTTGAATTATTTGAATTAAAAAATCGACATCCAACTTCGAGAGTTCATTAATGTTCTAAGTGCCTGAAAGTCATCAATGAAGTTCGATAAATCCAACCCGTAGGGTACAAAAGCCTTGTAAGTTATATACTTGCAAGGCTTTTTTGTTTTACCTCTTTTCGTATGTTTCTGGCAACAAAGCTGCCCTGTTCCAGTTTTTAAGGAATGCTATAATCTTATCTTTACTATAACTTTTACCATCCTCTAAATAG
>CANFRV010000066.1 GCA_947449575.1 Flavobacteriales bacterium
TAAATTGAGCCATCCAAGAAGCAAACGCTGCGTCTACTGCTGCTTGATTAGCATAATTACAAGTGGTGGCATTTAAGTTATCTGGCCCAACTACATCTACTGATGGAGCAGGTTGTATCGTAAAAGTAGCTGTAGCACTATCTGTGGTACAATTATCTGCAATGCTATAAGTCAATGCAACACTTCCACCTTGACAAATTTTTGGTGCTGAAAACTCTGTAGTGTTGAACTGGGCCGTTGCATTACAACCTGCATTTACCGTTACGAACTGAGCTAGCCATGAATTAAAGGCTGCATCTATCGCTGCTTGGTCTGCATATTGACATGATGTTGACGTTGCATCTGCTGGTCCTGTTACGTCTACAGCTGCGCCATGAGTTAAAGTAAAGCTCGCGCTTGCACTGTCTGCTGTACAATTATCAGCAATACTGTATGTTAATTCAACACTACCTCCATCACACAATCTTGGTGCTTGGTATTCTGAAGTATTAAAATTAGCTGTTGCATTACAACCTGCATTCACCGTAACGAATTGCGCTACCCATGAAGCGAAAGCTGCATCAACTGCCGCTTGATCTGCAAAATCACATGATGTATAAGAAGCATTTGCTGGTCCGGTTACATCCACTGCTGCACCATGATTTATCGTAAAGCTTGCGCTTGCGCTGTCTGTCGTACAATTGTCGGCAATGCTATAAGTAACCTCGACACTACCTCCATCACACAATCTTGGTGCTTGGTATTCATTGCTATTGAAATGAGCTGTTGCGTTACATCCTGCATTAACCGTTGCGAACTGCCCTAACCATGCTGTAAATGCTGCGTCAACAGCTGCTTGGTCTGCAAAGTCACATGAGGTATACGAAGCGTTTGCAGGTGCATTTACATCCACTGCTGCTCCATGATTTATCGTAAAGCTTGCACTTGCGCTGTCTGTAGTACAATTGTCGGCAATGCTATAAGTAACTTCGATACTGCCTCCATCACACAATCTTGGAGCTTGGTATTCATTGCTATTGAAATGAGCTGTTGCATTACATCCTGAATTAACCGTTACGAACTGAGCTTTCCATGTTGCAAATGCTGCATCGACTGCCGCTTGGTCTGCAAAGTCACATGAGGTATAAGAAGCATTTGATGGTCCAGTTACATCCACTGAAGCACCATGAGTTAGTCTAAACATTGCTGTTACACTGTCTTGTGTACAATTGTCAGCAATACTATACGTCAATGATACAACACCACCCGTGCACAAGCTAGGCGCTTGAAATCCTGAAGTAGTGAAATGAGCCGTTGCTCCGCAACCTGCGTATGCTGTTTGAAACTGCGCTACCCATGCATTGAAGGCCGTATTTACGGCTGCTTGATCAGCGTAATTACATGAATTTGTAGAAAGATTGGCAGGTCCGGTTACATCAACAGGAATTGCAGCTGAAATCGTAAATCGTTTAGTACAAGTTACAGAAACAATGCTGTTGGTAGTATCGATGGTTCCGCCAGTACCAGTTCCACCGCTACCAGATCCATCACCATTATTTCCTCCATTATTATTTCCATTTCCATTATTTCCATTTCCGTTATTTCCATTTTCATTATTTCCATTTTCATTATTTCCATTTCCATTATTTCCATTTCCGTTATTTCCATTTCCGTTATTATCTTCTTTAATTAAATTTAAAGAATTAGGATCATTTGAAATAATAAGTGGTGTAAGCTGTGAGCAACCTTGTTTGGCAGTGTATGTCCATGTAACATCTACATACCCACCGCAAGCAGAAGGAGGTAACAAAGGTGCATTATTTGTTAAAATCCCATTACATCCACCCGTTGCCGTAGTAGAAGCTAAAAATGACGCCCAAGCAGTATTTATTTGATTTTGAGTACTGCAAGAAGGAATGGTCATATTGCTAGCACAATTTAACACAATTTGAGCAGAAGGTATCACTGTGAATGTTGCAGTAACTGAATCAGAAGTTCTGTTATCTGAATTGCTATAAGTTAAAGTTACACTACCGCCTTCACATAAAATAGGTGCTGAGATATTGGAGTTATTAAAATGACCATTTGTATTTCCTCCATTTTCATCTCTGGAATCTCCAGAACTAATGGTCTGAAATTGTGCTACCCATGCATTAAAAGCTGCATTAAGCGCTGCCTGATTGGCATAATCGCACGAAGAAGAGACTACATTTGTAGGACCTGTCACTTGAACTGGATTCGTAGTATTCGTGCTTTTTAGTTTTACAACCGCTGTAACAGGGTTGTTTGGAAGGTTGGCAAATAACAAACTACTGGATAAAAATAGCATAACAAGTACTAAAAGAACTGTTAGCTTACTGCTTTCATCATTTAATTTATTACTTAAAACGTTTCTAGTCACTATTGAGTTAGGTTGGCTAGAATCAATTTTAACGTTATTTTCTACTCGATTCGAGACTAAGTCTCTAAAAATAGAAAATCTCTGTAATCTTTTTTTCATAATGTTTAAAGGTATTAAGTTAATACCACATCACGAATAGGTTATTTAAAAGGTGTCTCGGGGATAATGCATTGAAAACAATTTATCTCGTGACAAGAAAAACTACTTTCAGGCAGATTTTTGGCACTACAAAACTAGGTCAAAGTTTTTGACATTGATTATGGTGCTCGGGCAGTTTTCGATTATCATTTTCATTTCACCGATTAAGTCCCCAAAAAAATCGATAAAATCGTTGTACTGCAGATTAAAAAAGGTGGATGGAACTACTAGGGTAAAAAAGTCAAATCTTACATAATGACCATCATTAAAAAAAATACAAGCCACTCATTTTAGCGATAAAACCAATATCAACTATGGGTTAAAAAAAAGCCCTTCAACGCTAGTTGAAGGGCTTTTAACCAAATTGAATTTATTAATTATCTTTTTATAACTCTGAGCGATTGTACTTGAGTTCCTTGAGAAACTAATATGTTATAAACCCCCGAAGGATAACGATCACCTATTTGTAATTCATTAACTTCATTGAAAGGTACTTCTCTATTTTCAATCAGTTTACCTGCCATGTCATAAACTGACAAACTAACATTTTCAAGACTTGATGTTGTCAAGTTTAAACTAAAAGTTTCAATGAATGGATTTGGATACACTTTTACATCCATTGGAATAGTAGAAACCACTGCTGCTTCTGGAGCAGGTTTAGATGTGCATCCACCACAATTCGAAACATGGTTTACGGCAAACGTAGCGCATACTGTATCTTGGTTACAACTACCAGCAATACTATAGGTAACTCTTACTACGCCACCATTTAATAAACTTGGTGCCACTCTTGGATCACCACTAAAAACAGCAACTGCTCCACCTGTTGAAGAACCACAACTAACTGTAGCACCACATCCGTTACTTACTGTTTGGAATTGCGCTAACCAAGTTGCAAAAGCACAGTTTAGGGCTGCTTGACTAGTGAAACTGCAAGAAGTGTACATTACATTACATGGACCCGTAACATCAACTAGTCCTCCACCTGTAACAGTGAATCGTTTTGTGCAAGTTGTTGAACCATAATTTGTTTGTGATCCACAAGTTACTGGGGCACATGCACTCGCTGAAGTGTACGTCCAAGTTACATCTACGTAACCTCCACAAACTGATGGTGGCGTTAAAGGTGCATTA
>CANFRV010000067.1 GCA_947449575.1 Flavobacteriales bacterium
AAAATTAAAAAATGCAGGTTGTTCTTTTCAACTGAACATGTTATCTACAACAGGATATTATGGACCTAATGTAGCTAAAGCTGCGGATTTTCTTTTGGGAAATAGAATGATTGATTTTGTTGGCTCCGATGTACATCACAGCAGACATATCGACTATATCACAAAAAAAGTTGTTTTGAAAAATCACCAATTACTCACAGATGCCTTTCAAAACAACTCATTCTTTGACTTTTAATCTTCTTTTTTCTTTTTGAAAATAGATCTAATTCTTCTTATCAAAGACTTTTTATTGGATGGATCAGCTCCGTAGCCATATCCATAACCGTAAGCATAATTATATTTATACTTATAGCTATAACCATATTTGTATCCATAACCATAATTTAAACCTACGTTATTGATAACATATGTCATATTTTTTAATTTTTCTCTATTACTTAAGTTCACAGAAAATGGAATTAATTTTTTCGGCGTAAAATCAGCTCTAACTACGTACAATGTGGCATCTACATATTGCGAAATTAGAAGAGTATCTGTTACTAATAAAGTTGGAGCACTATCAATTATAATTATATCATATTCTTTTTTTGCCTCGTTAATCAATTGCTCTTTGCGTCCATTTGACAACAACTCTGCCGGATTAGGGGGTATTCTACCTGATAATATGATATCTAAATTTGGATTTTCTAACTGTTTCTTATTAATAATATTATGCCAATCTACTGAAGGATCATGTAAATAATCCTGAAGTCCTACTTCACTTTTACTAGTACTCAAATATCGATGCAATTGCGGATTTCTTAAATCGGCACCTATTAACAATACCTTTTTATTCATAATTGCAAAAGAAATAGATAAATTAATTGCTGTAAATGTCTTTCCTTCACCTTTTATTGTACTGGCGACTAGAATGGTCTGCCCAAGTTTATCAGTTTTTACTGGTAATATGTAAGATAAGTTAGTCCTCAATATCCTAAATGATTCTCCTAAAATTGATCGATCGTTAAACGTCGTAAGTTTTTCTATATTATCTATATGTGGAATCTCCGAAAGAATTACTTTTCCTTTAGCAAATTTAGATACATCTTCAATATTATGAACTTTATCATCTAATAAGAAACTTACATATATTATCAAGAACGGCAACAATAATCCAACTATTATTGATGCAATTATAAATGTTGCTCTTTTTGGTGAAGCTGGAACGGTATTGGTCATGGCATAATCAATAACCTTCATTGATGATGAAGTAATTGCCAAATTAACCGCTGCTTCTTCTCTTTTTTGCAGTAGCAAAATGTATAATGCTTCTTTAATGTTTTTATTTCTATCAATACCATTTAAAACTTTTTCATCAAAAGGTATATGACTAAATTTACTTATTGTAGCTTGTTTTAAAACATTATTTTTTGCTAAGGAGACTTCTAATTCCTGCTGATAATCTTTAATTGTTTTTAAAATATTGTCTTTTAAATCAGCTAATTTATCATTCAACATAACAACTCTTGGATTCTTTTCTGCAGCACTAACTAACAACCTTTCTCTTTCCAAGACGGCTAAATTAAAATTATTAATCAATCCATTCACATCAGAACTTTCAACTCCAATATTGGTTGGTAATAATGCTAATTTTTTATCTGATCGTACTGATTTATCCAAAAGTCTGGATAAGGCAATTTGCGTTTCAGTATGAAAAACATCATTTTTAGCAGACATCTTACTTGCAGACGCGGAGGTAGCATCTGATTCTATGAACGTTAATTCATTACTGCTTTTATATTTCGCTTTTCTAGTTTCAATAGAATCTAATTCATTTTCAAGAGATTTAAATCGATCATTTACAAATTCAATAGTTCGTTTAGATACTAATCGTCTATCCCTTAGTCCATCTGCATCAAATTGTTTTATAATTTCATTTAAAACCGCTTCTGATTTATCCTTATTAGAGCCCGTAATTGAAATACTTAATACGTCTGAATTTTCATTTTTATTTGAAATTTTTATAGCGTTAGAAAGCCCAACTACTGTAGATTGAACAGATCCCTTTCTTATTAAATATCTATTACCTTTTATTCTATCTAAATTTGCATCAACTTGTAGCGCCAATCTAAATGAAATTCCTTTAATGCTTTGAACAGTGTTATAAGGAACGAAGATGTTTTTGTCATTGCCATTAATTTCAATTACTTTGAAACCGTTTTTTTCTACTTCTATTTCAAATGTTAATGTTTTTTCATCTATTGAAAGTGAAGAACCTAACCATTCAATATTAAAAGGTATATTCTTCCATAATTCTAAATTATTAAAATAATTAACTTTATAATACTGAGTATTTAAATTCAAACTCTTAACAACTTGTTCAAGTAACTTCGATGATTTTAAAACTTCAATTTGATTATCAAGATTAACTTTTGATCTGCCGAATAATGTAATACCTGAACTTGGCAAAGTAAAACTGTTTTGTGAATCATCGATGATTTTTACATTGGTTTGTGATTCATAAATAGGAATGGTATGATTCAGATAATATTTAACAGCTAGAAAACATACAATTACAGATATCAAAAAATAATACCAATATCTAAAGTATTTAAAAATTTCTTCAATAATATTAAAATTGATTCCTTTATCAATTGAATCCTCTTGGTGATTTTCCATGATTTATTTTTTTAACAACAATACAACAGTAATTCCAAATGACAAAACTCCTAATATGTTTACAACGTTAGTAATATAACCAGATTGTAAAACTTTAGGTCCATTTGGATTAACAATTATAATATCATTCTGTTTTACGTAGTAATAAGGGCTATCAAACCACTTTGAAGATGTCAAATCTAAATGAATGTATGTTCTTGTCCCGTTAATTTCTCTTATCAACAACACATCTTTTCTTACTCCATTTATTGTCAAATCTCCAGCAAAACCAATTGCTTGATTTAGTGAAATATTTTGTTCTTCAAAACTATAGGTCCCAGGAACTTTAACTTCACCAATAACCGTTACTTTACTATTAATAACTCTAACACTAACCGTCGGATCTTTAATATAACCATTATCTTTCAACATTTTTGCAATCAAATCTTGTGCTTCCTCTGTAGTTTTACCAGCAACATTTATTTCTCCTAATATTGGAAACGTTATCGATCCTTTCTGCGAAACTAAATATCCTTGAATCTTATACGTCTCTATATTAATATTTCCTAATGCACTTACTTGTATATTGAAAGGATCAGCAGATTCTTGGATCAATGCCGCAACCTTAATAAATAAGATATCGTTTACCTGAAGTTTTGTCGCTAGATAATTGATATTATCTTGAGATTCATTTTTTATATCTTGGTAATATAAAATGTCTTTTTTATTTGCGCAAGACTGGATAAAAAGAGAAGCTATTGTTAAGAAAAATAACTTTTTAATCATAATACAAAAGATTTAATTATTGCTTTTAACAAAAGCAAAAACATTTAATTAATAATCGCGCAAATCTACAATTAGATTTTCAAATTTAGAAGTGAATCCTTTAATTAATTAGGACAAAAAATACATATTTAAAAAACTGTTTAAATCCCATCTAACTCTTGAAAGATAGAATTTAAACTCTTAT
>CANFRV010000068.1 GCA_947449575.1 Flavobacteriales bacterium
AAACAGTGTATATACTTTGGGGGCAACTACCGTTTCAGGTGCAATTTCTTATAGTTGGACATTGCCTGCAGGCCTCACGGTAAATTCAAATAATACGAGTATTTCCAATATTACCAATTTGTATACAGGAACTAGCATTGCTGCAAGCAACACCATTGAATTACGCGCCAATAACACAACTTGTGCAAGTGCGCCAGCTATAATTTATGTTACTGGGAACAATAATTTGCCAAGTTTAACTGGCGCTATAAGTGGCAATACTACTATGTGTGCAAACAGTATTCAAACTTATTTTGTAACTGCAGATGCCGTGGCAGCTAATTACAATTGGGTATTCCCCAGCGGTTGGTCAGTTATTAGCGGAAATGGAACCAATTCTATTCAAGTGCAAGCCGGATTAAATACAGGTCCAATTGAAGTAACAGCAGTAAATGGGGCTTGTTATAGTAATAAATTGAGCACAACTGTTACCAATGTAAATCCATCACCATCCAATATTGGGCTCATTAGCTTCTCTGGGATTAATTGTTCCGGTAAAACGAATACCCTAAGCATAGCAGCAGTAAGTGGTGCAAGTTCTTATACTTGGACATTACCAAGCGGTTGGAGTGGTAGCTCAACAAGCAATAGCATTGTAGTAACACCGGGTATAAAATCTGATACCGTAATGGTTGCTGCCACTAATGGAACCTGTAGCTCTCTTCCAAGGAAACAATTGATTACCGCCTATGAAACGCCAGCACAACCTGGTCCAATAAATGGCGCAAGTACCATTTGTATCAATAGTCAGAATATTTATAAAATAAACAAACAAAGTAATGTGAGCAATTACCTTTGGACATGGCCTGCAAATTATACTGTAGTTGTCAATGCAGATACAACACAAACCATAATTGCAAATTCTAGCGCTTTAAGCGGTAATTTATCTCTTGTTGCCAATAACAATGGTTGTCAAAGTGCCGCAACGCTTTTTCCAATTACACTAAATAAAACTATTCCTGGAACCCCAGGAGGTATTATTGGGGGTACAACAATCTGTAATGGTATACCAAAAACATTTAGCGTTGGATTAATACCAAATGCCTTGAGTTATACATGGACCGTTCCTGCAACTTGGACAATTGTTAGCGGACAAAATACAGCACAAGTAAGCATTAGGTCTGATAATACCACCGGACAAATTACTGTTAAAAGTGTTAACGGTGCTTGTGAAAGCGCGGCACAAATTTTAAATATCAATGGGGTATTGGTTCCTCCAGGCACACCTATAATTTCTACAAACTTAAATCCTTGTTTGAACCAAAATGCATTGTTTGCAGTAAGCAATGCAGGAGGTGCATCCGTTATTTGGACAGCACCTGCGGGGTGGACGATCAGCAATCAAAACCAAGCAAATACCAATATTTTAATTGCAGGTATGAGTGGTACTATCTCAGCTATAATAAATAATGGCGATTGTGAGGGTCCTCCTGCAAATGTTGATGTAGTTGCCATTTCAGTACCTGAGGTAAGTGAGATTGATGGTGAAAAATATGTGAAAGCAAATTCAGTAAGATTTTATACAGTTCAACCTTTGCCCTCAACCACTTATTCATGGGCTGTTCCAGCAGATTGGCATTTGTTAAGTGGCAATGGCACAGAAAAAATTGCTGTCATGACAGGCAGCAGCAGTGGGTTTATAACAGTATATGCCCAGAATAATTGCGGCTCATCTGCCCCTTATAATTATAATGTATATTCAAGTGTTTCTGCAGGTATTGATGAAGCGGCATTCTTAGGAGATATCAAAGTATTTCCGCAACCTGCAAAAGACTTTTTTACTTTAAGTTTTACTGCACTTAAAAAGTTGGATCAACCCAAAATAGTTTTAACAGATATGTTGGGTAAAACCATTTTCAGTCGGTTCGAACCAAACCTAGCGCTGGGACAAATTTATGAAGGCAAATTTTCTTGCGAAGGATTAACGCCAGGAATATACTTTTTACAGATTCAGGATAGCAACACAACACAAACAATAAAAATTTCAATTAACCCTTAAAATAAAAACAAAAAAACATGAAAAACATGAAACAGTTCATGGTAATTGCACTTATGTGTGCAGCCATTATCTTGCCAGCGCAAGATTCAAAACCAGTTCAAGCTAGAAAATTCAAGTTTGTTAAAGTAACCCGCGACACTAAAAAAGAAGTGAAGAAACTTGAAAAAGAAGGTTGGACAAACATTCCAGGCGACATGCCAGTTGCACAACAATTGAATAATGCATGGGCTAAAGAAGCTGAATTAGATGGTGAAGGATTTCCAAAGTACATTGTTGCCAATGGTGAGTCTGGTGGAGAATTCCAATCTGCCGCAGAAATGCAAGCAATTGAATTAGCTAAAATTAATTTAGTTGGTTTGTTAGAAACACAAATGCGTTCTGTAATTGAAACCGAACAAGGTAACAACCGTTTGGATGCAAAAAGTGCTGCTTCTATTTCTAAAACTTTACAAGTTGCAACCAACAAAGTAAGCAAGAAATTAAAGCGTGTAATTCCTATCAGCAAATTAATGCGTAAAAGAGGTAAGCAAACAGAAATTCAAATTAAATTGGCTTATAGCTATGCTATGGCACAACAAGCTATTTTGGATGAAATGAAATTGGAAATGCAAAATGAAGCTGAAGACATGCGTGGTAAATTTGATGCATTCTTGAATCCTGAAATTTACAAGCAAGGTGAAATTAAAAATTCAGCTGGCGACAAACCTGCTGGAAACTAAATAATAGATCCAACAAAAGAAAAGGCTAAGCATTGTTTAGCCTTTTCTTTTATTTAAAAACCTATGAAAAAAATAATCAAGCATTTGTGTTTATTGTTTGTGCTTTTGTTGCCAATGGCAAGCGGCGCGCAGAGCTTAAGCCCTGTTTCAATTTATAAGGAAAGCAAGCATTCCGTTTTAAAAGTTCTTTGTTTAGATTCAAACAATAATTTAATACAAACTGGCAGTGCTTTTTTTATAGATAACAAAGGAAATGGCATCACCTGTTTTCACATGTTTACAGATGTGGTAAAAATGTTGCTCATAGATTTTAAAGGAGATACTTTTAATTATGCCCGAACCTATAAATCTATTAAGGCCGCAGACATTTGTTTTTTTGCCACAGAACCAAACGGAAAAACAATTGAAAATTATTTAAAAGTGGCAAAGGCTTTGCCTCAAATTGGTGAGCCTATTTATGTTGTTGGACATCCAAAAGGATTGTCGTATTCATTTACAAATGGAATAGTGTCTGGCATTAGAGATATCAATGCTTACGACTATATTCAATTTACCGCACCCGTTTCACCGGGCAATAGCGGTGGGCCATTGCTC
>CANFRV010000069.1 GCA_947449575.1 Flavobacteriales bacterium
AGCAGCTTTTTTAGGAGCAGCTTTTTTTGCAGCAGCTTTCTTAGGAGCAGCTTTCTTAGCAGCAGCTTTCTTAGGAGCAGCAGCTTTTTTAGTTTTTTTGGTTGTTGCCATGTTTATAAAAATTTGATTGATTACGAGAACAAAGTTAAAAGTGTATTTAATAATTTCAAGTACCTGCTGTAAATCAATTGATAAAAATTACCACTTCAACATGTTGATAACTGCAAGCAACATCTGAAGACAATTGAATTTACTAATATCTTCATCAATCATTGTAATTATAAATATGTGATTAAATACTTCATTTTTTTTTATCACAACATTTGTGCTCAAAATCAAATCGTTAAGAATAAAATGAATTAAATAATAAAAATAAAATTACACAACACCTGAAGATATCAATAAAAACAATACATGCGGGCAATCACTATTTTTATCTCGATTAATAATTATTGAAAAAACAAAAACAGATGCATGCCAATGCAAGAATGAATCTTCAAATAAAAAAATGAAACAAAGAACAAAAATGAGTACATTTTTTTATACAGTTTTAAAAAATAAACTGAATAAATGTAATCCAGTAAACAGAAAAAAAAACTATCCAATATTTTTTTCTATTCATATCTAAGCTTACCTTTAAACCAAACATCAAAAACTTAGAAAATAAAACAGCATGAATGCAGAAATTATAACCATAGGTGATGAACTTTTATTAGGACAAGTTATTGATACAAATTCTTCTTGGCTAGGACAAGAATTAAATAAGATAGGTTTACGTGTACACTTTAAATCTGCAGTAAGCGATAGCCGTGAGGCCATACGTACATCACTACTTGAGGCCAGCAAGCGAAGCAAGGTTGTTATTATTACGGGTGGACTTGGCCCAACTAAAGATGATATTACAAAAATAACAATGTGTGAATATTTCAATACCGAATTGGTATTGGATCAAAAAGTTTTAGAATGGGTACAATCCATTTTTAAAAACAGAAATCTTCCTATGTTGGAATCAAATAACCAACAAGCAATGGTTCCAAAAAATTGCGAAGTTTTATGGAATAGAAATGGAACTGCTCCTGGAATGTGGTTTTATGAAAATGGTATAGCTTATGTAAGCATGCCTGGAGTTCCTTTTGAAATGAAAACTATTTTTGAAGAAGAGGTAGTTCCTAAAATAATTTCAACCTTTCAATTACCTGCTATCCTCCACAGAACTTTTCAAACGATTGGAATTGGAGAAAGTTTTTTAGCAAAAAAAATAGCAGTTTTAGAAGATGCATTACCAAGTCATATTAAACTAGCATACTTGCCAGCTGTTGGCGCTGTAAGGCTTCGCTTTAGCGCATTTGGAGAAAATCAAGCAGCATTAGAGAAAGAATTAGAACCCATAGTGCAACATCTATATGAACTCATTGGCGATTCAATTTATGCGGAAGGAGAAAAATCAATAGCGCAAGTTGTGGGTGAATTACTTATAAATAAACAAAAAACAATTTCTACAGCCGAAAGTTGTACAGGTGGTTTTCTTGCGCATCAAATTACTTTGGTTCCTGGTAGCTCTAATTATTTCATCGGTTCGATCCTAAGTTATGCCAACGAAATAAAAACTAACGAGATTGGCGTAAAGGAAACAACCATTGAAGAATTTGGTGCCGTGAGTGAAGCATGTGTAATTGAAATGGCACATAATATTAGAACCAAATTTAAAACCGACTATGCCCTTGCAACTAGTGGAATTGCTGGTCCGGGCGGAGGTACAGAACAAAAACCTGTTGGTACAGTTTGGATTGCACTGGCAACACCAAACAATGTAGTTGCAAAGTGTTTTCAATTTGGTGACAACAGAGAAAGAACCATTCAACGCAGCGCATTGGCCGCGATGGAAATGTTAAGAAAAGAATTAATTAAAGCATAAAAACACAAAGTGGATTTTCAATTAACTTCTCAATTTGTTCCTACAGGTGATCAACCCGCAGCCATTAAAAGTTTGGTAGAAGGAATTAACCGTGGTGATAGAGCTCAAGTACTTTTAGGTGTTACGGGTTCAGGTAAAACTTTTACCATGGCCAATGTAATAGCACAGGTAAAAAAGCCCACGCTTATTATAAGTCATAATAAAACCTTAGTTGCCCAATTGTTCGGAGAGTTTCAACAATTCTTCCCTGAAAATGCTGTTGAATATTTTGTTTCTTATTACGACTATTACCAACCAGAAGCATTTATTCCCACAAGCAATACCTATATAGAAAAAGACTTACAGATAAACCAAGAAATAGAAAAACTGCGATTAAAAACGACCTCTTCCCTATTAAGTGGCAGAAGAGATATTATTGTTTTGGCATCTGTGAGTTGTATATACGGAGCAGGAAATCCAAAGGACTATGAAAACAGTATCATTCGTATAAAAATTGGAGATAAAATATCGCGTAACACTTTATTATACTCGCTTGTTGATGCACTCTATAGCAGAACTACCGCAGATTTTCAACGTGGAAATTTCAGGGTAAAAGGTGATGTGGTAGATGTTTTTCCAGCATATGCAGATATCGCTTTTCGTATTTCATTTTTCGGAAATGACATTGAAGAATTAACTATCATTGATCCTGTGAGTGGAAAGAAAATTGAATCAGTGGAACACTTGGCAATTTTTCCAGCCAATATTTATGTGACTCCAAAAGACCAATTAAACAGCGCAATTAGAGACATTCAGGACGACCTGGTTTTACAAATTGAATATTTTAAATCTATTGGAAAACCTTTAGAGGCAAAACGCCTAGAAGAGAGAACTAATTTCGATTTAGAAATGATGCGTGAATTAGGATATTGCAGTGGGATCGAAAATTACAGTCGTTATATGGACAAGAGAAATCCTGGCGACCGTCCATTTTGTTTGATAGATTATTTCCCAGAAGACTTCCTATTAATTGTAGATGAAAGTCATGCAACCATGCCACAAGTAAGAGCCATGTATGGTGGCGATAGAAGTAGAAAAGAAAACTTAGTAGAATATGGTTTTAGGTTACCCTCTGCCATGGATAACCGTCCGCTCAAATTCAACGAATTTGAAGCATTGGTTCCGCAAACGGTTTTTGTAAGCGCTACTCCTTCTGAATACGAAGTAAGAGAAGCCGAAGGTGTGGTG